>NZ_JBVJMF010000009.1:0-278255 GCF_055584345.1 Streptomyces sp. NPDC104106
GCCCGGTTACATTCCGAACCCGGAAGCTAAGCCTCACAGCGCCGATGGTACTGCAGGGGGGACCCTGTGGGAGAGTAGGACACCGCCGAACAATTTTTGGGAAAGGCCCACACCGTCTGGTGTGGGCCTTTCCGCATTTATGGCGCTTATGGGCGGCTGAGCCGGCCCGCTCTTTTCAGAGCCGACCCGCCGCCTTCAGCGCGAGATATGCGTCTGCCAGTGCCGGTGCCAGGTCTTCAGGAGTTGCGTCCACCACCGTCACTCCATGGCGACGGAGCTGTTCCGCGATGTGCTGACGCTCGCTCTGTGCCTGAGCCGCCGCCGCGGCCTCGTAAACCGCCTCGGCGCTGCCCCTGGCCTGGGCCATCCGCGCGATGTGCGGGTCCGCGACCGAGGCCACCAGGACGGTGTGCCGCTGGGTGAGCTGCGGAAGGACCGGGAGCAGGCCCTGTTCCATCGGAGCCGCGTCGAGGGTGGAGAGCACGACGATCAGGGAGCGGCGCGGCGCCGTGCGCAGTGCCGTTGCGGTGAGGCCTCGTGCATCGGTTTCGACGAGTTCCGGTTCAAGGGGCGCCATCGCGTTGACCAGGGCCGGCAGTACCTCTCCCGAGGATCGGCCCTGGACGAGGGCGCGTACCCGGCGGTCGTAGGCGAGGAGGGCCACGCGATCGCCGGCCCGAGAGGCGAGCGCGGCGAGGAGCAGGGCGGCGTCCATGGAGGCGTCCAGGCGGGGCGCGGCGCCCACGCGACCCGCTGAGGTGCGTCCGGTGTCCAGGACCAGCAGGATGTGCCGGTCTCGTTCAGGGCGCCAGGTGCGGACGGCGACCGTGGACTGCCGGGCGGTGGCTCGCCAGTCGATCGAGCGGGTGTCGTCGCCGGGGACGTACTCGCGGAGGCTGTCGAACTCGGTTCCCTCTCCCCGCGTCAGCACGCTCGTGCGGCCGTCGAGTTGCCGCAATCGGGCGAGTTTCGACGGGAGATGCTTTCGGCTGGTGAACGGGGGCAGAACCCGTACAGTCCAGGGCACCTTGTGGGTGCCCTGGCGGGAGAACAGGCCGAGGGGGCCGTAGGAGCGGATCGTCACGCGGTCGGCCTGGCGGTCGCCGCGGCGGGTGGGGCGCAGCCGGGTCGTCAGGCGCCTGCGCTCGCCCGGGGGGATGGTCAGCTGGTGGCGGGAGGCCTCGATCTCGGTGCCGGGCTGCCAGCTGCTCGGTGGCCAGGCGTCCCGCACCCGGGCTCGCAGCGGGCGGCGGGACGGGTTGGTGATCGTGAGCGTGATGTCGGCGGTCTCGCCGAGGCGTGTGGAGGTGTCGCCGGCACGCGTCAGGCGGAGACGGCGTACCGGGGCGGCGAGTGCGGCATCGCAGGCGCAGGCCAGGGCCAGCGGGCCGTTGACCGCGAGGATGCCCGTCCAGCCGGGTTCGAGGATGCCGACGGGGATCGAGCCGAGGGCCGCGAGGAGGGCGGCGCGTCCGGTGAGTGCCATCAGCGGGGGACCGGGACGTGGGCGAGGATCGCGGTGATGACGGAGTCGGCCGTCACGCCCTCCATCTCGGCCTCGGGGCGCAGTTGGACGCGATGGCGCAGGGTGGGCAGGGCGAGCGCCTTGACGTCGTCGGGGATGACGTAGTCGCGGCCCGTGAGCCACGCCCACGCGCGTGAGGTGGCCAGGAGGGCTGTGGCGCCGCGCGGGGAGACGCCGAGGGTGAGAGAGGGCGACTCGCGGCTGGCGCGGCAGATGTCCACGATGTAGGCGGTGATCTCCGGGGAGATGGTCGTCTTCGCGACGGCGGCGCGGGCGGCTTCCAGGTCGGCGGGGCCGGCCACGGGGCGTACGCCGGCGGCGCGCAGGTCGCGCGGGTTGAAGCCGGAGGCGTGCCGGGTGAGGACGTCTATCTCGTCCTGTCGGGAGGGCAGAGGGATCGTCAGTTTGAGGAGGAAGCGGTCCAGTTGGGCTTCGGGGAGGGGGTAGGTGCCCTCGTACTCGACGGGGTTCTGCGTCGCGGCGACCAGGAAGGGTTCGGGGAGCGGGCGCGGGGTGCCGTCGACCGTGACCTGGCGTTCCTCCATGGCTTCGAGGAGAGAGGACTGGGTTTTGGGCGGGGTGCGGTTGATCTCGTCGGCGAGGAGCAGGTTGGTGAAGACCGGGCCTTCCTGGAAGGAGAACTCGGCGGTGCGGGTGTCGTAGACGAGGGAGCCCGTGACATCGCTCGGCATCAGGTCGGGAGTGAACTGCACGCGCTTGGTGTCGAGTTCGAGCGCGCCGGCGAGGGCGCGGACGAGCAGGGTCTTGGCGACTCCGGGGACGCCCTCCAGGAGTACGTGTCCGCGGCAGAGGAGGGCGACGACGAGGCCGGTCACGGCGGGATCCTGGCCGACCACGGCTTTGGCGATCTCGGCGCGCAGGGCCTCCAGGGAGGCTCGGGCGGTGCCCGCGTCCCCGGTGTTCCCGGCGTTGTCAGTGGTCGGGTCCATCATGGACGGCGTACCTCTCTTTCGAGGGCGTCGAGTTGTTCGGTCAGTGCGATGAGGGCTGCGTCGTCGCCGGGTGGGGGCCCGAAGAGGAGGGGGTGCAGGTCCTGTCCGTCGTCGGTGAGACGGGCGGACAGGGCGGGGAGCAGGGCCTCGGGCGCGTGCGCCTGGGCGACGGGGACGCCGACGAGGGGGGCGAGCCGGATGCGGGTGGCGGAGCGAAGAGCGGAGGCCGCGCGGTCTCGGGCGTCGGCTTTGCGGTAGAGACGGGCACGGCCCTCGGCGGTTTCGGAGGCGCGGATCGCGACGGGGAGTCTTTCGGGCACGAGGGGGCCGAAGCGGCGGGCTCGCCAGAAGGCGGCGAGGACGGCTGCGACGAAGAGCTGGAGCGTGCCCCAGAGCCAACCCGAGGGGAGCAGGTCGAAGAAGTTCTTCTGGTCGCCGTTGTGGGTGGCCGAGGTGTCGGCGAGCGAGGGGAGGTACCAGACCAGATGAGGGCGGGAGCCGAGGAGTTGGAGGGCGAGCGAGGCGTTGCCCTCCTGGTCGATGCGGTCGTTGACGAGGATGTCGGGCGCGCCGAGCACGACGGTGTCGCCGCCCCTGGATGCCTCGGGGACGCGCAGCAGGGTGGCGAGGCGCGCGCTGGGGTAGCAGGTGTCGGCGTCGAGATGGGTGGTGGTGTAGCGGATGCCGCCGGTGTCGGCGGTGCCCGCGCGCCGGGCCTCGGGGAGGGCGCAATCGGGGGCGAGTGTGGTGCGGCTGCTGGTGGCGGGGTCCGCGGTGACGCCGGGGGCGAGCCGTTCGACGGACCAGCTTCCGGCCGCGACCAGGACGGTACGGCCGCCGGAGGGCGCGGTCGCGGCGCGCAGCTGGTCCTGTTGACGGGGGGTCAGCATGTCGGGTGTGGCGATCAGGAGGGTGGTGTCCGGTCCGGCGGCGGCGCGCGCCTGACCGAGCGTGGTGACGACGCGCGTGGAGATCCCGCGGTCGGCGAGGAGTTGGGCGACGGCGCGGCTGCCGTAGGGGTCGGCCGAGCGGGGATCCAGCTCACCGTGCCGATCGGCGGAGCGCACGGCGGCCATGGCGACGGCCGCCGTGAGAAGCAGGACGACGGCGAGCGTGATGCCTCGCGCACGGGTCCACACCTGTCGGGTGGTCGGCGCCGTGGAGGTGGTCTGCACGGTGGCCTGGGCGGTCACTCGGCGGCCCCCTGGCGGGTCGTGTGGGTCGTGCTGGTGGTGCTGTGGGCGAGGGCGGGCCTGGTGCCTTCCAGGTCGCGGTCGAGCTCGGCCAGGCGCTGGTACGACTGCTCGCCCGCCCTGCGCCCGCCGTACGTCACCGCGTCGAACTCCCGTGCCGCGGCCGTGAGTCGGCCGCTGTGCGCCGGAAGCGTACGGCCTGCTTCGGCGGCCGCCTCGTCGGCGGTGCGGCCGGGGCGGGCGTCGAGCAGGGCCCGTTCCTCCAGGGAGCGGACGATGGCCCGCATGCGTTCCTGGAGGGCCTGGTTCCAGTGGCCCTGGGCCGCGTGCGCCTCGCTGGCCGAGCGGTGTTCCGCGGCGCTGCGGGGGCGGTCGTGGAACAGTGCGGCGGCGGAGGAGGGTTGGCGGCGCGGCGTGCCCAGGCGCCACCACAGGGCGGCCAGGACGGCGACGACGAAGAGGATCACGACGACCAGGCCGAGCGTGCCGCCGGGGGTCGCCGATGCGGCCGAGTCGAACAGCCGGTCCAGCCGGTCCCAGAACGCGTTCAGGGCGCGCTGGAACAGGCCGGGGTCGTTCTCGTGGTACATGCGCTTGGACAGCTCGCGCCGAGCCGCCTCCCGCGCGGGATCCCGCGGCACGTTCAGGGGCGGCAGGCCGCCCGAGCCGCCCGCCGCGCGGACGGCCGTGTCCGAGACGCGCAGCAGGCCGCGTACGACCGTGCCGCCGGCGCCGGACGGCGCCGCTGCCGTGAGAACTCCCCCCGTGAGGCTCACCGCATCAGCTCCCCGGAACGGAACCGGGGGCGCCGGTGCCGTAGCCCTGGACCCCTGCGGCGCGGGCCAGTTCGAGGTCGAGGGCCTCGCGGCGGATGCGCTGGTCGATGTAGAGGAGCACGGTGACGCCGGCGCTGATGGGCAGGGTGAGCGTGGTGCCGACCAGCGAACCGATCCCGCGGATGATCAGGGACGTCCAGCCGATGTGCCCGCCGCTGGCGCCGAGCAGGTCGTTCATGCCGTTCCCGCCGGCGACGGCCCCGATGACGGCGAAGGGGAGCGCGATGACGGCCGAGACGATGACGGTGATCAGGACGGTGAGCAGCATGATGCCGAAGATGCGCCACCAGGAGCCGCGTACGAGCTTGGCCGAGCGTTTCAGGGAGGTCACGACGCCCTGCCGCTCCAGCATCAGGGCGGGCGCGGCCAGGTAGTAGCGGACCAGCAGCCACAGCCCGACGACGGTGCCCCCGAGGAAGCCCAGCGAGAGCAGCGCCAGTCCGGCGTTGTCGCCGCCGCCGGTGACGATGACGAGCACGCCGGGCAGCGCTCCGGCGGCGATCGCGCCGACGAAGATCAGGGCCAGCAGGATGAGCAGCCCGAGCAGTTTCAGGATCTGCGGCCGGGCGTCGCGCCAGCTCTCCCGGAGGGTGACGTCCCTGCCGAGGACGGCCCGGCTGGTGATGGTGGTGAGCAGGGCGGTCGCGATGAGCATGGCGGCCGTGCGGATCACCGACAGGACGCCGGTGCCGATCATGGCGTCGCGCAGGACGTGGAGTGCTTCGGAGGGAGTGGCGTTGGGGTCGCTGAGCGTGGTCTGGACGGTGTCGCTCAGTACGAACCCCTGCAAAGCGACCATGCTGACGTTCATGACCAGGGCGACGGCCAGCGAGATGCCGAGCACCGTGCGCCAGTAGGTGCGCATGGTGGAGACGGCGCCGTCGAGGATCTCGCCGACGCCGAGGGGGCGGAGCGGGATGACACCGGGCTTGGCCGCGGGTGGGGGACCGCCCCAGCCGCCGCCCCAGGCTCCGTAGCCGCCGGGGCCGCCGTAGCCGGCGGGGGGTCCCGCGTAGCCGCCGGGGCCCGGGGTGCCGGGCTGCGGTCCGCCCCAGCCGGGGCCGGGCGGTGGGGGTGGCGGGGTCTGGTGCGGGCCGTGGGCACCGGTGGGAGCGGCCCACTGGCCGGGTGGCGGCTGCTCCTTGGACCACTTGGCACCTGGGTCCTGCGGGCCGGGGCCCGGCTGCGGCGCGGGCTCACTGCCCTCCGGGCGGCCGGCGGGCTCGGCGGGGCCGGACGCGCCGGGTTCCCGCCCCTCGGACGACGGGGCGGATCCGGGCGAGGCCCAGCCCGGAGTGTCTGTCATCGAACGCTCCTTCTCGGTGCCGGTCCGCTGTCGCGGCGGCAGGTTGGCAGCCATCGTGCCATGGGGCGGTGGTGCGAGGACCTGCCGCGGTGGGCGCCGGGCGCCTTCAATTGTCCGCCGCATCCGGGGCAGACTTTCCGCATGGCTGATCAGCAGGTGCGAACCGACGGGGACAAGCGGCCGACCGAGATACCCGTGATCCGATGGGAGGAACCACCCGAAGGTCCTGTGCTGATCCTTCTGGATCAGACGCGGCTTCCGGCCGAGGAGATCGAGCTGGTGTGCACGGACGCGCCGGCGCTGGTGGAGGCGATCCGTTCGCTCGCCGTACGCGGGGCGCCGCTGCTCGGGATCGCCGGGGCGTACGGCGTCGCGCTCGCCGCCGCGCGGGGCTTCGACGTGGCAGAGGCGGCGAGGGCGCTGGAGGGTGCCCGGCCCACGGCGGTGAATCTGTCCGTCGGTGTGCGCAGGGCAGAAAGCGCCTACCGGGCGGCGCTGGCGAGGGGCGGCGACGCGGCAGGGGCCGCGCTGGCCGCCGCCCGGACGCTGCACCGCGAGGATACCGAGGCCAGCGCCCGGATGGCGGCGCACGGTCTGGCGCTGCTGGACGAGTTGCTGCCGGGCGGCGGGCACCGGGTCCTCACGCACTGCAACACCGGTTCACTGGTGTCGGGCGGGGAGGGCACGGCCTTCGCGGTGGCCCTCAAGGCGCACCGGGAGGGGCGGCTGCGGCGGCTGTGGGTGGACGAAACGCGTCCGTTGCTGCAAGGTGCTCGCCTGACGGCGTACGAAGCGGCCCGCAGCGGCATGGCGTACACCTTGCTCACCGACAACGCGGCGGGTTCCCTGTTCGCGGCGGGCGAGGTGGACGCGGTGCTGATCGGGGCGGACCGGATCGCGGCCGACGGTTCGGTGGCGAACAAGGTGGGGAGCTATCCGCTCGCTGTGCTGGCGCGGTACCACCATGTGCCGTTCATCGTGGTGGCGCCGGTGACGACGATCGATCCGGACACCGCCGACGGGGCGTCCATCGAGGTGGAACAGCGCCCCGGCTTTGAGGTGACCGAGGTCACAGCACCCCAGGTGCCGGTGACGGGAGCAGGAGGCGGGATTCCGGTGGCACCCCTGGGGACACAGGCGTACAACCCGGCGTTCGACGTGACGCCACCCGAGCTGGTGACGGCGATCGTCACCGAGGAGGGAGCCGTTTCGCCCGTGACCGCCGAGGCTCTTGCGGAGCTGTGTGCCAGGTCACGCCAGGTAACGATTAGCTAATGGGATGATGTCGTTTATGAAGGGACGAGTCCTTGTCGTCGACGACGACAGCGCACTGGCCGAGATGCTCGGCATCGTGCTGCGTGGTGAAGGTTTTGAGCCGTCTTTCGTAGCCGATGGCGACAAGGCGCTCGCCGCTTTCCGGGAGACCAAGCCCGATCTGGTGCTGCTCGACCTGATGCTGCCCGGACGGGACGGCATCGAGGTCTGCCGGCTGATCCGGGCGGAGTCCGGGGTGCCGATCGTGATGCTCACGGCGAAGAGCGACACCGTCGATGTCGTCGTGGGCCTGGAGTCGGGCGCAGACGACTACATCGTCAAGCCGTTCAAGCCGAAGGAGCTGGTCGCCCGGATCCGGGCGCGGCTGCGGAGGTCGGAGGAGCCGGCGCCGGAGCAGCTGACCATCGGTGACCTGGTCATCGATGTGGCCGGGCACTCGGTGAAGCGGGACGGGCAGTCGATCGCGCTGACCCCGCTGGAGTTCGACCTGCTGGTCGCGCTCGCCCGCAAGCCGTGGCAGGTGTTCACCCGTGAGGTGTTGCTGGAGCAGGTGTGGGGCTACCGCCACGCCGCCGACACCCGGCTCGTCAACGTGCACGTCCAGCGGCTGCGCTCCAAGGTCGAGAAGGACCCGGAGCGGCCGGAGATCGTGGTGACCGTCCGTGGTGTCGGATACAAGGCCGGACCGAGCTGACATGCCCGGGGACAGCACCGCTTCGGCGCCCGGCCGGTCCGGGGCCCGGCCGGGGCGGGCTGTCGGCCGGAGTGCCGGCGCGCGGTTCAGGAACCTCTTCGAGGGCGGGCTGCTGCAGGGCGGGGTCCAGGGCAGCCCGGTCCTGCGCTTGTTCCTGCGCTGGGTACGGCGGCCGCTGCTGCCGGTGATGCGGCTGTGGCGGCGCAACATCCAGCTCAGGGTGGTCGCGACGACCCTGCTGATGTCGCTCGGCGTCGTGCTGCTGCTGGGCTTCGTCGTGATCGGGCAGGTGCGCAACGGCCTGCTGGACGCGAAGGTGAAGGCCTCGCAGAGCCAGGCCACCGGCGGCTTCGCCGTGGCCAAGCAGAAGGCGGACGAGGCGGCCAGCGGGACCGTCACGGGGACGAACGCGACCACGGTCACGGGTGACGGCACCTCGACCGCGGACGGACGGCAGTCGCAGAACGTCATCCAGTGGATGAGCGATCTCGTCGAGTCGCTGTCCAGCGGCGGCGCGGGCGCCTTCGACGTGGTGACGCTGCCCGTCGGTGACGACAGTGGCGGCGGCCGCAGCCCGCGCGGCTCCGGAAACGTCAACCCGACCTCCAGCGTGCCCGCCGACCTGCGCGAGCGGGTCAACAGCGGTACGACGGCCGCCCAGAGCTACACCCGGATCGTGTACTCCAACGGCAAGGACCCGCAGCCGGCGCTGGTCATCGGCAAGCAGGTCAACGATCCCAACGGGCGGCCGTACGAGCTGTACTACCTCTTCCCGCTCACGCAGGAGGAGAAGTCGCTGAGCCTGGTCAAGGGCACTCTCGCGACCGCGGGGCTGTTCGTCGTCGTGCTGCTCGGCGCCATCGCGTGGCTCGTGGTGCGCCAGGTCGTCACGCCGGTGCGGATGGCGGCCGGGATCGCCGAGCGGCTGTCGGCCGGGCGGTTGCAGGAGCGGATGAAGGTCACCGGCGAGGACGACATCGCGCGGCTCGGCGAGGCCTTCAACAAGATGGCGCAGAACCTCCAGGTGAAGATCCAGCAGTTGGAGGACCTGTCGCGGATGCAGCGCCGGTTCGTCTCCGACGTCTCGCACGAGCTGCGCACCCCGCTGACCACCGTCCGCATGGCCGCCGACGTCATCCACGAGGCGCGCGAGGACTTCGACCCGGTGACCGCGCGGTCCGCCGAGCTGCTCGCCGACCAGCTGGACCGGTTCGAGTCACTGCTCGCGGACCTGCTGGAGATCAGCCGGTTCGACGCGGGCGCGGCGGCGCTGGAGGCCGAGCCGATAGACCTCAGAGACGTCGTGCGGCGTGTGGTCAGCGGTGCGGAGCCGCTCGCCGAGCGCAAGGGCACGCACATACGTGTCCTCGGCGACCAGCAGCCCGTGGTCGCCGAGGCGGACGCCAGGCGCGTGGAGCGCGTGCTGCGCAACCTCGTGGTCAACGCCGTCGAGCACGGCGAGGGCAAGGACGTCGTCGTCAAGCTCGCCGCGGCCGGCGGCGCGGTCGCCGTCGCGGTGCGCGACTATGGCGTCGGGCTCAAGCCGGGCGAGGCGACGCGTGTCTTCAGCCGGTTCTGGCGGGCGGACCCGGCACGCGCGCGTACCACCGGTGGTACGGGTCTCGGGCTGTCGATCGCCCTGGAGGACGCGCGGCTGCACGGCGGCTGGCTACAGGCCTGGGGCGAGCCGGGGGGCGGCTCGCAGTTCCGGCTGACGCTGCCGAGGACCGCCGACGAGCCGTTGCGCGGCTCGCCGATACCCCTGGAGCCCAAGGACTCGCGCCGCAACCGGGGCCTGGCCGAGGCCGGCCTGCCGGGCGGAAGCGAGGAGAAGCGGGCCACGGTTCCGGTGCAGCAGGGCGACGCCCAGGCGTCCGCGCTGCCGCCGCGCGCGCAGATCGCGCCGCGCCTGGTCCCGGCCACCCCGGCCGTCGACCCGAGCGCGCTGCCCGGCAACGGCAGCGGCGCGCGCGTGGTACCCCGCCCCGGCAGCGGTCAGCGGAGCCCCGACGAAGGACGCCCGGCACGACCGGCGGCCGACGCGGACACGGGCCGGCCCGAGGCGGCCGCGCCAAAGGACTCGACCGAGCCAGGGGAGGCATTTCGTGGTCGCTGACCGCACGGGGGGCGCCCGGCGCAGAACCGGGCGCGCGGTGGCGTACGCCGCACTGGGGGTCGTACTGCTGGCCGGGTGCGCCTCGATGCCGGACAGCGGGGACCTGCGGAACGTGGAGTCCACGCCGCGGCAGGACACCGGCGTCCGCGTGTTTGCCGTGCCGCCGGCCGAGGGCGCCGGCCCGGCCGAGATCATGCAGGGCTTCCTGGAGGCGCTGACCAGCGACGATCCCGGGTACGACACCGCCCGCAAGTACCTCACGGACGACGCTGCGCGAAAGTGGCGGCCGGAGAGGTCGACCACGGTCCTCGCGAACGGCCCGAGCATCGAGACGGACTGCCGCGCGGGCGGCGGCCAGGAGCCGACCGACAACGTCACCTGCGTCCTCGCGGGCACGCAGGTCGCGACCGTGGACGCCCAGCAGGCGTACGAGCCCGTCGGCGGCTCCTATCGCAAGAAGGTGCACCTCACACGGAGCGCCAAGACCGGCCAGTGGCGCATCGACGGACTGCCGGACGGCGTCGTGATGGGCAAGTCGGACTTCCAGCGCAACTACACGTCCGTCGACAAGTACTACTTCGCCTCGGACACGACGGCAGGGGCGAGCGGACAGCCGGTGGCGGTGGCCGATCCGGTGTTCGTGCGCAGCAAGGTGGACCCGATGACCCAGATCGTCCGCTCGCTGCTGGGCGGCCCCACCAGCTGGCTCCGCCCGGTCGTCAGATCCAGTTTCCCGAGCGGTACGGCCTTGCAGCAGGACGTGTCCGGGCTGACGCCCGACGACCAGAACAAGCTGACGGTGCCGCTGAACCTCAAGGCGTCCCAGGTGGCGCCGGGCAAGTGCACCGAGATGGCGACGCAGCTGCTGTTCACCCTGCGGAACCTGACGCCGACGCTGGAGTCGGTCGGGCTGGAGGGTGCCGGCGGCCGCCGGCTGTGCGACCTGAGCGAGGAGCGGGCCGAGTCGGTCGCCTGGCACGGGTCGGCCAAGAGCCCCGAGTACCTGTACTTCCTGGACGCCAGGCACCGCCTGGTGCGGATGCCGACGGGGAGCACCGGCACCGCCGCCGTTCCGGTGCCCGGAGCGTTCGGCGAGGGCGACAAGGGCCTGGAGTCGGTGGCGGTCTCGCGCGACGAACACAGCGCGGCCGGGGTCGGCGACGCGGGCAAGTCGCTGTACGTGACGTCTCTGGCGTCGGGCGGTTCGCTCGGCAACGCGCTGCTGACCAGCGCGGGCGCGACCGAGGCCGAACGGCTGACGACACCGAGCTGGGACGCCCGCGGCGACCTGTGGGTGGCCGACCGCGATCCGCGCCACTCGCGGCTGTACGTCGTGGCACAGGGCGCCACCAGGCCGCAGGCCGTCGCCGTCCCGGACCTGTCCGGCCAGATCACGGGCGCCCGGGTGGCGGCCGACGGGGTGCGGATCGCGCTGGTCGTGGAGAAGGGCGGCAAGCAGTCCCTGCTCATCGGCCGTATCCAGCGCGACGACGGCACCGGACAGGGCACCTCGGTGGTCGAACTGCGCTCGGCTGCGCCGGACTTGGAGCAGGTCAGCGCCTTGTCGTGGGCCGGGGACAGCCGGCTGCTCGCGGTCGGCAGGGAGCAGGGCGGCGTGCTGCAGATGCGGTACGTCCAGGTCGACGGCTCCACGCTCGACGGCCCGGCGCCCGGCGCGCTCACCGGTGTCAAGGCGATCGCCGCGTCCGAGGACGAGCGGGTGCCGCTGGTGGCCTACTCGGAGGACGACGGGATCGTGCGACTGCCGACCGGCGCGCAGTGGCAGAAGGTGGACAAGGACGGAACGGCCCCGGTCTACCCGGGCTGAGCCTCGGCGCCCGGCCCGAGTTGTCCACAGGCAGTTGTCCACAGGGGTGGCAGGGCCGCTGAGGCGTTGGCACAGTGGTGGGCATGCGGGGGTGGTGGCGGGATCTCACCGACCTGGTGCTGCCGGCCGACTGCGCGGGCTGCGGAGCGCCACGTACGGTGCTCTGCCCGCGGTGCCGGGCCGCGGTGGAGGAGCGCGCGCCGCGGCGGGTGCGGCCGGTGCCGGAGCCGGCCGGGCTGCCGGCGGTGTACGCGGCGGCTCCCTACGCGCAGGAGGTACGGGAACTGCTGCTCGCGCACAAGGAGCGGGGCGCGCTGGCCCTCGCGGGAGTGCTGGGCGCGGCCGTGGCCGGGGCCGTCCGGGCGGGGCTCGGCGACGGTCCTGCCGGCGTCGGCGTCGGCTTCGGTGCCGGAGCTGTGGGCGGTGAGGCGGCCGGGACGCCGGGAGAGCGGACCGTGGTGCTCGTCCCCGTGCCCTCCGCCCGCTGGGCCGTGCGGGCGCGTGGGCACGATCCGGTGCGGCGGATGACGCTCGCGGCGGCCGGGGAGCTGCGGCGAGCCGGGATCCCGGCCCGTGTGGCGGCCGTACTGCGCCAGCGGCGGCCGGTGGCGGATCAGGCGGGGCTCGACGCGCGTCGGCGCCTGGAGAACCTCTCCGGCGCGCTGGAGGTGACGGCCGGTGGTGGCCGGTTGCTCGGTGGGCGGGTCGTGCTCGTCGACGACCTGATCACGACTGGTGCCAGCCTCGCGGAGGCGGCGCGGGCCGTACGGGAGACGGCCCTGCCGCGGGAAGAAGAGGGACGCGGAGTGAGAACCTCCGTGTATGCGGCCGTAACTCGGGAAGGAAGGGGAGAACGACGGAGCGGAACGCACTCGGAGGACGGGAAGTGGGTGCATGGTGCACCGGAAAAGGCGGGGCCGAACACCCTTCACACGCTTCGCGCGGCCGTGGTCGCCGCTCCTCGGGATTCTTTCGGAATAAACAGGAACTGAGGCCCGACCTGCATCGTTGCAGGTGATGAGAGGGGAATTTCACCTGAACGGAGGTACGCCGCAGTAGAGGGTGACGACATCCGTCCGGGCGAGATATGTTCGGTTGTGAGGAAAGGCGCAGGCCACACCTCTCATATCCGAATGCCGTGGCGCGGGTTTTGCGCAATCACCCGCGCCCCGGGGGTGCAGATCTCGCCGATGGGGGAGGAGGAGGTGAAGTCACCGAGTCCGAGGTCCGGTGCTCACCGGACCTGGTGCAAAAGGGAGATGCTCCGCCGACGAGCGGAGCGATCCGGGAACGGAGTTCTGCGTGGACATCGTCGTCAAAGGCCGCAAGACCGAGGTGCCCGAGCGGTTCCGCAAGCACGTGGCCGAGAAGCTGAAGCTGGAGAAGATCCAGAAGCTCGATGGCAAGGTGATCAGCCTCGACGTCGAGGTGTCCAAGGAGCCCAACCCCCGTCAGGCCGACCGCTGTGACCGAGTGGAGATCACGCTCCGCTCCCGCGGTCCGGTGATCCGGGCGGAAGCGGCGGCCAGCGACCCGTACGCGGCACTCGACCTGGCGGCGGAGAAGCTGGACGCCCGGCTGCGCAAGCAGCACGACAAGCGTTTCTCGCGGCGAGGCGCACGCCGGATCTCGGCAGCCGAGGTCCCCGACCACGTCCCCGGCGCGGCGACGCTGAACGGCAACGGCCTGCCGGTCCACGATGAAGACACCGACGGGGTGCCGACGAAGAAGATCGGCTCGCTGGAGGTCAAGGGGGAGGGCCCCCTCGTCGTCCGCGAGAAGACCCACGTCGCCTCACCGATGAGCCTCGACCAGGCTCTCTACGAGATGGAACTGGTCGGCCACGACTTCTACTTGTTCGTCGACGCGGAGACGAAGGAACCGAGCGTCGTCTACCGGCGCCACGCCTACGACTACGGCGTGATCCACCTCAGCACGGACCCGATGGTCGCTGAGGCGCAGCCCCCCGCGGCGGGTGGCACGCTGGGCGGCTGAGCCGCCCGGAAGAAGCGGAACCGGTGCCCCTGGCCGCGCGTGTGCGCCCCCAGGGGCACCGGTGTGCGACCACTTCACGCCCCGCTCGTCACCTCCGTGTCGTCCGGGCATGAAATCATGGCCGAACCGGCCCAACCGGTGGGCCGTTGCCTTGGGTTGGCGATGGCGCGGGAGAGCAGGCCACAGCCTTCAGGGGGAGGAACGATGGCGGACACCTTCGGACCGATGCGGGACGAAGATGCCGACGACGATGTCATCGGCAGGAGCCCCGACGCGGGCTCCGCACGCGTGGAGCCGATCAGAGTCCTGGTCGTCGACGACCACGCCCTCTTCCGGCGCGGTCTGGAGATCGTGCTCGCCGCCGAGGAGGACATCCAGGTCATCGGCGAGGCCGGGGACGGCGCGGAGGCCGTGGAGAAGGCGGCCGACCTGCTGCCCGACATCGTGCTGATGGACGTCCGCATGCCCAAGCGGGGCGGGATCGAGGCCTGCACCTCCATCAAGGAGGTCGCACCCAGCGCGAAGATCATCATGCTGACGATCAGCGACGAGGAGGCCGATCTCTACGACGCGATCAAGGCGGGCGCGACCGGATATCTGCTCAAGGAGATCTCCACGGACGAGGTGGCGACCGCCATTCGCGCGGTGGCCGACGGGCAGTCGCAGATCAGCCCGTCCATGGCGTCGAAGCTCCTCACCGAGTTCAAGTCGATGATCCAGCGCACGGACGAGCGCCGGCTGGTGCCCGCGCCGCGGCTCACCGACCGGGAGCTGGAGGTCCTCAAGCTCGTCGCCACGGGGATGAACAACCGGGACATCGCGAAAGAGCTGTTCATCTCCGAGAACACCGTGAAGAACCACGTCCGCAACATCCTGGAGAAGCTCCAGCTGCACTCCAGGATGGAAGCGGTGGTCTACGCGATGCGGGAGAAGATCCTCGAAATCCGCTAGCGCCTATCCGAGCAGGACCGCCAGCTCCCTGGTGAGGGGCTCGCGCAGCTCGGGTGCCTCGACGCGCTCGACGCGGACATCCGCGCAGTTCACCCAGGTCGCCGCCTCGACGAGGGCCTGGGCGACCGCGGGAACGGCCTTCGCGTCGTCCAGGGTGACCTGCTTGGCCACCAGCGTGCTGCCCTCGCGGGCCGGGTCCACCCGGCCGACCAGCCGGCCGCCCGCCAGCACGGGCATCGCGAAATAGCCGTACACCCGCCTGGGCTTGGGAACATATGCCTCCAGGCGGTGGGTGAAGCCGAAGATCCGCTCGGTGCGCGCCCGCTCCCAGATCAGCGAGTCGAACGGCGACAGCAGCGTGGTGCGGTGCCGGCCGCGTGGCGCGGTCGCCAGGGCCGCGGGGTCGGCCCAGGCGTGCCTGCCCCAGCCCTCCACCTCGACCGGCACCAGGCCCGACTCGGCGATCACCGCGTCGACCTGCTCGCCCTTGAGCCGGTGGTAGTCGGCGATGTCCGCGCGCGTGCCCACGCCGAGCGACTCACCGGCCAGCCGGACCAGCCGGCGCAGGCACTCGGTGTCGTCCAGCTCGTCGTGCAGCAGCGCGTCCGGGATCGCGCGCTCGGCCAGGTCGTACACCCGCTTCCAGCCGCGCCGCTGGACGCACACCACCTCGCCGTACATCAGCGCGCGCTCCACCGCGACCTTGGTGCCCGACCAGTCCCACCACTCGTTCGTCCGCTTCGCGCCGCCCAGTTCCGTGGAGGTCAGCGGGCCCTCCGCGCGCAGTTGCTTGATGACCTGGTCGTACGCGCCCTCGGGCAGCTCGTGGTTCCAGTGCGGGCGGTGCCGGTAGGCACGGCGGCGGAAGGCGAAGTGCGGCCATTCCTCGACCGGGAGGATGCACGCCGCGTGCGACCAGTACTCGAAGGCATGAGTGCCCTGCCAGTACGCCGCCTCGATCGTCTTGCGGCCGACCGCGCCCAGGCGGGCGTACGGCACGAGTTCATGGGAGCGGGCGAGGACGGAGATCGTGTCGAGCTGGACCGCGCCGAGGTGGCGCAGGACCCCGCGGACACCGGACCGCCGGTCGGGCGCGCCGAGGAAGCCCTGGGCCCGCAGGGCGATACGGCGGGCGTCGTCCGCGGTGAGAGTGGTGGTCGGGCGCGGAAGGGTCGTCATGCCCCGGACCCTAGAGCCTGCCACTGACAATCCGCGCTGACCTGGGCGTTCGTCCTGAGTGGGTCAGGTTCTGGCCGGCAGGTACGGCGCCGTGGACGGCAGGCCGAGGTCCGAGGGGAGCAGGGAGCCCACCCAGCAGTCCCGGCGCACCCCCTTGTTGTTGACCGCGGAGCGCAGGGTGCCCTCCGTGGCGAAGCCGGCCCGTTCGGCCACCGCGCGGGAGGCGTGGTTGCCGACCTCGGCCCGCCATTCGACCCGGTCGACGCCGACCTCGGTGAAGATCCACCGGCAGGCGGTGAGCGTGGCCTCGGTGACGTAGCCGCGCCCGCGGTGCTCCGCCGTCGCCCAGAAACCGACCTCCGCCACGCCGAGCGAGCGCATGGTGAGACCGAGCATGCCCGCGAGTTCCCCGCCCGGCAGGAAGACACCGAAGGTGAACATCGATCCCCGCGCCCAGCCGTCGGGGACCAGCTGCTCCGTGAAGCCGCTCGCGTGCTCGGGCAGATAGGGGGAGGGGATGGTGGTCCAGCGCTGGATGCCGGGGTCCTGGGCGGCCTCGTACACCGCCCGGGTGTCGTCGGGGCCGACGGTGCGCAGGACGAGGCGGTCCGTGGTCAGGGTGACGGGTTCCATCGGCCGATTGTGCTGGGTGTCCCGCGTGCGGGCCATCGTTTTTCGCCGTGCGTGAGCGCGTGATCACATTTCGCGCAATTCCTCGCGCCGATGCGGCACTATCGCCCTGCCCCGTCCGTTGTCCTGGATGACGCAGCCGTCGGGTCGCCAGGCCTCCCGGCCCAGCCGGGTCCTCGCATACGATGGCCGTTGCTCAGTACGTCAAATGGAAACCGACCGTCCCAGGCCCGACCGGCAAGGAGACAAACCCCCGTGTCCGTCCTCTCGAAGATCATGCGTGCAGGCGAAGGCAAGATCCTGCGCAAGCTGCACCGCATCGCGGACCAGGTCAACTCCATCGAAGAGGACTTCGTAAACCTCTCCGACGCCGAGCTGCGGGCCCTCACCGACGAGTACAAGCAGCGGTACGCCGACGGTGAGAGCCTGGACGACCTGCTCCCCGAGGCGTTCGCCACCGTCCGTGAGGCCGCCAAGCGCGTCCTCGGCCAGCGGCACTACGACGTGCAGCTGATGGGTGGCGCCGCCCTCCACCTCGGCTACGTGGCCGAGATGAAGACCGGTGAGGGCAAGACCCTCGTCGGCACGCTGCCCGCGTATCTGAACGCTCTGTCCGGCGACGGCGTGCACCTCATCACGGTCAACGACTACCTGGCCGAGCGTGACTCCGAGATGATGGGCCGCGTCCACAAGTTCCTGGGCCTGAGCGTCGGCTGCATCCTGGCCAACATGACGCCGGCCCAGCGCCGCGAGCAGTACGAGTGCGACATCACGTACGGCACGAACAACGAGTTCGGCTTCGACTACCTGCGCGACAACATGGCCTGGTCGAAGGACGAACTGGTACAGCGCGGCCACAACTTCGCCATCGTCGACGAGGTCGACTCCATCCTGGTCGACGAGGCCCGTACGCCGCTGATCATCTCCGGCCCGGCCGACCAGGCCACCAAGTGGTACGGCGACTTCGCCAAGCTGGTCACGCGCCTGAAGAAGGGCGAGGCGGGGAACCCGCTCAAGGGCGTCGAGGAGACCGGCGACTACGACGTCGACGAGAAGAAGCGCACCGTCGCCATCCACGAGGCCGGCGTCACCAAGGTCGAGGACTGGCTGGGCATCGACAACCTCTACGAGTCGGTGAACACCCCGCTGGTCGGCTACCTGAACAACGCCATCAAGGCCAAGGAGCTGTTCAAGAAGGACAAGGACTACGTCGTCATCGACGGCGAGGTCATGATCGTCGACGAGCACACCGGCCGTATCCTCGCCGGCCGCCGCTACAACGAGGGCATGCACCAGGCGATCGAGGCGAAGGAAGGGGTGGACATCAAGGACGAGAACCAGACGCTCGCCACGATCACCCTGCAGAACTTCTTCCGCCTCTACGCGAAGCTCTCCGGCATGACCGGTACGGCGATGACCGAGGCCGCGGAGTTCCACCAGATCTACAAGCTCGGCGTGGTCCCGATCCCGACCAACAAGCCGATGATCCGCAAGGACCAGTCCGACCTGATCTACCGCACCGAGGTCGCGAAGTTCGAGGCGGTCGTCGACGACATCGCCGAGAAGCACGAGAAGGGCCAGCCGATCCTCGTCGGCACGACCTCCGTCGAGAAGTCGGAGTACCTCTCGCAGCAGCTCTCCAAGCGCGGCATCCAGCACGAGGTGCTCAACGCCAAGCACCACGAGCGCGAGGCGTCGATCGTCGCGCAGGCCGGCCGCAAGGGCGCGGTCACGGTGGCCACCAACATGGCCGGCCGTGGTACGGACATCAAGCTCGGCGGCAACCCCGAGGACCTCGCCGAGGCGGAGCTGCGCCAGCGCGGCCTCGACCCCGAGGAGCACATCGAGGAGTGGGCCGCGGCGCTGCCCGCCGCCCTGGAGAAGGCCGAGCAGGCCGTCAAGGCCGAGAAGGAGGAGGTCGAGGAGCTGGGCGGCCTCTACGTCCTCGGCACGGAGCGGCACGAGTCGCGCCGTATCGACAACCAGCTGCGCGGTCGTTCCGGCCGGCAGGGCGACCCCGGCGAGTCCCGCTTCTACCTCTCCCTCGGTGACGACCTGATGCGCCTGTTCAAGGCCCAGATGGTCGAGCGCGTGATGTCCATGGCGAACGTGCCGGACGACGTGCCGATCGAGAACAAGATGGTCACGCGCGCGATCGCGTCCGCCCAGTCGCAGGTCGAGCAGCAGAACTTCGAGACGCGTAAGAACGTCCTGAAGTACGACGAGGTCCTCAACCGGCAGCGCGAGGTCATCTACGGCGAGCGCCGGCGGGTGCTGGAGGGCGAGGATCTGCACGAGCAGGTCCAGCACTTCATGGACGACACCATCGACGCGTACATCCACGCGGAGACCTCCGAGGGCTTCCCCGAGGACTGGGACCTGGACCGGCTGTGGGGCGCCTTCAAGCAGCTCTACCCGGTGAAGGTCACCATCGAGGAGCTGGAGGAGGCCGCCGGCGACCGGGCCGGTCTGACCGCCGAGTTCATCTCGGAGTCCATCAAGGAGGACATCCACGAACAGTACGAGGCCCGCGAGGCGCAGCTCGGCTCCGAGATCATGCGGGAGCTGGAGCGCCGGGTCGTGCTCTCGGTCCTCGACCGCAAGTGGCGCGAGCACCTCTACGAGATGGACTACCTCCAGGAGGGCATCGGCCTGCGCGCGATGGCGCAGAAGGACCCGCTGGTCGAGTACCAGCGCGAGGGCTTCGACATGTTCACCGCGATGATGGAGGGCATCAAGGAGGAGTCCGTCGGCTACCTGTTCAACCTGGAGGTCCAGGTCGAGCAGCAGGTCGAGGAGGTCCCGGTCGAGGCCGCCGAGCCGGCCGTCGAGGGCGCCCAGGAGACGGTGCCGGCGCAGGCGGGGGCCCGTCCCGAGATCCGCGCCAAGGGCCTGGACGTCCCGCAGCGGCGGGAGCTGCACTTCTCCGCGCCGACGGTGGACGGCGAGGGCGGCACCGTCGAGCGCGACCTGGAGGACGAGGAGCCGGTGCGCTCCGAGTCGGACGGCCTGACGCGCGCCGAGCGCCGTCGGCAGGCCAAGGGCGGGCGGCGCCGCAAGAAGTAGCGGCCGCCCGCGGTCGTACGGCCGCTGAGCAGGGCCGGGTTCCTTCGGGAGCCCGGCCTTTCGCTTGTGCGGTGCCCGTGTCGCGCCGTGCCGGGCGGGGTCAGGGCGCGGGATGGGAGCGGGCCGCGGCTTCCACCGCTGTGCAGCGCCAGCGCAGGTCCTGGCCGAGTTCCAGGCGGAAGGCGAGGGCGCGGAGCTGGTCGCCGGCCGAGACGCGGGCGAACACCTCCAGGGCGCCGTCGCAGGGGACGTAGTAGCCGATGTCACGGATGACGGGGCGGGAGCCGCGGGTGCGCAGAGGGCCGCGTTCGGCGAGGCGGGTCAGGTCGTCGTACGCGCGGCCGGCGGTGTGGCGGAGCATCCAGTGGACGGGGCGCTGGCCGCTCAGGACGGCCACCAGCCGGTCGGCGAAGAGGTCGGTGGGGCGCTGCGGGGGCTTGGCCGCTTCCGGGGCCGGGAGGGCCGGGCCCGTCCTCCTGGAGATGGCCTGCGGTGTGTCGCGGGTGCTCGTCGCCGGGGGCTTGCGGGCAGGGGCGCCTCCCGGGCGGCGCGTGTCGCGGCGGGTCGGCGGGCGGTGGCGCGGGCCGGGCTGGACGGTACGGCTCATGACCTTGTTCATGGGGTCCCCGTTCGGCGGGCCCGGTTTTGTACCGGGCGGTAACTAGCTGGTGGGGATCTTGTACGGGGCGGGAAGCCGCGTGGCAAGAGCGGCGGCACCGGCCGGGAAGCGGCGGAGAAGTTCGCCTATCCGGGGGACCCGAGGCGCCAAGAACCCCGGGATCCCGGGGGTTCACCGGGTGAATCCCCGGCCCGGGGTCGACGGGATCAGGGGGGTGGGCAGGGACTCGAAAGGGGACCCCCGCACGTATCCTGAAGGCCGTCGAGCCCCCTTGATCCGGAAAAGAGCGGCCAGCATGCGCGTCTACGTCCCCCTGACCCTCCCCGCGCTCGCCGAGGCGCACAAGACGGGTGAGCTGGGGAGCGGCCCCTTCGTCGCGTACGCCGTCACGCCCGCGCTGCGCGAGTGGTACCTCTCCGAGGACATCGAGGAGCTGGAGTACGCCGCGCTCAGCCGGGCCGCGCTGGCCTCCCTGCGGCGGCTGGCGGCCGACCCGGGCGCGGTACGCCGCCGGGTCGTCGTCGCCGTCGACGTGCCCGACGCCGCCGCGCACGCCGATCCGGACCGGGGGCTGGACCCGTCCGCGCTGGGCGAGGTGACCGTGACGTCGAGCGTGCCGCTCGCGAAGGCGGCCGCGGTGCACGTCGACGCCGATGACGCGGAGCAGGACGTGGCCGCGGCGGCGGAGGCTCTGGCGGCGGCGGACGCCGGGGACGACGACGCGCAGTTCGTCGTGGACGGGGCGGACGACCACGAGCTGCTGTGGTACGCCACGCAGGAGATTCCCAACCTGGTCGGGCCCGCCGCCTGACGCCCCCGGCCCCCTGCTCCCCTCGTGCCCGGCTGATTGTCAGTGGGGGCTAGTACGGTTTTCGGCATGGGGATGCACGGGAGCGCGCACATCGTGTGGGACTGGAACGGCACGCTGTTCCACGACAATGACGCGATCATCGGGGCGACGAACGCGGCCTTCGCGGAGCTGGGGCTCGCACCGATCACGCTGGAGGAGTACCGGGCGCTGTACTGCGTGCCGGTGCCGAAGTTCTACGAGCGGCTGCTCGGACGGCTGCCGACCGACGCCGAGTGGGAGCTGATGGACGGGGTGTTCCATCGGCACTACGCGCAAGCGCGGGGGAGGTGCGCGCTGGCCGAGGGCGCGGCGGAGCTGCTCGCCGGGTGGCGGACGGCCGGGCACAGCCAGTCGCTGCTGAGCATGTACGGGCATGAGGAACTGGTGCCGCTGGTGCGGGGGTTCGGCATCGAAGCGCACTTCCTGCGGGTCGAGGGGCGCACGGGGCCGTCCGGGGGCAGCAAGGCCGAGCACATGGTGCGGCATCTGGAGGCGCTCGGGGACGGCGTGGAGCCGACGCGGACCGTGGTGATCGGGGACGCGGCGGACGACGCGGTCGCGGCGCGGGAAGCGGGCGCGCGGGCCGTGCTGTACACCGGGGGGTCGCACAGCCGGGCCAGCCTGGAAGCGGTGGGGGTGCCGGTGGTGGACACGCTGGCGGACGCGGTGCGGGAAGCCCACCGCATAGCGGCGTAGCGGGAAGCCGGCACCGCTTTGGCGGCCCCGGCCCCCGGCCCCCGGCCTCCCGGCCCGCGCCCGCCGGCGCTCCTCCGGTTCTGCGGCCGGGTCGCTCGTGCCTCAGTCCGCCGGGGCCGTCGCGCGCAGCACCTTCAGGAACTCCCGCATCCAGGCCGGGTGGTCGGGCCAGGCCCGGGAGGAGACCAGGGTGCCGTCCACGACCGCCTCGGTGTCCTGGAAGCCCGCGCCGGCCGCCTGCATGTCCGGTTCGAGGGCGGGGTAGGCGGTGACGCGGCGGCCGCGCAGGGAGTCGATCGCCGCGGTGAGCAGCGGGCCGTGGCAGATCTGGGCGACGGGCTTGTCGGAGTCGAAGAACGCCTTGAGGATCTTGCGCAGCTCGGGGTCGTTGCGCAGGTACTCGGGAGCCCGGCCGCCGGGGATGACGAGGGCCGCGTACTCACCGGGGTCGACGTCGGCGAAGGCCAGGTCGGCGGGCCAGGTGTAGCCGGGCTTCTCGGTGTAGGTGTCGTAACCGGGTTCGAAGTCGTGGACGACGAAGCGCAGGGTCTTGCGGGTGGGGGCGGCGATGTGGACGTCGTAGCCCTCCTCGCGCAGGCGCTGGTAGGGGTAGAGGACTTCGAGGGACTCCGCTGCGTCGCCGGTGACGATCAGGACCTTCGGGGGCATGTCGGCTCCTCCAGACAGGCGGGGGCGCACTCTCGGAAGTGCGCACTGACACCTACCCGGGCAGGCACCGTGCCTACCGGGATACGCCACCGGACCGCGTCCCGCCGCTGTGCAGAACGTCAAACTTCCACCCCCGGTTTTGTACACATACGGCTCATGACGGGCCCGGGGTGAGGAGCGATAGCCTTGTGGCGTGATCAGCGCGATAGCTCGCGGGGACGATCGTGTCCCTGCCCTGCGCCCGGGTTGCACGGAACACCTCCGTGGCCGGGCGGCGGTCGCTGGTCCTCGCGGGCGGGGCGGGGCCACAGGGGCTCCCGGGACGACGCGGTCACCCCTGGACACGACGGCGCTGAGAGCAGCGTCACATCGGACAGGCGTGCCGACAATGGCCGAATTCCCCCCGCTCATCTCACCTCGCGGCATAGCGTCGGAACGGTCCGGACACCCCGGGCTGTGGCGTCGAGCCGGAGGGAAAGAGACCGTACTTCCTTCTACGTCACGCAACGGCGCGCGACAGGAGCCAGAGGACAATGCAGACCAAGCTGGACGAAGCCAAGGCCGAGCTGCTGGAGAGGGCCGCTCGGGTAGCTGAGAACAGCCCGGTCGGGGGGCACCTACCGACCGGGACCGCGGACGAGGGCTCCCCGGACACCCCGGACAGCGAGTCCGTGCTCGCGTTCCTCCAGCGCTACTACCTGCACACCGCCCCGGAAGACCTCGCCGACCGCGACCCGGTCGACGTCTTCGGCGCCGCGGTCTCGCACTACCGGCTCGCCGAGAACCGCCCCCAGGGCACGGCGAACGTGCGGGTCCACACCCCGACCGTCGAGGAGAACGGGTGGACCTGCAGCCACACCGTCGTGGAGGTCGTCACCGACGACATGCCCTTCCTCGTCGACTCCGTCACCAACGAGCTGACCCGGCAGGGGCGCGGCATCCACGTCGTCGTCCACCCGCAGTTCGTCGTCCGACGCGATCTGACCGGCAAGCTGCTCGACGTCCTGCCGACCCCGCCCGGCGGTGACCTCCCGCACGACGCGCACTTCGAGTCGTGGATCCACGTCGAGATCGACCGCGAGACCGACCGCGCCGACCTGAAGCAGATCACCGCCGACCTGCTGCGCGTCCTGTCCGACGTCCGTGAGGCCGTCGAGGACTGGGAGAAGATGCGCGGCACGGCCACCCGGATCGCCGACGAGCTGCCGAGCGACCCCGCCCCCGGCGACCTGTCCGAGGCCGACGTCGAGGAGGCGCGCGAGCTGCTGCGCTGGCTCTCCGACGACCACTTCACCTTCCTCGGCTACCGCGAGTACCAGCTGCGCGACGACGACACGCTCGCCGCCGTGCCCGGCACCGGCCTCGGCATCCTGCGCTCCGACCCGCAGCACGCCGAGGACGACCAGCACCCGGTCAGCCCCTCCTTCGAACGGCTGCCCGCCGACGCCCGCGCCAAGGCCCGCGAGCACAAGCTGCTCGTGCTGACCAAGGCGAACAGCCGCGCCACCGTGCACCGGCCGTCGTACCTGGACTACGTCGGCGTCAAGCAGTTCGACGCGGACGGCAACGTCGTCGGGGAGCGCCGCTTCCTCGGTCTGTTCTCCTCCGCCGCGTACACCGAGTCGGTGCGCCGGGTCCCCGTCATCCGCCGCAAGGTGGACGAGGTGCTGGACCTCGCCGGGTTCTCGCCCAACAGCCACGACGGCCGTGACCTGCTGCAGATCCTGGAGACCTACCCGCGCGACGAGCTGTTCCAGACCCCCGTCGCCGAACTGCAGTCCATCGTCACGAGCGTGCTCTACCTCCAGGAGCGGCGCCGGCTGCGGCTGTACCTGCGCCAGGACGAGTACGGGCGCTACTACTCGGCCCTCGTCTACCTCCCGCGCGACCGCTACACCACCGGCGTCCGGCTGCGGATCATCGAGATCCTGAAGGAGGAGCTGGGCGGCGTCAGCGTCGACTTCACCGCCTGGAACACCGAGTCGATCCTGTCCCGGCTGCACTTCGTCGTCCGCGTCCCGCCGGGCACGGTGCTGCCCGAGCTGTCGGAGACCGACAAGGAGCGCATCGAGGCCCGCCTGGTCGAGGCCGCCCGCTCCTGGGCCGACGCGTTCGCCGAGGCGCTGACCGCCGAGTGCGGCGAGGAGCGCGCGGCCGAGGTGCTGCGCCGCTACAACCACGCCTTCCCCGAGGGCTACAAGGCCGACCACACGCCGCGTGCCGCGGTCGCCGACCTGGTCCACCTGGAGCAGCTCGGCGAGGACCGGACCTTCAGCCTCAGCCTGTACGAGCCGGTGGGCGCGGGTCCCGAGGAGCGCCGCTTCAAGATCTACCAGAAGGGCGGCTCGGTCTCCCTCTCGCACGTGCTGCCGGTGCTCAGCCGCCTCGGCGTCGAGGTCACCGACGAGCGGCCGTACGAGCTGCGGTGCGCGGACCGCACGACCGCCTGGATCTACGACTTCGGTCTGCGCGTGCCCCCGTCGGCGAGCGGCGGCGAGAACCTCGGTGACGACGCCCGCGAGCGCTTCCAGGAGGCCTTCGCCGCGACCTGGACCGGCAAGGCCGAGAACGACGGCTTCAACGCACTCGTGCTGAGCGCCGGGCTGTCCTGGCGGCAGGCGATGGTGCTGCGCGCCTACGCCAAGTACCTGCGGCAGGCCGGTTCGACCTTCTCGCAGGACTACATGGAGGACACCCTCCGCAACAACGTCCACACCACGCGGCTGCTGATCTCGCTGTTCGAGGCGCGGATGTCCCCGGACCGGCAGAAGGCCGGGATGGAGATCGTGGACGCGCTGCTGGAGGAGCTGGACGCGGCCCTGGACCAGGTGGCCAGCCTGGACGAGGACCGGATCCTGCGCTCCTTCCTCACCGTCATCAAGGCGACCCTGCGCACGAACTTCTTCCAGGAGACGGCCGCCGGCACGCCGCACGACTACGTCTCCATGAAGTTCGACCCGCAGGCCATCCCGGACCTTCCGGCACCGCGCCCGGCGTTCGAGATCTGGGTGTACTCGCCGCGCGTCGAGGGCGTCCACCTGCGCTTCGGCAAGGTCGCGCGCGGCGGCCTGCGCTGGTCCGACCGGCGCGAGGACTTCCGCACGGAGATCCTCGGACTGGTCAAGGCGCAGATGGTGAAGAACACCGTCATCGTGCCGGTCGGCGCCAAGGGCGGCTTCGTCGCCAAGCAGCTGCCGGACCCGGCGAAGGACCGCGACGCCTGGCTCGCCGAGGGCATCGCCAGCTACAAGACGTTCATCTCGGCCCTGCTCGACATCACCGACAACATGGTCGCCGGAGAGGTCGTCCCGCCGCAGGACGTGGTCCGGCACGACGGCGACGACACCTACCTGGTGGTCGCCGCCGACAAGGGCACCGCGACCTTCTCGGACATCGCCAACGGCGTCGCCGAGAGCTACGACTTCTGGCTGGGCGACGCCTTCGCCTCCGGCGGCTCGGCCGGGTACGACCACAAGGGCATGGGCATCACCGCGCGCGGCGCCTGGGAGTCCGTCAAGCGGCACTTCCGCGAGCTGGGCGTGGACACGCAGAGCGAGGACTTCACGGTCGTCGGCATCGGCGACATGTCCGGCGACGTGTTCGGCAACGGCATGCTGCTCTCCGAGCACATCCGCCTGGTCGCCGCCTTCGACCACCGGCACATCTTCATCGACCCCACCCCGGACGCGGCCACCTCGTACGCCGAGCGGCGCCGGCTGTTCGAGCTGCCCCGCTCCTCCTGGGCGGACTACAACACCGAGCTGTTGTCGACGGGCGGCGGGATCTTCCCGCGCAGTGCCAAGTCGATCCCGCTCAACGCCCACATCCGCGAGGCCCTCGGCATCGAGGGCAAGGTCACCAAGATGACCCCGGCCGACCTGATGCGGACGATCCTCGAGGCGCCGGTCGACCTGCTGTGGAACGGCGGCATCGGCACGTACGTGAAGTCGTCCGCGGAGTCCAACGCCGACGTCGGCGACAAGGCCAACGACGCCATCCGCGTCGACGGCCGGGACCTGCGCGTCAAGGTCGTCGGCGAAGGCGGCAACCTCGGTCTGACCCAGCTCGGCCGCATCGAGTTCGCCCTGCACGGCGGCAAGATCAACACGGACGCGATCGACAACAGCGCCGGTGTGGACACCTCCGACCACGAGGTGAACATCAAGATCCTGCTGAACGGCCTGGTCGCCGAGGGCGACATGACCGTCAAGCAGCGCAACAAGATCCTCGCCGAGATGACCGACGAGGTCGGCGCGCTGGTGCTGCGCAACAACTACGCGCAGAACACCGCCCTGGCCAACGCCCTCTCGCAGGCGGGCGCCATGCTCCACGCCCAGCAGCGGTTCCTGCGCCACCTGGTGCGCGAGGGCCACCTGGACCGGGCGCTGGAGTTCCTGCCGACCGACCGCCAGATCCGCGAGCGCCTCGGCCAGGGCCAGGGCCTGACCAGCCCGGAGACGGCCGTCGTCCTCGCGTACACGAAGATCACGGTCGCCGAGGAGCTGCTGCGGACCTCGCTGCCGGACGACCCGTACCTGCGCGGCCTGCTGCACGCCTACTTCCCCTCGGCGCTGCGCGAGCAGTTCGCCGAGGCGATCGACAACCACCCGCTGCGCCGCGAGATCACCACGACGGTGCTGGTCAACGACACGGTCAACACGGGCGGTACGACGTACCTGCACCGTCTGCGCGAGGAGACCGGCGCCTCCCTGGAGGAGATCGTCCGGGCGCAGACCGCGGCCCGCGCGATCTTCTGCTCGGCGCCGGTGTGGGACGCGGTGGAGGCCCTGGACAACAGGGTCGACGCGGCCGTCCAGACCCGGATCCGGCTGCACTCGCGCCGCCTGGTCGAGCGCGGCACGCGCTGGCTGCTCAACAACCGGCCGCAGCCGCTCCAGCTCGCCGAGACGGTCGAGTTCTTCGCCGAGCGCGTCGAGCGGGTCTGGCAGGAGCTGCCGAAGCTGCTGCGCGGCGCGGACCTGGAGTGGTACCAGCACGTGTACGACGAGCTGTCCGCGGCCGGCGTCCCGGACGAGCTGGCCACGCGCGTGGCCGGGTTCTCCTCCGCCTTCCCGGCGCTGGACATCGTCTCGGTGGCCGACCGCATGGGCAAGGAGCCGCTCGACGTCGCCGAGGTCTACTACGACCTCGCCGACCGGCTGGGCATCAGCCAGCTGATGGACCGCATCATCGAGCTGCCCCGCAACGACCGCTGGCAGTCCATGGCCCGCGCCTCCATCCGCGAGGACCTGTACGCGGCGCACGCGGCGCTGTGCGCGGACGTCCTCGCGGTCGGCAACGGCACGTCGACGCCCGAGCAGCGCTTCAAGGCGTGGGAGCAGAAGAACGCGCCCATCCTGAGCCGGGCGCGCACCACCCTGGAGGAGATCCGCGGTTCGGAGACCTTCGACCTCGCCAACCTGTCGGTGGCGATGCGCACGATGCGGACGCTGCTGCGCACGCACTCGTGAGCTCCGCACGGCAGTGACAGACGCCCCGGGCCCCAGCGCCCGGGGCGTCCCGCTTCTTGCCGACCCTTAAGAAATCTCGGCTAGGGTCGGCAGAATGCAAGCCGCACCGTCTGACACCGAGCCCGTGAGCCGCACGGTGCCACCGCAGAACACCACCGCGCGGGTCGGCCGGGTACTGCCGCAGGCCCTCGCCGCGCTCGTCGTGGTGCTGCTGCTCCTCGTGATCGTCCGCCTCCCCTGGGCGGGCGACCTCGGCATGCACGCGGCCACCGTCCAGCGTCTGAGCCACGATCTGCTGCACCCCGGCAATCCGCTGGTCGACGCGGACACGCCGAGCCCGTACTACTCGCCGTGGATGCTGGTCCTGGGCGTGTTCGCCAAACTGACCGGCCTCTCGGTGTTCGTCGTCCTGCGTGTCGCCGCGGTCGTCGGCCTCGCTCTGCTGGTCACGGGCGTGTGGTCGTACGTCCGCACGCTCAGCGCCCACCGCGCGGCCCCCGCCCTCGCCCTGCTGAGCCTGGTCCTGCTGTGGGGCCCGGTGCTGTTCAACTGGTCCGGCTTCGTGGGCCTGAACTCGCTGGCGCTGACGGTGTCGTACCCGAGCGTGTTCGCGCTCGGCCTCACCTTCCACTTCTGGGCGTGGCTCACGCGCACGCTGCGTGAGCCGGAGCCGGCCGCGTGGGCGAAGTGGCTCGCCCTGGGCGTGCTCTGGGCGGCGGTCCTGCTCTGCCACCAGTTCACCGGTGTCGTGGCGTCCCTCGGGGCGCTGGCGATGGTGGTCGCGGCGCGGCCGTCCCGTCCGGCGCTGCTGCGGCTGGCCGCCGCGTCGGCGCTGGGCATGCTGGTGCTGGGCCTGTGGCCGTACTACGACTTCTTCTCGCTCTTCTCGGCGGGCGCGGATCTGGAGGCCGTCCACAAGCCGCTCTACCAGCACCTGGCCGGGCACTTCGGTTTCGTCCTGCTGGGCGTGGCGGCCCTGGTCCTGCGCTTTCGGCGGGACCGCTGGGATCCGCTGGTCCTGTTCTTCGTCCTGGGCGCGCTGATGTTCGCCGCGGGCGGTCTGAGCGGCCACTACTCCTGGGGCCGAGCGCTGCCCGCCGCCCTGATCCCGGCGCAGCTCGCGGCCGCGCTCGAAGCCGTGGCGGCGGGACGGCGGGCGTGGAGGACCGGCGCGGCGTGCGTGCTCGGCGCCGTCCTGGCCGCGGGCGCCTGGACGCAGGCCGGCACGCTCGGATACGTGGTCCCGAAGAGCGCGCTGCCGTCGGCCGTCGCCGACAAGTACCACGAGCCGTGGGTGGGCTACCACTGGCTCACACCGTGGGTGAAGTACGGCGACGTGGTGATGGCCCAGACGTTCCCGGCCCGCCAGATCCCCGCGTACGGCCCGTACACCGTGACTCCCGGCTACCCCGACTTCTTCCTTCCGGACGAGGCGAAGCGGGACGCCGCGGTGGCACGGTACTTCGCCACCGACACGTCTCCCGCCGTGCGGCGGTCGATCCTGCGGACCTACAAGGTGCGGTGGGTCGTGGGCCCCAAGAGGCTGGCCGGGCCGGGCCTGAAGAAGGTCACCACGGGTCCCGGGCACCAGGTCCTGTACCGAGTCCTGTGACAGCCCGAAGGGGCGCGGGGAAGCTCCCCGCGCCCCTTCCACAACGGCGCCGACGGCTACCTCAGCACACTCGACAGCAGCTTCGCGGCCTTGCGCACCTTCGGCCGCGCGACCTTCCGCACCACCGGACGGATCACCTTGGCCGTCACGCCCACCGGGCGCCAGCGCACCTGCAGGCGGCCGGGGTTGCGGCCCTCCGGCTCTATCGTGACCTGGTGCGGGGTGGCGCCGGAGCGGTAGTCGACGCGGGCCGTCATCGTCGGGAAGTCCAGGGGGGCCAGCAGGACGCCCGAGTGGGCCAGGCCTTGCTGCTGGAGGCGGACCTGGGGGTGGCGGATGCCCTCGAAGCCCTGGAGGGGGACGGGGGCCGCCGCGAGGTCCAGGCGGACCGTGCCCTCGAAGAGGCCGGGGCTGACCGGGTCCAGCCGGAACGGGACCGTCATCCGGCGGTTGCCGGGCGACAGCAGCAGGCCGGCGCGCTGCGGCCCCACCGGGAGGCGCAGGCCCGGGTCGTACGTGCGGATCGAGAGCGTGAGCGTCGCCCCGCGGCCCCGCTCCAGGGCCGTGATCTCGTGGCGGAACTGCGCGCTCGGGAACGGCCGCGTGTCCAACTCCAGGTCGGACAGGTCCAGTTCGCGGCGGGCACGGTCCGAGGAGGGGACCTCCTCGCCCCAGTACGGGACACCGGAGGCGTCGGCCGTCACCTGGCGGGGAGCCACCCCGTTGCCCAGACCGCGCGCGGCGAGCTGGGCGTCGGCCAGGCGGCCGTCCCGCAGCAGCTCAAGCACCACCCGCTCGGCGCGCGGCAGCCGGGTGTAGGCGCCGTCGGCCAGCGTCTCCAGGTACGGGTTCATGATCTCGGCGAAGGAGCGCATCCACTCCTCGTCGCGGTAGGGCAGGTCACCCGCGTACATCCGGAAGTCGTGCTTGAGGAACTTGAAGTCCTTGTCCTCGCGCAGCCCCGCGTGTCCGCTCTCGATCAGGAAGTCGTCGATCATGCGCTGGACGTTGACCCGGTCCTGCACGTTCTGGACCTTGTGGCGCTGGTTGGAGATGGACGCCGAGGCGGCCGCCGCGTACGGGTCGATGTACCAGACGTACACCGGGTCCGGGATGATCGTGAACGCCTTCGCCAGGCAGTAGGCCTGGGCCGAGAACAGCTGGTCCTCGTAGTGGATGCCCTCGGGGAAGCGCAGGTTGTGCCGGTCGAGGAAGGAGCGGGCGTACATCTTGCTGGTCGACAGGTGCTCGAACAGCAGGCGCGGATCCTTCTCGATGCCCTCGACCGTGCGCTTCTCGCTCACGACGTGCGGCATCCACGTCGAGCGCCTGCCGTTGTCGACCCGCACCCGGCGCACCGCGCCCATGGTGAAGTCGACCTCGCGCTCGCGGTGCGCGGCGAGCAGCAACTCCACGGCGTTGGCGGGGAGTTCGTCGTCGCTGTCGAGGAACATCAGGTACGGCGCCCGGGCGATCTCGATGGCCCGGTTGCGCGGGGCGCTGCAGCCGCCGCTGTTCTCCGGCAGACGGAGATAGCGCACGCGCGCGTCCTGCGCCTCCAGCCGGCGCGCCACGGCGGGCGTGTCGTCGGTGGAGTGGTCGTCGCTGATGATGATCTCGATGTTCGCGTGCGTCTGCGCGCGCAGCGACTCCACCGCCCGGGGCAGGCGCTCCGCGTCGTTGAAGACGATGACGGTGACCGTGACGTCGGGGATCGAGGTCGGGGTCGTCATGCCGAGGCCTCCTCGGGGGTCGGGGCGGGGGTGCGTTCCTCCAGCGGGAGCACCGGGGGCAGGGACTCCTCCGGCTCGCCCAGGAACACCCGGCGTACGACCCGCTCGGCCGCGCGGCCGTCGTCGTACTCGCAGAACCGGCGGCGGAACGCCGCCCGTGCCTTCGCCGCGTTCTCGTCGCGCCAGGCGCCGGAGACGAAGATCTCCGTCAGCTCCTCCTGGGTGCGCGCGACCTGGCCGGGGTGGTCTTCCATCAGGTCGAAGTAGACGCCACGGGTGGTCCGGTACGTCTCCCAGTCGTCGGCGTAGACGACGATCGGGCGGTCCAGGTTGGCGTAGTCGAACATGATCGACGAGTAGTCCGTGACCAGCGCGTCGGCGGCCAGGCACAGCTCCTCGACGGGGTCGTAGGAGGAGACGTCGATGATCCGCCCGGAGCGGCGCAGACCGGTGAGCGGGGAGGCGGCGCCGCCGTAGAAGTAGTGGGCGCGCACCAGCAGGACCGTGTCCTCGCCGAGCCGGTCGGCGAATTCGGCGAGGTCCAGGCGCGGGGTGAAGCCGGCCTCGTAGTCGCGGTGCGTCGGGGCGTAGAGCACGGCCTTCTTGCCGGGGGCGATGCCGAGGCGGCGGCGGGCGGCGCGCACGTCCTCGGCGGTGGCCGTGTAGAAGACGTCGTTGCGCGGGTAGCCGTAGTCCAGCGAGGTGTAGCGGGCCGGGTAGGCCCGCTCCCACATGCGGGTGGAGTGGCTGTTGGCGCTGACGCTGTAGTCCCACTTGTCGATGCGGGCCAGCAGGGCGTCGAAGTCCAGGCCCTTGGCGGCGGCCGGGTGCTCCAGCTGGTCCAGGCCCATGCGCTTGAGCGGGGTGCCGTGGTGGGTCTGGAGGTGGACGGCGTCGGGGCGCTTGACCACCGCGTTGGGGTAGTTGACGTTGTTCACCAGGTACTTGGCGGTAGCCAGGGTCTCCCAGTAGCGCCGGGTGCCGGGGATGACGTAGTCGGTGCCGGGCGGCAGCAGGGCCTCGTTGCTCTTCGACACCACCCACACCGGGTGGATGTGCGGGGCCAGTTCGGCCATCTTGGCGGCGATCGCGGCCGGGTTGCAGGCCACACCGCGCTCCCAGTAGGCGGCGAACACGGCCAGGTGCGGGTTGACCGGACGGCTCAGGGCGCGGTTGTACTGCTGGTCGCGCAGCTTGGCGCCCAGCTCCTTCTTCCGGTCCTTCACGGCCTTCTTGGCGGCGCGGCGGGTGCGGTTGGCGGCCTGGAACGCGCGGTACTTGGTGTACGCGCCCTCCTCCAGCAGCGCGTGCCGTACGCCCTCGACGCCCGCCGGGCGCTCGTGGTGCTCGGGGCGCCAGCGGACGGCGGCGAGGGAGGCGCGGCGGAAGAACTCGCGGGCGACCGCGTCGGGCAGGTTCTCACCGGCGAAGGTGCGCACCAGGTCGCGCATCATCAGGTCGTAGAGCACCGCGCGGGTGGCGCGGCGGTCCTTGGTGAGGGGGAGCAGCGACTCGTAGCGGTCGATGAGCGCGAAGCGGTCCGCGGGGTCGAGCGGCGGCAGGCTCTCGGGGCGCAGCTCGCGGTCCTCGTACGCCGCCTGGTTCAGGCAGGCGACGCGGCCGGCGTGCAGCAGGCTCGCGTGGGCGGCGCGCGGCTCGTCGTCGGTGGTGAGCTGCTCCTCGTGCGCCCGCCAGAAGTCGGCGCGCAGCGCGCGGTTGCCGAGGATCGGGGTGAGGCGCAGCAGGTCCGCGGACTCGTTCAGGGGCAGGCCCTCGCGGCCGACGGCGGCGAGGAGCCGGCCGTCGCGCGAGGCGCGGGCGGCGGTCTGCCAGGTGGTGACGACGTGGTCGAAGAGGAGTACGTCGACCGGGGCGCCGGGGTCGGCGTCCAGCTCGGCGGTGCGCTCGGCGATCTGCCGCGGGGCGCCGGCCGGCAGGCCGTCCTTGGCGTGCACGAAGTGCAGCCAGCGGCCGGAGGCGCGGGCGGCGCCGGCCGCGCGGGCCGCCGCGTCGCCGGTGCCCTGCGGCAGGGGGACGACGATCGTCTCGGGGGCGTGGCCCTCGGCCGTCTCCCGCGCCCAGTCGCCGACGGCGGCGACGATGATCTCGGCGTCGAGGAGCGGGTGGGCTTCCACGGAGTCCAGCAGCTCTGTCAGATGCCCCTGTGCGTTCGGTCCGTAGACGATGACGCTGAGTTGGGGCATCGCGATGGACTCCTTAGGTCGTTGGGTTGGCCACCCTTCATAACATACTGTCACTAAGCGTATGAAAAGGATAACCGGGGGTGGAGTAAGAGGACGGCCGGATGAGGGGCCCAGAGTGGAAGACGAGCTTCCGTGGCCTGGGGTTTCTTCCGGCGTAACTTTTCAGCCGCCTTCTTACAATCTTTCTTGCGGTGTGCTTACCTGGGCGGTCAGGCCGCCTTCTTCTTGTCGCCCTTGTCGCCGGTGAAGGCCTCGTACTCCTTCATGACGTCCTCGGTCGGCCCGTCCATGCGCAGCTCGCCGCGTTCCAGCCAGATGGTGCGCTCGCAGGTGTCGCGGATCGACTTGTTGTTGTGGCTGACCAGGAAGACCGTGCCCGCCGTGGCGCGCAGCTCGCGGATCCGGTCCTCCGAGCGCATCTGGAACCTGCGGTCGCCGGTGGCGAGGGCCTCGTCGATCAGCAGGACGTCGTGGTCCTTGGCGGCGGCGATGGAGAACCGCAGCCGGGCGGCCATACCGGAGGAGTAGGTGCGCATCGGCAGGGTGATGAAGTCGCCCTTCTCGTTGATGCCGGAGAAGTCGACGATGTCCTGATATCGCTCCTTGACCTCCTCGCGGGACATGCCCATGGCGAGGCCGCCGAGGTAGACGTTGCGCTCGCCCGTCAGGTCGTTCATCAGCGCCGCGTTGACGCCGAGCAGGGAGGGCTGGCCGTTGGTGTAGATGTGGCCGTTCTCCACCGGCAGCAGGCCGGCGACGGCCTTGAGCAGGGTGGACTTGCCGGAGCCGTTGGTGCCGATGAGGCCGATCGCCTCGCCCTTGTACGCGACGAACGACACGTTCTTCACCGCGTGCACCCGGCGCACGCCCGCGGCCTTCTCGGCCTGCTTGCGCCGCAGGATGCGGTTGAGGGCGGCGGTGGCGGAGCCGCGTCCGCCTCCGGTGCCGTTGACCCGGTAGACGATGTCGACGCCGTCGCAGACGACGGTGGGGATCTTCTCGGCCTTCGCGAGGCGCTCGCGCCGCTCGCGCATCAGACGCTCGTCGGGGGTCTCCTCGATCCCGTCGGCGCTGGCGGTCTCGGGGTTCTGGGGAGTCTGCTCAGCCACGGCCGTACTTCTCCTCTGCCTTCCAGAAGTAGATGAAGCCGCCGACGCCGACGACCAGGGCCCAGGCGATCGCCGTCGGCCACACGTGCGGCGGCAGCTCCTTGGCCTTGAAGCTCGCGATGAGGGCGTAGCGCATGAGGTCGATGTAGACCGCGGCCGGGTTCGTCTCCAGCAGGACCGTGACGATGTGCGGCAGGTGGTCCTTCTTGGTGAGGGTGTGGATGCTCCACATCACGCCGGACACGTACATCCAGGTGCGCAGCACGAACGGCATCAGCTGGGCGATGTCCGGGGTCTTGGCGCCCAACCGCGCCATGATCAGCGACATCCCCGCGTTGAAGACGAACTGCAGGACCAGCGCGGGGATCACCAGCAGCCAGGACGCGGTGACCGGCAGGCCGAAGCAGAGCAGGATGACGACCAGCGCGGCCATCGAGAACAGCAGCTGCTGGAGCTGCTGGATGCAGAAGGAGATCGGCAGGGCGGCGCGCGGGAAGTGCAGGGCGCGCACCAGGCCGAGGTTGCCCGAGATCGCCCGGGTGCCGACCTGGATCGAACTCTGCGTGAACGTCCACACGAACACGCCGGTGACCAGGAACGGCACGTAGTCCGGGACGCCCTTCTTGGTGCCGAGCAGCACGCCGAAGATGAAGTAGTAGACCGCCGCGTTCAGCAGCGGGGTCATGACCTGCCAGATCTGGCCGAGCTTCGCCTCGCTGTACTGGGCGGTGAGCTTGGCGGTGGCGAAGGCGGTGATGAAGTGGCGCCGGTCCCACAGCTGGCGGACGTACGCGGGCAGGGAGGGTCGCGCCCCGCTGACCGTCAGGCCGTGCCGGGCCGCCAGTGCCGCGAGGTCTTCTTCCGGGACCTGGGTGGGGGGCGGTGTGTCGAGGACCTGGCTCACATCCGCTGCTTTCGCTCGGGGGAGGGGGGATGCCGCGGCCGGCTGCCGCAGGGACGCGTCGGTGGGTCCCGCCTTGTCCGACGTTTCCTTACGCTTCTCTTCACGTTCTCTTACGTCGAGACGGGACCGTATCGTCGCAACGTGAGACTAGAACCAATCGACGTCGGAACGCAACCGTTTCGTCGTCACGGACCTATGCTGTGAGCATGACGACGAACGCCGACGAGACGCGGAACCGTCCGCCGCGCCGGGCTCCCGCCGGGGCAGCCGTGCTCCGGGAGGACGTGACCGAGGCCATCCGGGCCGCGGTCTTCGAGGAACTCGCGGCGGTGGGCTACGCCCGCATGTCCATCGAGGGCATCGCGCGCCGGGCGGGCGTCGGCAAGACCGCGGTGTACCGGCGGTGGCGCTCCAAGCTGCACCTGGTGCTGGACGTGGTCTCGGCGATGGCGGTACTGGGCCTGCCGGTCCCGGACACGGGCTCCCTGGAGCAGGATCTCCGTCTCCTGTACGAAGTCACCTCGCGCGCCCTGCGCCACCCGGTGGCCTCGCAGATCATCCCCGACCTCCAGGCCGAGGCGGCCCGCACTCCCGACATCGCCGAGGCCTTCCAGAAGGCCCTGCGCGACGGCCAGGAGGGTGTGGCCAGCAAGATCGTGGCGGCGGCGGAGGCGCGGGGAGAGGTACGGCCGGGTCTCGACCCCGACCTCGCCCTGGACCTGATCTCGGGCCCGCTGTACTGGCGCGCGGTCGTCATCCGCTCCCCGAAGCCGCCCAAGGGCTACCTGGAGCAGCTCGCCCGGGCCACGGCGGGAGCGCTGAAGGCGTTGTGACGCCGTCGGGCTGAGCGGCGGACGGGCGCGGGTGCGCGTTGGCCGGGGGCGGCTGCGGCGTCCGGGGGCGCGGGGAACGGCGGGGCCCGTGCCGTCGGGGCGGGTCTCCGGCAGCCGGGGACGACGCGCTGTACCTCTGCGGCGGGCGGCGGTGGTTGTCGTGAGCCGTACGCGGGGGACACGCGCGCCCGCGCAGGGGGTGTCCGCGGGGCGATCCCGAGCCCGCGCCTCCACGGCGGCGGTGAAGTCCGTGGCCCCGGGAGCTCCGACGGTGGTGGCCGGTCGGGAGCCTGGGCTGTGCCGGGGCGGCCGTGTCTGTGCGGCGGTGGTCGTGAGGCTCGTACCCCCGGGATCTCCCTTGCGGGAACGTGTGCTCCCGGGGGCTGTCCACCACGGCTGTGGCCGGGGGCGGCGCTGAGCCGGCGCCGCCCCGGGGCGTCCGGCCACCCGTGGCCGGTTTTCTGCGGTGGGTCTACGACCTCGCCGCTTCGGGGTGGTGGTGGACCCAGCCCTCCCACGCCGAGGTGATCATGTCGTGGACGTCGTACTTGGCCTGCCAGCCCAGTTCGGTGGCGATGCGCTCCGCCGAGGCGACGACCCGGGCCGGGTCGCCGGGGCGGCGCGGGGTGACCGTCGGGGCGCGGTCGTAGCCGGTGACCGCGTTGATGCGGTCGATCATCTCGCGGACGGACACGCCCTCGCCGCGGCCGATGTTCAGCGTCAGGTCGGTGCCGGGCGCCGAGCGCAGGGCGCGGGCCACGGTGACGTGCGCCTCGGCCAGGTCGACCACGTGGATGTAGTCACGCACGCAGGTGCCGTCCGGCGTCGGGTAGTCGTCGCCGAAGATGCGCGGCGGCGCGCCCTCGGTGAGCTTCTCGAAGACCATCGGGATCAGGTTGAACACGCCGGTGTCGGCGAGTTCCGGGGCCGCCGCGCCCGCCACGTTGAAGTAGCGCAGAGAGGCCGTGGACAGGCCCGTGGCCCGGCCCGTCGCGCGGACCAGCCACTCGCCGGCCAGCTTGGTCTCGCCGTAGGGGGAGAGGGGGACGCACGGCGTCTCCTCCGTCACCAGGTCGACGTCCGGCATGCCGTAGACCGCCGCCGAGGAGGAGAACAGGAAGGACGGGACCTCCGCCGCCGTCACCGCCTCCAGCAGGACCCGCAGGCCCTCCACGTTCTCCCGGTAGTAGTGCAGCGGCAGCTCCACCGACTCGCCGACCTGCTTCTTCGCCGCCAGGTGCACGACCCCGCTGATCTCGTGCTCTGCGATGGTGCGGGCCAGCAGGTCCGCGTCCAGCGTGGAGCCGCGCACCAGGGGGACCTCCGCCGGCACGCGCTCGGCGATGCCCGTCGACAGGTCGTCGTACACGACCGCGCGTTCGCCCGCCTCGGTCATCGCTCGTACGACATGTGCCCCGATGTATCCGGCACCGCCGGTGATCAGCCAGGTCATGGAAAGGCCGTCCTCTTGTCCGTTGGCCCGTGGAACCGCTCGGTGGAGCAGCGGGCGTCTTCCAGTGAAGCAGCAGGTGTGCGGTACCCGCGCGGCAGGTGCGCGGCGGCACGCGCGCGGCGGCCGGACTAGCGCAGCAGGCGCTTCAGGCGTCTGCGTACCACCCGCGCCACCCCGGCCACGCCGTTCGCCAGCCGCAGGGCCAGCGCGCCGGAGTGGGTCGCGTACGGCTGGACCAGCAGCAGTCCGTGCCGCAGGCTCGGCAGGGCGCGTCGGCGCAGCCGGCCGGCGCCCTTCAGGGCGTGCGCCGTGAGGTCCCGCCGGGCGCCGTCCGCGAAGTGCACGGTGAGCCGCAGGTCCCAGGTCCCCGCGCCGAGCGCGGCCAGGTCGACCGGCACCTCGGCCGTCCAGCTGCCCGTGTCGGCGTCCGCGGCCGTCCCCGCGGGAGAGGGCGTGAGCTGGACCGTCGTGCGCGCCCGCGTGTGCGTGTCGTTCTCGCGCGCCGTCCAGGCCACGTCCAGCTCGCGCGGCCCGGCCTCGGCCACCCGGCCGTACAGCTCGCGCAGCCGCAGACGCAGCCGTGAGTCACGCGCGCGTACGTCCAGTTCCGCGTCCACCGTGAGCGGGAGGGCGCCGGCGGGGCGGGTCAGCAGTGGTGCCAGGGTGACCCGCGGGAGGTCGGCGGACCAGACGGGGACGCCGTCGGCGTCCCGCGCGTACGGCGGCAGCAGCCGTGCCGGGCGCGCGGCCAGTTCCCGCAGACGGGGCAGGTCGCGCGGCGCGGGCGCCTCCTGGACGACGCGGGCGATCACGCGGCCCGGCGCGCCCGGGTTCAGCTCCCAGTCGGCGGCGTCGTAGCGCGCGAGGTACTCCTGGGTGTGCGCCCACCACGCGCGCTGGTAGTCCGCGTCGCGCAGCCCCAGCTCGCGGGTGTACATCCGCACGTCGTGGTCGAGGAACTTCGCCCGCGCCGCCCGCGCCAGCTCCTTCTGCCCGGCGCCCAGCAGAGTCTCGTACGCCAGCGCGCACGCCGCCGTGCGCGCCTGCCAGTTCTCGATCCGCTCCCGGTCCAGGGAGAGCGACAGCTGCTCGGCGGACCGGCGCACGTGCCACACGTAGACCCGGTCCGGGATGAGCGCCATGCGCGGAGCGGCGGCCAGCACGCGCGAGGTGAAGACGATGTCCTCGTAGAGGTAGCGGCCGTCGGGGAAGCGGATGCCGTGCTCGCGCAGGAAGTCGGTGCGGTACAGCTTGTTGACGCACAGCGTGTCGTGGACCAGCCGGAGGCGCTCCGCGGGGCGCGCGAGGACCGTGTGCGCCGTGTAGAGAGACTCCTGCCAGGGCGTTTCGCGCCCCGAGGGCAGCTCCCGGCGCACGCACAGCCCGCTGGTGACGTCGGCGCGCGCCCCCGCGGCCGCCGCCAGCAGCGCGTCCACCGCGCCGGGCGGCAGCACGTCGTCGCTGTCCAGGAACATCACGTACGGTGCCGCCACCGCGTCGATGCCGTCGTTGCGCGGGCTGCCGCAGCCGCCGCTGTTCACGTCCCGGCGCAGCACCCGCAGCCGGGGCTCCCCGGCCGCCAGCCGGTCGAGCAGTGCCGCGCTGTCGTCCGTGGAGCAGTCGTCCACGGCGACGACCTCGGCGACCGCCGGACCCTGGGCGAGCGCCGAGCGCACGGCGTCACCCACATGAGCGATGTCGTTGTAGCCGATGACGACCACCGCGACCTGCCCAGGCCCTGGCGGCTCGGCCGCGTCGGCGCTGTCCGCCGCGTGGGCGGCGGTCGTGTCGGACGGGGCGGGCGGGGTGTGGGGGTCTGGTCGCATGGGGTCCACAGGCGGGGAGCGTAGAAATTTTCGGTAATACCGGGTTAAGAAAGGCTTACGGCTCGGTCCGGAAGACGGTCGGAATCGCGCCGGGGTTCCGGCCTCGGCGTACTCTTTTCGCTCACCTGTGAGCTCTGCCACAGCCGGGCGAACGACAGTACCGCAGCCGCCGCCAGGATCCCGTTGCGGGCCAGCATGAGCAGACAGCCGGCCCAGGTGCCGTCGACCACCGCGCCGTAGTGCATCGGGAACGCCAGGGTGCTCAGCGCGGTCGCCGCCAGGACCAGCACCGCGACCGGGCGCTGGCCGGTCGCCCGCGAGGTCAGGCAGACGGCGGCGAGTCCGAGCAGCCAGACCATGTACTGGGGGCTGATGACCCGGCTGGTGACCGTGAACAGCAGCACTGCGCACAGCGCCGCGTCGAACGGCGTGGCCTCGCTCCAGCGCCGCGCCCGAGCCCGCCACGCCACCAGCAACCCGAACGGCACCGCCGTCAGCGCCAGGCACGCCAGGGCGACGGTGTGCACGTGCGGACCGATCAGCTCGACAGCGCCGTACTGGTAGCGGGCCTGCCCGGACCATCCGAAGTGCCGCGCCAGATTCAGCGCCGTACCGCCCAGCGACTCGATCTGCACCCCGCGCCCGCGCTGCTGGCCCAGGAAGGACAGCGGGTTGCGGAAGACCGCGGCGAACAGCCCCAGGGCGACCGCCCCCACGAGGGCCGCCGTCCCCCACGCTGCGCGCGTCATCCGGCCCCGGGGCATGCCCAGCAGCACCAGCACCGGCCACACCTTCACCAGCGCGCCCAGCGCGGCACACGCCCCGCCCGCGCGCGGGGAGCGCGCCAGGGCCAACAGCGAGAGCACGGCGAGAGCGGTGACCGCCACGTCGTACCGGGCGAGCGGCAGCTGGAGCAGCAGCGGCAGGCCGCCCGTCCACAGGGCCGCGCCGCGCAGACTGCGCCCGGCGCGCGCGCCCGCGCGTACCAGCGCGGCCGTGACCAGCGCGTCCAGGGCGAGCGTCAGCAGCACGAAGGCCTGGAAGTACGTCAGCCACGGCAGCAGACCCGGCGCGAGCAGCACCGCGCCCGCGCCCGGGGGGTACTGCCAGAGCGTGTCGTGCGCCGGGAACGCGCCGTGCGCGAGGACGTCGTACCAGTGGCCGTACAGATGCCACACCTCACGGTTCAGCGTGCCCGCGCCCAGCAGCGCGGCGCTGTCGTGGGTGAGGAGCCACAGCATCAGGGCGCGGGTGGCCGGCCAGGAGACGGCGACCCCGAGGACCGGGCCGGTGTTGACACGGAGACGGTTCATCGGACCGGAGCCTAAGCGGCATACAAGTCGTATCGCGGCCGATACGCCGACATCACCACAAAAAGGTTGTCCTACGGACTGCGCGCTAGTCGGCCGCCGCCCGCACCGCCGCCTCGTCCAGCGCGCCGGTGAGCTGGTCCAGGCGGTCGCGCAGGCGGGCGATCTCCGCCGGGTCGAAGCCCGTGGCGGCGACGATGCGATGGGGTACCTCCAGGGCCCGCTCGCGCAGGGCCGTGCCCTCCTCGGTGAGCCGGACCCGCACCGAGCGCTCGTCGTGCGCGCTGCGCTCCCGGCGTACCAGCCCGGCCGCCTCCAGTCGCTTGACCAGCGGGGACAGCGTGCCGGAGTCGAGGCGCAGATGCTCGCCGAGCTTCTTGACGGGCAGGTCGCCCTGTTCCCACAGCACCAGCATCACCAGGTACTGCGGGTAGGTGAGCCCGAGGTCCTTGAGGACGACGCGGTAGACGCCGTTGAAGGCGCGCGACGCGGCGTGCAGGGAGAAACAGATCTGACGGTCCAGATGGAGCCAGCCGCCGGCGTCGGCGTCGGTCTCGGTGGAGCGGGTCGTGGCGGTCATGGTTCCAGAGTAGCGCTGGCGGACCATTTAGTTGTGCACAACTTAATTGTGTGCTCTACTTGTGTCTGTGAGGCGGCCAGGACAGGAGGTCGCCGTCACCCGGACTTTCGTCAAGGGATGGTCTTCATGGACGCGCTCTACACCGCTGTCGCCACCGCAACCCACGGTCGCGACGGTCGTGCCGTCTCCTCCGACGGCAGGATCGACCTCAAGCTGGCCCCGCCGGTGGAGATGGGTGGCAACGGCGAGGGCACCAACCCCGAGCAGCTCTTCGCCGCCGGTTACGCCGCCTGCTTCGGCAGCGCCCTCGGTCTCGTCGGCCGGCAGGCGAAGGTCGACGTCTCGGACGCGGCGGTGACCGCCGAGGTCGGCATCGGCAAGCAGGGTGAGGGCTTCGGGCTGAAGGTGACGCTGCGCGTCGAGCTGCCCGACACCGTGGACGAGGAGACCGGCCGCAAGCTGGTCGAGACCGCCCACCAGGTCTGCCCCTACTCCAACGCCACCCGCGGCAACATCGAGGTCGACCTCGTCGTCGAGTGACACACCCGTACGCCCAGGTGCCGGTTCCCTTCCTCCTCGGGAACCGGCACCTTCGTGCGCAGCAGTAGCCGTAGCCGTAGCCGTAGCCGGAGGCGGTGCTGCACCGCAGCGCGACGGGTAGGGTGCCGCTACTTCACCGCCCCCGCCATCACCCCGGACACGAACTGCCGCTGGAACGCGAAGAACACGGCCAGCGGGATCACCATGGAGATGAAGGCGCCGGGCGCCAGGACGTCGACGTTGTTGCCGAACTGCCGTACCTGCGTCTGGAGGGCGACCGTGATCGGCTGGGTGCCCGACTTGGTGAAGACCAGCGCGACCAGCATGTCGTTCCACACCCACAGGAACTGGAAGATGCCGAGGCTCGCGATCGCGGGACCGCCGAGCGGCATCACCACCCGCGCGAACAGCCGCAGTTCACCGGCACCGTCGAGCCGGGCCGCCTCCAGCAGCTCGCGCGGGATCTCCGCGAAGAAGTTCCGCAGCAGGAACACCGCGAACGGCAGCCCGAAGCCGGTGTGGAACAGGATCACCCCGAAGATCGTCCCGAACAGGCCGACCTTGCCGAACAGTTCGGCGATCGGGATCAGCGCCACCTGCACCGGCACCACCAGCAGGCTCACCACGCCGAGGAACCACCAGTCCCGGCCCGGGAACTCCATCCACGCGAACGCGTAGCCCGCGAGCGAGCCGACCACGACGACCAGGACCGTCGCCGGGACCGTGATCAGCACCGTGTTCCACAGGGAGCCGGTGATGTCCCCGTTCTCCAGCAGCTTCTGGTAGCTGTCGAAGGTGAGCTGGGACGGCTTGGTGAACACCGTCCACCAGCCGCTCGCGCTCATGTCCTGCGGGGAGCGCAGCGAGGCCAGCAGCAGACCGACGGTCGGCACCAGCCAGAACAGGCCCACGACGACGAGGAACGCGCGGACCAGGCCGCCGCTCAGCTGCTCGGCGGCGCGCGCACCGAGGGACCGCCGCGCCCTGACCGCCGTAGCGGCCGCGTCCGTCGTCCCGAGCTTCACGGCGGTCGCCCTCATCGCCGCACCTCCCGCTCCCGCCGCAGCCGCCGGATGTTGAACGCCATGACCGGGATCACCAGCACCAGCAGGAGCACCGCGATCGCGCTCGCCACACCCGGCCGGTCCTCCGCGAAGCCCTTGCGGTACAGCTCCAGGGCGAGCACGTTCGCGTCCGCCTGGGAGGAGCCCGGCGCGATGATGTAGACGAGGTCGAACACCTTCAGCACGTTGATCATCAGCGTGACGGTGACGACCGCGAGGACCGGTGCCAGCAGCGGCACGGTGATCTTCCGGAACACCTGCCACTCACTGGCGCCGTCCACCCGCGCGGCCTCCAGCAGCTCCCGGGGCACGCCCGCGAGCCCGGCCGCGATCAGCACCATCGCGAAGCCGGCCCACATCCACACGTACGCCCCGATGATCGCCGGGGTGACCAGCGTCGGGCCGAGCCACGAGACCCCGTTGTACGGCTCCCGGAAGTTGCTCGCCGGAAGCCGCAGCCGGGCGCCGTCGGCCGAGGCGGGCAGGGTGAAGGTGCCGTCACCGGCCGCCCGGGTGGCGGCGACCACCTTGCCGTCCTTGACCGCCTCGATCCGCATCCCGGCGTAGCCCAGCTCGGACGGGTCGGGCACGCCGAGCCGGCCCACGCCCTTGCCGCGCGTGAAGTCCTGCCAAGTGGTGCCGGTGATCCTGCCCGGCTCCGGCTCGGCGGCGACGGCCCTCTTCGCGCCGTCCGGCATCTGGTCCGGGGCGACACCGACGAGGGGCAGGGCGACCGTCTGCCCGGCGTGCACGGTGGCCGATGTGATGAACCCGCCCCGGTCGGGCTCGAGCGGCGACTGGCGGCCCGGGTGGGCCTTGGGGAACGCCGAGGACTTCGCGAAGGTGTCGTGCACCCCCACCCACACCGCGTTCGCGACGCCCTTGTGCGGATCCTGGTCGTACACCAGCCGGAAGATGATCCCGGCCGCCAGCATCGAGATCGCCATCGGCATGAAGACGACCAGCTTGAACGCCGTCCCCCAGCGCACCTTCTCGGTCAGCACCGCGAAGACCAGACCGAGCGCGGTGGAGACCGTGGGCGCGAACACCACCCAGATGACGTTGTTCCTGAACGCGGTGCGGATGCCGTCGTCGGTGAAGAGGGTCCTGTAGTTGTCGACCCCTGCGAAGCCGTGGCCGGAGTTGCCCACGAAGCTGCGGACGAACGAGTACCCGATCGGGTAGACCACGAGCGCGCCGAGCAGCACCAGGGCGGGCAGCAGGAACAGCGCTGCCACCGCCCTGCGGGTGCCGGTCACGTTCTTGCGGCCGCGGGGCGCGGCGGGACCCGGCGGGGCCCCGGCCGCCGCTGCTGCCGACGCCATCGCCGGCTCAGCTCCCGCTTCCGTAGGCCGCCGCCGCGTCCTTCTCCAGCTTCGCCTGGGTGCCCGCCACGTCCGACGGGTTGCGCAGGAAGTCCTGCAGGTCCTTCCACTCGCCCTTGCCGGGCGTGCCGCCGAAGGACTGCGGCGCCTGGTCGGACATGTCGAAGCGGAAGTCGTCGCCGGACGCGATCAGCGCCTTGGCGATCTTCTGCTGCACCTCGTTCGGGTACGCCGAGACCGGCACGCTCCTGTTCGGCGAGAGATAGCCGCCGAGCTTCGCCTGGATCGTCGCCGCGTCCGGTGAGGCGAGGAAGGTGACCAGCGCCTGGGCCGCCTTGGAGTCCTTCAGGACCACCGCCGCGTCCCCGCCGGAGACCACGGGCGCGCTCGCGCCGACCGCCGGGAACGGGAACACCTTCGCGTCCGTACCCACCTTCGCCTTGGTCTCACCGATGTTGACCTGCACGAAGTCGCCCTCGTAGACCATCACGGCCTTCGGCTGGTCGCCGCCGGTGAAGGTCTGGGTGACCGAGGCCGGGAACTCGGTCTGCAGCGCCCCGCTCTGGCCGCCCGCGAGGTAGTCCTTCTTGCCCCAGATCTGCCGAAGCGTTTCGAGCGCCTGCTTGACCGAGGGGTCCGTCCACTTGATCTTGTGCTGGGTGAGCTGGTCGTACTTCTCCGGCCCGGCCTGCGACAGATAGACGTTCTCGAACCAGTCCGTCAGCGGCCAGCCGTCCGCGCCCGCCACGGAGAACGGCGTCACCCCGGAGTCGTACACCGCCTGCGCGGTGGTCAGCAGGTCCTTCCAGGTCTTCGGTTCCTTGGCGCCCGCGTTGGCGAAGGCCTTGGCGTTGTACCAGATCAGCGACTTGTTGGCGGCCTTGTAGTAGACGCCGTACTGCTTGCCGGCGACCTTGCCGATGTCCTGCCAGCCCTGCGAGTAGTTCTTCTGCAACTCCTTCAGGGCCTCCGGGCCGAGCGGCTTGGCCCATTTCTGCTGCACGGCCTGCTTGATGGCACCGGGCTGCGGCAGCATCGCCACGTCCGGCGGCTGACCGCCCGCGATCTTCGAACCGAGGAAGTTGATGATCGGGTCCTGGGCGGGCACGAAGGTGACCGTCGCTCCGGTGCGCTTCTCGAACTCGGCCAGCACCTGCTTGAAGTTGCTCTGTTCCTGGCCGGTCCAGACGGCGGCGATCTCCAGATGGGCGCCGGTCAGCTTCGGCAGGCTGACGGTGGGGCCGGTGGGGGTGCTCCCGCCGCCCGTGGTGCTCTTGTCGCTGTTGCCACTCTTGTCGCCGCTGCTGGAGCACGCGGAGAGCGCGAGGGCCCCTGCGAGCAGGGCGGCGACGGTGGTGACGGTCCTGCGTGTCCGGATGGTGCTGCTGCTCTGGCTGCGCATCACTTCCCCGTTCGTCGTTCTTCGTTGAACGTCGTTGGACATGAGTGAACATCGCTGAACGTCAAGACGATTGTCCCGTGCGGTCCGGTGTACGCCGGGCCGCTCAGAGCGGGCAAGAGCGCCTGCGGGGGCAGAGCGGTGATCGTGACCGGCTCGTGACCGGCAGTGTATGCGTACCGGTTTCCGGCTTCAGAGCAGGGACGGCACGCGCGTCGCCGACACCTCCCGGGCAGCGCGCTCCACCGCGCTCGCCAGCAGGGCCAGATCGGTCGGGCCGTTGCCCAGCTCCCGCACCGGCCGGCGGGCCGGCGGGTCGCCCATGCGGGCCCAGTCCAGCGGGACGACCGTGGGCCGCTGGGTCGCGGTCCGCGGGATACGCCCCGTCACCCGGCCCGCCTGGAATCCGGTGACCCGGCCGTCCGCGGACGCCAACTGGCCGCGCCCCGGCGCCGGTTCGTCCGGACCCGCCTTCGGCGCCTCCAGCGCGACCCGCAGCGTGGCCCGGCGGGCCGGCTCGGTCTCCGCCGTACGGCCGCCGGCCCCGGCCGCCGCCACCAGGTGCACGCCGAGCCGCCCGCCCTCCCGGGCCACCGCCTCCAGCGCTCGCATCACCGACCCGGCGGCGGGCCGGCCGGGTGACCCGAGCGGGGGTGAGACCAGCGCGTCCAGGTCGTCGACGACCACCACGAGCCGGGGCAACGGCGGCGCCGCCTCGGCCCGTTGGCGGGCGGCGGCACCCGGCCGCAGCCGCAGGGTGGAGCTGGGCGGTGCCTCTATGTCCCCGGACGAGGGGGCGGAGGAACCGGCGCAGGACGTGCGCTGCGCGACGATACGGCCCGACAGCGCGCGATTCGTGTGCCACTCGGCGAAGTCCGTCCGGCCCAGCAGCTCCGCGCGCCGCTTCAGCTCGGAGGCCAGCGACTGGGCGAACTCCCGCATGCGCACGGGGTCGTTGGCGATGAGGTGGGTGGTCACGTGCGGTATGTCGGTGCACACCCGCAACCCCTCGCCGCGGGCCGCGCTCGCTCCCACCCCGTCCCGCCCGTCGATCAGGACGATGCCCAGCCGGTCCGGCCGCTCGGCGGCGGCCAGCGAGGCCACCACGGACCGCAGCAGCTCCGTACGGCCGCTGCCGGCCGGCCCCTCGATCAGCAGATGCGGCCCGTCGGCCACCAGCTCGGCGATGAGCGGCCCGCGCGGCCCGGCGCCGAGCACCGCCCGCGCGCGGCCACCGAGGGCCTGGGTGTCGTCGGCGGCGTCGGCCCAGCGCGCCATCAGCGAGGCCGGGGTGGCCCGGGCCAGCCCCAACTCGTCCAGCAGCCGGGCCGACTGGGGCAGCGGCGCCGCCACGCGGGCGTGCGGCTCGGCGACCGGGCCGTCCGGCCGCAGCGGCGCCAGCGCCCGCGCGAACCGCTCCGCCCAGGCGCCGGACACCGCGTCGACGGCGGCGAGGGCACCGGGGCCGACGGGCCCGCCCGGCGCCACCCGCATGACATGCAGCCCGGTGGCGACGTCCCCGCTGAGCAGGGCCGCGGCACCGCAGTGCCGGAACGTCGGCGTCGCCGCACAGGCCGCCTCGTACACCGCGGCCACCGGCGACTCGGCCGACGCGGGCGCGGTCTCGGCCAGGGACACCACATGCACCCCGACCCGCGGCCCAGCCACGGCGAGCCGCGCGAGAGCCTCCCGCAGCGCGGCGCCCCCGGGATCGCCGTCCACCACGACGACCGTGTACGGCCCCGGGAAGCCGCCGATCCCGGCGGCGTCCGCGCCGTCCCTCGCCCAGGAGGGACGCCGGGGGACATCGGCCGGGGAGGCGGCGCGGACGGCGGCAGCGGGGTACGCGTCGTGGGCCGGGGCGCTTGCTCCGCCGGGGGTGTGTCCGGGCGGGCGGGCCCCCCGGGCGGGGGAGCCCTGGGGCTCCGGGGCGGTGTGTCGGGTGGCCGCGCCGGGGGTGCCGACGGGGTACGTGCCGTGGCCGGAGGCCGGGGAGGGGGCGGGTGCGTTCGGGATGCCGGATGCCGCCGTCGTCTCCCGGCCGTGTCCCGGGGCGGCCGGGCGGGCGTCCGGGTCGTGGCCGAAACCGGGTGCTGCGCCGGCGGATGGGCCGGGGTGCCCCGGGAAGCCGGAGGCTGTGGGCTGCTCGGGCATGGCGGGTGCGCCGCGCGAGGCGGCTCCGCCGACGGGAGCCGCGGTGCCGGGCGGTGCCGGGGCGCCCTGGACGGGCGGGTTCTGGTCGTGGGGCGCTGGACGAGGACCGCGCGTGGTCGAGGCGGATGGCGCGCCGGGCCCGGGGCCGGCCGGGGCCGGGCCGCCGGAGGCGGGGGTGTCCGACGGTGTGCGCTGGTGGGGCGGGGCCTGGGCGACGGCGCCCGCGAACGTGCCGCGCGCGGCCGCGGTGCCCCGCACCGTGCCGCCGGTGGGGTGGGTCGCGTTCCGGCCGGTGGCCGTGTGGTCGTCCAGCCGGCGCAGCAGTTCCTCCGCGCGGGCCGCGGCCTGTTCGCGGTCGTAGGCGAGCAGCAGGCGGCAGTCCTGGCCGTGGCCGGGCCGGACATGCGGGAGCCAGCCCAGCCAGGACCACTCGGCCGTGCGCTCCTCGACGGGACGGGAGCGGTCGGCGCTGATCAGCACGATCTCCAGCAGGTCGGGAGAGTGCAGCGCGGCGAGCTGGGCCAGCACCGCGCGGGCCAGCCCGGACAGCCGGGGGCGCGGGCCGGCCAGGCCCAGCGAGCCCGCCTCGCGCAGGGCCGCCGTCACCGGCACGGCGGGCAGCAGACCCGAGCCGTCCGGCGCGCTCCGGTCGGCCGTGCCCACCCTGACCGTCAGCGTCTCGGGGTGGCTCGGCCCGCGCTCCCACAGCCGGGGGCCGGGACCGAGCGCGGTCAGCAGCAGGGCGGCGGGATCCGGCCAGGTCTCCGGCAGGCGCGGCGCGTCGGACACCGGGGCGGTGCCGGGGGAGGGGGCCGCCGTGGTGTCGTACGCCTGCGCGCCCCCAGGCTGCTCCGCACGACCGCCGGCCAGCCGCCGCGCCCACTTGCCGAGCCCGCGCCGCCGGGCGCCCTGCGGGCCGGAGACGTCGGCCCCCCGCGCGGGCGCGCTCCCACGGCCGCTGCCCGGCGACTCCGCACCGGCGCCGCCGATCCCGCCGACGCCGATCGCCCCGCCGGGCCCGTCAGTACCGCCGCTTCCGAAAGCCCCGGCACCACCAGGCTCCCCGACCTCGCCGGCGTCACCGGCGACCCCGCGCCCGTGGGTGCCGCTACCGCCGAACCCACCGGCTCCACCTATCCCGGAAACACCACCAATCCCGCCACCACCAAGCCCCCCAGCTTCCCCGACCCCGAACCGCCCCCCGTGCGTGTCGCCGCCGGAAGCCGTACCCGCCGCGCGCTCGTTCCCGCCCGCTCCCGCCTGTCCGGGGACCAGGGGCGATTCCGCCCGGCCATGGACCTCACCGGCGCGGGCGGGGGCACTGCCGGCGGCGGCCCGGCCCGCGCCGCCCGCCGAGGGCGAGTCCGCGGTCGGCGGTGCGGAGCGGTCGGCGGACCCCGCCGGGGCGACCCGCAGGCAGCCCTCCCCGTCCGGCACCGCTCGCACGCGCGCCCCCGGACCCCCGGCCGGGGTGACCCGGAGCGCCGACTCGCCGATCCGCAGCAGGCCCCCGGCGGGGACCCGCACCGGCCGCTCGCCGACCCGGACCCCGTCGAGCACCGTGCCGTTCGTGGAGCCGAGGTCGGCGACCGAGACGCGGCCGTCGGGGCCGACCGTGACCGCGCAGTGCAGCCGGGAGACGTCGGGGTCGTCCAGCGGGACGTCCGCGTCGGCGGAACGGCCGACGGTGATCCGGCCGCCGTGCAGCAGATGGACCCCGCCCGCGTCCGGGCCCGCGACGACGTGCAGCTGGGTCGGCGCCTCGTCCAGCTCGGGATGCGGCTCGGCCGCCGCGGGGGCGCCCAGCGACAGCACGGCTCCGTCGACCAGGGGAGGCTCGCCGAGGGTGCAGCGGCGCGGGTCCAGGCGGTCCGTGCCGGCGTACAGGACGACGCCGGAACCGGAGGCGTCGCGGCCCTGCGCGGCTTCCCCGCCGACCGCCCCGGCCAGCGCGGAGGCGACCGCGGCCAGGTCCGTGCCCGTGGGCGCCGTGACCAGCACGTCGCGGCTCGCGGCGCGGCCCCGCTGCGGGGACGGGCCCAGCGGGTCTACGACGGTCAGCCGGATCTGCATCCCCACCCCAACACGAGCACGTCGGCCAGTACTGAAAGGCATCCTCGCACCTGCCACTGACAACTCGCCCGGCACCCGGTAACAAGTGATCTTGATTGGTCGGCTCTGCCCCCAAAAGTGCCTGACCAGTGATCCGCCGACGATCACTTGAGATCGGTCACGTCCGGTCGGCGGCAACCGACGAACCGGAGCGAGCGTCTTTCCGTCGAACACATCGAACATGCTCGGGAACGCGTACGTAGTGCCCAGGAAGGCGGCACTACAGTGGGTCGGACAACCGGAACGACCACCGGAATGCAGGCAACCAAGCATCAGCAAGCAGCAGGGAGCGCGTGACGTGCGGCCAGTCGGCAGCAAGTACCTGCTTGAGGAGCCGCTCGGACGCGGCGCCACAGGCACCGTCTGGCGTGCCCGCCAGCGTGAGGCCGCGGGCGCCGAGGCGGCCGTGGCCGGCCAGCCCGGGGAGACGCTCGCGATCAAGGTCCTCAAGGAGGAGCTGGCGAGCGACCCGGACATCGTGATGCGCTTCCTGCGCGAGCGCTCCGTACTGCTCCGGCTCACCCACCCCAACATCGTCCGGGTCCGCGACCTGGTCGTCGAGGGCGATCTGCTGGCCCTGGTCATGGACCTCGTCGACGGCCCCGACCTGCACCGCTACCTGCGCGAGAACGGCCCCCTCACGCCGGTCGCCGCCGCGCTGCTGACGGCCCAGATCGCCGACGCGCTCGCCGCGAGCCACGCCGACGGCATCGTGCACCGGGACCTGAAGCCCGCCAACGTGCTGCTCGCGCAGGCCGGCGGCCAGATGCACCCGATGCTGACCGACTTCGGCATCGCCCGCCTCGCCGACTCCCCGGGCCTGACCCGCACCCACGAGTTCGTCGGCACGCCCGCGTACGTGGCGCCGGAGTCCGCCGAGGGCCGGCCGCAGACCTCCGCGGTGGACGTCTACGGCGCGGGCATCCTGCTGTACGAGCTGGTCACCGGCCGCCCGCCCTTCTCCGGCAGCACGGCGCTCGAAGTGCTGCACCAGCACCTGAGCGCCGAGCCGCGCCGCCCCTCCACCGTCCCGGACCCGCTGTGGACGGTCATAGACCGCTGTCTGCGCAAGAACCCCGAGGGGCGGCCGAGCGCCGAGAGCCTCGCGCGGGGCCTGCGCGTCGTCGCCGAGGGCATCGGCGTGCACGCGAACGCGGCCCAGATCGCCGCCGCCGAGGGCGTGGGCGCGCTGCTCGCGCCCGACCCGGCGCCGACGGCCGTACCGGGCGTGCCCGGCGCCGCCGACCCCACCCAGGTGCTGCCGACGAACGCGCCGCAGCAGGCGTACGACCCGAGCGCGGCGACGAGTGTCCTGCCGCACACCGGCGGTCCCGGTCCGGGCTCCTTCGGCGCCGCCGATCCCACCGCCGTACTGCCGAGCACGGGGGCCGCCGACCCGACGGCCGTGCTGCCGGGCGCCGGTCCGCAGGGGCAGCCGGGCCCGCAGGGGCAGCAGCCCGAGCAGCCGCACCCCTGGCAGAACCAGCTGCGCGCCGCCCGCGACCGCAACGAGCAGACGCAGGTGCAGTACCTGTCCCCGGAGGACGACCCGCTGCGCCACCGGCCGCAGCGCCAGGTCGCCCGCCCCCAGCAGCAGCCGCGCCCGGCCCCGCGGCCCCGCCCGCAGCAGCCGCAGCCGCGCGGCCGGCAGGGGTACCAGCAGGGCTACGGCTACGGCGGGCAGCAGCCCCAGCAGTACGCCCCGCCGCAGGCACCGCAGCGGTACGCGCCGCCCGCCGCGGAGCCGCAGCGCCCCGCGCGCGAGCCGCGCGAGCCGCGCCGGCGCAGCGCCAACCCGATGCGGATCCCCGGGCTCGGCTGCCTGAAGGGCTGCCTGTTCACGATCGTCATCCTGGTCGTGGCGAGCTGGCTGATCTACGAACTGACCCCGCTGCACACCTGGGTCGGCCAGGGCCGCAGCTACTGGCACGAGGTGTCCCACTGGGTCGGCCAGGTCAGCAAGTGGGCCAAGGACCTGGGCGGTTCCTCGGGCAACTAGAGGGCGACTGATCCCGGAACGCCCGTAACCTGACCGCGACTTTGCGGATTTGTCGACATCTGGCGGGTGATTTCCGCCTCCTCGGCGGAGGTTGGCTCCTCGGACGCGTAGTTTTGACGCACCACGCGACACCACGCGTCTGCAACGCGCGCCTGTAGGAGCAGTCTTGGCACGGAAGATCGGCAGCCGGTACACCGCGAACCAGATCCTGGGGCGGGGCAGCGCCGGCACGGTGTGGCTGGGCGAGGGGCCGGAGGGCCCTGTCGCCATCAAGATGCTGCGCGAGGACCTCGCCTCCGACCAGGAACTCGTCGGACGCTTCGTCCAGGAGCGCACCGCGCTGCTCGGCCTGGAGCACCCGCGCATCGTCACCGTGCGCGACCTGGTCGTCGACGGCAACGACCTGGCCCTCGTCATGGACCTGGTGCGCGGCACCGACCTGCGCACCCGGCTGGAGCGCGAGCGGCGGCTCGCCCCCGAGGCGGCCGTGGCGATCGTCGCCGACGTCGCCGACGCGCTCGCGGCGGCCCACGCGGCCGGGGTCGTGCACCGGGACGTCAAGCCCGAGAACGTGCTCCTCGACATGCAGGGGCCACTGGGGCCGGGCGGGGCGCATCCCGCCCTGCTGACGGACTTCGGCGTCGCCAAGCTGATCGATTCGCCGAAGCGGACCAAGGCCACGAAGATCATCGGCACGCCGGACTACCTGGCCCCCGAGATCGTCGAGGGACTGCCCCCCCGCGCGTCCGTCGACATCTACGCCCTCGCGACCGTCCTGTACGAGCTGCTGGCCGGCTTCACGCCGTTCGGCGGCGGCCACCCGGGCGCGGTCCTGCGCCGGCACGTCACCGAGACCGTCGTGCCGCTACCCGGCATCCCCGAGGAGCTGTGGCAGCTGATCGTGCAGTGCCTGGCCAAGGCACCCGCCTCCCGGCTGCGGGCCTCGGAGCTGGCGGCGCGGCTGCGCGAGCAGCTGCCCACGCTGGTCGGGCTGCCCCCGCTGGACGTGGACGAGCCGGACCAGGCCGAGGAGCCTGCGGCGCAGGAGCCCGTGACCGAGCCCGCCGAGCCCGTACGGCGCCGGGGCGCGGTGTCGCTGGTGCCGGGCGCCAGGCCGGACTCCAACCGGGACACCCACACCTCGATGCGGGTGCCGGGGCCGGACGAGCTGGCGGGGGGCGCGCACGGTACCGCGCGCGCTCCACGGGCCACCGGTGCGCCCCGGCCGGGGTCGGCGCGGCACCGGGCGGCGGTGCGGCGGCGCCGGATCACGCTGGGCGTGGCGGGCCTGGTCCTGGCGGCGGTGGCGGGGGTCGGCGCGTACGTCGCCTCCTCCGGCGGTGACGACCATCGGGCCCCGGCCACCCACAGCACCTCGGGTCCGTGACCACGCCGGGCGGCTCGGCCCCGGCGAGGGCCGCCGGGGTGCCGGGCGCCGTTCGGCCGAGGTCGCTTGCCGCAGCCGTTACGCTGGATGCGTGGCAGTCGTCGATGTATCCGAAGAGCTGAAGTCCCTCTCCTCGACCATGGAGTCGATCGAGGCCGTCCTGGACCTCGACACGATGAGGGCAGATATCGCCGTGCTCGAGGAGCAGGCGGCCGCGCCCTCGCTGTGGGACAACCCGGACGAGGCGCAGAAGATCACCAGCAAGCTCTCCCACCTCCAGGCCGAGGTCAGGAAGGCGGAGGCGCTGCGCGGCCGGATCGACGATCTCGCCGTCCTCTTCGAGATGGCCGAGGAGGAGGACGACCCGGACACCCGCGCCGAGGCCGAGACCGAGCTGGCCTCGGTGAAGAAGGCACTGGACGAGATGGAGGTGCGCACCCTCCTGTCCGGCGAGTACGACTCCCGTGAGGCGCTCGTCAACATCCGCGCGGAGGCCGGCGGCGTCGACGCCGCCGACTTCGCCGAGAAGCTCCAGCGCATGTACCTGCGCTGGGCCGAGCAGCACGGCTACAAGACGGAGCTGATCGAGACGTCGTACGCCGAAGAGGCCGGCATCAAGTCGACCACCTTCGCCGTCCAGGCGCCGTACGCCTACGGCACCCTCTCCGTCGAGCAGGGCACGCACCGCCTCGTGCGCATCTCGCCCTACGACAACCAGGGCCGCCGCCAGACCTCCTTCGCGGGCGTCGAGGTGCTGCCGGTCGTCGAGCAGTCCGACCACGTGGAGATCGACGAGAGCGAGCTGCGGATCGACGTGTACCGCTCCTCGGGCCCCGGCGGCCAGGGCGTGAACACGACCGACTCCGCGGTCCGCATCACGCACCTCCCGACCGGCATCGTGGTCTCCTGCCAGAACGAGCGCTCCCAGATCCAGAACAAGGCCACGGCGATGAACGTCCTCCAGGCCAAGCTGCTGGAGCGGCGCCGCCAGGAGGAGCAGGCCAAGATGGACGCCCTCAAGGGCGACGGCGGCAACTCCTGGGGCAACCAGATGCGTTCGTACGTCCTGCACCCGTACCAGATGGTCAAGGACCTGCGCACCGAGCACGAGGTCGGCAACCCGGAGGCCGTGTTCAACGGTGAGATCGACGGGTTCCTGGAGGCCGGCATTCGCTGGCGCAAGCAGCAGGAGAAGTAACTTTGTCGACATGACAACTGCCGCCCGCGAGGCGGCAGTTGTTGTTTTGTCCGGGTTTTACATCACGATTACAGCTGCTGAGTCACCGCAAAAGCACCCCCATGGGACAAGGCGCCCGGAACGGCCTTGACGTTGCTTTGAAGAATGGGAAGAGTTGCACGCGGCATGCGTACTTGCGGGGCGCATGTGAACCGGGGGAATGAGTTGACGCGCTTCGTCACCGGCTGCCTCCCGTCGATCACGGCAACGCCCCACGCGCCGCCTCATTGACGAACAGCTACTGGGGGTAGCAACCATATGACGAAGAAGACGCGGATCCGGGTCGCGCGGATAGCCGCCGGCGCCGTGATCGCGGCCGGTGCGTCACTGACCGCAGCCGGCGCGGCCTCCGCCCTGGACCTCGGTGTCCAGGCGGGCCCGATCAGCCTCGGTGTGCACACGGACAGCCCCAACGACACCGAGGGCCAGACCGGCGGCTGCCCGGTCTCCGTCTGCACCACAACCGGCGGCGACAGCAGTGGCTCCACGACCGGTTCCACGACCGACGGCTCCACCACCACCGGTTCCACGACCGGTGGCTCGACCACGGGATCCACCACCGGCTCCACCTCCGGTTCCACGACCGGCGGCACCACCACGGGTTCCACCACCGGTTCCACGACCGTGGGCGGCACCGTCACCATCGGTGGCGCCAGCACGACCGGCGGTGACAGCAGCACCGGCACCACGGGCACCACCGGTACCACGGGCACCACCGGTGGTGACAGCAGCACCGGTTCCACCGGCACCACCGGTGGCAACAGCACGGGCGGCACCGGCAGTACCGGCAGCACCAGCTCCACCGGTGGTGACAGCAGCACCGGTTCCACCGGCACCACGGGTGGCGACACCAGCACCGGTGGCAACGGCAACTCGGGCGGCAACGGGAACTCCGGTGGCACCAGCTCCACCGGCGGTTCCGGCAACTCCGGCGGCTCCACCACGGGCGGCGGCTCCGGCAGCGCCGGCGGCTCCACCACGGGCGGCAACAACGACAACCCGCAGGGCGGCAGCGGCAAGGCCACCCAGGACGCGGGCTCGCAGGCGCTGACCGACACGGGCTCGGGCAACAAGGCGCAGGCGCAGGGTGGCGACAAGCAGCTCGCCGAGACCGGTGCCGGCCAGACCGCGTTCCTGGTCATCGGCGCGGCGACGATGATCGCCGGCGGTATCGGCTTCCGGGTGCTGCCGCGCCTGGTGAACGGCCGGGGCGGCGCCGCCGCCTGATCGTGACCCCTCGGTCACGCACGGTGCGCGCCTAGTGTGCGCGAGGGCCCGGAGCTTGGCGCTCCGGGCCCTCAGCCGTCTTCCCGGCTCCTCGCGCTCGCCGGCGCCGTCCTCCGCACTTCTTACGCGGTCTGGTGCGCCAGCAGCGCCACCGCGGCGATCAGCACCGCCAGCAGCGCGATCAGCGCCATCGGGTTCACCCCGCCGAGGAAACCCTCTTGCTGAAGTCGCTCGCGGTTGGCACGGCACACCGGGCACCGGCCCTCGCTCACGGGCGCCGCGCAGTTCGCGCACACCAACCGGTCGTACGTCATGCGCTCGCCCTCCTTGCACCGGCCATCACTTCTAGAACGCTCGCGGGAACCAGAACGTTCCCACCCCCACTGTGCCAGGTTCCCGTAAGCCGTGCGCAGGCACCGTAAGAGCGGGCGGGAACAGGGGACGGTACAAAAACGTACAAGTCTTGCCCAAGCTCTACCTGCGACTGCACTTGCACACCCGGTTCGCGTATGGTCACGCTCATCTACCCCCGGCGACCCGTGGTGCATCCGTGATCCGATTCGACAACGTCTCCAAGGTCTACCCCAAGCAGAACCGCCCCGCACTCAGGGATGTCTCCCTGGAGGTGGAGAAGGGCGAGTTCGTCTTCCTCGTGGGGTCCTCCGGCTCCGGAAAGTCCACCTTCCTGCGGCTCATCCTCCGCGAGGAGCGGTGCAGCCACGGCCAGGTGCACGTGCTGGGCAAGGACCTCGCGCGCCTCTCCAACTGGAAGGTGCCGCAGATGCGCCGCCAGCTGGGGACCGTCTTCCAGGACTTCCGGCTCCTGCCGAACAAGACCGTCGCGGAGAACGTGGCCTTCGCCCAGGAGGTCATCGGCAAGTCCCGCGGCGAGATCCGCAAGTCCGTGCCGCAGGTGCTCGACCTCGTCGGGCTCGGCGGCAAGGAGGACCGCAGGCCCGGCGAGCTGTCCGGTGGTGAGCAGCAGCGCGTGGCCATCGCGCGGGCCTTCGTCAACCGGCCCAAGCTGCTCATCGCCGACGAGCCCACCGGCAACCTCGACCCGCAGACCTCCGTCGGCATCATGAAGCTGCTCGACCGCATCAACCGGACGGGCACCACCGTCATCATGGCGACGCACGACCAGAACATCGTGGACCAGATGCGCAAGCGCGTCATCGAGCTGGAGAAGGGCCGCCTCGTCCGCGACCAGGCCCGCGGCGTCTACGGCTACCAGCACTGACACCGACCGCACCCAGCTTCCGGAAAGGCCTGAAGAACCCGCCATGCGCGCCCAGTTCGTCCTGTCGGAGATCGGCGTCGGTCTCCGCCGCAACCTGACGATGACCTTCGCCGTCATCGTCTCCGTCGCCCTGTCCCTGGCCCTCTTCGGCGGCTCGCTGCTGATGAGCGACCAGGTGTCCACCATGAAGGGCTACTGGTACGACAAGGTCAACGTCTCGATCTTCCTGTGCAACAAGCACGACGCCGAGTCGGACGCCAACTGCGCCAAGGGCGCGGTCACCGAGGACCAGAAGAAGCAGATCCTCGCCGACCTGCAGAAGATGCCCATCGTCGAGAAGGTGTCGTACGAGTCGCAGGACGAGGCGTACAAGCACTACAAGGAGCAGTTCGGCAACTCCCCGCTGGCCAGCTCCCTCACGCCGGACCAGATGCAGGAGTCGTACCGGATCAAGCTGAAGGACCCGCAGAAGTACCAGGTCATCGCGAGCGCCTTCAACGGGCGTGACGGCGTGCAGTCGGTGCAGGACCAGAAGGGCATCCTGGACAACCTCTTCCAGCTGCTGAACCTGATGAACCGCGGCGCGCTCGGCGTCATGGCGATGATGCTGATCGTCGCCCTGCTGCTGATCGTCAACACCGTACGCGTCTCGGCGTTCAGCCGGCGGCGCGAGACCGGGATCATGCGCCTGGTCGGTGCCTCGGGCTTCTACATCCAGGCGCCGTTCATCGCCGAGGCCGCGGTCGCCGGGCTCATCGGCGGCGGCCTCGCCTGTGTGGCGCTGGTGGTCGGGCGGTACTTCACCATCGACCACGGCATGGACCTCGCGCACAAGCTGCAGCTCATCAACTTCGTGGGCTGGGACGCGGTGTTGACCAAGCTGCCGCTGATCCTCGCGACGAGCGTGCTGATGCCGTCGCTGGCGGCGTTCTTCGCGCTGCGCAAGTATCTGAAGGTGTGACGCATGCCAAGAGGGGCCGTGCGGGCAACCGCCCGTACGGCCCTTCGCGTTGTCCTAGACTCACGGCCATGTCAGGCCGCGACCTGTTCTGCCAGCCCCGCCGCATGCGCCGCGGGGCCGCGCTGACATTGGTCTTCGCCGGTGTCCTGGTCACCGGCGCCGCCACCGGCTCCTTCCCGGAGACCGCCTCCTCCACGCAGCCCACGGCGCGCGGACCGGCCGCCGGTCCCGCCCACCCGGCCGCCTCGCCCGAGGACGTCCGCAGGGTCGCCGCCGAGGCGGCGGCCGACGGCAAGTCCCCGATGGAGGCCGCCGAACGGGCCGTCAGCCGCAGCGGCGACCGCTGGGGCGCGGTCTACAGCGAGGGTCAGTACCAGGAGTTCCAGGAGGCCCTCGACGGCAGGTACACCGGCGTCGGACTGTGGGCGCGCCGGGACCAGGACGGCCGGATCGAGGTGACCCGGGTCCAGCCCGACTCGCCCGCCGCCGCGGCCGGCATCCGCGAGGGCGACCGGCTCACCAGCGTCGACGGCAGCAGGGTCGACGGCCTGCCGGTCACCGACGTGGTCTCCTTACTGCGCGGCGACGCAGATGAAGCGGCCGCCGGTACGACGGTCACGCTGGGCCTCGCGCGGGGCACGCGCGCGTGGAGCGAGAAACTGCGCCGGGCGAGCCTGTCCACCGACTCGGTGACCGTGCGCAAGCTGCCCGGCGGGGTCACGATCATCAAGGTGGCCGCGTTCACCAGGGGCTCCGGCGACGAGATCCGCGACGCGGTGCGCGAGGCCCCGGCGGCCGGCGGGATCATCCTCGACCTGCGCGGCAACTCCGGCGGACTGGTCACCGAGGCCGTGGAGACCGCCTCCGCCTTCCTCGACGGCGGCCTGGTCGCCACCTACGACGTCGACGGCGCCCAGCGCTCCCTGCACGCCGACCGTGGCGGCGACACCGCTCGGCCCCTGGTCGCCCTGGTCGACGGCGGCACGATGAGCGCGGCCGAGATGCTCACCGGCGCCCTGCAGGACCGGGGCCGCGCGGTGGTGATCGGCTCGCGCACCTTCGGCAAGGGCTCCATCCAGATGCCGACGAAGCTGCCCGACGGCTCGGTGGCCGAGCTGACCGTCGGCCACTACCGGACCCCCTCCGGCCACGCGGTCGACGGCCAGGGCATCACCCCGGACCTGGAGGCGGGGCCGGACGACGCGCAGGCGCGGGCCGAGACGGTCCTCACCGGCCTCGGCGACCCGTCGTAGCCCTCCGGCCCCGCGCGGCGCCGCGTTAATCGGCTGTACGCGTACCCCCTCCATGGTGCGAAAATGGTCGGCACTATGGCTAAGGAAAAAGGGCGCAAGCTGATCGCGCAGAACAAGAAGGCGCGGCACGACTACCACATCCTCGACACCTACGAGGCCGGTCTGGTCCTCATGGGCACCGAGGTGAAGTCGCTGCGCCAGGGGCGGGCCTCGCTGGTCGACGGCTTCGTGCAGCTGGACGGCCACGAGGCCTGGCTGCACAACGTGCACGTCCCCGAGTACAGCCAGGGCACCTGGACCAACCACAGCGCCCGCCGCAAGCGCAAGCTGCTGCTGCACCGTGCGGAGATCGAGAAGCTGGAGTCCAAGTCCCAGGAGACGGGCCACACGATCGTGCCCCTCGCCCTGTACTTCAAGGACGGCCGCGCCAAGGTCGAGATCGCGCTGGCGAAGGGCAAGAAGGAGTACGACAAGCGGCAGACGCTGCGCGAGAAGCAGGACCGGCGCGAGGCGGACCGGGCCATGGCCGCGGTCCGGCGCAAGCAGCGCGGCTAGCGGCGCGGCCGGTGGGAATACGCTGGCACCCGCCCGCGTTGTTCCCGTACGATGGCACCAGAGCACCGGACGTCAGCGCCCGGTGTGCACCTTGAGAAATCAACATGGGGATGATCGGTTTCGACAGCGGCTGTCGAAGCAGGGGAAGCGTGTCGAGGAAGCGGCCATGATCTCGTAAACCACAGGCCGAAAAAAATAATCGCCAACACCAAGCGCGATTCCTTCGCCCTCGCTGCCTAAGTAGCGACTCGCGAAGTGTCAGCCCGGGGCTGTTCCCGACCCGGATCCTGGCATCAGCTAGGGAACTAAACCTTGATCCCGGTCACGGGGTGAAAAGGGAAACCACACAGTGACTGAGCCCGTCGGCGACTTGTTCGCGTGATCGCCGGGGCCGAGAAAAGCGCAGCGAACTGCACACGGAGAAGCCCTGGTTCCGCACCGTTGGACGCGGGTTCGATTCCCGCCATCTCCACCAACCCCTCCGGGGGACCCCATGTGGGCACAGGCCCCGTCGCTGCGAGCGGCGGGGCCTTCGTCTTGGGCAGGCGCGATGACGCTACTTCACCGCGCCGACCGCGATCCCGCGGGTGAGCGTGCGCTGGAAGACGAGGAAGAAGACCACCGCCGGCAGCACGCCGAGCAGGGCGGCCGCGTTGGTCATGGTGGCGTCCATCAGGCGCTGGCCCTGCAGGACGCCGAGGGCGACGGAGACGGTCTGGTTGTCGTTGGAGACGAGCATGACCAGCGGCAGCAGGAACTCGTTCCAGGTCCAGATGAAGAAGAAGACCAGCAGCACGCCCAGGGTGGGCCGGCTGACGGGGACGACGATCCGCCACAGCACCTGCCACGCGTTCGCGCCGTCGATCCGGGCGGCCTCGATGATCTCCCGCGGGAACTGCCCGAGCACCGAGGAGAGCAGATAGGTCCCGAACGCGGACTGGATCACCGTGAAGACGATGATCACGCTGAGCCGGGTGTCGTAGAGCCCGGCCTGCTTGCTCAGGTAGTACAGCGGGTAGACCAGCGACTCCTGCGGCAGCAGGTTGGCGAGGACGAAGAAGGCCAGCACCCAGGTGCGGCCCCGGACGCGGCCGATGCCGATCGCGTAGGCGTTCAGCACCGACAGCACGGCGGCCAGGACCGCCACCGAGCCGCTGATCAGCACGGAGTTCAGCAGCTTGCGCCCGTAGTCGACGCGCTGCCAGAAGTCCGTCAGACCCTTGGTGTACAGGCCGTGGGGCAGGCCGAGCGGGCCGTGCTGGGAGTATTCCGCCGGTGACTTGACCGCGTTGACCACGACGACGAGGAACGGCACGATCATGAACAGGGCGGCGAGGCAGAGGGCGATCAGCACGGGGTAGCGGCGCGGGGCGGCCGTCATGCGCGGCCTCCTTCCTCGGCGTCCTCCGCGCGCGTCTGGAGTCTCAGGCCGGCCAGCGCGAGCAGCAGGACGATCAGGGTCAGCACGGTGGAGATCGCGGCGCCGTAGCCGACCTGGGTCTTCTCGAAGAACGTGGTGAAGGAGAAGTACGACGGGACGTCCGTCGAGCCGCCCGGTCCGCCCTTCGTCAGCACGTACACCGCGCCGAACACCTTCAGCGCGGCGATCGTGCACCAGGTGAGCACGACGTAGATCTCCGGCCGGATCCCCGGCAGGGTGATGTGGGCGAAGCGCCGCCACCAGCCGGCGCCGTCCAGCTCGGCCGCCTCGTACAGCTGCGGGTCGACCCGCCCGAGGCCCGCCATGAACACCACCAGCGGAAAGCCGAGCTGCACCCAGACCATCACGCCCATGACGGTGTACAGCGCGATCTCCGGGTCGCCGAGCCAGTCCTGCCGCCAGGAACCGAGGCCGACGGCCTTCAGGGCCGCGTTCAGGGCGCCGTCGTCGGGGGCGAGGATCCAGCTCCAGACGATGCCGGCGACCGCGATCGGCAGCACCTGCGGGAGGTAGAAGCAGGCGCGCAGGACCGCGGCGACCTTCGTGCCGAAGTGCTTGCCGACGTAGTCGAACAGGGCGGCCGCCAGCACCAGTCCGAGGGCGGTCGGTACGGCGGCCATGGCGACGACCATGAACAGGCTGTGCCGGAACGACGCCCAGAACTCCGAGTCGTGCGCCAGCTGCCGGTAGTTGGCGAGCCCGGTCCAGTGCAGGCTGCCCACGCCCTGCCAGTCGGTGAAGCTCACCGCGCTGTTCATCAGGAACGGCGCGACGACGACGGCGACGAAGGCGAGGACGCCCGGGAGCAGGAAGAGCGCGTAGGAGTCGCGCGGGCGGCGCCGTCCCGTCGGCAGGCTCATCGCCGGGGAACGCCCTGGTCGTACGCCTTCTGGAGATGCTCCAGGTAGGCGTCCGGCCGCTCGCTGCCGGTCATCAGCTTCTGGGTCTCCGAGACGAGGGTGTCGTAGAAGCCGGCCACCGGCCAGTCGGGGTAGAAGGCGAGGCCGTCATGGCCGGTGAGGGTGTTGAACTGGGTGATCAGCTGCTGGGACTTGGGGCCCGTGACGGCCTTCGGATCGGCGGCCACGGGTATGCCGCCCTTGTTGCCGAGCAGGTTCTGGATCTTCTGGGACAGGGTGATGTCGATGAAGTCGTAGGCGAGCTGCTTGTTCTTCGCGCCCTGAGGGACGACCCAGAGGTTGCCGCCGGAGCCGAGGGTGAGGTCCGAGCCGGGCCACAGGGAGGTGTCCCAGGCGAACTTCGCCTCGGACTGGAAGCGGCCGTACCACCAGCTGCCGGAGAACAGGATCGGCGCCTTGCCCCGGATCCAGGACACGCCCGCGTCCTCGGCCTTGGCGCTGGTGGACGTCCTGGCGATGTAGCCCTTCCGCACCCAGTCGGCGAAGGTGGTCGCGGCGTACGTCCAGGCCGCGTCGTGGAAGTCGGCCCTGGTCTTGTACAGCTCGTAGGAGTCGACCCAGGAGCGGTCGGCCTTGGACAGGGCGAGTTGGTAGAGGTACTGCTGGGCCATGTACTCGGCGCCCGCGTCGGCCAGCGGGGTGACGCCCCGGGCCACGAACCGGTCCATGGCGGCCGTCAGCTGGTCGAAGGTCCTCGGTTCCGCGATGCCGTACTTCTCGAAGAGGTCCTTGTTGTAGAAGACCATCGTGTACTCGCCGTAGTCGGGCACGCCGTACCACTTGCCGGAGCCCATCACGCCGTTCGTGTCGTACATGCTGGTCGTACGGACACCGGCGGGGATCTTGCGGTCCCAGCCGCGCTTGGCCGCCTGAGCCGTCAGATCGGTCAGGAGCCCCTGCCTGGAGAGCAGGCCGGCGGTCGCGTTGCCCTTGTTGTACTCCATGACGTCCGGCGCGTCGGAGGAGTTGAGGACCATCGGCGCGGTCTTCTGGATCTGTTCGAAGCCCTTCTCCTCGAACTCCACCTTCACGCCGGGGTGCTGGGCCTCGAACTCCTTGACGGCCTCGTTCCAGGCCACGCCCATCGCGCTGTCGGGGCCCTCGTAGTGCCAGAGCCGCAGGGTCTTGCCGTCGCCGGAACCGCCGCCCGAGCCGCCGCCGCAGGAGGCCAGGAGAAGGGACGCGGTGACGACCGCCGTCACCGCCAGGTACGTACGCCGTCGTGCGGTCAACATCCATTTCCTCCAGGGGAGTTGGTGTTGAAGCGCTTCGACGAAGGACGGTAGGTGGGGTGATCGCGGGCGTCAACAGGTCTGACGGGAATCGGTGCAAGCGTTTCGACTCCGGACCGGGACGCGGTGTGGATGAGCACCGCGAGGGCGGCCGCCGCGGCCGGGACGGCGAGGGCGGTGGCGGGGGAGAGGTGCTCGGCCGCCCAGCCGCCCGTGGCCGAGCCGCAGGCGATGCCGGTGAGCAGCCCGGTCACCACCAGGCTCATGCCCTCGCCCAGCCGGTCGGCCGGGGTGCGTCGCTGCACCAGCGTCATCGCGGTCACCATCGTCGGCGCGGTCGCCATCCCGGCCACCAGCAGCGCGGCCGCGAGCGCCGGCAGCGAACCGGCCACGCCGGCGGCCGCCCACGGCAGGGTCATCAGCACGGCCATGACCGCCAGACAGCGGCCGAACCCCACGCCCGCCGGCCCCCGCGCCCCGAACACCAGGCCCGCCGCGCACGAGCCCGCCGCCTGCAGCGCGAGCACGGCACCGGCCGCCGCGCGATGCCCGTGCGCGTCGGCGTAGGCGATCGTGCCGACCTCCATCGAGCCGAACACGGCGCCGGTCGCGACGAAGCAGCCGAGCAGGGGCGGGATCCCGGGGACGCGCAGGGGCGAGCGCGCCTTCGGCCGTTGGACGGCCGGCGGCTCGGTGGCGCGCTGCGCGGTGAACAGCAGCATGCCGGCGAGCAGCAGCACCGCCCCGGTGAGCGTGCCCGCCTCCGGGAAGAACGTGCCGGTCAGGAAGGAGGCGAGCACCGGGCCGAGCATGAAGCACAGCTCGTCGGCGGCCTGCTCGAAGGAGTTCGCGGTGTGCAGCGCGCCCGGGTCGTCGCGCAGCAGATGGGCCCAGCGGGCGCGGGAGAGGCCGCCGATGTTCGGGGTGGCCGCGGTCGCGGCGTAGGCGGCGAACAGGGTCCAGTCGGGGGCGTCGTAGCGCACGCACAGCAGCAGCGCCAGGCTGCCGAGCACGGCGGCGAGCGTGGCGGGCACGGCGATCCGGGCCTGCCCGTGCCGGTCGGTCAGCCGGGCGATCCACGGCCCGGCCAGCGCGGTCGCCGCGAGCCCGGTCGCGGTGACCGCGCCGGCGAGGGCGTACGACCCCCGTGACCCGGAGATCATCACCACGGCGCTCACGCTGAACATGCCCATGGGCAGCCGGGCGAGCAGATTGCCGGTCGTGAAGGCACGGGTGCCGGGAAGGGAGAACAGACGGCGGTACGGGGCTATGGGCAGTGGGGACATGGCCTCACCCTCGCCCGGAGCGGATCACCGGGTCCAACACCTGCCCGGCTCCCATCCACGCACCCGTGTTGTAAGTTCCCCGGCATGCCCGCCCACCTGGACCCCAGACTGCTGCGCGCCTTCGTCGCCGTGGCCGAGGAACTGCACTTCACCCGCGCCGCGGCCCGGCTGTACGTCGCGCAGCAGGCGCTCAGCCGTGACGTGCGGCGCCTGGAACGGGAGTTGGGCGCCGAGCTGTTCGTCCGGACCACCCGGCAGGTGACGCCGACCGCCGACGGCGAACGCCTGCTGCCGTACGCGCGCCGGGTGCTGGCCGCGCAGGACGAGCTGCTGGCGGCCTTCGCGCCCGGCGGGCAGGTCCGTCCGCTGCTGGTGGACCTCAACTCGCCGGGCCTGGCCACCGGCCGCCGGGTGCTGCACCGGGCCCGCGAACTCGCCCCCGACTGCGAGCTGATGGCCCGCTACGAGAGCGGGCTGACCGGTGCCGCCGAGCAGATCCTGGCCGGCCGGCTGGACGCGTCCTTCGGCCGGTTCGCCGGTCTGGACCCGGCGCTGCGGGCGGGGCTGGAGCGGCAGCCGGTGCGGTACGAGCCGATGGCCGTCATCTTGCCCGAGGAGCACCGGCTGGCCGAGCTGCCCGAGGTGCCCGTGGCGGCGCTGGCCGGGGAGACGGTGTACGCCGGTGCCGGCAATCCGCGCACCCGGGAGTGGACCGGCCTCGCGTCCCGCCTGTTCGAGGAGTACGGCATCCGGCTCGCCCCGCCGCTGCCGCTGGCCGTCGGGGACGAGGAGTTCGAGCGGATCATGGGCAAGAACGGTCATCCGGTGCTGGCCGTGGTGGACTTCCCGCCCCTGCCCCGCACGGTCCGCCGCCCCCTCGTCGACCCCGTCCCGCTCTCGCCGGTGTCACTGGTGTGGCGCAGGGGGCTGTCGCATCCGGGGCTGGACGCGCTGCGCGGCGCGGCGGCGCGGATCGCGCGGGCGCAGGGGTGGCTGCGGCGGCCGGAGGGGAGCTGGCTCCCCGAGGCGGACGAGATGACGGCGAACGGCTGAGGGCCGTCCGGTCGCTGCCGACCGGACGGCCCCACCGGACAGGGAGGATCAGCCGTTCGCCCCCGCCGGGGTCGTGGTGGTCTTGAAGCCTTCCAGCTTGTTGGCCTGCACCACGAAGTCGTTGGTGAACGTCTTGCCGAGGTCGATGGAGGAGGTGGCGTTGCCGACCAGTTCCTCGGTCGCCAGGACCGTCTTCGGGCCGCCGGCCGGCATGAGGCCGTCCGGGAGGAACTGACCCTTGTCCTGGGTCAGGGCCGTGATGTAGTCGGCCTTGGTCACCAGCTGGTTCTGCACGAACGACTGCGGCAGCTTGTCGGCGATGTCGGCCGCGGTGTGCGTGTTGATCCAGTGCATGGTCGCCACGAGGGCGTCGACGACCTTCTGCACCGCGTCCTTGTGCGCGTTCACCCAGTCGGTACGGGCGATGACGCTGGCGGCCGGCCAGGCGCTGCCCAGTGCCTGCGTGGCGCCCGCGGTGGTGGCCAGGTCGATCGCGGAGGTGCCGACGCCCTTCTTCTCCATCGCGGCGACCGTCGGCTGCGTCGTCATGACACAGGCCGTCTTGCCGTTCTGGAGCGCGGCGACGGCGGTGGAGCCCGCGCCGACCCCGATCCGGCTGTAGTCGCCGGTCTTGAGGCCCTTCTTGGCGGCCAGGAACTTGGTGAGGGTGTCGGTGCCCGAGCCCAGGTCGGTGACGCCGAGCGTCTTGCCCTTGAAGTCGGCGGCCGAGTGGACCCCGCTCTTCGGGTTGCACATCTCCCGCTCGCCCGGAGCGCCGGACAGCTGGATGACGCCCTCGACGGCCTTGCCCTTCGCCTGGAAGTCGATCGTGTGGTTGTACCAGGCGCCGGCCATGTCCACCTGCCCCGAGGCCATCGCGTCCTCGGCGCCGGTACCGCCGTCCTGCTCGGTGCTCAGCACGACGTTCACGCCGTACTTCTTGTAGAAGCCGAGGTTCTGGGCGAGCTGGTAGGGCAGGTAGATCTGCTTGTCGATGCCGCCGACCATGATCTTGACGGTGGGGGTGCCGCCGGAGGCGGACGAGCTGCCGGAACTGCTGGAACAGGCGGTGGCCGCGCCGAGGGTGAGGGCGGTGACGAGCGATGCGGTGAGGGCTCTTTTCAGCATGGCGGCTCTTTCCTTTCGGACATGCATGGGGACGCGGGGAGGGGAGGGGAGGGGGAACTGCGGCGGGGGCTCAGAGCGAGCTGGCCTCGGAGGGGGCCGGGGGGCGCCAGGACAGCAGCCGGTGTTCGAGCTTGGCGATCAGCCACTCCGCACCCAGCACGATGACCGAGATGACGAGCATCGTGGCGAACACGCCGTTGGGGTCGAAGTTGTTCTGCGCGGTCTTGATGACCAGGCCGAGGCCGCTCTGCGCGCCGAGCACCTCGCCGACCAGCGCGCCGACGATGGCGAAGCCGAAGGCGCTGTGCAGGCTGGCGATGATCCAGGTGAGCGCGGAGGGCACGATGACGTGCCGGATGATCTGCAGCTGGGAGGCGCCGAGCACCCGGGCGTTGGCGAGGATGTTGCGGTCGACCTCGCGGACGCCCTGGAAGGCGTTGAAGAAGACGATGAAGAACACCAGCACCGCGGCGAGCAGGATCTTCGGGGTCACGCCGATGCCGAAGGCGACGATGAAGATCGAGCCGAGGACGATGCGCGGGATCGCGTTCACCATCTTGATGTAGGGCCCGAGGACGTCGGACAGATAGCGGCTCTGCCCGAGCGCCACGCCGAAGACGACTCCGGTGACGGCGCCGACGGCGAAGCCGATGAGCGCCTCCTGGATGGTGGTCCAGACGTTGGAGTAGAAGGAGCCGAACTCGGTGCCGTGCTGGAAGAGGTCGATCAGCCGTTTCCAGATGCCGGAAGGCTGCCCGAAGAAGAACGGGTCGACGATGCCCCACGTGGTGAAGGCCTGCCAGCCGCCGATGACGAAGACCGCGATGGCGATGCGGCCCGCCCACACCGAGACGACGCGCCGCCGGGCGGCCCGCTTGGCGGCCTCCGCCGGCGAGGTCCTGCCGTCGGCCACGGGGGCGACGGAAGCGGTGGACGTCGTGCTCATGCCTTACCTCCTGCGGTGGCCGCGTAGGCGCGCTCGACCTCTTCGCGCAGCGTGTCCCAGATCTGGTGCTGGAGTTCGATGAAGCGGGGCTGGAAGCGGATCTCCTGGACGGAGCCGCGCGGGCGGGGCAGGTCGATGTCGAAGACCTGCTTGACCGAGCCGGGGCTGGAGGTCATCACGACGACCCGGTCGGCGAGCGCCACGGCCTCGTCGAGGTCGTGGGTGATGAAGATGACGGACGGGCGGATCTGCTCCCACAGGCCCAGCAGCTCGGTCGACATGATCGCCTTGGTCTGCACGTCCAGGGCGCCGAACGGCTCGTCCATGATCAGGATCTTGGGCTCGTTGATGAGCGCGGCGGCCATCGCGACCCGCTTGCGCATACCGCCGGACAGCTGGTGCGGATAGCGGTCCTCGAACCCGGCGAGGCCCACCCGGCGCAGCCAGTCACGCGCCTGGGCCTGCGCCTGCTGCTTGGGGACGCCACGGAAGACCGGTCCCATCAGCACGTTGCCGAGCACGGTCTTCCAGGGCAGCAGCGCGTCCGCCTGGAACATGAAGCTGACGCCCTCGGTGATGCCGTCCACCTCACGGCCGCCGACCTTCACCGAGCCCTCGCTGGGCCGGTCGAGCCCGGACACCATGCTCAGGGTCGTCGACTTGCCGCAGCCGGTGGGGCCGACCACCGCGCAGAACTGGCCGGGCTCGACGGTGAACGACACGTCTTGCAGTGCCGTGAACACCTTGCCGGCAGGGGTCAGGAATCGTTTGGTGAGCCCGGAGATCTCGATGCGCGCGCCCTCGCGGTCGACTGCGCCGGCGAGAGGGCTCGTCGCGGGATCGTTTCGCGAAGCCATGGGGAGCGGTCTCCTTCCGTCCTCGGGGGGTCGAGGTGAAGGCAGACGCTAGAGGCCACCCGGTGTTACGTCGCTGTTTCCGAGGTATCCCGCGATAGCCGCGTAAACCGGGGTTCTGCTCGTTCTGCTCAGTGAAACGGGGCTGGGCAGAATTCCGGCCATCAGGCACAATCGCGCCACCACGGGTCAGGCGCAGGGCCGTCCCGGCACCACTCAGGACAGGGGCGATGAGGCACCTGTGACACCCATCCGCATACGGATCGGGCGCGGCGGGAGGGGGAGACTGTCCGCGCGGATCCTCGTCAGCCAGCTCGCCATCCTGGCGCTCACGGGCGCCATCGGCTTCGCCCTTTTCGCCTTCGCACAGCGCTCCGCGCTCGACCGCACCTACGAGGACCGGGCCGTGGCCATCGCCCGGACGACGGCCGCCGACCCGCAGATCCGGCGTGCCATGCAGGAGGGCGAGGGCCGAGGAGCCGTACGGCCCGGTGTCGTCCAGGCCGTCGCCGAGCGCATCCGGCGGTCGTCGAGGTCGTCGTACGTCGTGGTGATCGACCTGCACGGCATCCGCCACTCGCACCCCATGCCGCAGCTGGTCGGCTCACCGGTGACCGAGCCGATCGTGGCCCGGGACGGCCTGCCGCACGTGGGCACCGACCAGGGCGCGACCGGGCGGTCCGCCAACGGCAGGGTCCCGCTGTACGGGCCGACGGGCGAGCTGGTCGGCGAGGTGTCCGTGGGCATCGCGGAGCACGACGTCCTCGGGGAGCTGTGGCGCGAGCTGCCCACCTTCGGCCTCTACGCCGCGATCGCCACCGCCCTCGGTTCGGTGGCCGCGTTCCTGCTGGCCAGGCGGCTGAAGCGGACCACGTTCGGGCTGGAGCTGGAGGAGATCGCCGGTCTGCTCCAGGACCGCGAGGCGATGCTGCACGGCATCCGCGAGGGCGTCCTCGCCTTCGCCCCGGACGGCAGGATCACCGTGGTGAACGACGAGGCGCGCCGGCTGCTCGGCCTCGGCACCGCGCTCGGCAGCACCCTGGACGAGGTGCTGCCCGAGGGCCGGCTGCGCCGCGCCCTGGACGGCACCCTGACCGGCACCGACATCAGCGTGCTGACCGACGAGCACTGCCTGGTCGTCAACCGGATGCCGGTGACCCTGCGCGGGCGCGCGCTGGGCGCGGTGGTGACCGTACGTGACCGCACCGAACTCGTCGGTCTGCTGCGGGAGCTGGACTCCGTGCGCGGGCTGACCGACGCGCTGCGGGCGCAGCAGCACGAGTTCACCAACCGGATGCACACGCTCGCCGGGCTGCTGGACATCGGGGCGCACGAGGAGGCGTACGAACTGGCCGTCGAGTCGGCCGGGGCCGGGCAGGCGCTCACCGAGTCCGTGCGCAAGCGGATCGGCAACCCGCTGATGGTCGGCCTGGTCGTGGCCAAGACGACGGTCGCCGCCGAACGCGGGGTATGGGTCGAACTGGACGACGGCTCGGCGCTGGGCGAGGACCCACCGCATCTGCGCCGGCTGCTGACGATCGTCGGCAACCTGCTGGACAACGCGATCGACGCGGCGGCCGACGGTCCGCCGCCGCCCGGCGGGCGCGCGGTACGCCTGACCCTCACCGAGGACGAGGGGGCGACGACCGTACGGGTGGCGGACACCGGACCCGGCGTCCCGCCCGCCGCCCGCGACTCGATCTTCGAGGACGGCTGGTCCACCCGCCCCGACCGGGGCACCGCCCGGCGCGGGCTGGGTCTCGCGCTCGTCCACCGCCTGGTGTCGCGGCACGGCGGCACGATCAGCGTCAGTGAGGGGCCGGGCGCGGTGTTCACCGTACGGCTGCCCGTGCCGGACCCCGTGACCGTCGGGCAGCCGCAGGCACTGCCCGTGGCATCCATGGCATTCCCGGACCCCGTGGGAGGTGACCGCCGGTGATCCGCACCCTGGTCGTGGACGACGACTTCCGGGTCAGCCACATCCACTGCGACTACGTGTCCCGGGTCCGGGGCTTCGAGGTGGTGGGTGAGGCGTCGAGCGTCGCCGAGGCCCTCCAGGCGGCGCAGGACCTGCGCCCCGACCTGCTGCTGCTGGACATCTTCCTGCCCGACGGCAGCGGGCTGGACGTCCTGCGCCGGCTCACCGGGGACGCGGGCGGCGCCCGCCCCGACGCCTTCGTGATCACCGCCGACCGGGACATCGCCTCGGTGCGCACCGCGATGAAGCTCGGTGCCGTCGGCTACCTGGTCAAGCCCTTCGGCGCCGCCGACCTGGCCGAGCGGCTCACCTCGTACCGCGAACTGCAGCACCGCGTCGACACCCTCGGCGAGACCACGGAGACCGAACAGGCCGATGTGGACGCCCTGTTCAGCGCGGTCCGGCCGCCCGCCGTGCCGCGCGTCCCCGCCAAGGGCCACTCGGCGCCCACGCTCGCCCTCGTCCAGCAGACGCTGCGCACCGCCCACCGCGACCTGTCCGCCGCGGAGGCGGCGGAACTGACCGGCGTCTCCCGGGCCACGGCCCAGCGCTACCTGTCCTACCTCGTCAAGCAGGGCACGGTCCGGCTGATCCTCCGCTACGGGGCGACGGGCCGCCCCGAGCACCGGTACCGCATCGCGTCCTGAGGCCTCACGGGTCCGTCCGCCCGCGAGTGAGAGCAACGTTCCCTTCCGGTCACCCACAGCCACAGCGAGGAAACGCCCGCTCCCTACCTTCGGGCTCAGTCGTGCGTAGAGCAGGCCGACGTATGACGGACCGAGCAGCCGGAGCCCGTGGAGGAGCGAGCGATGACAGCCCCAGCCGTACCCCGTCGCAGTGGCCGTTGGATCGAGCACTGGGATCCGGAGGACGAGGGATTCTGGCAGGCGACCGGGGAGCGTATCGCCCGCCGGAACCTGTGGTTCTCCGTGCTCTCGGAACACATCGGTTTCTCCGTCTGGACCCTCTGGTCCGTCCTCGTCCTCTTCATGGGCCCGAAGTACGGACTCAGCCCCGCCGACAAGTTCCTGCTGACCTCGATGGTCACGCTGGTCGGCGCGGTCGTCCGCGTCCCCTACACCTTCGCCGTCGCCGTCTTCGGCGGCCGCAACTGGACGATCATCTCGGCGAGCATGCTGCTGGTGCCGACGGTGGCGGCGTACACGGTGATGACACCGGGCACCTCCTTCACCACCTTCCTGCTGGTCGGCCTGCTGGCCGGCATCGGCGGCGGCAACTTCGCCTCCTCCATGACCAACATCAACGCCTTCTTCCCGCTGCGGAAGAAGGGCTGGGCGCTGGGCCTGAACGCCGGCGGCGGGAACATCGGCGTGCCGGTCATCCAGCTGGTCGCGCTGGCGATCATCGGCGCGAACGGCGGCCCGAGGCTGCTGCTCGGGATCTACATCCCCCTGATCGTCGTCGCGGCGGTGCTGGCCGCGGTCTTCATGGACAACCTCGCGACGGTGAAGAACGACACCGGCGCGGCGAAGGACGCCGCCAAGGACGCCCACACCTGGATCATGTCCTTCCTCTACGTCGGCACGTTCGGCTCCTTCATCGGCTACAGCTTCGCCTTCGGCCAGGTCCTGACGAACCAGTTCGGCCGCACCCCGCTCCAGGCGGCCTACCTGACCTTCGTCGGCCCGCTGCTCGGCTCCCTGATCCGCCCGGTGGGCGGCTGGCTGGCCGACCGCTACGGCGGCGCCCGCATCACCCTGTGGAACTACGTGGGCATGGCGGCGGCCACGGCCGTCCTGGTGGCGGCGAGCATGCAGAAGTCGCTCGCGCTGTTCGTCAGCGTGTTCGTGGTGCTGTTCGTGCTGAGCGGCCTCGGCAACGGCTCGACGTACAAGATGATCCCGGGCATCTTCCAGGCGAAGGCGCTGGCCAAGGGGCTGACGGGGGAGGAGGCGGTCGCGTACGGCCGCCGCCTGTCCGGAGCCTCGATGGGCCTGATCGGCGCGGTGGGCGCGCTCGGCGGAGTCGGCATCAACATGGCCTTCCGCCAGTCGTTCCTGTCCTACGGCTCCGGCACGGGCGCGTTCGTGGCCTTCCTCGCCTTCTACGGCGTGTGCTTCGCGCTGACGTGGACCGTATACCTCCGCCGCCCGGCGAGGCAGGCCGCGGCGGAGGCCACGGCCGGGACGAAGTCCCAGCTCAGCTACGCCGAAGTGTGACGTACGACTGGTGCCCGGGTAGTCCGTAACACCGGTGACATCACACCGAACCGAGCCTGTCACGCGCCGTTGACAGGCTCGAAGGGCGTACCGGCAGGGGCGTGCCGGTCAGCGAGGAGAGCCATGTACGACGAAGAGCAGCATCGCGAGCACGGTCCGCTCGCGGGATTCACCGTGGGCGTCACCGCCGCGCGCCGGGCCGACGAACTGGGCGCGTTGCTGGGGCGGCGCGGCGCCGCCGTGCTGCACGCGCCCGCCCTGCGGATCGTGCCGCTCGCCGACGACGGGGAACTCCTGGCGGCGACGAAGGAGATCATCGACCAGGTCCCGGACGTGGTCGTGGCGACGACGGCGATCGGCTTTCGGGGCTGGGTGGAGGCGGCCGAGGGCTGGGGCCTGGGCGAGGCGCTGCTGGGCCGGCTCCGGGAGGCGGAACTGCTCGCCCGCGGTCCGAAAGTGAAGGGCTCGATCCGCGCGGCGGGCCTGACGGAGGAGTGGTCCCCGTCCTCGGAGTCCATGGCGGAGGTCCTGGACCGCCTCCTGGAGGAGGGCGTGGACGGCCGCCGTATCGCCGTGCAGCTGCACGGCGAACCGCTCCCCGGCTTCGTGGAGTCGCTGCGGGCCGGCGGGGCGCAGGTGCTCCCGGTGCCGGTGTACCGCTGGATGCCGCCGGAGGACACCACCCCGCTGGACCGCCTGCTGGACGCGACGATCGCGCGCTCGGTGGACGCGCTGACCTTCACGAGCGCCCCGGCCGCGGCGTCGCTGCTGTCCCGGGCGGAGGACCGGCGCCAGCTGCCGGAACTGCTGTCGGCCCTGTCCCACGACGTCCTGCCGGCCTGCGTCGGCCCGGTGACGGCGCTGCCGCTCCAGGCGCACGGCGTCGACACGGTCCAGCCGGAGCGCTTCCGCCTGGGCCCGCTGGTGCAGCTGCTGTGCCAGGAACTGCCGGGCAGGGCGCGGGCGTTGCCGATCGCCGGGCACCGGGTGGAGATCCGTGGCCACGCGGTCCTGGTCGACGGCGACCTCAAGCCCGTCCCGCCCGCGGGCATGTCCCTGCTGCGTGCCCTGGCCCGCCGACCGGGCTGGGTGGTGGCCCGCGCGGACCTGCTCCGGGCCCTGCCGGGCGCGGGCCGCGACGAACACGCGGTGGAGACGGCGATGGCCCGCCTCCGCACGGCCCTGGGCGCGCCCAAGCTGATCCAGACGGTGGTGAAGCGGGGGTACCGGCTGGCGCTGGACCCGGCGGCGGACGCGAAGTACGCGGACGCTTAGCGGGCAGCGGGCAGGGCAGCGGGTCCCGGGCTCCCTCCGGCCCGCCCATACCGGTGGCGATGGCCGAGGGCCGGCCGCACGAGCGCATGCGGGAGCTGTGGGCCGAGGTCACCGCCCGCGCCCCCGCACATCGTCATGGCCGCCGCCCACCACGACCGCGAGGCCGGCTGGGGCAGACCTCGAAGCGGGACAGCGGTCAGGAGTAGGTCCAGCGCCACCTGCTCCCGCTGGGCGCGCACGTGATGCTCGTGCCGGAGGCGTCCGTCGTCGTCGCGCCGTGGTCGCTGTTGCGGCAGAACTCGCCGGCGGAGTAGCAGTTCCCCGCGTTGGAGACGATCGAGCAGGTGCCGGACGCGCTGTGGCCGCCGGTACCGCCCGAGCTGCCGTCACCGGACCCGGACCCGGAACCGGACCCGGAACCGGAGCCGTTGTCGGTGGCCGCCTGGGCGGTGACCGTCACCGTCGCCTTGACCGTCTTCGTCACGGTCGGCCCCGGCGCGGGCTTCGCCGTGGCCGTCGCCGTGGCTGTGGCGGTGGCGGTGACCGTCGCCGTCGGCCGGGGCTGACTGGCCGCCGTTCTCACACTGTTGGCGCTGCCGTCATTGTGCTGGCCGCCGGCGCCCGCGCCGATTCCGACGAGGAAGGCAAAACCGATCGCGGGCAGGACGTAGCGCTTGCGGGCCCACTTCGGGGCCGGGCGGACCGGCGGGGCGGGTGGCGGCGGCGGCATGTACGGGCTGGTCATTCGTCCCCCCAGGGATGTCTCAGGAGCGACGACGGTAGTCCTGCGGCACCGGAGAGGGGAGGGAGGGTGAAGAAGAGGTGATGGATTCGTGACGATCGCGGTGGGCCGCCGGTTCGGGTCGGCGGCCCACCGGTCGCTCAGCCGTCGGTCACTGCGTGACCAGCGTCCAGTGCATGTCGTGCAGCGTCTGGTAGATCGGTACGAAGTACACGCCCTGGACGCACCAGGGCGTGCGGACGCCGCTGTCGAGGACGTACTCCGACGACGGGCAGGTCACGGTGCGGTCGAGGGCGGTGATCATGCCGCGTGCCTCGTCGGAGGTGTAGTTGTTCACCCCCGCGAAGACGGGGCCGCCGCTGTCGCCGTTCGCCGCCGCGATGTGGTCCTGCGTGCGGGACGTGGCGTAGGCGAGGTCGGTGGCCGGCCGGTAGACGCCGTTCGCTCCCGTGACGCCGATGTCCGTCTCGGCGATCTGCACGCCGCAGTGCACACCGGAGTTCGCCCCGTCGGTGCAGACGTAGTCACCCACGTTGTTGTGGCCCCAGCCGGAGACGGGCTTGGAGTACCCGTCGGTCTCGCTCGCCGGGCCGTCGTACAGCCGCCCGGCGGACTGCCCGGACGGCAGGCGGATGCCGAGGGCGTCGTCCGAGGCGAGGCGCTGCGCGCTGTCGGTGGTGCCGATGAGCCGGCCGCCCCAGTAGGTGTGCCACTGCCCGCCGCTGCCGTCGCAGTGGTAGGCCGCGCTCAACTCGTCCTGCCCGCTGGAGGTCCGGACGCTGAAGGCGCTGGAGCAGATGCCCCCGCTGGGGATGCGCAGGGCGGCCCCGCCGTGCCACGGGGTGTCGTCCTCCTGCCGCGAGGCGAGGTCCACGCTCAGCGGCTGGTAGGCCACGGTGGTGCGCACGCCGGTCAGGCGGGCGGTGAGCGCCCCGACCTCGCTCGACCGGTCCTGGCGGGCGGCCGACGCCAGCGGGTCCATCCGGTCGCTCCTGCCCGCGCCCCGGTCCTCGTCGTAGCCGATCCGCAGTCCGCTGCCGTCGACGGCGGGGCCGATGCTGGTGATGCGCAGCGGGGTCGCCAGACCGGCGACGCGCAGAGCGGCGGGCTTCCCGGCGTGCAGCAGCCGGTTGCGGGCCGCGTGCAGATCTGCCTTGGAGTAGCGGGCCGGGAGGACCGACGCGGTCACGCCCTTGGGCAGGTGGGCGAGGATGCGCCGGACGCGCTGCGGCGGGGTGCCCTTCCAGTGCAGACGCAGGCTGTCGTGGAGCGGGTCGACCTCGATGTCGGTGAAGCCGGGGATCCGGGCGCGGTCCGATTCGGAGAGGCCCTCGGTGATCCGGCCGGCGATCTTGTCGAGGGTTTCCTGGTTCTTCTCGATCGCGGCGGGCCGGGGATCCGCGGCGGGGCGCGCCTGGCTGCCCGCGGCCGCGGGCGACGAGAGGAAGGGGAGGGAGAGGGCAAGCGCGGCGACGGGCAGGGCTATGGCCACCCGTCCGCGGCCTCTTCCGGGTATCTTCACGGGAACTCACTTTCTCGGTTACGCAAACGACTTCGACATGCTGGTATGAGAGAGGGCGCTGAGGGGGGAGTTGGTTCTCGCTTCGGGTGCGCAGGTGTCCCGCCGTTGGCGGGCTGCCCCGGGGAATCGTGGAGAGATGTCCCGCATCGCCCCTGCCGAACGCCCGGTCACGTCCCGCTCGACGACGGCCCGGCGCACCGGTTCCGGGAACGAGGCCTGCCGAGGGGTGGCGAGCGCGTGCTCGACCCCGGCTGCGCAGGAGGGGACTTCGTGTCCGCCGAGCCGTTCGACGCGGTCCCGCTTCGGCGCGACGCATGCCTTCGGCGGTCTGCTCCCCGCCTTCGCGGCCGCCCGTCGGCATCCGGCCCCGGCGGCCGCGTCCTGATCGGCGAGGGCTTCCGGGAGCGCCTTTCGTCGCCCGGGGCCGTCGAGACGCTCGGGCACGTCACCGACCTCGCGGCCACCGTGGAGCGTGTCGTCGCCGACGGCTGGGCCCCGGTCGACGGACACGTCGGCACGCGCCGGGAGCCGGACGACCGCGAGTGGGCCTGCTGGGTTCGCCGGCCGCGCGGGCCCTTGAGACGGCCGCGGTGCGCCGTACGGAACGGCTGCGCGGCCGCCGGGACAGCCGGGGCTTCGTCTTCCTGGGCCCGCGCCGCACCCCGGACGCCCCCCGACCCGCGGGCGACGCCGACCGGTAGGGCCGGTACGAGGGGTTCCGGCCCGGCGTTCCGGGAGGCACTGTGAAGGGACGAGCCCCCACGGTTCCTGCCTAGGTGGTGACAGGCGCATGGCACTGGGTACGGCCACGCCCCCGTACGAGCTGCGGTTCGACGCCGGGCGGATCTGTCTCGACCTCCTCGCCACCGACCATCCCGTCGAACGGCTCGACGGTGTCGGCGCGTTGTGCGCGTGGATCGGGGGTGCCGGGCTCGTGCCGGACGGTACGTCGCTCGCCCGCGCCGAGAGCGACTGGGTGCCGCGGTTTCAGGAACTGCGCTCCTGTGTCGGGCAGTTGGTGCGCGGCCCGCACCCGCCGCGCACCGCCCCGTACGAGCACGCCCTGCGGCAGGTCAACGCGCTCGCCCAGGCCGCGACCCCCGCCCCCCGTGCCGTGCCCGGGGACGGCGGGGATCTCGTACGGCGGCTGACCGAGCCGCCCGGCTGTCCCGCGCTGCTCGCCCTCGTCGCCCGGGACGCCGTCGAGCTGCTCACCGACCCCGTCGCGCGGGCGGCCGTGCGGGAGTGCGAGGGGGACAACTGCCCGCTCGTGTATCTGGACACGTCCCGCGGGCGGCGTCGGCGGTGGTGTTCCAGTGAGGTGTGCGGGAACCGGGAGCGGGTGGCCAGGCACCGGCGGCGGGCGGCGCTCGCCCGGGCGTGACCGGTGTGACGGGCGTGATCTCGGTAACACCGGGTTTAGGTGCCTCGTACACGGGAATTCCGCGCCCCCGCGTGCGGTGTGTCGGAAATGCAAAGATCGCGCGGCGGAAATGTGCGCGCATGTCCCGCTCGTCTCACGTTCCCCGATAAAACTGTCGCTTCCGTTTGAACGCCTCGCCCCTCCCTTCCGTACGGGTGGGCGAGCGACCGACTGGGGGAACCCCCGGACACCGGAGGTGGGCGTGCGCAAGGATGCGGCCGTGGCCAATGAACGTGGATCGAGGGCCCGACATCGCATGTCCTCACAGCCCTCACAACCCTCGGAGCCCGACGAGGAGTTGATGCGTGCGCTGTACCGGGAGCACGCCGGACCCCTGCTCGCGTACGTCCTGCGGCTGGTCGCCGGTGATCGGCAGCGCGCCGAGGACGTCGTACAGGAAACGCTCATCCGTGCCTGGAAGAACGCCGGTCAGCTCAATCGGGCGACCGGTTCGGTACGCCCCTGGCTGGTGACGGTCGCGCGCCGCATCGTCATCGACGGCCACCGCAGCCGGCAGGCCCGGCCGCAGGAGGTCGATCCGTCGCCGCTGGAGGTCATCCCCGCGGAGGACGAGATCGACAAGGCGCTGTGGCTGATGACGCTGTCGGACGCGCTCGACGACCTGACCCCGGCCCACCGGGAGGTGCTCGTCGAGACGTACTTCAAGGGGCGTACGGTCAATGAGGCGGCCGAGACGCTGGGCATACCCAGTGGCACGGTGCGGTCTCGGGTGTTCTACGCCCTGCGATCGATGAAGCTGGCACTGGAGGAGCGGGGGGTGACGGCGTGATGAGCGGTGGTTACGGGGGGATTCAGGGATTCGGCCCTGGTGGTCCGGGTATGTCTGGGCCCATGCAGCCCGGTTCAGGATCTTCTGTGCCCAGCGAACACGAGACCGTCGGCGCCTACGCCCTCGGGATTCTCGACGACGCCGAGGCAACCGCTTTCGAGGCGCATCTCGCGGGCTGCGAATGGTGCGCCCAGCAACTGGACGAGCTGGCCGGGATGGAGCCGATGCTCGCCGCGCTCGCGGATCTGCCGGGTTCGGGCAGCACGCCGGCGATCGGTGACTCGCTGTCCGCCAAGCCCAGCCCGCGGCTGGTGGAGAGGCTCGTCGACGAGGTCGCGGAGAAGCGCGCCCGGAAGCGGCGCCGCTCCTTCTACATGATCGCCGCGGCCGCCGCGCTGATCATCGCCGGACCGCTGGCCGCCGTCGCGGCTCAGAGCGGCGCAGGGTCCGGTGGAAGTCAGGTCACGGCCTCTTCCGCGCAGACGACCTTCTCCGCGATGTCCGACAAGAGGTCCGCCACCGACCCGTCGTCCCACATCAGCGCGACCGTCGGCATGGAGCAGAAGATCTGGGGTACCCAGGCGGTCCTGGAGCTGAAGAACGCCACGGGGCCGCTGAAGTGCTCACTGGTGGCCGTCGCCAAGAACGGGCAGCGCGTGACCATGTCCTCGTGGTCCGTGCCGGACTGGGGCTACGGCATTCCGGACGCGAAGACGGAGGAGGCCAGGAAACCGCTCTACATCGGCGGCGCCACGGCCTTCAAGCCGAACGAGATCGACCACTTCGAGGTCGTGACCTTCGACGGCAAGAAGCTGGTGCAGGTGGGCGCGTAGCGCCTGCCGCGGGGCTCGGCCGGGGCGGGGGCGGGTGCCCTCCGGCCGAGTTCGTCCGCGAGCGGGTTGTGGTCGGGCCCGTGCCCGGCAGGCAACGTTCGCCCGTCGGGGAGCGGCGTCCGGTGCGTGCCGTCGGCGTGCCGGTCGGAAGTCCTCGCCCTGGGCGTACTCGGGCTTTCGGCCGGTACGGCGAGTGGGGGCACCTCCCGCGCGGCAGGGCAGCGTGCCGGGCGTCGCGACGGGGCGAACGTCGCCCGCCGGGCACCAGGTGTCCTTCCCGTAGCTTTCATGGCATCCCTTCGCGTACGGTTGACGGCTGCCCAGCACGTCAGAAGGGGGCCCGGTGGCCGCTCAGGTTCAGCAGTCCGCGGTCGGCTCGGTACACGGCGCACACGATTCCGTCCGTGACCGGGAGATCAGCGTCGAACAGGAACACCTGGACCGGGTGTACCGGCGGCTGGAGGAGAAGATCCACGAGGCCGAGTTCCTGATGAACGACGCGGCCAAGCGCGGCCAGGTCGGCACCCCGGGCGCGCTGGCCGAGCGCGACGCCCAGGTCTTCCGGGCCGGCGTCCACCTGAACCGGCTCAACAACGAGTTCGAGGACTTCCTCTTCGGCCGGATCGACCTCCTCCTCGGCAAGGACGGGAAGAAGGGCCCCGACGGGGCGTACACGGCGGTGGAACCGGCCGAGGGCGCCGTGCGCGAGGACAGCACCGCGGACATCGCCGAGACCCTGCACATCGGCCGGATCGGCGTCCTCGACGAGGACTACGCGCCGCTGGTCATCGACTGGCGGGCACCCGCCGCCGCCCCCTTCTACCGGGCCACGCCCGTCGACCCCGGCCGGGTCGTACGGCGCCGGGTCATCCGGTCCAAGGGGCGCCGCGTGCTCGGCGTCGAGGACGACCTCATGCGGCCCGAGCTGACCGCCTACCTCGACGGCCACGAGCTGCCCGTCATCGGCGACGGCGCCCTCATGGCCGCCCTCGGCCAGGCCCGCACCCACACCATGCGGGACATCGTCTCCTCCATCCAGGCCGAGCAGGACCTCGTCATCCGGGCGCCCGCCGCCTCCATCACGTACGTCGAGGGCGGACCGGGGACAGGCAAGACCGCCGTTGCCCTGCACCGCGCCGCCTACCTGCTCTACCAGGACCGGCGGCGCTACGCCGGCGGCATCCTCATCGTCTCGCCGACCCCGCTGCTCGTCGCCTACACCGAGGGCGTGCTGCCCTCGCTCGGCGAGGAGGGGCAGGTCGCGATCCGCGCCATCGGCTCGCTGGTCGACGGCGCCGAGGCCACGCTGTACGACTCCCCGTCCGTGGCCCGCGCCAAGGGCTCGTACCGGATGCTGAAGGTGCTGCGGAAGGCCGCCCGGGGTGCCCTGGAACTGGGGCCCGCCGCTCCCGCGCCGGACGAGGACGGCGAGCCGCGGGCGGTCACCGGTCCGCCCACCCGGTTGCGCGTCGTCGCCTTCGGCCGGCGGGTGGAGCTGGAGGCGGCGGAGCTGGAACGCGTCCGCCGCACCGCGCTCGGCGGCACCGCGCCCGTCAACCTGCTGCGCCCGCGCGCCCGCAAGCTGCTGCTGGACGCCCTGTGGGCGCGCTCCGGCGCGGCCGCCCGGCACACCGATCCGGAACTGGCCGCCGAGCTGCGCTCCTCCTTCGACGAGGACGTGACCGGCGAGGACTCCTTCATCGCGTTCCTCGACGCCTGGTGGCCCGAGCTGACCCCGCGGCGGGTCCTGGCCGCCATGTCCGACGAGAGGCGGCTCGGCCGCTGGGCGCGCCGGATCCTCAACCCCGGCGAGGTCCGCAAGGTCGCCCGCTCCCTGAAGCGGGACGGCCACTCCGTGCACGACATCGCCATGCTGGACGAGCTGCAGGCGATCCTCGGCGCGCCGGCCCGCCCCAGGAAGAGGCGGGACCTCGATCCGCTGGACCAGCTCACCGGGCTGGAGGAGCTGATGCCGGTGCGCGAGGAGAGCCAGCGGGAGCGGGCCGAGCGCCTGGCGCAGGAGCGCACCGAGTACACGCACGTCATCGTGGACGAGGCGCAGGACCTCACGCCGATGCAGTGGCGGATGGTCGGCCGCCGCGGCCGGCACGCCACCTGGACCGTGGTCGGCGACCCCGCCCAGTCCTCCTGGTCCGACCCGGACGAGGCGGCCGAGGCCCGGGACGAGGCCCTCGGCACCCGCCCGCGGCGCCGTTTCCAGCTCACCGTGAACTACCGCAACCCGGCCGAGATCGCCGACCTGGCGGCCAGGGTGCTGGCTCTCGCGATGCCCGGCTCCGTGGCGCCGAGCGCGGTGCGCTCCACCGGGGTCGAACCGCGCTTCGGTGTCGTACGGGACTCCCTGGAGCGGGCCGTGCGCGCGGAGGCCGAGCGGCTGCTGGACCTGGTCGACGGCACGGTCGGCGTCGTCGTCGCGATGAACCGGCGCGAGGAGGCGCGGCGCTGGCTGGCCGGGCTCGGCGACCGGGTCGTGGCGCTCGGCAGCCTGGAGGCCAAGGGACTGGAGTACGACGCGACCGTGGTCGTCTCCCCGGCGGAGATCGCCGACGAGTCACCGGCCGGGCTGCGTGTGCTGTACGTGGCACTCACCCGGGCGACCCAGCAGCTGACGGTGGTGTCGGGGGAGCGGGACGAGCCGGACGCGGCCGGGGTGCCGGACCTGCTCCGGGACTGACTTTCCTGTGAACCTTCTGGACGGGAATGGCCTCGCGCCATCCGTTTGTTAGCCTTGTCGTGGCACCGGCTCGATCCAAGCCCCCGGGCCCAACCTTCGTCGCCACGAGCGACCACTTGCCGCGAGGCGAGCATGGCGGGTCGGTGTCGCAGGTGTGAGAGAGACCCACGTCCTTCGTGACGTGGGTCTCTTTCTTTGTCTGATCGTTTCTCGTATGGTGGAAACGGTTTTCCGAAACCACGCTCTCCTCATGAACAAAACGTCCGCAATCCGAGGCGACTACCACGTACTCAGGGGTAGGTGCGACGATCGGACGGCACAACTTCGCGACACGGTGAAAGCAGAGGAAGTCGGCCATGGCAACGGCGCCCAGCGTCTCCTACTCGATGACCATCCGGCTGGAGGTGCCCGCGAGCGGAACCGCCGTCTCGCAGCTCACCACCGCCGTGGAGTCCTCCGGAGGCTCGGTGACCGGCCTCGACGTCACCGCGTCCGGCCACGAGAAGCTCCGTATCGACGTCACCATCGCGGCCACCTCCACGGCCCACGCGGAGGAGATCGTCGAGAAGCTGCGCGGCATCGAGGGCGTCACCCTCGGCAAAGTCTCCGACCGCACGTTCCTGATGCACCTCGGCGGCAAGATCGAGATGCAGTCCAAACACCCCATCCGCAACCGTGACGACCTCTCCATGGTCTACACGCCGGGTGTGGCCCGCGTCTGCATGGCGATCGCCCAGAACCCCGAGGACGCGCGCCGCCTCACCATCAAGCGCAACTCCGTTGCGGTCGTGACGGACGGCTCCGCCGTGCTCGGCCTCGGCAACATCGGCCCGAAGGCCGCCCTGCCGGTCATGGAGGGCAAGGCCGCCCTCTTCAAGCGCTTCGCCGGCATCGACGCCTGGCCGATCTGCCTGGACACCCAGGACACCGACGCGATCGTGGAGATCGTCAAAGCGATCGCCCCCGGCTTCGCCGGCATCAACCTGGAGGACATCTCCGCGCCGCGCTGCTTCGAGATCGAGGCCCGGCTGCGCGAGGCCCTCGACATCCCCGTCTTCCACGACGACCAGCACGGCACCGCCATCGTCGTCCTCGCCGCCCTGACCAACGCCCTGCGGGTCGCCGGCAAGGAGATCGAGAACATCCGGGTCGTCATGTCCGGCGCCGGCGCCGCCGGTACGGCCATCCTCAAGCTGCTGCTCGCCGCGGGCGTGAAGAACGCGGTCGTCGCCGACATCCACGGTGTCGTGCACGCCGGCCGCGCCGACCTCGTGGACGCCCCGGCCGGGTCCGCGCTGCGCTGGATCGCCGACAACACCAACCCCGAGGGCCTGACCGGAACCCTGAAGGAGGCCGTGCGCGGCGCCGACGTCTTCATCGGCGTCTCCGCCCCGAACGTCCTCGACGGCGACGACGTGGCCGCCATGGCCGACGGCGCGATCGTGTTCGCGCTCGCGAACCCCGACCCCGAGGTGGACCCGGCGATCGCCCGCCAGACGGCCGCCGTCGTGGCCACCGGCCGCTCCGACTTCCCGAACCAGATCAACAACGTGCTGGTCTTCCCGGGCGTCTTCCGCGGCCTGCTGGACGCCCAGTCCCGCACCGTCAACACCGAGATGATGCTCGCGGCCGCCAAGGCCCTCGCGGACGTGGTCAGCCAGGACGAGCTGAACCCGAACTACATCATCCCGAGCGTCTTCAACGACAAGGTCGCGGGCGCCGTGGCGGGCGCGGTGCGCGACGCGGCGAAGGCGGCCGGCGCGACGGCCTGAGCGGCGTCCGAGCCCCCTCGCGAGCGCCCGGTCCGGGGCGCTGCGGCGCCCCGCAGTGCCCCGGCGCCCGCTGCGCCCTGCCCCGCCGGGTGACGCCCGGGCGACGGCCCGGTGACGTCATGTCGTACTGTGCAGGGGCTGTGAGGATCGCCACGGCCGCGCCCGCCCGGCGCGTCGTGGATCCAGCCGATGCCGGGGGCACTCTAGGGTGACGCCGAGCGGGCGCTTTTCGTGTGACTCCCCAGGGTGTTCTCACGACTCCTACGGGTGCCGGATTGGCTTTCCCGCCGCAGGTAGGGGCAGGATGCGTCCCTGGGCGCGAGCGCATCGGCATCGCAGTGCCTCGGGCGGATCGCCGCGCGGCACACCCCAACGGCAAGAAAAACACGGGAGTAACAACATGAACCGCAGTGAGCTGGTGGCCGCGCTGGCCGACCGCGCCGAGGTGACCCGCAAGGACGCCGACGCCGTGCTGGCCGCGTTCGCCGAGACCGTCGGCGAGATCGTCGCCAAGGGCGACGAGAAGGTCACCATCCCCGGCTTCCTGACCTTCGAGCGCACCCACCGTGCCGCTCGTACCGCGCGCAACCCGCAGACCGGCGAGCCGATCAACATCCCCGCCGGCTACAGCGTGAAGGTCACCGCGGGCAGCAAGCTCAAGGAAGCGGCCAAGGGCAAGTAAGCGCTCCGCTTCGAGCCCCGGTCCACGGGAGCGCCGTTTCAGTGGCGTGGCCGTTTCAGTGGAGTGACTCGAAGACGCCGAAAGGGCGGCCCCCGTCGAGGGGGGCCGCCCTTCTTGGCGTTCGCGAAGACTAGCCCAGCGCCTTGCCGGGCAGCTCCACCTTGGCTCCCAGCTCGACCAGCTTGTCCATGAAGTTCTCGTAGCCGCGGTTGATCAGGTCGATGCCGTGGACCCGGGACGTGCCCTCGGCGGCCAGGGCCGCGATGAGGTACGAGAAGCCGCCGCGCAGGTCGGGGATGACCAGGTCGGCGCCCTGGAGCCTGGTCGGGCCCGACACCACCGCGGAGTGCAGGAAGTTGAGCTGGCCGAAGCGGCAGTCGGAGCCGCCCAGGCACTCGCGGTAGAGCTGGATGTGGGCGCCCATCTGGTTCAGCGCCGACGTGAAGCCGAGGCGGGACTCGTAGACCGTCTCGTGGATGATCGACAGGCCCGTCGCCTGGGTGAGGGCCACCACCAGGGGCTGCTGCCAGTCGGTCTGGAAACCGGGGTGTACGTCGGTCTCCAGCGCGATGGACTTCAACTGGCTGCCGGGGTGCCAGAAGCGGATGCCCTCGTCGTCGATCTCGAAGGCACCGCCCACCTTCCGGTAGGTGTTCAGGAACGTCATCATCGAGCGCTGCTGGGCGCCGCGGACGTAGATGTTGCCGTTGGTCGCGAGCGCCGCGGACGCCCAGGAGGCGGCCTCCAGACGGTCCGGCAGGGCGCGGTGGGTGTAGCCGCCGAGCTTGTCCACACCGGTGATGCGGATCGTGCGGTCGGTGTCCATCGCGATGATCGCGCCCATCTTCTGCAGCACGCAGATGAGGTCCTCGATCTCCGGCTCGACGGCCGCGTTGGACAACTCGGTGACGCCCTCGGCCAGTACGGCCGTCAGCAGGACCTGCTCCGTCGCGCCCACGGACGGGTAGGGCAGGCGGATCTTCGTGCCGCGCAGGCCCTTCGGCGCCTCCAGGTACTGCCCGTCGGCCCGCTTCTCGATGCTCGCGCCGAACTGGCGCAGCACGTCGAAGTGGAAGTCGATGGGCCGGCCGCCGATGTCGCAGCCGCCGAGGCCCGGGATGAAGGCGTGGCCGAGGCGGTGCAGCAGGGGGCCGCAGAAGAGGATCGGGATCCGGCTGGAACCGGCGTGGGCGTCGATGTCGGCCACGTTGGCGCTCTCGACGTGCGTCGGGTCGAGGACCAGTTCGCCGGGCTCGTCGCCCGGACGGACCGTCACCCCGTGCAGCTGGAGCAGGCCGCGCACGACGCGCACGTCTCGGATGTCCGGAACATTGCGCAGTCGGCTGGGGCCGCTGCCCAGCAGGGCGGCGACCATGGCCTTCGGCACGAGGTTCTTCGCACCGCGGACACGGATCTCGCCCTCGAGCGGGGTTCCGCCGTGGACAAGCAGGACATCGTCGTTGACGGTCATGAATCTCGCGTTCCGATGAGTTGGGCAGGGGGCGGCCGGTCACTGTTGCGCGCGGGCCGGGAGGGACAGCGTAGTCGCCGATCACCCCCCGTTCGTAAGCCAAAGGACCCCCAAGCCGGGTCATGGCTGTGTCACAACACGAACCGTGCGCTATCGGGCACATGGGGTCACCGCGGGAGCCGTGCGCCGGGCCCGGATCCCCGCGCCCTGAGCTGCACAGCCCCGATTGCCTCGCATCGGCTCCCCACACCGGGGGAAGATGCGGGATCATGTCTGGCATGACCGAGGTGTCCTCGCTCACAGGGCGGCTGCTCGTGGCAACCCCCGCTCTGGCGGACCCGAACTTCGACCGTGCGGTGGTGCTCCTTCTCGACCACGACGAGGAGGGCTCCCTCGGTGTCGTCCTCAACCGCCCCACCCCGGTGGGCGTGGGTGACATCCTGGAGGGCTGGGCGGATCTCGCCGGTGAGCCCGGGGTGGTGTTCCAGGGCGGCCCCGTCTCGCTGGACTCGGCGCTCGGCGTCGCGGTCATCCCGGGCGGCGCGGGAGCCGACCGCGCCCCGCTGGGCTGGCGGCGGGTGCACGGCGCGATCGGCCTGGTCGACCTGGAGGCCCCGCCGGAGCTGCTCGCCTCGGCCGTCGGCTCCCTGCGGATCTTCGCCGGGTACGCGGGCTGGGGCCCCGGCCAGCTGGAGGACGAGCTGGTCGAGGGCGCCTGGTACGTGGTCGAGTCCGAGCCCGGGGACGTCTCCTCGCCGGCCCCGGAGCGGCTGTGGCGCGAGGTGCTGCGCCGCCAGCGCAACGAGCTGGCGATGGTGGCCACGTACCCGGACGACCCTTCGCTCAACTGATGCGGGTGCGCTTCAGTACTCTTGCTGATATGAGCACTCTTGAGCCCGAGCGCGGGACTGGTACGGGGACCCTCGTAGAGCCGACGCCACAGGTGTCCCACGGCGACGGCGACCACGAGCGCTTCGCCCACTACGTCCAGAAGGACAAGATCATGGCGAGCGCCCTCGACGGGACCCCCGTCGTGGCGCTGTGCGGCAAGGTCTGGGTGCCGGGCCGCGACCCGAAGAAGTACCCCGTGTGCCCCATGTGCAAGGAGATCTACGAGTCCATGGGCAGTGGCGGCGACGACAAGGGCGGCGACAAGAAGTAGTCCCCCGCCTGCGGTTTCAAGGGGCCCTCGGGGTGCGCGGCGGCACACTCCGGGGGCTTTCGTGTGCCGGGACGCGCGGCCGGGGTGGTCCAGACCTCTTGTGGGCCGCCCGCGCAGTCCCTAGCCTCCAGTCTGTTGTACGTGGCGAAACAGTCATTGCACATGACGCAACGGGCGGAGCGGTACATGACTGACATGGTTGACGTGATTCCCGCGCCGGCGAGCGCCGTCCGCAGCGCGTCCGGGCACGCGCGCGTGGACGACGGCACGGCGCTCGAGACGCTGCCGGGCGCGGAGGGCACCGCGCGCTGGCTGCGCGCGGCCCTGGGCGCGGCGACCGGCCTGCCGTTCCCGGAGGACCCGGGCCGCCCGAACCGGATCGTGCTGGCCGTCGATCCCGGCCTGCCGCCCGAGGGCTACCGCCTCGTCACCGACAAGCAACCCCTGCGCATCGAGGGCGGCAGCCCCGCCGGTGTCTTCTGGGGCGCCCAGACCCTGCGTCAGCTGCTCGGCGCCGACGCCTTCCGCCGGGCGCCGCTGCGGCCGCGCCGGGCCTGGGAACTGCCCGCCGTCACCGTCGAGGACGGTCCGCGATTCCGCTGGCGCGGTCTTCTGCTCGACGTCGCCCGGCACTTCATGCCCAAGGAAGGCGTGCTGCGCTATCTCGATCTGATGGCCGCGCACAAACTCAATGTCTTCCACTTCCATCTGACCGACGACCAGGGCTGGCGCATCGAGATCAAGCGTTATCCGAAACTGACCGAGACCGCCTCCTGGCGGGCGCGGTCGAAATTCGGTCACCGGGCCTCGCCGCTGTGGGAGGAGAAGCCGCACGGCGGCTACTACACCCAGGACGACATCCGGGAGATCGTCGCCTACGCGGCCGAGCGGCATATCGCCGTCGTCCCGGAAATCGACGTACCGGGCCATTCGCAGGCCGCCATCGCCGCGTACCCGGAACTCGGCAACACCGACGTCATCGACACCACCGCCCTCACCGTCTGGGACAACTGGGGGATCTCCGCCAACGTACTCGCCCCCACTGACACCACCCTGCGGTTCTTCGAGGGGGTCTTCGAGGAAGTCCTGGAACTGTTCCCGGCCGACGCCGCGGGACCCTCGTCGTTCTCGCCGTTCGTGCACATCGGCGGCGACGAATGCCGCAAGGAGCAATGGACCGAATCGGTCGCGGCGAAGACCCGCATCGCGGATCTCGGACTCGCCGACGAGGACGCCCTGCAGTCGTGGTTCATCGGGCACTTCGACGCGTGGCTCTCCGCGCGCGGGCGGCGGCTCATCGGCTGGGACGAGATCCTGGAGGGCGGCCTGGCGAAGGGCGCCGCGGTGTCCTCCTGGCGCGGTTACGGCGGCGGGATCGCGGCCGCGCGGGCCGGCCACGACGTCGTCATGTGCCCCGAGCAGTACGTCTACCTGGACCACCGCCAGGCGCCGGGCGAGGACGAGCCGGTGCCGATCGGGTTCGTGCGCACCCTGGAGGACGTCTACCGGTTTGAACCCGTCCCGGACGGGCTCACCGAGGCCGAGGCCCGGCATGTGCTGGGCACCCAGGCCAACGTCTGGACCGAGGTGCTGGAGGACACCGCGCGCGTGGACTACCAGGCCTTCCCCCGGCTCGCCGCCTTCGCCGAGGTGGCCTGGAGCCCGCTGCCCGACCCCGCGCGGCGGGACTTCGCCGGCTTCGAGCGCCGGATGGCCGCCCACTACGGGCGACTTGACGCGCTCGGGGTCGCGTACCGGCCGCCCACGGGCCCCAAGCCGTGGCAGCAGCGCCCCGGCGTCCCCGGCCGCCCGCTCGACGGGCCGCCGCCGCTCAGGTGAAGACCCGGCGCGCACGCCCCCGCACCCGTGAAGGTCCGGCACGGCCGACAACTCCGAACGCGCGGTGAAGAACACGCCAAGAGTCACCGAAGAGTGTCAATCGGAGCTCACCGGTGATGCCGTGCGAAAACCCCCCATCTCAGGGATGAGATGGGCGAATGCCTCCTAGTGCCTGCTAGTGGACCCCCGCGTTCGGCCCTTGCGAAGATGTGCCAGAGTTGCCACGTCCGCCCTGTGAGCACGTACGGTACGGCCACACAGGTGGGACCAGGTGGGGCAGCGGGAAGGGGCAGCCGGTTTGACCACGCACGCACCGCAGGCGGCGCAGGCCGTCACGCTGCCCACGACGCTGGACGAGGCGGTGGCGGCCCTCGGCGCCGTGCCCGCCGCCGTGCCCGTCGCGGGCGGCACCGACCTCATGGCCGCCGTCAACTCCGGCCAGCTCAGGCCCGCCGCCCTGGTGGGCCTCGGGCGGATCAGCGAGATCCGCGGCTGGCAGTACCAGGACGGCCACGCACTGCTCGGCGCGGGCCTCACGCACGCGCGGATGGGCCGCCCCGACTTCGCGGCCCTGATCCCGGCGCTCGCCGCCGCCGCACGCGCGGCCGGCCCGCCGCACATCCGCAACGCGGGCACGCTGGGCGGCAACATCGCCTCGGCCGCGCCCACCGGGGACGCGCTGCCGGTACTGGCCGCCCTGGAGGCGACGCTGATCATCGCGGGCCCGGGCGGCGCCCGCCGGGAGATCCCGGTGTCGCACCTCCTGGCCGGCATGGAGATGCTGCGCGGCGGCGAACTCATCGGCTACGTGCGCGTACCGCTGCTGCACGCGCCGCAGGTCTTCCTGAAGGCGACCGGACGCACCGGCCCCGGCCGCGCGCTGGCCTCCGTGGCCCTCGTCCTCGACCCCGCCCGGCGCGGAGTGCGGTGCGCCGTCGGTGCCATAGCGCCGATGCCGCTCAGGCCGCTGGAGGCCGAGCAGTGGATCGCGCAGCTCATCGACTGGGACAACGACCGCGCCCTCGTGCCCGAGGCCCTGGGCGCCTTCGGCGAGTACGTCGCCGCGGCCTGCATCCCGGACCCGGCGCCGGAGCCCGACGGCTCCGTGCCGGCGCTTCCGCCCGCCGTACTGCACCTGCGGCGCACCGTCGCCGCGCTGGCCCGACGAGCACTGGGGAGGGCGCTGTCGTGACCGCCGACGACCAGCACGGAGAGGGCGCGCCCCACGGCGGCGGCCGCTGGGACCCGCTGCCCCAGGGCGACTACGACGACGGCGCCACGGCCTTCGTCAAGCTCCCCGAGGGCGGCATCGACGCCCTGCTGAACGGCGACAGCCCGCTGGCCGCGCCGGGTCACGGCTACGTGCCGCCGCGGATAGCGGTCGCCCCCGACACCGGCGACCCCGCCGCGCCCGGCGCCTGGGCCGCGCCCGCGGGCGGCACCGAGTGGCCCGACCCGAACGCCGTGCCGCCGGTGCCGGGCGCGGACGACCGGTTCACCTACGAGCCGGCCGCCACCCAGCAGTGGACCTTCGAGGAGCCCGCCGCCCCGGCCGGCCCCGGACATGACGTCACCGGGCAGTGGTCCATCCCGGTCGCGAGCGGTGATCTTCCGGACGAATCGGGCGAGTTCACCACATCGTCCCTCGTCGAGCAGTGGGGCGGCACCCCGCCGGCCACCCTGCCCGGCGGCGCGCCCGCACCCTGGGCGACCCAGGACACCGGCCGCCCCTGGGACCACCGCCCCGAGGACCAGCAGCCCCCGGCCGCCCACCCGTTGCCGGACCACACCGGCGCGCACCCGGCGGGCGGCCCGCCGACGCACCCGTACGCGGGGGAGCAGGCGCGGGCGTACGCGGCAGAGCAGTACGGGCCGGACGGGCGGTACGGAGCGGACGAGCGGTTCGGCCACGAACAGGCCGAGCACACCGAACACGCCGAGCCCGAACAGCGGGAGCGGCCCGAACGGGTGGACACCGGGTACGTGGACGCCGGTCACACCGGCGAGTTCACCGGCTTCGCCGAGGCCGCCGCTGCCGCCGAATCCGCCGGGCCCGCCCAAGTCCCCGCCCCCGCAGGAGCCGTGGCGCCGCAGGCCGGTCCGGAGGCCGCCGCGGACATGGCCGTGGACAGCCGTGACGGCCACGACGGCCACGCCCCCGCGAAAGCCCCTGAGGGCCCCGCCACGGGCCCCGCGGGCCACGAGGAGCCCACGATCCCGGCCGGGACCCCGCAGGCCCCGACAACGCCCGCCACGGCCGTCGCCGCCGCGGAAGCGACCGCCGCCGCGCCCTCCCAGGACGCGGACGCAGCGACCGGGGCGGCAGCGGCCGAGGAGCGCGGCGCGGCGCGGGACGAGGCCGCCGTCGCGGCGGCGCCCTCCGCCGACGCCCCCGGAGCCGCCGCGGCGGCGACCGACGACACGCCCGGCGCGGGCGCCGAGGAGCCCGCCGGTGACGACCGTGCGGAGCACGCGCCCGCGCGCGAGGCGGCCCTCGCCGAGGAGCACGCCGCGCCGCTCCCGCCCGCCGACGACCACCCCCTCGCCTCGTACGTCCTGCGCGTCAACGGCTCCGACCGCCCCGTCACCGACGCCTGGATCGGCGAGTCGCTGCTGTACGTGCTGCGCGAGCGGCTCGGCCTCGCGGGCGCCAAGGACGGCTGCTCGCAGGGCGAGTGCGGGGCCTGCAACGTCCAGGTCGACGGCCGGCTGGTCGCCTCCTGCCTGGTCCCGGCGGTCACCGCGGCCGGCAGCGAGGTGCGCACCGTGGAGGGCCTCGCCGTCGACGGGCAGCCCTCCGACGTGCAGCGCGCGCTCGCCCGGTGCGGCGCCGTGCAGTGCGGCTTCTGCGTGCCGGGCATGGCGATGACCGTGCACGACCTGCTGGAGGGCAACCCCGCGCCGAACGAGCTGGAGACCCGCCAGGCGCTGTGCGGCAACCTGTGCCGCTGCTCCGGCTACCGGGGCGTCCTGCGGGCCGTCCAGGAAGTCGTCGCCGAACGCGAGGCGTCGCACACCGCCGACGCCGGGACGGGCGCGGACGAGGCACGCATCCCGCACCAGGCGGGCCCCGGCGCCGGCGGCGTCCACCCGTCGGCGTTCGAGGCGCCCGGCGCGTTCGACCCGCCGCGGACCGGTCACGCCGGCCGTGACGCCCACGACGCACACGGCCCCTACGACGGCTACGGCGACACGCCGGACGCCTACGGCACGCCCGGCCCGTACGACACCCAGGGCGGCCACGGCGCACCGGGACCGCACGACCAGCACTACGGCCAGGACGGAGGCCAGGTGTGAGCAACGAGGCCGCCATGGCGACCACCGCAGCCGAACCCGCTCCCGAGCCCGAGCAGCCGCCGCACGGCATCGGCGCGTCGCTGACGCACGCCGACGCGCGCGCGAAGACCGAGGGCACGTTCCCGTACGCCGCCGACCTGTGGGCCGAGGGCCTGCTGTGGGCGGCCGTACTGCGCTCCCCGCACGCGCACGCGCGCATCGTGAACATCGACACCACGCACGCGCGCGAGATGCCCGGCGTCCGCGCGGTCATCACCCACGAGGACGTGCCCGGCACCCCCAGCCACGGCCGGGGCACCCCGGACCGCCCGGTGTTCGCCTCCGAGCTGGTACGGCACCACGGCGAGCCCATCGCCGCCGTCGCCGCCGACCACCCCGACACCGCCCGGATGGCCGCCGCCGCCGTCATCGTCGAGTACGAGCTGCTCGATCCCGTCACCGACCCGGAGCAGGCCTTCGAGGCCGAACCCCTGCACCCCGACGGCAACCTGATCCGGCACATCCCGCTGCACCACGGCGACCCGGAGGCGGTCGGCGAGATCGTGGTCGAGGGCCTGTACCGCATCGGGCGCCAGGACCCGGCCCCCATCGGCGCCGAGGCCGGGCTGGCCGTGCCCCGCCCGGACGGCGGGGTGGAGCTGTACGTCGGGTCCACCGACCCGCACACCGACCGCAACTCCGCCGCCGCCTGCTACGGGCTGTCCCCCGATCGGGTGAAGATCGTCGTCACCGGGGTGCCCGGCGCCACCGCCGACCGCGAGGACCAGGGCTTCCAGCTGCCGCTCGGCCTGCTCGCCCTGAAGACCGGCTGCCCGGTGAAACTGACGGCCACGCGCGAGGAGTCCTTCCTCGGCCACGCCCACCGCCACCCCACCCTGCTGCGCTACCGCCACCACGCGGACGGCGAGGGCAAGCTGGTGAAGGTGGAGGCGCAGATCCTGCTGGACGCCGGCGCGTACGCCGACACCTCCGCCGACGCGCTGGCCGCCGCCGTCTCCTTCGCGTGCGGCCCGTACGTCGTCCCGAACGCCTTCATCGAGGGCTGGGCCGTCCGCACGAACAACCCGCCCTCCGGCCATGTGCGCGGCGAGGGTGCGATGCAGGTGTGCGCGGCCTACGAGGCCCAGATGGACAAGCTGGCGAAGAAGCTGGGCGTGGACCCGGCCGAGCTGCGCCTGCGCAACGCGCTCGCGACCGGGGACGTCCTCCCGATCGGCCAGACGGTGACCTGCCCGGCGCCGGTGGCCGAACTCCTGCAGGCCGTACGGGACTTCCCCCTGCCGGCGCTGCCCAAGGACACGCCCGAGGAGGACTGGCTGCTGCCCGGCGGCCCCGAGGGCGCGGGCGAACCGGGCGCGGTGCGCCGGGGCGTCGGCTACGGCCTGGGCATGGTGCACATGCTGGGCGCCGAGGGCGCCGACGAGGTGTCCACGGCGACGGTGAAGGTCCACGACGGCGTGGCCACGGTCCTGTGCGCGGCCGTGGAGACGGGCCAGGGCTTCACCACCCTCGCCCGCCAGATCGTCCAGGAGACCCTCGGCATCGAGGAAGTCCACGTGGCCCCGGTCGACACCGACCAGCCGCCGGCCGGCGCGGGCTGCCGGGGCCGGCACACCTGGGTGTCGGGCGGCGCGGTGGAGCGCGCGGCGAAGATGGTCCGCACCCAGCTCCTGCAACCGCTGGCCCACAAGTTCGGCATGTCGACGGAGCTGCTGCAGATCACCGACGGCAAGATCACCTCCTACGACGGCGTGCTGTCGACCACCGTCACGGAGGCGATGGAGGGCAAGGAGCTGTGGGCCACGGCGCAGTGCCGCCCGCATCCCACCGAGCCGCTGAACGCCTCCGGCCAGGGCGACGCGTTCGTCGGGCTGGCCTTCTGCGCGATCCGCGCGGTGGTGGACGTCGACATCGAGCTGGGCTCGGTGCGGGTGGTGGAGCTGGCGGTCGCCCAGGACGTCGGCCGGATCCTCAACCCCGCGCAACTGGCGGCCCGTATCGAGGCGGGTGTCACCCAGGGCGTCGGCATCGCGCTCACGGAGAACCTGCGCACCCCGCGCGGACTGGTCCGCCACCCCGACCTGACCGGATACGCCCTGCCGACGGCGCTGGACGTGCCGGACGTCCAGATCGTGAAACTGGTCGAGGAACGCGACGTGGTCGCGCCCTTCGGCGCCAAGTCGGTCAGCGCGGTCCCGGTCGTGACGGCACCGGCCGCGATCGCCTCGGCCGTGCGCGCGGCGACGGGCCGCCCGGTCAACCGCCTCCCGATCCGCCCCCAGGCGGCGGTGGTGACGGACCGGTGAGCGGCCGCTCCGCGTGATCGACGGGATGGTCGATCGTCACGGGGGTGATGGCGGCCGGCAAGTCGACGGTGGCGCAGCTCCTCGCCGAGCGGCTGCCGCGCGCGGCGCACGCCCGGGGCGACGCCTTCCGCCGGATGATCGTGACGGGCCGCGCGGAGTACACACCGGGGGCCGGCGCAGGCGGCCGCCCAACTGCGCCTGCGCCACCGGCTGTCGGCGGCCACGGCGGACGCGTACGCCGAGGCGGGCTTCACGGCGGTGGTGCAGGACGTGCTGCTCGGCGAGCACCTGCGGACGTGCACCGGCCTGATCCGCACCCGCCCCCTGCACGTCGTCGTCCTCGCCCCGGACGCGGAGACGGTCGCGGCCCGCGAGGCCGGGCGGCCGAAGACGGGCTACGGCGGCGCAGCGTGGACGGTGGCCGCCCTCGACGAGGAACTGCGCCGGCGCACCCCGCGCATCGGCCTGTGGCTGGACACCTCCCGGTGGACGCCGCAGGAGACGGTCGCGGCGAGCCTCGCCGGCGTGCAACGTGCGCGCGTCGCCTGACGTCTTGGCGGGCGAGGGGCGTTGTCAGTGGGGCGGCGTAGGCTGCGCAAGCAGTGGGGGCAACGGCTCCCGCGGACGCATGGCGGGGCACGGGGAAGATCGCGGGGGAGCGATGAGCACGACCGACACCGGGGTTACGGCGATCACGCTGACCGAGGCGGAGCTTGACCGCTACGTCACACACGCACCGACGCGCGGCCTGCTCGCCGGCGCCGGACTGCCCGTGGACACCGATCTGCTGACCTTCTCCCCGCTGCGCACGCACGGCCTGCGCACGCTGGGCGACGCCACGGAGGCACCCTTCCGCCTGGCGGAGGAGCTGCGGGCCCGCCTGGTGATAGGCGAACTGCTCACCCCGGCCGGCATGGAGCGCGAGTCCATCCTGCTCGACGGCGCCACGGGCGAGCTGACCACGGCCTACCTCTTCGACCCCGCCGACGCCCGCCCCTTCGCGCCCTCCCTCGCCACGCTCCTGAGCTTCGCCGCCGTCACCGAGGAACTGGCGGGCCTGCGCGGCCGGTTCGCGTCCCTGGCCGGGCGGTACGGCCCCGAGACGGCCGCCGAGGCGACGCGCCGCCTGCTGTCCCTCTTCGAGGAGGGCGCGGACGGCGAGATCCCGCCGTACTGGAAGGTGGCTGCCCTGATCCGCCCGCTCGCCCTCGTCGCCGGCCCCGGCACGGCGTCCGGCCTCACCCTGGACGTCCCCGCGCGCGTCCTGGACGAGGAGTTCGGGCCCGGCCGCGTGACCCGCTTCGAGGAGGTCGACTTCCCCCCGACGCTCACGCACGAGCCGACCCGGCGCTTCCTGCGCGAGACGGGACTGCCGGAGCAGGCGGTCCTCTTCCATAGCGACACGGACGTCCCCCTGCCGACCCTGCGCGAGCACTTCACGCAGGAGCGCCCGGGCGAGTTCCCCCTGGACGAACTCCCCGCCCACGCCGACCACTTGATCCGACTCGGCTACCTGCTGGAGGACACCAGCCTGCTGGTCGACGGCAGAACGGGCGCGGTCCTGCAGTTCAGCGAGCCGGACGCCACGCTCCACCCCCTGAACACGGACGTCTCCACGCTCGCCTTCACCCTCTGGCTGCTGCACCACGAGCGCACCATCCACCGCCACCTGCACGACGAACTGACGACGCTCGCCTACGACGACCTGGCCGCGGCCATGATCCACACCCTGTCGACCGTCGACCCCACGGGCACGTCCGCGGACACGGACTGGCACTACTGGACGGAACTGTTCCAGGACGAAGCGGGCGGAGTGCTCTGACACACCCCGCCCGCGCAGAGGCCGTGGCGGGAATCGAACCCACGTAACTCGCTTTGCAGGCGAGCCCCTCAACCACTCGGGCACACGGCCTTGTTCGTGGGATTGAACCTACGGGCGGCAGGTGAGGGGCTCAAGAGGTGCGGCGGGGCTGCAATGCGACTGCCACACCGCGTTCACGAAACGGGGGTGTACGACCGAGGTCCCAGGTGGGACCGGGCTTCCGACAGGGGCAAAGGGGGCTTGCGGGACTTACGCTGTCGGGCATGACCGCCCTGGAGCCCCGCGACGCCGACGTCGTGACCGCAGCCGACGCAGAAGCCGATCACGAAGGTGTGCTGAGCGGGGCGTACCGGTCGCTGAGCGTCGGGATCGTCTCCGTCGTGCTGCTGATCGCGTTCGAGGCGACCGCCGTCGGCACCGCGATGCCGGTGGCGGCGCGGGAGCTGGACGGAGTGGCGCTGTACGCGTTCGCGTTCTCCGGGTACTTCACCACCAGCCTCTTCGGCATGGTGCTCTCCGGCCAGTGGTCCGACCGGCGCGGCCCCCTCGGCCCGCTGAGCACCGGCATCGCGGGCTTCGCCGCCGGGCTCGTCATCGCCGGCACCGCCCGGACCATGTGGGTGTTCATCCTCGGGCGGGCGGTGCAGGGACTCGGCGGCGGGCTGGTCATCGTCGCGCTGTACGTCGTCGTGGGCCGCGCCTACCCCGAGCGGCTGCGGCCCGCGATCATGGCGGCCTTCGCGGCCGGCTGGGTGGTGCCCTCCATCGTCGGTCCCCTCGCCTCCGGCGCTGTCACCGAACACCTCGGCTGGCGCTGGGTCTTCCTCGGCATCCCCGTCCTCGTCGTCCTCCCGCTCGTCCTCGCCCTGCCGCAGATACGGCGCCGGGCGTCCGGCCCGGTCCGGACCGGGCCCGGTACCGGCTCCTTCGACCGGCGGCGCATCCGCCTCGCCCTCGGCATCTCCCTGGGCGCCGGACTCCTCCAGTACGCCGCCCAGGACCCGCGGCCCCTCGCCGTACTGCCCGCACTGGCCGGGGCCGCCCTGCTCGTGCCCGCCGTCCTCGGCCTGCTCCCGCGCGGCACCTTCCGGGCCGCCCGCGGACTGCCCTCCGTCGTGCTGCTGCGCGGGCTGTCCGCCGGATCCTTCATCGTCGCCGAGTCCTTCGTGCCGCTGATGCTCGTCACCCAGCGCGGGCTGTCGCCGACGCTCGCCGGGTTCTCGCTGGCGGCGGGCGGCCCGACCTGGGCGCTGGGTTCGTTCGTCCAGTCCCGCCCGCGCATGGCGCCGTACCGGGAGCGGCTGATGACCCTCGGGATGCTGCTGGTCGCCGGCGCCGTCGTCACCGCGCCCAGCGTGCTCCAGCCCGCCGTGCCCGTGTGGATCGCCGCCGTCGCCTGGGCCTTCGGCAGCCTCGGCATGGGCCTGGTGATCTCCTCCACCAGCGTGCTCCTGCTGCGGCTGTCCGCCCCCGAGGAGGCCGGCGCCAACTCCGCGGCGCTCCAGATCTCCGACGCCCTGTCCAACGTCGTCCTCCTCGCCGCCACCGGCGCCGCCTTCGCGGCCCTGGGCGGCGGCAGCACGGCGGCCGGCGCGGCCGCCACCGCCGACGGCACCCGCCCCCTCGCCTTCGCGGCCGTCTTCCTGCCGATGGCGGGGGTCGCGCTGGTGGGGGCGTGGGTGATCCGGCGGCTGCGCAGCTGACGGCGATCACCGCCGCTGTGACGTGGGTCCCACCCACGGCTGACCCGGCCTCGTCCGGGCGTTGACGGCGGGGCGGCGCCGGTAGGGTGGCCCGGTTGTCATACGTAGCCGAGCCCGAGCCCCACAAAAACGGAGACCGTGACTACTGCCCGCCCGTCACCCGCCACCACCCTCAACGGAGGACCCTCCGGGTCCACCCCTATGTCTGCTTCCGCTTCCTCCGCGACGTCCCACCACCTCTCGCCCGCCTTCCCCGGCCGGGCCCCCTGGGGTACCGCCAGCAAGCTGCGTGCCTGGCAGCAGGGGGCGATGGAGAAGTACGTACAGGAGCAGCCGCGCGACTTCCTCGCCGTCGCCACGCCCGGCGCCGGCAAGACGACCTTCGCGCTGACGCTCGCCTCCTGGCTGCTGCACCACCACGTCGTGCAGCAGGTGACCGTGGTCGCACCGACCGAGCACCTGAAGAAGCAGTGGGCCGAGGCCGCGGCCCGGATAGGGATCAAGCTCGACCCCGAGTACAGCGCCGGACCGCTGGGCCGCGAGTACGACGGGGTCGCCGTCACCTACGCCGGTGTCGGCGTCCGGCCCATGCTGCACCGCAACCGCGTCGAGCAGCGCAAGACCCTCGTCATCCTCGACGAGATCCACCACGCCGGTGACTCCAAGTCCTGGGGCGAGGCGTGCCTGGAGGCCTTCGAGCCGGCCACCCGGCGCCTGGCGCTGACGGGTACGCCGTTCCGCTCGGACACCAACCCGATCCCCTTCGTGACGTACGAGGAGGGGCCGGACGGTATCCGGCGCTCGGCCGCCGACTACACCTACGGCTACGGCAACGCCCTCGCCGACCATGTCGTGCGCCCGGTCATCTTCCTCTCCTACAGCGGCAACATGCGCTGGCGTACGAAGGCGGGTGACGAGATCGCCGCGCGGCTCGGCGAGCCGATGACCAAGGACGCGGTCAGCCAGGCCTGGCGCACGGCGCTGGACCCGCGCGGCGAGTGGATGCCGAGCGTGCTGCGCGCCGCCGACCAGCGGCTGACCGAGGTCAGGAAGGCCATCCCGGACGCCGGCGCCCTCGTCATCGCCTCCGACCAGGACTCCGCCCGCGCCTACGCCAAGCTGATCCGCGAGATCACCGGGACGAAGGCCACGCTCGTGCTGTCCGACGACGCCGGGGCCTCGAAGCGGATCGACGAGTTCAGCGAGGGCAACGACCGGTGGATGGTCGCGGTCCGGATGGTGTCCGAGGGCGTGGACGTGCCGCGGCTCGCGGTGGGGGTCTACGCCACGACCATCTCCACTCCTCTCTTCTTCGCGCAGGCCGTCGGGCGCTTCGTACGGTCCCGGCGGCGGGGCGAGACCGCGTCCGTGTTCCTGCCGACCGTGCCCGACCTGCTGACCTTCGCGGGCGAGATGGAGAAGGAGCGGGACCACGCCCTCGACAAGCCGAAGAAGGAGGGCGAGGAGGACCCGTACGCCGAATCCGAGAAGGAGATGGAGGAGGCGAACAAGCAGCAGGACGAGGACACCGGCGAGCAGGAGCAGTTCTCCTTCGAGGCGCTGGAGTCCGAGGCCGTCTTCGACCGGGTCCTCTACGACGGCGCCGAGTTCGGTATGCAGGCGCACCCGGGCAGCGAGGAGGAGCAGGACTACCTCGGCATCCCGGGGCTGCTCGAACCCGACCAGGTGCAGCTGCTGCTCCAGAAGCGGCAGGCCCGGCAGATCGCGCACAGCAAGAAGAAGCCGGACACCGAGGCGGATCTGCTGGAGCTGCCCGCCGAGCGGCGTCCCGTGGTCTCCCACAAGGAGATGATGGAGCTGCGCAAGCGGCTGAACACGCTGGTCAGCGCGTACGTCCACCAGAGCGGCAAGCCGCACGGGGTGATCCACACCGAGCTGCGGCGGGTGTGCGGGGGGCCGCCGAGCGCGGAGGCGACGGCGGGGCAGCTCAAGCAGCGGATCGCGAAGGTGCAGGAGTGGGCGACGCGCATGCGGTGACGCTCCGCTGGGGTCGGCCGCGTCCTTCCGCCGACCCGCCCACCCGCTCCCCCTGGTCCCGGTCGGCTGTGTCGGCGCTGTGCGGCGCCCCGTGCGTATCCGGACGAATGCAGGCAGGCCGGATCTGCCCTTGCCCGGATTCTGGACGAAGGCTTCCGCTCAGCGAACTGCCTTCGCTACTGTCCCGCTACGCACACGCCCCGTGGCAGCGTCGCCGCGGAGCGCAGCCGTGAAGCGACCCTGGCCCGGAGCCGCCGGAGCCGTTCTGCCGATCGGCGGCCTCTGAACGCGTCGCCGACGGGACTCGGCCACGCATCCGCCGCTCAGGGGCCCGCCGGCCTCACCACCGAAGGAGTGGGCGTCGTGACCGCGGAGACCTCCCAGACGCTCGACCGAGGACTGCGTGTCCTGAAGCTGCTGGCCGACACCGACCACGGGCTGACCGTGACCGAGTTGTCCACGAAACTGGGCGTGAACCGCACCGTTGTGTACCGGTTGCTCGCCACGCTCGAACAGCACGCGCTCGTCCGGCGCGACCTCGGCGGGCGGGCCCGGGTGGGCCTCGGGGTGCTGCGGCTCGGCCGGCAGGTCCACCCGCTGGTCCGGGAGGCGGCGTTGCCCGCGTTGCGCTCGCTCGCCGAGGACATCGGGGCGACGGCTCATCTGACGCTGGTGGACGGGGCCGAGGCGCTGGCCGTCGCCGTGGTCGAGCCGACGTGGACGGACTATCACGTGGCGTACCGGGCCGGTTTCCGGCACCCGCTGGACCGCGGGGCGGCGGGGAGGGCCATTCTGGCCGCCCGGCAGTCGCCCGCGGCCGATCCCGGATACACGCTGACGCACGGGGAGCTGGAGGCCGGGGCCAGCGGCGCCGCCGCGCCGCTCGTCGGGGTCACCGGGGTCGAGGGCAGTGTGGGCGTGGTGATGCTGGCCGACTCCGTACCGGAGCGGGTGGGAGCGAGGGTCGTGGAAGCGGCCCGGGAGGTGGCGGAAGCGCTGCGCTGAGCCGTGGCCGCGCGCTGCCTGCCACGCCGTCGCACGTGCCGCCCGCGTCGTCGTGCCCGCTGGCCCGGCGGCCGCCGGGCGTACCGGCCGCGTCCGCGGGCCGTACGCGTGGTGACCGCCGGCCGCACCTGCCGCGTCCGCGGGGCGTACCCCCCGCATCCGCCGACCTCACCCCTCCGGCCCCCACAGGACGCCATCGCCACCCCCGCCGGGCGTACCGGCCGCGTCCGCGGGCCGTACCGCCGGGAGGTCCGCTCCGTACGCCGCCTTGAGCACGTGACGCAAGGGCGCCCGCAGGGGCCCCGCCGTCGCCGTGCCTGTCCGTCGCCCCTGCCGTGCCCCGCGTGGGAGACCGGTGCCGTACCGCCGGGAGGCCCGCACCGGACGCCGCCGCCGCGACCAGCGCGGCAGGCCTGCCGCGTACCGGCCTGTTCCGGACGTCGCCTGGGGCACGTGACGTATGGCGCCCGTGGCGGTCACGTTAGATTGAGTCCGTGCTCTCACGTCTCACACGTCCCCAGGCCGTAGCCGTCTGCGCCGTGCCCGTCGTGGCGCTGGCCGCCACGGCGGTGTTCGCGCCGTTGCCGTTCTCCGTGGCGCAGCCGGGGCCGACGGCGAATGTGCTGGGTGAGAACAAGGGGGCCGAGGTGATCACCGTCTCGGGGGCGCAGGTCCGCAGGACCAGCGGGCAGTTGCGGATGGTGACCATCGTGGCGACCGCTCCGGACGCCCCGGTGTCCCTGGCGGACGTGGTGGACGGCTGGTTCCGCACGGACCGGGCCGTGATGCCGCGCGACGCCGTGTACCCCAGTGGTGGCACCGTCAAGGAGATCGAGCAGCACAACCAGGCGCAGATGCAGCAGTCCCAGGACGCGGCGACCCAGGCGGCGCTGAAGTACCTGCGGCTGAGCGCCGACAAGGTCAGGGTCACACTGAAGCTCGCCGACGTGGGCGGCCCGAGCGCGGGCCTGCTGTTCACGCTGGGGATCGTCGACAAGCTGCGGGGCGACGGCAACGGCGGTGACCTCACCGGCGGCCGCACCATCGCCGGTACCGGCACGATCGACGCCGACGGCACGGTCGGCGCGGTCGGCGGGGTGGCTCTGAAGACACAGGCCGCCCGCCGTGACGGCGCCACCGTCTTCCTGGTGCCGAAGGCCGAGTGCAGCGACGCCCGGGCCGACCTGCCGAAGGGCCTGAAGCTGGTCCCCGTCACCACGCTGAGCAGCGCGGTGAACTCCCTGAAGGCCCTGGAGAGCGGCAGGGGTTCCGTCCCCGGCTGCTGACCGGGCCCCGGGGCGTACCGGACAGCCGCCACGCGGCCCCTACTTCACGAACCCCTGCTGCCGCATCCAGTCCAGCGCCACCTGGTGCGGGTCCTGGCCGTCCACGTCCACCCTGGCGTTCAGCATCCGCGCGACCGAGTTGTCCAGCCTGTCGGTGACGGGTCCGATGACGCTCGCGATGGCCGGCCACTTCCGCAGGACCTCGCTGTTGATCACCGGGGCGGCGTTGTAGTCGGGGAAGAACTTCCGGTCGTCCGTCATCACCGCGAGGTTCATCGACTTGATCCGCCCGTCGGTGGTGAACACCTCCCCGTAAGTGCACTTGCCCTTGGCCACCTGGGTGTAGACGATCCCGGTGTCCATCTGCGTGACGTTCCCCGCCGGGATCCGCATGCCGTACGCCTTCTCCAGGCCGGGCAGTCCGTCGGCGCGGTTGGCGAACTCGCTCTCCACGCACAGGGTGACCGCGCCGGGGTCCTTCGCCGCGAGGGCCGCCACGTCGGAGAGGGTCTTCGTGCCGTACTTCCTGAAGCCGGCCTGGTTCATGGCGAGGGCGTAGGTGTTGTTCAGCCGCGCGGGCGGCAGCCAGGTCAGGCCGTTCCTGAGGTCGGCGTCGCGCACCGCCTGCCACTGCTGGTGGGGGTCGGGGATCGGCCGGCTGTGGCCGAGGTACGTGATCCAGCCGGTGCCCGTGTACTCGTACTGCGCGTCCGCCGTGCCGCCCCTGACCGCCTCCCGCGAGCCGATCGAGCCCTGGATGCCGGTGCGGTCCAGCACGTCCGCGCCGGCCGCCTGGAAGGCGATCCCCATGATGGCGCCGAGGACCAGCTGCTCGGTGAACTCCTTGGAGGTGACGGTGAGATGGGCGCCCTTGAGCGGCTCGCCCGTGCCGATCGCGCCCGGCGCCACGTCGTCGACCATGGGGGAGCCGCTGGTCAGGCCGCAGCCGGCGGCCAGCGCCGTGAGCAGCGCCGCCAGTGCCAGGCACGTACGCCCTCTCATGCCTGCGCCTCCTCCTCCGCTGCCGGCACCCCCCGCTCCCACGTCCGCGCCCGCCGTTCTCACGTCCCCGCCTCCAGGCCGCGCGGCCGCAGCAGCACCTCGGCCAGCGAGGCCAGCCAGTCCACGAGCAGGGCGAGCGCCACGGTGAGGACCGAGCCCAGCACCAGCACCGGCATACGCTGGGTGGTGATGCCGGTGGTGATCAGCACGCCCAGGCCGCCGCCCCCGCCGAAGGTCGCCAGGGCCGCCGTGCCGACGTTCAGTACGAGGGCGGTCCTGACGCCCGCGAGGATCAGGGGGACCGCCAGCGGGAGTTCGACCCGGGCCAGCACGCCGAGCGGGGACATGCCGATGCCGCGGGCCGCCTCCAGCAGCGTCGGGTCGTTGGCCCGCAGGCCGGCGATCGTGTTGGCCAGCACCGGCAGGATCGCGTAGACGATGATGCCGATCAGCGGGGCACGCGTCCCCGTGCCCAGCCAGATGACCAGCAGGGCCAGCAGACCGATGGCGGGCGTCGCCTGGCCCGTGTTGGCGAAGGCCACCGCCACCGGGGTGACCCGGCGCAAGGCCCGCCGGGTGAGCACGACGCCTGCCGGGATCGCGATGACCAGCACGAAGAACGTGGAGACCACCGTCAGCTCCACGTGCTGCCACAGCGCCTTGGAGACCTGGCCGTTCGACAGGGCGTTCTTCGAGATCGTGTCGAGCCGCGCCTGCCGGAACCACAGCCAGGTCGCGAGCAGTACGGCGACGAGGAACGCCGGCAGGACCGTCAGCCGCTGCCAGGTCACCCGGCGCGCGGGCGGGCGCTGCGCCGGACGCGGGGCCTCCTGCTCGGCCTCGCCCTCGTCGCGGAAGGCGAGCCCCCTGACCTCGTGTTCGCCGTCGGGGCGTACGTCCGGGCCGGAAGAGGTGCTCATGCCTTCGTCACCCCTCCGGGGCCCTCCTGCTCCAGATGGGTCTGCCGGGCGCGGGCCTCCTCCAGGTCGTGCTGGTGCTCCATGGCGTCCAGCCGGTCCGCCTCCAGCAGTTCGTGCACGGAGTTCATGAGCGTCTCCATGTCGACCACGCCGATGTACTCGCCGCGCCGCCCGGTCACCGCGACCCGGCCCGCGTTGTCGGTGAGCACCGCTTCCAGCGCGTCGCGCAGGGTCGCGTCCCGGGTCACCGTGTCGTGCACGAGCGTGCCCGCGCGGGCCAGCGAGCCCTTGGCCCGCATCAGGTCGCCGCGGCGCAGCCACTTGTAGGGGCGGCGCCGCTTGTCGAGCAGCAGGATCTCGCTGGTGCCGCTGCCGCGCAGATGCCCGAAGATCTGCTGCAGCGGGGTGTCCACGGTCACCGTCGGGTAGTCCCGCATCTCCACGTCCCGCACCCGGGTCAGGTTCAGCCGCTTCAGGGCCGCGCCGGCGCCGACGAAACCGGAGACGAAGTCGTCGGCCGGGTTGGTGAGGATCGCCTCCGGGGTGTCGAACTGCGCGATGTGCGAGCGTTCGCGCAGGACGGCGATCCGGTCGCCCAGTTTGATCGCCTCGTCGAAGTCGTGGGTGACGAACACGATCGTCTTGTGCAGCTCGCGCTGGAGCCGGATCAGCTCGTCCTGAAGGTGGTCACGGGTGATCGGGTCGACCGCGCCGAACGGCTCGTCCATCAGCAGCACCGGCGGGTCGGCCGCCAGCGCCCGCGCCACGCCCACGCGTTGCTGCTGGCCGCCGGAGAGCCTGCGCGGATAGCGGTCGTGGAACTCGCCCGGGTCGAGCCCCACGAGGTCGAGCAGTTCCTCGACGCGGGAGCGGATCCGCGCCTTCTTCCAGCCGATCATCCTGGGGACGAGGGCGATGTTCTGGGCGACGGTCATGTGCGGGAAGAGCCCGGCCGACTGGATGGCGTACCCGACCTTGCGGCGCAGCCTCACCGCGTCGATGTCGGTGACGTCCTCGCCGCCGATGCGGATGCGGCCACTGGTCGGCTCGATCAGCCGGTTGATCATCTTGAGCGTCGTGGACTTCCCGCAGCCGGACGGGCCGACGAAGATGACCGTCTCGCCCGCCTTGATCTCCATGCTCACGTTGTCCACGGCCGGCTGGGCGCTGCCCGGGTAGCGCTTGGTCAGGTTCTCCAGCTCGATCGAGGCGCCGTGGCTCTCGCGGGCGGGGGTCTGCGCGCCGGGGCCCTCGCGGGTGGGGGTCTCAGTCACGGATCCCCCTGGGAATGGTCAGCCGCCCGATCAGGACGTACGCGGCGTCGAACAGGAGCGCGAGGATGATGATCCCGAGCGTGCCCGCGAGCACCTGGTTCAGCGCGTTCCTGCTGCCCAGGGAGGCGAGCCCGCGGAAGATCTCGTTGCCGAGCCCGGGGCCGGAGGCGTAGGCGGCGATCGCGGCGATGCCCATCAGCATCTGCGTGGAGACCCGGATCCCGGTCAGGATCGGCGGCCAGGCCAGCGGCAGCTCCACCCGCAGCAGCCGCATGGACCGCGACATGCCGATGCCCCGGGCCGCGTCCACCAGGGCCGGGTCCACCCCGCGCAGGCCCACGATCGCGTTGCGCACGATCGGCAGCAGCCCGTACAGCGTCAGCGCGGTCACCGTCGGTGGCACGCCCAGCCCGACGACCGGGATGAGCAGACCGATCAGGGCGAGGGAGGGAACGGTCAGGATGGTGGAGGTCGCGGTGGTGGCGAGGTTGCCCGCCCAGTCGGTGCGGTAGGTGACGACCCCGATCAGCACCCCGATGACGGTCGCGAGGACCATGCACTGGAAGACCGCGCCGGCGTGCTGGTAGGCGTCGGCGAGCAGCTGCTGGTGACGGTTGCCCAGGTACTCCCAGAAGTTCACCCGCTCACCCCGACATCCGCCTAGGTCGCTTCGCTGTCCCGGGCCGCCTGTTCCACCAGCGGGATGATCCGCAGCGGAACGGGGTTCTCCATGACGATCGCCGTGGAGGCCCGGACGATGCCATCAAAACCGACGACGCGGTCGATCACCCGCTGAAGATCGGCGTTCGAGCGGGCCACCAGCCGGCACAGCATGTCCCCGCTGCCGGTCGTGGTCAGCAGCTCCAGCACCTCCGGTACGCCTCCCAAGTGGGCGCGGACATCGGGCCCTTGACCCTGCCGGATCTGGAGCGTGGCGAAGGCCGTCACCGGGTAGCCGAGGGCCGCCGGATCCACCTGCGGACCGAATCCGCGGATGACTCCGTTCGACTGAAGCCGGTCCAGCCGCGCCTGCACGGTCCCGCGCGCCACCCCGAGCCGCCGGGACATCTCCAGCACCCCGATGCGCGGCTCCTCCGCCAGCAGCACGATGATCCGCCCGTCCAGATGATCGATCGCCACGGCACCTCCAGGGATGAGCATCCTGTACAGAAAGCCCGCCGAAGCGGCCGTACTGCTGTACAGATTGCCCAGCGAATACGAGAACTATTGCGCACCTTGCAGAGCGGGGCCACCCTTCCGCTATGACGCAGACCACACACCTCACTCCCGACACCGCCCGGCAGGCCGACCCCTTCCCGGTCAAGGGAATGGACGCGGTCGTCTTCGCCGTGGGCAACGCCAAGCAGGCGGCGCACTACTACTCCACCGCCTTCGGCATGAAGCTGGTCGCCTACTCCGGACCGGAGAACGGCAGCCGCGAGACCGCCAGTTACGTGCTGGAGAACGGCTCCGCCCGGTTCGTGTTCACCTCGGTCATCAAGGCGAGCACCGACTGGGGCCGCTTCCTCGACCGGCACGTGGCCGAGCACGGCGACGGCGTCATCGATCTGGCCATCGAGGTCCCCGACGCCCGCGCCGCCCACGCCTACGCCGTCCAGCACGGCGCCCGCTCCCTCGCCGAGCCCTACGAGGTCAAGGACGAGCACGGCACCGTCGTCCTCGCCGCGATCGCGACCTACGGCGAGACCCGCCACACCCTCGTCCAGCGCACCGGCTACGACGGCCCCTACCTGCCCGGCTACACCGCCGCCGAGCCGATCGTCGAGCAGCCCGCCCAGCGCACCTTCCAGGCCATCGACCACTGCGTGGGCAACGTCGAACTCGGCAGGATGGACGAGTGGGTGGCGTTCTACAACAACGTCATGGGCTTCACCAACATGAAGGAGTTCGTGGGCGACGACATCGCCACCGAGTACAGCGCGCTGATGTCGAAGGTCGTCGCGGACGGCACCCTGAAGGTGAAGTTCCCGCTCAACGAGCCCGCGATCGCCAAGAAGAAGTCCCAGATCGACGAGTATCTGGAGTTCTACGGCGGCCCCGGCGTCCAGCACATCGCGCTGAACACCGGCGACATCGTGCAGACCGTGCGCACCATGCGCGCCGCCGGCGTCGAGTTCCTCGACACCCCAAACTCCTACTACGACACCCTCGGCGAGTGGGTCGGCGACACCCGCGTGCCGGTCGACACCCTGCGCGAGCTGAAGATCCTCGCCGACCGCGACGAGGACGGCTATCTGCTGCAGATCTTCACCAAGCCGGTCCAGGACCGCCCGACCGTCTTCTTCGAGATCATCGAGCGGCACGGCTCCATGGGCTTCGGCAAGGGCAACTTCAAGGCCCTGTTCGAGGCCATCGAGCGCGAGCAGGAGAAGCGGGGCAACCTGTAGCCGCCCCTGTGCTCAAGCTGGGCGGCGCCTCCCCGGGAGGGTCGCCCAGCGCCCGCAGCGCCGCCCGTGCCGCCGGCGCACGCCCGGCGGTGGGTCGCGCATCGGGCGTGGGCGCCGCCCAGCACCGCCCACGCCCGCGCGTCCCCCGGCCGCGCCCGCACCCGCCGCTCCTGCCGCCCGGTCAGCGCCGCCGGCCGCGGCAGCGCGGCCGGCACCCCCGAGCCCGGCGCGGCCGACGCCCTTCGCCTGCGGACCGGCGGCGGGCGGCCGGGCCACCGGGGGCCGCGGGGCCTGGCGCGGCAGCGGTGTCAGCACCGCGCCCGCAGCGGCCCCGCCCGCCGGCGCGGCGCACGGCACCCGGCGCGGCCACCGCTGTCGGCGCGGCGCGGCGAGCCCGGCCGGCGGGGACGTGACCGGCACGCTCGGCCGGGGGTCCACGGCGCGCACTGTGCGTCGGCGTGGTCAGCGCGCCCCACGTGGCCCAAGGAGGCCGGGGACGGGGTTCACACCGATGGCCGTGAGTGTCACGCTGTGATCATGAGCCGTATCGAAGCGCCCCGCTCCGAGGACACCGCGGACACCGCAGGGACGAGCCGTCTCACCGACCGGCTCCTGGCCGGCCTGCCCGCCGAGGCCGTCCTGACCGACCCCGACGTCACCGCCGCCTACTCCCACGACATGGCGAGCTTCTGCCCCGCCGGCGCCCCCGCCGCCGTGGTCCTGCCGCGTACGGTCGAGCAGGTGCAGCACGTCCTGCGCGTCGCCACCGAGCTGCGCGTCCCGGTCGTCCCCCAGGGCGCCCGCAGCGGCCTGTCCGGCGCCGCCAACGCCAGCGACGGCTGCGTCGTACTGTCCCTGACCAGGATGGACCGCATCCTGGAGATCAACCCCGTCGACCGCGTCGCGGTGGTCGAGCCCGGCGTCATCAACGCCACGCTCTCCCGCGCGGTCGAGGAGCACGGCCTGTACTACCCGCCGGACCCCTCCAGCTGGGAGATGTGCACGATCGGCGGCAACATCGGCACCGGCTCCGGCGGTCTGTGCTGCGTCAAGTACGGGGTCACCGCCGAGTACGTGCTCGGCCTGGACGTCGTCCTCGCCGACGGCCGCCTGATGTCCACCGGCCGCCGTACGGCGAAGGGGGTGGCCGGCTACGACCTCACCCGGCTCTTCGTCGGCTCCGAGGGCTCCCTCGGCATCGTCGTGCGCGCGGTCCTCGCGCTGAAGCCGAAGCCGCCGCAGCAGCTGGTGCTGGCCGCCGAGTTCCCCTCCGCGGCGGCCGCCTGCGACGCCGTGTGCCGGATCATGGAGGGAGGGCACGTCCCGTCCCTCCTCGAACTGATGGACCGTACGACCGTCAAGGCGGTCAACGACCTCGCCCACATGGGTCTGCCGGAGACCACCGAGGCGCTGCTGCTGGCCGCTTTCGACACCCCGGACCCGGCCACCGACCTGGCCGCCGTCGGCGCCCTGTGCGAGGCCGCCGGCGCCACCCAGATCGTCCCGGCGGAGGACGCCGCCGAGTCCGAACTCCTCCTCCAGGCCCGGCGGCTCTCGCTGACCGCGCTGGAGGCGGTCAAGGGCACGACGATGATCGACGACGTGTGCGTACCGCGCTCGCGGCTCGGCGCGATGCTGGAGGGCGTCGAGCGGATCGCCGAGAAGTACCGGCTCACCATCGGCGTCTGCGCCCACGCCGGCGACGGCAACACCCACCCCACCGTCTGCTTCGACGCCCAGGACGAGGACGAGTCCCGGCGGGCCCGCGAGTCCTTCGACGAGATCATGGCCCTCGGCCTGGAGCTGGGCGGCACCATCACCGGCGAACACGGCGTCGGCGTGCTGAAGAAGGAGTGGCTGGCCCGGGAGATCGGTCCGGTCGGCGTCGAGATGCAGCGCGCGGTGAAGCACGCCTTCGACCCGCTGGGCATCCTCAACCCGGGCAAGCTGTTCTGACCCCTTCGCGCACTCGGCGCGCCGGCTCACCGGGCCAGCAGCTGGTCGAGCGCGTCGTCGATGCCGAGCCGCGCGCCCTCCATGCCCGGCGGCACGGCCGTCAGCGTCCGCTCCAGCCAGGCCGACACCTGGGGGACGGGCGCCTGGAGCAGCGCGTCCCCGTCCGGCGAGCTGAGCGCGATCAGCACGACGCTGCGCCCGTCGGACTTCGTCGGCCACACCCGCACGTCCCCGTGCCCGCACGGCCGGAAGACCCCCTCCACCAGCAGGTCGCGGGCGAACGTCCAGTGGACGGGGAAGTCGGAGTCGATGTGGAAGGCGATGTGGACGGCGTAGGGGTCGTCGGAGCGGTAGCCGAGCCGGGCCGGGACCGGGACGCTGCGCTCCGGCGACAGGACGAGCTTCAGCTCCAGCTCCCGTTCCACCACGGTGTGATGCATGACGTTGCCCTTTCTCTCTCCTCGGCGGACCGCTCGGAACGGGCCCGCACCCGGGGAGAGGGGGCAGGGGCCGGGCCATTACGCGGGTTCGGGGATTTTTCTCCCGCGGACGGGTGGGAGCCGTGCACGGCTCCCACCCGGAAGGGGTTCGGTCCCACGGGACTGGCGTTGCGGGACGCCCCGGTCTGATAGATGTGGAGCCCCTATCCCACCCCCGAGCAGATACGGGACGACGGACATGAGCGCCCCAACCCCGGCCCCAGGCGACGACCGGCCCCGCGAGGGCTACTACCCGGACCCGTCCATCCCCGGCTACGTCCGGTACTGGAACGGCGCCTCCTGGGTGCCCGGCACCAGCCGTCCGGCGCCGAAGGACGGCGAGCCGCTCACCCCGCCCCCGGGCGTCCGCCCCGCGACCCCGGCGGTGGAGGAGACGGGCCCCCACTTCTTCGACGAGGACACGGAGCCGGGGCCTGCCGGCCAGGGGGCGTCCGGCCAGGGGTCCTTCGGCCACGCGGCGGGAGAGACGGGTGCCGGCAGTGACCGGCGCGGCCCGTGGGCCGCGGATCCCCGGGTCCCCGCGGGGCCGCCGGGCGGGCCGGCCGGCGGCAGCCGCAGCGCCGACGGCACGGCGGCCCACGAGGACGACGCCCCGGACGGCGGCACCTTCATCTTCCGCCGCCCGGTCCCCGGCCCCGCGGCCGTCAAGGACGAGGGCACCATCACCTTCCGCCCGGTACCGGGCCAGGTACAGCGCAGCGCACAGCCGTCCGCGCCCGGCCCGCAGGCCTCAGACGCCCAGGCTCCCGGTGGGCAGGCCGGGCCGGGCACGGGCTTCGGCCCGTACGGCGCGGCCCAGAACCCGGGCTCCGAGGGGCGGGGCGCGGCCGGCGCTGCCGGTGCGCCCGCCGGCTTCGGCCCGCATTCCGCCGGCGCCCGGACGGCCGGTCCCCAGGCCACGGGTGCGCAGGCCCCCGGCCCCCAGAGCCCCGCGATCCACTCCGCCGGTCCGCAGATTCCGGGCCCCCAGGGCCCCGGGGGCCACTCCGCCGGTCCGCAGGCGCCCGGCTCCCAGGCCGCCACCCCCCAAGCCCCCGGCGCCGAAGCCGGTTTCGGCGGGCCCGGGGTGTCACAGGGGTACGGCCCGCAGGGCCCCGTCGGCGCGCCCACCCCGCCCTCCGCCGCCTCCGCGGCGGGCCCGTCCCCGGCCGGCGGTCCCGGCTTCGGCGCGGGCAAGGCCGCCGCGGCGCGCGCCGCCGGACAGCCGCCCCAGGCGTCGCCCGCCGCCGTCGCCCCCTCCGTACCCGCCCAGGCCGCGGCCCCCGCCACCCCCCTGACCAGCGGCCCCGGCGGCGGTCAGACATCCTGGGCACAGCAGGTGCACCAACTGGCCGGCGGCGGTGACGAGCAGCCCGTGGCGCCGTGGAAGCCGCCGGTGGAGGACCTCTTCCAGGCGGCCGCGCGCCGCCAGGCAGCGGCCCGGCCCGCCGGACTCGGCAAGCGGCTGGCCGCCCGGCTGATCGACACCCTGATCGTGGGCCTCGTGACGGCCGCCGCCGCCGTACCGCTCGGGCTGCGGGCCGCCGACCACGTCCAGCAGAAGATCGACGCGGCCAGGCTGTCCGGCCGCGAGGTCACCGTCTGGCTGCTCGACGGCACGACCGCCACCAGCCTCGGCGTCGTGGTCGCCGTCCTCCTCCTCGTCGGCGTGGCCTACGAGGTGCTGCCGACCGTCAAGTGGGGCCGCTCCCTGGGCAAGCGGCTGCTGGGGCTGGAGGTGCGGGACATCGAGGGGTACGAGCCGCCCGCCTTCGGCCCGGCGCTGCGCCGCTGGCTGGTCTTCAGCGTCCCCGGGCTGCTCGGCGTCGGGATCGTGGGTGTGCTGTGGTGCCTGTTCGACCGGCCCTGGCGCCAGTGCTGGCACGACAAGGCGGCGCACACCTTCGTCGCCGGCTGACCCCGACCGCGCCCCGCGCTACTCCGTCCGGCCGCCCGCCGGATGCGGCGCCGGGGCGTTCGCGGTCCACTCGGGCCATGAGCAGCCAACCGCCTCCCGGCTCGGCAGAGCAGCCCCCCGAGGACGACCCGTTCAGGAAGCGGCCCCCGTCGGACCAGTCGGGCCAGGGACCGGGCTCGCCGTACGACACCCCGCCCGGCGGTGCCCAGCCCCCTCCGCCCGGGGGCGGCCCCTACGGCGGTGGTCCGTACGGCGGTGGCCCCTACGGCTATCCCGCCGATCCGCTCGCCGGGATGCCCCCGCTGGCGGACAGCGGCAGGAGGACCCTCGCGCGGATCTTCGACATCATCCTCGTCGGCATCGTCGTCTGGCTGCTCACCTGGGCGTTCGGGGTGCGCGAGTACGACATCAACGGCGACCACGTCGAGGTCGGCAAGTCCGTCGCGCAGTCGTTCATCGGGGCCGTGCTCTACATCGCGTACGACACCTACATGATGAGCAGGTACGGCCAGACCCTCGGCAAGAAGTGGCTCGGCATGCGGGTGGCGAACCTGGACAACGGCGCCACCCCCTCCGTGCAGACCATGCTGATCCGCTCCCTGGTGCTGTGGGTGCCGTTCGCCTTCTGCTGCGCCTGCGTCTGGACGGCGATCTGCGGCGGCTGGAGCTACTTCGACCGGCCGTACAAGCAGGGCCTGCACGACAAGGCGGCCAAGACGGTGGTGGTCAGCACGGCGTGAGCGAGTGACGTGTCAACCCCTCACAGGGAGACCGGTTCCTCCCTGGGCGCGGGCTCGGCCGGTGCCGGGACCGTGCGGGCCTTCGGCAGCGGGACCGTCATCGCGACGAGCAGCCCGAGGGCCAGGGCCGCGAGGGCGATGACGGTGATCCCGAGGCCCGAACCCGTCCGGGACAGCAGCAGCATGGCGAGCGTCGAGAAGATCACGGTGCAGGAACCGTAGGCGAGCTGTGCGGCGGTCGGACGAGGCATGGCAATCGTGTCCTCGGAAGTCTTCGGGGGATCGTCGTCGGTGGATCGGGGGTTGCCGTTCGACTCTCTTCGCGTGCATGCCCGAGCCGGACGGTCGGTAAGCGTGACCTAACCCACGGTCCCGGTGCACAGGGGGCGCACGGAGTCATGGGGTGGCGGCATAGTCCGCTCGCAGATTCGTAAAGCGAACACCAGGACGGCATAGTGCACCCCACCCGAGCGAGTCAAGATCTGTCTTTTCTTCTAAACCTCTAGTCAAATGTCGTCACTTGACATGCGTCGAACAGGCGCAGGGGAGGAACAAGTGACCAGCAGATCCTGGACGTTCAGGGTGGCCGCGGTCGGTGTGACGCTCGCGGCGGCGTCCGCCACGTTCGCCACCTTCGCCGTCGCGGAGGCCGCCGTGCAGCCGGCCCGCTCCGCCGCCGCGAACCGGCACGACCCGGCACCGGTGACGCAGAAGGCGCACGACCTCGACGGCCCGCTCAGCAAGACCCGCGAGGCCCAGCGCCAGGAGGCGCTGGCCCAGCTGATATCGGGCAAGGCCAAGGCCAGGGAGCGGGACGGCTCCAAGGTCGTCCAGCTCAAGAGCGGCAGGGGCGACGGCAAGTACGTCGAGCTGGGCCGCGAGAAGACCGACAAGATCTTCACGATCCTGGTGGAGTTCGGGGACAGCACCGACCCGAAGTACGGCGGCACGCCCGGCCCGCTGCACAACACCATCGCCGCGCCGGACCGGACGAAGGACAACTCGACGGCCTGGCAGCCGGACTACGGCCGGAAGCACTTCCAGGACCTCTACTTCGGCACCGGCAGCAAGACCGAGTCGCTGAAGAAGTACTACGAGAAGCAGTCCTCGGGCCGCTACTCGGTCGACGGCGAGGTCTCCGACTGGGTCAAGGTCCCCTACAACGAGGCCCGTTACGGCAGCAACGCCTGCGGCTCCACCAACTGCCCGAGCGTGTGGAACGTCGTCAAGGACGGCCTGGACGCGTGGGTGGCGCAGGCGAAGGCGGCCGGGAAGGCCGACGCCGACATCAAGAAGGACCTCGCGGCGTACGACCAGTGGGACCGCTACGACCACGACGGCGACGGCGACTTCAACGAACCCGACGGCTACGTCGACCACTTCCAGATCGTGCACGCCGGCGAGGACGAGTCCGCGGGCGGCGGCGCCCAGGGCACGGACGCGATCTGGGCCCACCGCTGGTACGCCTTCGGCACCGACGCGGGCGCGACCGGCCCCGCGGGCAACAGGCTCGGCGGCGCCCAGGTCGGCGACACGGGCGTCTGGGTCGGCGACTACACCATCCAGCCGGAGAACGGCGGCCTCGGCGTCTTCGCCCACGAGTACGGCCACGACCTCGGCCTGCCGGACGAGTACGACACCGACGGCGGCGACAACTCCACCGGCTTCTGGACGCTGATGTCCTCCGGCTCCTGGCTCGGCACCGGCAAGGAGGCCATCGGCGACCTGCCCGGCGACCTGAGCGCCTGGGACAAGCTCCAGCTGGGCTGGCTGAACTACGACACCGCCAAGGCGGGCGTCTCCTCCTGGCACAAGCTGGGCTACGCGGAGTACAACACCAAGTACCGCCAGGCGGTGGTCGTCACGCTGCCCGACAAGGCCGTGAAGACCGAGATCGTCACCCCGGCGCAGGGCGCCACCCAGTGGTGGAGCGGCAGCGGCGACAACCTCAGGAACACGCTGACCCGCTCCGTCGACCTGACGGGGAAGTCCTCGGCCACGCTCAGCCTGGACGGCTGGTACGACATCGAGAACGGCTACGACTACCTCTACACCGAGGTGTCCACCGACGGCGGCGCCAACTGGACCGCGCTGGACGGCACGGTCGACGGCAGGGCCGTCCCGCGCGACGGCTCCGGCAAGCCGGCGCTGACCGGGACGACCGCCACCTACACGAGGCTGTCGTACCCGCTCGACGCCTACGCGGGCAGGAAGATCGACCTGCGCTTCCGCTACCAGACCGACGGCGGGGTGGCGCAGAAGGGCTTCGCGGCCGACGAGATCACGCTGACGGCGGACGGGGCGCCGGTCTTCTCCGACAACGCCGAGTCGCCGGACGCCGGTTGGACGGCCGCGGGCTTCTCCCGCATCGGCGCGTCCTTCACCAAGGACTACAAGCAGTACTACCTCGCCGAGAACCGGCAGTACGTGTCGTACGACAAGACCCTCAAGGCCGGCCCGTACAACTTCGGCTACCTGAACACCGCACGGCCGGACTGGGTGGAGCACTACCCGTACCAGAACGGCCTGTTGATCTGGAAGTGGGACACCTCCCAGGCGGACAACAACACCAACGCCAAGGCCCACCCGGGCACCGGGCTGATCCTGCCGGTCGACGCCCACCCGAAGGCGCTGCGCTGGTCCGACGGCACGCTGATGCGCAACCGGACGCAGGCCTACGACTCCCCCTTCACGCTGGAGCCGACGGACGCGATCACGCTGCACCAGGCGGGCACCGGGACGAGGATCGCGTCACAGAAGGGGGTGCCGGTCTTCGACGACCACGCCGGCGCCTACTACGACCCGGCGAACCCGACCGGCGGGGTGAAGGTCACTGACACCAACACCAAGATCAAGATCATCAAGCAGGCCGGAAACGGCTCGACGATCGAGCTGGAAGTCGGACCCGCGGTGAAGTAGTCGTCATCTGTGCAGGTCAGACGCGTATCGGCGGCAAACCCTTGGCGGCTTGCCGCCGATCGTGTTTAGGTGCGTGCTGTGGACCGCTTATTGACACCGACCGAAACGGGGATGTGACCGCATGGCCGCTGGAGGCTTCTGCAAGCTGCCGAACGGCACGGTCGTGGTGGCGCTGAACCTGCCATACGACTCCGCCGGGGTGCGGGTACTGGTGCACGCCCAGAACCGGGCGCGCGCCCTGACCAGGCTCCGCAACCTGGGATTCCGCGCGATCTACCTCCGGGGCAACGCCGCGCCGCCGACCCCCGACGAGATCACGGCGGTCCTGCACCACCCGGACGGCCTGATATGGCGCACCGCACCGGCCGACAACGGTGTCATCGTGACCGAGCTGTGGCATCCCATCCGGGCGCTGCTGCGCAGACCCCCGGCGGTTCCGCAGGGGTGAGGCGCTCCCGGGGCCGGTGACGGTCGTGGGGCGGTCGCGCTAGCCGCTCACGACCGGCTTGCCCGTGAGTTCCACCCCGGCCTCCCGCAGCTCCTCCAGCGCCCGCTCCGTCGTCTGTGCGGACACCCCCGCCGTGAGGTCCAGCAGCACCTGGGTGCGGAAGCCCTCGCGGGCGGCGTCCAGGGCGGTGGCGCGGACGCAGTGGTCCGTGGCTATGCCGACCACGTCGACCTCGTCGATGTGGCGCTCGCGCAGCCAGTCGGCCAGCCGGACGCCGTTCTCGTCCTCGCCCTCGAAGCCGCTGTAGGCGGCCGAGTAGGCGCCCTTGTCGAAGACGGCGTCCACTGCGCCGGAGGCGATGGCCGGGGCGAAGTTCGGGTGGAAGCCGACGCCCTCCGTGCCCGCGACGCAGTGCGCGGGCCAGGAGTGGACGTAGTCGGGGTCGTCGGCGAAGTGGCCGCCGGGGGCGATGTGGCGGTCCCGGGTGGCGACCACGTGCCGGTACCCGGTGCCGGCCGCCTGGCCGATCAGTTCCGTGACGGCGGCGGCGACATCGGCGCCGCCGGACACCGCGAGGCTGCCCCCCTCGCAGAAGTCGTTCTGCACGTCTACGACGATCAAGGCGCGGCGCATGATGGGTGTCCTTCGATTATCGGCTGATCGATCGAGCCTAGAGACTTCCGGGCCCGCGCGGGAGGGGGCGGACGAAGGGACGGACGGCGGTCGGGCTCCAGTGCCCCGGCAGGCAACGTCTGCCCCTCGAGGAGCGGCGGCCGGTGCGCCGGGGTGAACGTTGCCTGTTGGGCCACTAGCTACCCGAGCGGCCCGTGACGTACTCCGTCGCAAGGACGGGTTCCCCGCGGGAGAGCTGGGTCGCCGACAGCGGCAGATTCGCGCGGGCGGCGATGTGCCGGTCCCGGGGGACGTCGAGCGGCTCGCGCGCGAGGACGTCCCCGCCCTTGACGAGCTGCACCAGCAGCTGCCGGTCCGCCAGCTCCGGCGGCACCTGCCCGGTGCCGACGACCTCGGCCTCGGCCACCCCGTCCTCGTCCAGCCGGCGCGCCGCCCACTTGCGCCCGCCGATGGAGGTCTTCCCGCCGCTGGACTTCTTCGCGACCGGCACCAGCGGCGCCTTCGGATCGCCGGACTCCGCGCGGGCGACCAGCTTGTAGACCATGGAGCAGGTCGGGTGCCCGGAGCCGGTGACCACCTGGGTGCCGACGCCGTACGCGTCCACCGGCGCGGCGGCGAGGGAGGCGATGGCGTACTCGTCCAGGTCGGAGGTGACGACGATCTTGGTGTGGGCGGCGCCCAGCTCGTCCAGCTGCTGGCGCACCCGGTGGGCGACGAGCAGCAGGTCGCCCGAGTCGATACGGACCGCGCCCAGCTCGGGCCCGGCCACCTCCACCGCCGTACGGACGGCCTCGGCGACGTCGTAGGTGTCCACGAGCAGGGTGGTGCCCCGGCCGAGGGTGTCGACCTGGGCGCGGAAGGCGTCGCGCTCGTGGTCGTGCAGGAGCGTGAAGGCGTGGGCCGAGGTGCCGACCGTCGGGATGCCGTAGCGGAAGCCGGCCGCCAGGTCGGAGGTGGTCGCGAAGCCGCCGACGTACGCCGCGCGCGCCGCGGCCACCGCCGCCAGCTCGTGGGTGCGGCGCGCGCCCATCTCGATCAGCGGGCGGTCCCCGGCGGCCGAGGCCATCCGTGAGGCGGCCGCGGCGATCGCGGAGTCGTGGTTGAGGATGGAGAGGATCACCGTCTCCAGCAGCACGCACTCGGCGAAGGTGCCCTCGACGCGCATGATCGGCGAGCCGGGGAAGTACACCTCGCCCTCGGGATAGCCCCAGATGTCCCCGCCGAAGCGGTACGCGGCGAGCCACTGGAGCGTGCGCTCGTCGACGATCTGCCGCTCGCGCAGGAAGCCGAGGACGCCCGCGTCGAAGCGGAAGTTCTCCACCGCGTCCAGGACGCGGCCGGTGCCCGCCACCACGCCGTAGCGGCGCCCGTCCGGCAGTCGCCGGGTGAAGACATCGAACACGCTCCGCCGTTCGGCCGTACCGGCCTTCAGCGCCGCCTGGAGCATGGTCAGCTCGTACTGGTCCGTGAAGAGCGCCGTCGAGGGAACGTCCACCGGCAGCCCAAGGTCCGCTGTGTTCATGACCATAGATGCTACACCCCTTCGCGTCAGTGTGACGATTTGTAGGGCGCGTGGCAGCATGGGCACTGTGACGTCACCCGCGCCCGTAGAGATCGAACGCACCGAGTCGGCGGAGGAGGTCTTCGCCGTACCCGAACCCGACGTCCCCTGGGTCACCATCGTGCACAACGACCCGGTCAACCTCATGAGCTATGTGACGTACGTCTTCCAGTCGTACTTCGGCTACTCCAAGGACAAGGCCACCAAGCTCATGCTCGACGTCCACCACAAGGGCCGGGCGGTCGTCTCCAGCGGGTCGCGCGAGGAGATGGAGCGCGACGTGCAGGCGATGCACGGCTACGGTCTGTGGGCCACCCTGCAGCAGGACCGGAAGTAGCGAACCCACTTACATGCCTGGTCATTTCGAACCGCTTCCCGGCGGCGGCGCGGCCGTCGCCCTCGACGACGTCGAGATCTCCATCATCCGCTCGCTGGCGGTCCAGCTGCTGGAGCTGATCGGGCCCGGACCCGGCGCCGACGCCCCCGCGGACCCGCTCGCCGAGCTGTTCGCGGACGGGCCCAGCGAGCCGCCCGCCGACCCGGTGCTGCGCCGGCTCTTCCCGGACGCCTACGGCGACCCCGAGAAGGCGCCCGGCTCACCCGCCGAGGCCGAGGAGCAGCGGGCCCACTCCGCCGAGTTCCGCCGCTACACCGAGAACGACCTGCGGGCCGGCAAGCGGGAGAGCGCGCTCGCGGTGATCCGGTCGCTGGACGCGCTCGCCCCGGTGGACGAGGGCGGTGCGGTGCTGAAGCTGACGCCCCCGGAGTCGAAGCAGTGGCTCGGCGCCCTGAACGACCTGCGGCTCGCGATCGGGGCCCGGCTGGAGATCACCGACGAGGACGACACCGACCTGCTCTACCGGCTCCCGGACGAGGACCCGCGCAAGCCGATGGTGATGGCGTACCTGTGGCTCGGCGGGCTCCAGGAGACCCTCGTGAGCACCCTGATGCCGTAACCGCCGCCGTAGCACAGACGATCAGACGGTGTACGACTGTTCGCTCAGCGGACGCTCAAATCCGGATAACGATCCCGTCACCGTTGCGGTCGGGTTTGCTGGTCTTCCATGCCCTTTGTCCGCTTCTCCCTGTGAGGTGCGTCACAGCGCATTCATGTGATCATTATTGCGGTTGTGATAAATCTTCACGACCGCCCGGCCGACGCCACCCATGTCGGGCCGGGTGCGCCACCAGCCGACGACCGTCGGTCAGGCACAGCTCCAGCAATCCGGGGGGATCGAAACCCGATCCGAGGCCGACGAAGGGCCGCGGGTCGGCATGGAGAAAGGCGCACCACACATGACCTCAGCGCAGGTCGACCAGCATCGCGACGGCAACGAGGCCGTGCGGGACGGCGAGGGCGGCGAGGGGTATCAGCGCGGGCTCGGGGCCCGGCAGATCCAGATGATCGCCATCGGCGGTGCCATCGGCACCGGCCTGTTCCTCGGCGCGGGCAAGGGCATTTCCAAGGCCGGCCCGAGCCTGATCCTGGCGTACGCCGTCGCGGGCCTCGTCATCTTCCTGATCATGCGGGCGCTCGGCGAGCTGCTGATGTACCGCCCGGTGTCGGGTTCGTTCTCGGAGTACGCGCGCGAGTTCATCGGCCCCTTCGCGGGCTTCGTCACCGGCTGGACGTACTGGCTGTTCTGGGTGGTCACCGGCATCACCGAGGTCACGGCCGCGGCCGCCTACATGACGTACTGGTTCGACATACCGCAGTGGGTCTCCGCCCTGGTCTTCACGGTCGTGCTGTACGCCGCCAACCTGATCTCCGTGAAGCTCTTCGGTGAGCTGGAGTTCTGGTTCTCCATGGTCAAGGTCACCGCGATCATCGGCATGATCCTGATCTGCGCCGGCATCCTCACCGTCGGCTTCTCCGACGCCGGCAAGACCGCCTCCGTCAGCCACCTGTGGAGCGACGGCGGCTTCTTCCCGCACGGCGTCGGCAGCACCCTGATGACCCTGCAGATGGTCATGTTCGCCTTCCTCGCCGTGGAGCTGGTCGGTGTCACCGCGGGCGAGTCCAAGGACCCGAAGAAGGTCCTGCCCAAGGCGATCAACACCGTGCCGTGGCGCATCGCCGTCTTCTACGTCGGCGCGCTGATCATGATCCTGTCGGTCGTGCCGTGGACCGAGTTCCACCCGGGGGTGAGCCCCTTCGTGGCCGCCTTCCAGAAGATGGGCCTGTCCGTCGGCGCCGGCATCGTGAACTTCGTCGTCCTGACGGCCGCGCTGTCCTCCTGCAACTCCGGCATGTACTCCACCGGCCGCATGCTGCGCGACCTGGCGCTCAACAGCCAGGGGCCGAAGATGTTCACCAAGCTGACGCCCAGCGGCACCCCGCTCGCCGGCACCACGTTCTCCGCCGCGCTGATGCTCGTCGGCGTCTGGATCAACTACCAGTGGCCGGGCAAGGCGTTCGACTACGTGGTCTCCTTTGCCACCATCTCCGGCATGTGGGCCTGGATCGTCATCCTGTTCTGCCAGCTCCGCTACCGGGCCAGGGCGAACCGCGGGGAGCTGCCGCAGAGCGAGTTCCGCGCGCCGGGCGCCCCGTACACGAGCGTCTTCGCGCTGCTGTTCATCGGCATGGTGATCGTGCTGATGGGCGTCGACAAGGACGCCCGGGTCTCGCTGTACTGCGCTCCGCTGTGGGCCGCCGTCCTCGGCGTCTCCTACTGGGTGCTCAGGCGCCGCAACCCGGAGGCCGCGGCCTTCGCCAAGCGCTGACCGTCCTCCCCCGGGACGTCCGGCCGTGCGGGGCTCTCGTGGCGCCCCGCCGCGGCCGCCGCTCAGGGCGTCCGGCATGTGGGCCGTTCCGTACCATCCCTCGGTACGGAACGGCCCCTTTGCTTATCCTGGCCAGCATGCTGACCATCACCCAGGCCCTCGTCGACCAGATCGTCGCCCACGCCCGCAAGGACCACCCCGACGAGGCGTGCGGCGTCGTCGCGGGCCCGGCGGGCTCGGACCGCCCCGAGCGCTTCATCCCGATGCTCAACGCGGCCATGTCGCCCACCTTCTACGAGTTCGACTCGGGCGACCTGCTCAAGCTCTACCGCGAGCTGGACGACCGCGACGAGGAGCCGGTGATCATCTACCACTCCCACACCGCGACCGAGGCCTACCCCTCGCGCACCGACATCTCCTACGCCAACGAGCCCGGCGCGCACTACGTCCTCGTCTCCACCGCCGACACCGACGGGCTCGGCGACTTCCAGTTCCGCTCGTTCCGGATCGTGGACGCAGAGGTCACGGAGGAGGAGGTCAGGGTCGTGGAGGCCTACTGATCCCGCGATGCGGTCACAACTCATCCAGCATGCGAGATCACACTCCGATGGCCGGACCGGGAATCGTTACGATGAGCGCATGGTTCTGAACGACGTGAGCGAGAAAGCGCCGGGCATGCTGCTCGTGGCGCGGCTGCACGTCGATCTGTGCAGGCTGAACAGCGCCATCTGTTGACGTTTCCCGCCGCCGTACGGCCGTGAGCCACGGCGTGCGACGCCGTGCGCCCACTTTCCGATCCTTCCCGACAGGAGCCCGCAACCATGGCCATCGAGGTCCGCATCCCGACCATCCTCCGCACGTACACCAACGGTGAGAAGGCGGTGGAGGGCAAGGGGGACACCCTCGCCGAGCTGTTCGCCGACCTTGAGACCCGGCACGCGGGCATCCAGGCCCGCATCGTGGACAACGGCCAGCTGCGCCGCTTCGTCAACGTGTACCTGAACGACGAGGACGTCCGCTTCGTCGACGGCATCGACACCGCGCTGACCGACGGCGACACCGTGACGATCCTGCCGGCCGTGGCCGGCGGCATGCGCTGATCGGCCGCTGAGCAGCGATGCGCTACGACTCCCCGCTGGCCGCGGTGGGCAACACCCCCCTGGTGCGCCTGCCGCGGCTCTCGCCGTCCGCCGACGTCCGCATCTGGGCCAAGCTGGAGGACCGCAACCCCACCGGCTCGGTCAAGGACCGCCCCGCGCTGCACATGATCGAGCAGGCGGAGAAGGACGGCCGGCTCACCCCGGGCTGCACGATCCTGGAGCCCACCTCCGGCAACACCGGGATCTCGCTCGCCATGGCGGCCAAGCTCAAGGGCTACCGCATGGTGTGCGTGATGCCGGAGAACACCTCGCAGGAGCGCCGGGACCTGCTCGGCATGTGGGGCGCCGAGATCATCTCCTCGCCGGCCGCGGGCGGTTCCAACACCGCCGTCCGCGTGGCCAAGGAGCTGTCCGCCGAGCACCCCGACTGGGTGATGCTCTACCAGTACGGCAACCCCGACAACGCCGGCGCCCACTACGCCACGACCGGCCCCGAGATCCTCGCCGACCTGCCCTCCGTCACCCACTTCGTGGCGGGCCTCGGCACCACCGGCACCCTGATGGGCGTCGGCCGCTACCTGCGCGAGCACCGGCCCGGCATCCAGATCGTCGCCGCCGAACCGCGCTACGACGACCTGGTCTACGGCCTGCGCAACCTCGACGAGGGCTTCGTGCCGGAGCTGTACGACGCCTCCGTCCTCACCACCCGCTTCTCGGTCGGCTCGGCCGACGCGGTCACCCGCACCCGTGAACTCCTCCAGCAGGAGGGCATCTTCGCGGGCGTCTCCACCGGCGCCGCCCTGCACGCGGCGATCGGCGTCGGCAGGAAGGCGGTCAAGGCGGGGGAGTCCGCCGACATCGTCTTCGTCGTGGCCGACGGCGGCTGGAAGTACCTGTCCACCGGCGTCTACACGGCGGCCACCACCGAGGAGGCCATCGAGACGCTGCAGGGCCAGCTCTGGGCGTAGAACCCGTCATTCCGGTCGTAGCCCTGCCATAGTCGCCCCAAGCGGTCGCCAGCCCCCTCCTATGAGGGGGCCAACCCATTCCTATGGCAGGGCAAAGAAATCCGTCCGGTACTGCCCGTCCGGCCCCGGCCGGAGCTACGGTCCTCCGCACACCCTGTCATGTCACGCTCACCCGGCGCCATGACGGATGTCTGTGAGTGTCATGCTCATGACTGCGCGGTACCACCGCCGCAACGCGCGCGTCACGGGCCTGCCAATCCAGTGCGAATCCCCACTTCAACCGGAGGCAGTACCCCATGCGTGAGTCACGCCCGAGCAGCCGGAGACGCAGTCTTCGAAGACTCGTCTCCGTCGCCCTCCCCGCCCTCGCCCTCACCGTCGCCGGACTCGTCGCGGCACCCACGGCAGGGGCGGCCCAGGCGGCCACCGCTCCCGCGCCCCACACCTCCAAGGTGACGCAGAACAGCAAGGCGCTGACCGACCCGAAACGGCAGACGTTCCACCCGACCGGCAAGGCCGGCCAGAAGGTGCCGACCCAGCACCTGTGCGCCACCGCCAAGGCCGGCCAGGCGTCCTGCTTCGCCCAGCGCCGCACCGACATCAAGCAGCGCCTCGCCTCGGCGCTCGCCGCCGCGACGCCCTCCGGCCTCTCCCCGGCCAACCTGCACAGCGCCTACAACCTGCCCACCGCGGCCGGTTCCGGCATGACCGTCGGCATCGTCGACGCCTACAACGACCCCAACGCCGAGTCGGACCTCGCCACTTACCGCTCCACCTACGGCCTGTCGAGCTGCACCAAGGCCAACGGCTGCTTCAAGCAGGTCAGCCAGACCGGCTCCACCACCTCGCTGCCCACGAACGACAGCGGGTGGGCCGGCGAGGAGATGCTCGACATCGACATGGTCAGCGCGGTCTGCCCGAACTGCAACATCGTCCTGGTCGAGGCCAACTCCGCCACCGACGCCGACCTCGGCACCGCCGAGAACGAGGCCGTCGCGCTCGGCGCCAAGTTCGTCTCCAACAGCTGGGGCGGCTCCGAGTCCTCCGCCCAGACCAGCGAGGACTCCCAGTACTTCAAGCACCCGGGCGTCGCGATCACCGTCTCCGCGGGCGACTCCGGCTACGGCGCCGAGTACCCGGCGACCTCCCAGTACGTGACCGCCGTCGGCGGCACCGCGCTCACCACCGCCTCCAACTCCCGTGGCTGGAGCGAGTCGGTGTGGAACACCTCCAGCACCGAGGGCACCGGCTCCGGCTGCTCGGCCTACGACCCGAAGCCGAGCTGGCAGACCGACAGCGGCTGCTCCAACCGCATGGAGGCCGACGTCTCCGCGGTCGCCGACCCGGCCACCGGCGTCGCGGTCTACGACACCTTCGGCGGCTCCGGCTGGGCGGTCTACGGCGGCACCAGCGCCTCCTCGCCGATCATCGCCGGCGTCTACGCCCTCGCGGGCACCCCGGGCGCGAGCGACTACCCGGCGAAGTACCCGTACCAGCACACCGGCAACCTGTACGACGTGACCAGCGGCTCCAACGGCTCCTGCTCCCCGTCGTACTTCTGCACCGCGGGCACCGGCTACGACGGCCCGACCGGCTGGGGCACCCCCAACGGCACCGCCGCCTTCACCTCCGGCGGCGGCACCGGCGGCAACACGGTGACCGTCACCAACCCCGGCAGCCAGTCCACCGCCACGGGCAGCTCGGCCAGCCTGCAGATCAAGGCCTCCGACAGCGCCGGAGCCGCCCTCACCTACAGCGCCACCGGCCTGCCCACCGGCCTGTCGATCAACAGCGCCACCGGCCTGATCTCCGGCACCGCCACCACCGCGGGCACCTACCAGGTCACGGTCACCGCGAAGGACTCCACCGGCGCGACCGGCTCGACCTCCTTCACCTGGACCGTCTCCACCTCCGGCGGCGGTGGCTGCACCTCCGCCCAGCTGCTCGCCAACCCGGGTTTCGAGTCCGGCAGCACGGCCTGGACGGCGTCCAGCGGGGTCATCACCAACCAGTCCGGTGAGTCGCCGCACAGCGGGTCGTACTACGCCTGGCTCGACGGCTACGGCACCACCCACACCGACACGCTCTCGCAGGCGGTGACCATCCCGGCCGGCTGCAAGGCGACCTTCACCTTCTACCTGCACATCGACACCGCGGAGACCGGCAGCACCGCGTACGACAAGCTGACGGTGGCCGCCGGTTCGACGACCCTGGCGACGTACTCCAACGTCAACGCCACCAGCGGGTACGTGCAGAAGTCCTTCGACCTCTCCTCGTTCGCGGGGCAGACGGTCACCCTGAAGTTCACGGGCGTGGAGGACTCCTCGCTCCAGACCAGCTTCGTCGTGGACGACACGGCCGTGACGACCAGCTGATCGCCTCCCGCCCTACCGGGTCCCGCACACGGAATCTTTCCTTCCGTGTGCGGGATCCTTTTGCCGTGCCGCCACGTCTCATCGGCACCAGGCGGCCGACTCCCCACGGCCACGGCAGAAAGGCGAACCCTCATGCGTCGTACGACGACGTCCCTCGCGACCCTCGCGGGCGCGGCACTGCTCCTCGCCGGCTGCGGCTCGCAGAGCGGATCGGGCACGGACACCGGCAGCAAGGGCAGCGGCACGGTCGCCCCCTCCACGGCCCCGAGCGGCTCCGGCTGCGCCTCCACGGTGGAGCTGAAGGCCGGCGACAGCGGCCGCAGCGTGTGCGTGGCGAAGGGCGGCGAGGTCCGGCTCACCCTGGCCGGCACCAAGTCCCGCCCCTGGAAGCCGGTCCAGACGAGCGGCACCGCCCTGAAGGGCGTCAACGCGGGCCTCGTCATCCAGTCCGGCGACGCCACGGCCGCGTACCGCGCGGAGGCCGACGGCACGGTGAAGCTGACCTCGTCCCGTCCCCTGTGCGCCGAGCCCTCCGCACCGGGCGGCGTGTCGTGCAAGGGCCTTCAGGAGTGGATGGTCACGGTGACCGTGAAGTAGGAGCGGTCAGCCCGCGAGGTGCCGTACCTGGTCCCACAGCACCGGGTCGACGACGCCCACCCGGCGCCGGAAGTCACCGACCGGCACCTCGCGCAGCTCGTCCGTCTGGAGGAAGCTGGGCCTGCCCCGGGCGTCGCCGACCGCGCCCGGGGGCAGCGGGATCACCCCCGACCGCTCGTCGTGGTACTTGCTGGTGATCTTCGCGACCGTCGCCCGGTTCCCGCGCACCGCCAGCACCAGACAGGGCCGGTCCTTCCCCCGCCCGTCACCCACCACCGCCCTGTCCGACGCGCTGCGCGCGGCCCCATTGGATTCCGAGCGGTCCTCGTAGGGCACGTCGGCCCACCAGATGTCTCCGGGAGCCGGCCGCAGCGCACGCGCGCGCGTGCCCGCGCGGCCCGGCGGACGCAGACGCCGGCCGCCGGGCCGGCGACCGCCGCCCCAGCCGTCGATGAGCGTGGCGACCAGCGCGAGCAGCACGACCGCCGCCAGCGCCAGCCACCAGGACGTGTCCATACGACGACGTTACCGGCGTGCGCCGCGGATTGCGCGCCCTTGGCGGAACCTCGCACGCCCCCTTTCCAGCCGAACCGGTGACAGCGCAGGTGAGTTCGCCCACAACGGCCCTGGGGAGAGGAGCGACCCGTGCTTTCGCGCCTTACGCTCGACAAACCGCACGACCCCCGTTTCCTGCCCTTTTGATCTTCCCGCCAACGGAGGTTTCTGCTTCATGAAGCTCACCGTCGTCGGCTGCTCGGGGTCGTTCCCGTCCGCGGAATCGGCCTGTTCGAGCTACCTCGTCGAGGCCGACGGCTTCCGGCTGCTTCTCGACATGGGCAACGGCGCCCTGGGCGAGCTGCAGCGCCACTGCGGTCTCTACGACCTCGACGCGATCTTCCTGAGCCATCTGCACGCCGACCACTGCATCGACATGCTGGCGTACTTCGTCGCGCGTTACTACCGCCACGACGGAGGCCGCTGCGACCCCCTCCCGGTCTACGGCCCCGAAGGCACCGAACACCGCCTGACCACGGCGTACGCCGACACCCCGTCCGCCTCGTCGATGAGCGAGGTCTTCGACTTCCACACGGTCAAGCCCTCCACGTTCGAGATCGGCCCGTTCGCGGTGCACACCGAGCGGGTCCGCCACCCCGTGGAGGCCTACGGCATCCGCGTCGAGCACGCCGGGAGGACCCTCGCGTACTCCGGCGACACGGGCGTCACCGAGGCCCTGGACGAGCTGGCCCGGGACGCCGATCTGTTCCTGTGCGAGGCCGCGTTCACGCACGGCAAGGAGGAGATCCCCGACCTCCATCTCAACGGGCGCGAAGCGGGCGAGACCGCCGCGCGGGCCGGCGCCCGGCGCCTGCTCCTCACCCACATCCCCCCGTGGACCGACCCGGAGGTCAATCTCCGTGACGCGCGCGAGGTGTTCGGGGGACTGGTCGAGCTTGCCGCCCCGCGGGTGACGTACGAGGTCTGAGCCGCCCACGGGAAAGGCCCCGGAACCGCCATGGTTCCGGGGCCTTCGCCATGCCGTCGCGGCCGGGCTCACGCCTTCGTGAGGTCCTCGACCTCCTCCTCGGGCTCGCGGCCCGGGGTCGGGAGGTTGAACCTCGTGATCGCGAAGCGGAAGACGACGTAGTAGACCGCCGCGAACACCAGGCCGATCGGGATGATGAGCCAGGGCTTGGTCGCGAGGTTCCAGTTCAGGACGTAGTCGATCGCGCCGGCGGAGAAGGTGAAGCCCGCGTGCACGCCGAGCGCCCAGGTGACCGCCATGGACAGGGCCGTCAGCACCGCGTGGATCGCGTACAGCACCGGGGCGATGAACATGAACGCGAACTCGATCGGCTCGGTGACGCCGGTGACGAAGGACGTCAGCGCGAGGGAGACCATCATGCCGAGGACCGCCTTGCGGCGCTCCGGCCGGGCCGAGTGGGCGATGGCGATCGCGGCGGCCGGCAGGCCGAACATCATGATCGGGAAGAAGCCGGACATGAACATACCGGCGTGCGGGTCACCGGCGAAGAAGCGGTTGAGGTCACCGTGGACGATCTGGCCGGCGGAGTTCTTGTAGTCGCCGATCTGGAACCAGGAGACGGTGTTCACGAACTGGTGCATGCCCACCGGGATCAGCGCACGGTTGACCAGACCGAACAGACCCGCGCCGAGGGCGCCGAGGCCGGTGATCCACTCACCCGCGTGGGAGATGCCCTCGCCGATCGGCTTCCAGATGAGGCCGAAGAAGACACCCATGGCGGTGCCGACGAACGCCATGATGATCGGCACGAGCCGGCGGCCGTTGAAGAAGCCGAGCCAGTCCACCAGCTTCTTGCGGTGGTAGCGCTGCCACAGCACGGCGGAGAACAGACCCATCAGGATGCCGCCGAGCACACCGGGGTTGTTGTAGGTGGCCTCGACTATCTTGCCGCCCTCGATGTGCTGCTGGGTCAGCGGGAACGCCTTCAGCACGTTGCTGTAGACCAGGAAGCCGACCAGGGCGGCGAGCGCCGTGGAGCCGTCGGACTTCTTGGCGAAGCCGATCGCGACACCGATGCAGAACAGCATCGGCAGGTTGTCGAAGATCGCGCCACCGGCCGTGGCGAACACCGCCGTGACCTTGTCGGGCAGGTGCAGCTTGTCGTGGACGTCCTGCTGTCCCAGGCGCAGCAGGATGCCCGCCGCCGGCAGTACGGCGATCGGCAGCTGCAGGCTGCGGCCGACCTTCTGCAGGCCCTGGAACAGGCCGGATCCCCGCTTCTTCGCGGGAGCCGCCGTGGCGGTGGCGGTGGTCATGGTGTGGTTCCTCCGTCGTGGTGGTCTACACCACCCAGTGGTGTAGACCTGTTGTAGCACGATGAAGGCGGGATAAGGAACCACGAAATCCGCTACCGAAACGCTACGCGGTGTGCCGGTGTGATAGGGGCGCTCAGGCCTTGGTGATGTCCTCCACCTCGTCCTCCGGCTCCCGGCCCGGCGTCTTCAGGTCGAACCTGGTGATCGCGAACCGGAAGACGGCGTAATAGACCGCCGCGAAACAGAGACCGATCGGGACGATCGCCCACGGCCGTGTCGCCAGGTTCCAGTTGATCACGTAGTCGATCAGGCCGGCCGAGAAACTGAAGCCGTCGTGCACCCCGAGCGCCCAGGTCACCGCCAGGGAGACACCGGTGAGGACCGCGTGGACCGCGTAGAGGGCGGGTGCGATGAAGAGAAAGGAGTACTCGATGGGTTCGGTGATGCCGGTCACGAACGACGTCAGCGCCACCGAGAGCATCAGGCCGCCGACCTCCTTGCGGCGGCCCGGCCGCGCGCAGTGCGTGACGGCGAGGGCGGCGGCCGGCAGCGCGAACATCATGATCGGGAAGAAGCCCGAGGTGAACTGGCCCGCGTGCGGATCGCCCGCCAGGAACATGTTGATGTCACCGTGCACCACCGTGCCGTCCGGCTCGGTGTAGCTGCCGAACTGGAACCAGATGGGCACGTTCAGGAACTGGTGCAGGCCGACCACCAGCAGCGCCCGGTTCGCCAGCCCGAAGACGCCCGCGCCCCACGCGCCCGCGTCCCGCAGCCAGTGGCTGAAGCTCTCCAGCCCGCTGCCGATCGGCGGCCAGACCCACAGGCACAGTGCCGCGAAGACGATCGCGACGAACGCCATGATGATCGGCACCAGCCGGCGGCCGTTGAAGAAGCCCAGCCAGTCCACCAGCCGGGTGCGGTGGAAGCGGACCCAGAAGAACGCGGCCAGCAGCCCCATCACGATACCGCCGAAGACGCCCGGGTTCTGGTAGGTGTACGGCGTCACCGAACCGATGCCCGCACCGGTGCTCACCTGGCAGCCGACCTGCGGAACGGCCTTGGAGCCGCCGGGGCAGGACTCGGGGAACTGGTGCAGCACCCCGTAGTACACGAGGAACCCGGCCACCGCCGCGAGCGCCGTCGAGCCGTCCGCCTTCCTCGCCATGCCGATCGCCACGCCCACGCAGAACAGCAGCGGCAGACCGAGGGAGCCGTCGAGCAGGGCGCCGCCCGCGCCCGTCATCACCTTCGAGACGCTCCTCCAGCCCAGCCCGTCCTTGCCGAACACGTCCGGCTGGCCGAGGCGGTTGAGGATGCCCGCGGCGGGCAGCACCGCGATCGGCAGCTGCAGACTGCGGCCCATCTTCTGCAGGCCCTGGAACACGCGGTTCCAGCGCTCGCGCGCCGGGCCGGCCGCGGGGGCGGCGCTGCCTGCGCTCTGGGCGCTCATGGGCGACCTCCGGCCGGTTTGGCGACCGCCGACACTGTGGTGTAGACCAGTTGCGACGGTTCCGCTGTCGTGATCGCCATGATTCGGTACGTACGGCATGGCCGCTCGCGAAGCTGGGCCAACTGTGGGTTACTGCGTCACAGCGGTTCGGATCAGGGAAGTCAGGGAGACAGGACATGGCCAGCAAGGCTGAGAAGATCGTCGCCGCGCTCGGTGGACTCGACAACATCGAGGAGATCGAGGGCTGCATCACCCGGCTGCGCACCGAGGTCAACGACGCCTCGCTCGTGGACGAGGCCGCCCTGAAGGCCGCCGGCGCCCACGGCGTCGTCAAGATGGGCACCGCCATCCAGGTCGTCATCGGCACCGACGCCGACCCGATCGCCGCGGAGATCGAAGACATGATGTGAGCCCCGGCCCGGCCCGAGGGCCGCGGGTTTCACCTTCGAGGGGCTCTTCCCGAGGCGGGAGGAGCCCGTTCCCTCTCTCCCGCTAGGCTCGTCGCCATGTCTCGCATCGACGGCCGTACCCCCGAACAGCTCCGCCCGGTCACCATCGAGCGTGGATGGAGCAAGCACGCCGAGGGCTCCGTCCTCGTCTCCTTCGGCGACACCAAGGTGTTCTGCACCGCCTCCGTGACCGAAGGAGTCCCCCGCTGGCGCAAGGGCAGCGGCGAGGGCTGGGTCACCGCGGAGTACGCCATGCTGCCCCGCGCCACCAACACCCGCGGCGACCGCGAGTCCGTCAAGGGCAAGATCGGCGGCCGTACCCACGAGATCTCCCGCCTCATCGGCCGCTCCCTGCGCGCCGTCATCGACTACAAGGCGCTCGGCGAGAACACCATCGTCCTCGACTGCGACGTCCTGCAGGCGGACGGCGGCACCCGGACGGCGGCCATCACCGGCGCGTACGTCGCGCTCGCCGACGCGGTCGCCTGGGCCCGGGGCAAGAAGCTGATCAAGGCCGGCCGTCAGCCGCTCACCGGCACGGTCTCCGCCGTCTCGGTCGGCATCGTCGGCGGCGTCCCCCTGCTCGACCTGTGCTACGAGGAGGACGTGCGCGCCGAGACCGACATGAACGTCGTCTGCACCGGCGACGGCCGCTTCGTCGAGGTCCAGGGCACCGCCGAGGCCGAGCCCTTCGCCCGCGACGAGCTGAACGCCCTGCTCGACCTCGCCGTCACCGGCTGCTCCGAGCTGGCCGCGATCCAGCGGGCGACGCTGGACGCCACGCCGGCCACGTAGAGGACAGGCCGACAGCGGGAGGGCGCGCGGTCAACCCGCGCGCCCTCCGTCGCGTCCTACGGGTACGGCAGCCTTACCGGGCCCAACCAGGGGAGGGACCACCACCATGGCCGTCAGCCGACGCCGCCGTCTCGTCGCCGTCGCCGCCGTCGTGGCCACCACCGCGCTCACCGCGGGCCTCACCACCGGATGCGACAGCGTGAACAAGGCCCTCGACTGCGTGCACACCGCCGACTCCATCGCCGACAGCGTCACCGGCCTCCAACAGGCCGTGGAGAGCGCCGCGAACGATCCGACCCAGGCGGACGAGTCACTCGACTCCATCGAGAAGAACCTGGACAAGATCGGGGACAGGACCGGCCACGCGGACGTGAACAAGGCGGTGGACGACCTGAAGAAGGCCGTGCGGAACGTGCGTACGGCGATCAGGAACGGGGACAGAACGCCGGATGTGAGCCCGGTGACGGACGCCGCCGGCGAACTGACCAAGGTGTGCACGAAGTAACCGCTGCTCAGCGTTCCCGGTCCCGGCGCCTGTGCTCCCGCCGCTCCCGCACCAGCTCGTGCCGGGCTTCCCTGCGCTCCAGCCTGTCCTGCCGCCGCTGCTCCCTGAGCCGCTTCTGCTCGGCCCGCGTGGCCTTGCGTTCCACCGCGACCCCGCCCCAGAAGGCGAACCCCCCGATGATCACGCGTGGCGCGCCGGGCTCGGGCGGCCCGTCGTCCCGGGGGTGGTCGAAGCCGCCCATGACACCGATGCCCCGGACGACGACCTCGACCCCCGGCGGCACGGTCACCTGCACCCCGCCCATGATCGCCACGCAGTTGATCTCGACCTCGTGGTCCGCGAAGTTCGCCTCACGCAGGTCGATCTCGCCGCCGCCCATGAGCGCGACACAGGTGAACCGCTTCGGCACCGTCCAGCGGCCCTTGCGCTGGAACCCCGACATGATCGCGACCCCGCCCGTCGAGGACCCCGCGCCGCCGACGATCCGGGACGCCCAACTCCCGCTCCCCACCGGTTCCTTGGTGAAGGAAACCGGCGCGGTGGCGGGGGCGGTGGCGGTCGGCAGATCGCGGGTGATCGGGCTCAACTCGCCGTACGTGCGCGCCTGGTAGGCCGCCTCCAGCCGCTCCTCGAACTCCGCCATGTCGAGCCGGCCCTCGGCCAGCGCGTCCCGCAGCACCTCGGCCACCCGTTCACGATCGGCGTCGGAGGCGCGCAGGTCCGGGGCGGGAGCGGCGGACCGGTGGTGGTCCGGGACTGCCGGGACTGCGTCGTCGGTCATGACAGCAGCCTACGAGACCGCCCTCTCCGCGTACATCTTGGCGATGACGGCCTCGATGTCCGGTTCCCGCACCGACAGGTCCACCAGCGGATACTCCGCCGCGAGACGCGCCACCACCGGCGCCGCCGACTGCCCCGCCGGGAACGCCAGCCACTGCCGCGGCCCCTCGACCCGCACCACCCGCGCGCAGGGCACCTCCACCGGCGGCAGCTCCCGCTCCAGGTCCACCACCAGCGTCCGCTCGCCCTCCCCGGCCTCGTGCAGCCCCGCGAGCGGCCCGTCGTACATCAGCCGCCCGTGGTCGATCACCATCACCCGCGAGCACAACTGCTCGATGTCCTGGAGATCATGGGTGGTCAGCAGCACCGTCGTGCCGCGCTCGGCGTTCAACTCCCGCAGGAAACCCCGCACCTTGGCCTTGGAGACGACGTCCAGGCCGATCGTCGGCTCGTCCAGGTACAGCACCTCGGGATCGTGCAGCAGCGCCGCCGCGATGTCCCCGCGCATCCGCTGCCCCAGCGACAGCTGCCGTACCGGAACGTCCAACAGGGCGCCCAGCTCCAGCAGTTCCACGCAGCGGTCGAGGTTCTCCCGGTAACGCGCCTCCGGGATGCGGTACATGCGGTGCGCCAGCCGGTACGAGTCGATCAGCGGCAGGTCCCACCACAGGGTCGTCCGCTGCCCGAACACCACCCCGATCCGGTGCGCGAGGCGCGTGCGCTCCCGCGAGGGGTCGATCCCCGCGACCCGCAGCCGCCCGGCGCTCGGCGTCAGGATGCCGGTCAGCATCTTGATCGTGGTCGACTTCCCGGCGCCGTTCGGCCCGATGTAGCCCACCATCTCGCCGCGCGCCACCGTGAACGACAGCGAGTCCACCGCACGCACCTCACGCCGCTCCCGTTTCAGGAACCCGGTCTTCCTGCGCACCTCGAAGACCTTCTCGACCCCGTCGAGGACGATGAAGTCGCTCATCCCGGCTCCCTAGCTCCCCGTGCTCCGATACGAACGAAGTCCCGCCCGCCACGCCAGTCCCGCCAGCGCACAGCAGCCCGCCGCGACCAGCGGCGTCGTGAACGCCACCCAGTGCGGCAGGTCCAGCGGGTACGGCCGCCCCAGCACATAGGTGGCGGGCAGCCAGTTGACGAAGGCCAGCGGCAGCACGAACGTCACCCCGCGCACCAGCTCCTTCGCGAACACCGACGGCGGATACTGCAACAGCGTCGTACCGCCGTACGTGAACGCGTTCTGCACCTCGGAGGCGTCCTGCGCCACGAACTGGAACGCCGCCCCCGCCACGAACACCGCGCAGAAGATCGCACAGCCGCTCGCCGCCATCACCGGCATCAGCAGCAGCTTCAGCGGCGTCCAGTCGATGTGCACCCGGCTCAGCGACCAGCCCAGCACCAGCGAGCCCTGCACCACCCGGCCCAGGCGCCGCAGCGCGAACCGGTCGGCGGCCACCTGCGCCAGCACTGGGACCGGCCGCACCAGCAGCGTGTCCAGCGTGCCGTCGCGCACCCGCCGGCCCAGCCGGTCCATCGAGCCGATCGCCAGGTCGGCCAGCCCGAACGACACCGCCGACAGCCCGTACAGGAACGCGACCTCCGGCAGCGTGTACCCGCCGAGCGCGGGCACCCGCGAGAACATCAGCATGATCGCGACGAAGTCGAAGAAGGTCGCCGCGAAGTTCCCGAACGTGGTCATGGCGAACGACGCCCGGTAGGCCATCGTGGAGCGCACCCACATCCCGGCGATCATCCCGTACGCCCGCAGACCGGTGACCAGCCGGCCGCTCTGACGGGCCTCATCCACCCTGGACCACCACCCGCCGCGTCGCGGCCGACTGCATCAGCCGGCCGAGGCCCAGCAGCACCACCGCCCACGCCCCCTGGAACAGATACGTCCGCAGCGGGTCGGCGTGGCCCAGCAGCACATCCGCCGGCGCCTGGAGCAGCGACGACCAGGGCAGGGCGCGTACGACCTCGCCGAGCGCGCCCGGGAAGACGTTCAGCGGCAGCAGCATGCCCGAGCAGAAGTACCCGGCCAGCCACATCATCTGCCCGACACCCGTGCCGTCCAGCAGCCAGAACGCGCTCAGCGCCACCAGGTAGCGGATCCCGAAGCCGACCAGCATCGCCAGGGCGACGGCGACGAGGAAGGCGAGCCAGGTGCCGGCGTCGGAGGGCAGGTAGGCGGGGAAGAACACGGCGCCGAAGACGAAGGGGACCACCCCCCGGCCCAGCAGCTGGAAGAAGGCCCGGCCGAGATCGGCCGAGAGCCACCACAGCTGGAGATCGGCGGGCCGGTACAGGTCGATCGCCACGTCACCCGTACGGATGCGCTCCATCAGCTCCTCCTCGGTGCCCCCGCCCCCGATCGCGAGCGTCGACAGGAACGCCTGCCCCAGCCACACGTACGTCACGGCCTGTGCCTCGTCGTAGCCGCCGAGGTGGGGCCTCGCGTCCCACAGGGCGCGGTACGTGTACACGAGGATCAGCCCGAAGACCGTGTTCGTGAACACCCCTGCCGCAGTGGCCGCCCGATACGTCGCGTACCGTCTGAATCCCCCCGCCGCGACGGCCACGTACAACCGTCCCGCGCCCACGCCAGTCCACCTCCCGGGACCGCTCGACACCGAAGCGCAGGAGCCTAGTCCGGAGGCCCGGCGACCGGCCACGCATTTTCGTGCCGGAAGCCTTCCGGAATCCGGGAACGGAACGCCAGGTGCGAGAGTCTTCAAACTGGGGGCGCAGAAGGCGTACGAGGCGTACGGGAACGTACGACGCGAAACAGGAGTCCGTGCACGACATGAGCGACGAGCCACAGCCGCAGCAGCCGAAGGAAGGCGTGGCGCCGGAACATCCGCTGCCGGCTCAGGGGCCGGACCCCTCCGGGGCGGGGCGGAAGGACGTGCCTTCGCCCGCACCGGACGGGTCCGCGTCCGCCGAGCGGCCCGAAGGCGGCCGAACGGGTGAGCCGACGGACCCGCAGGCCCGCCCGGCCCGCGACCGGGACCGCACGACCTCCATGGCCCGAGCCCGCCAGGCGGCCCGCGGCGCCCGCCCCGACCAGGACCCGCCGACCGCCTCCAGCACCCCATCGCCTTCCGCCGCCGGCGCCGGCTCGGCTTCGAGTCCGGGATCCGCCGGCCCGCGCCCGGCCTCGGCCTCTGGCGCCGCCAGCCCGGCCTCGGGTTCGGGGGCTGCCGGTCCGGCTTCGGGTTCGGGGGCTGCCGGTCCGGCTTCGGGTTCGGGGGCTGCCGGTCCGGCTTCGGGTTCGGGGGCTGCCGGTCCGGCCTCGGCCTCTGGCGCCGCCGGCCCGGCCTCGGGTTCGGGCGCTGCCGGCCCGGCTTCGGGTTCGGGGGCCGCGGGTGCACCGTCGGCTTCGGGTGCCGCTGGTGGGGCTCCGGCTTCGGGTGCCGCTGGTTCGGCTTCCGGCTCTGGCGCGGTCGGTTCGGCTTCGGGGGCCGGCGGCGTGCCGTCGGCAGGCGGTGCCGCCGGCATGGCTTCGGGTTCCGGCGCCGCGGGTGCGCCGGCGGCTTCCGCTGCCGCCGGTACGCCCTCGGGCTCCGGGGCAGCCGGCACGGCTTCGGGTCCTGTGACCTCGCGCTCCGCTGCCGGAGGCGGGGCTTCGGCGTCGAGGGGGAGCGGGGCGGCCGAGGGGCCGAGTGCCGCCTCTGACTCCCCGAGCGGCTCCGGTGACGAGAAGGCCCCGTCTCCCGAGAGCACGCAGGTGCTCAGGCGCGTCGGGGCGCCCCGGGGAGCGCGGGACAAGCGGTCGGGCACGCCGGCCGGGGCGGGTCAGGGCTCCGGTGAGACGCGGGCGCCCGAGACCACGCAGGTCCTGCGCCGCGTCGGCGCGCCCCGCGCGGGCGAGCCCGGCGACTTCGGCCGTACCCCCCGTACGGACACCCCCGCCCCGACGGCCGGAGCGCTCGGCGCCGCAGGCCAGGCGGGCACCGGTGCCACGGGCGCGGCGGCAGCCGCCGGCACCCGGGGTCCCGACGGCCCCACGACCACCGGCACCGGCAGGAGCCCCCGTACCACCGGAGCCTCCCGGCAGACCCGCGCCGGAGCCCCTGGCGCCACCCCCGCCCCCGGCTCCTCCTCCGAAGACGCCACCGCCCTCCTGGCCGCCGCGGGCCGCGCCAGCGGCGACGGCAAGGGCAAGAAGAAGCGGCCCAAGCGGACCGGGTGGCGGCGGATCATCCCCACCTGGCGGATGGTGCTCGGCACCTTCCTCTTCGGCGTGCTGCTGATCATCGGCCTGTTCTTCCTCGGCTACTCGATGGTCAACATCCCGCCCGCCAACGCCCTCGCGACCAAGCAGAGCAACGTCTACCTCTACGCCGACGGCTCCCAGCTCGCCCGCGACGGCCAGATCAACCGCGAGAACGTCAGCCTCGCCCAGGTTTCCAAGGACGCCCAGCACGCCGTCCTCGCCGCCGAGGACCGCGACTTCTACAGCGAGTCAGCCGTCGACCCCAAGGCGATGGTGCGCGCCGCCTGGAACACCGCGACCGGAAAGGGCACGCAGTCCGGCTCGACGATCACCCAGCAGTACGTGAAGAACTACTACCTGGCCCAGGAGCAGACGGTCACCCGCAAGGCCAAGGAGTTCTTCATCGCGATCAAGCTGGACCAGCAGAAGTCCAAGGACGAGATCCTGGAGGGCTACCTCAACACCAGCTTCTTCGGCCGCAACGCCTACGGCATCCAGGCCGCCGCCCAGGCCTACTACGGCGTGGACGCCAAGGACCTCGACCCGGCCCGCGCCGCCTACCTCGCCGCCCTCGTCAACGCGCCGAGCGAGTACGACGTCGTCGCCCACCCGGAGAACAAGGCCGCGGCCGTCGCCCGCTGGAACTACGTCCTGGACGGCATGGTCAAGAAGGGCTGGCTCAGCCAGTCCAAGCGGGCCGGCCTGCAGTTCCCCATGCCGAAGGAGCAGACGGTCTCCACCGGTCTGTCCGGCCAGCGCGGCTACCTCGTCGAGGCGGTCAAGCACTACCTGACCACCAACAACATCCTCACCGACGACCAGCTCGCGGCCGGCGGCTACCGCATCACCACCACCATCCAGAAGAACAAGCAGGACGCCTTCGTCAAGGCGGTGGACGACCAGCTGGTCTCCAAGCTGGACAAGAAGAACAACCCCGCCGACAAGTACGTCCGCGCCGGCGGCGCCTCCGTCGACCCCAAGACGGGCCAGGTCGTCGCCATGTACGGCGGCATCGACTACGTGAAGCAGTACACCAACGGCGCGACCCGCGGTGACTTCCAGGTCGGCTCGACGTTCAAGCCGTTCGTCTTCACCTCCGCGGTGCAGAACGGCTCGACCACGCAGGACGGCCGCCAGATCACGCCGAACACGATGTACGACGGCACCAACGAGCGGCCCGTGCAGGGCTGGAGCGGCGGCTCCTACGCCCCGCAGAACGAGGACCAGAAGTCGTACGGCCAGATCACGGTCACCAAGGCCACCGACCTGTCCGTGAACGCCGTCTACGCGCAGATGGCCGTCGACGTCGGCCCGTCCAAGGTCAAGCAGACCGCGATCGGCCTCGGCATCCCCTCCGGCACCCCGGACCTCCAGCCGTACCCGTCCATCGCCCTCGGCACCGCCACCGCCAGCGTGCTGAACATGGCGGAGGCCTACGCGACGCTCGCCAACCACGGGCAGCACGGCCAGTACACGCTGGTCAAGAAGCTCACCCGGGACGGCACGGACGACGTCAAGCTGCCCGACACGGCCCCCAAGCAGGCCGTCAGCCGGGAGGCCGCCGACACCACCACGGCCATGCTCCAGAGCGTGGTCGACAACGGCACCGCCTCGGCCGCCCAGGCCGTGGGCCGCCCGGCGGCCGGCAAGACCGGTACCGCCGAGAGCGACACCGCCGCCTGGTTCGCGGGCTACACCCCCGACCTGGCCACGGTGGTCTCGGTCATGGGCCAGGACCCGGTGACCGCGCAGCACAAGTCGCTGTACGGCGCCCTCGGCCAGCCGCGTATGAACGGTGGCGGTCCGCCGACCGAGATCTGGACCCAGTACACCCGGGACGCGCTCGACGGCACCCAGGCCTCCGACTTCGACCTCCAGCTGGCCTCGGGCGCCGACCAGCCGCAGGACCCCAGCACGGGCCCCTCGGGCACCCCGGGCACCACCGGTGACCAGTCCACCGGCGGCACGACCGCGACCCCGACGACCGGCGGCACGACCGCGACCCCGACCACCGGCGGCACCACGGGCACGCCCACGACCGGCGGCGCGACGACGAACGGCGCCACTACCGGCGGCGGCGCCACGACGACCGGCGGCGGGACCACCGGCACGACGGGCGGCACCCCCACCGGCGGCGGTACCGCGACCGGAGGCGGGGGCACCACCACCGGCGGTGGTACGACCGGCGGGGGCACGACCGGCACCAGTCCCAGCGGCGGCACCACCGGAGGCGATGCCGCGACCGGCGGCGGGGGCACGACGGGCACGGCCGCAGGCCCAGGCGGCGGCCCCGGCACCTGACGCCCGCCGCCTGACGTCTCAGTGACCGCTGGTCGCCTTCAGCCCGACGACGGCGACCAGCAGGAGGCAGACGAAGAAGATCCGGGCGGCGGTGACCGGCTCACCCAGCACCACCATGCCGAGCACCGCCGCGCCGGCCGCCCCGATGCCCACCCACACGCCGTAGGCGGTGCCGATGGGCAGGGACCTGGCGGCGTACGACAGCAGCACCATGCTCGCGACGATCCCGGCGCCCGTGAGCAGACTCGGGACCGGCCGGGTGAAGCCCTCGCTGTACTTCATGCCGATCGACCAGCCGACTTCGAGCAGACCGGCGACGACGAGCAGGACCCAGGCCATGACAGGCACCTTCCGGGACGAACGACGACTCTTGCGGTGCGTCGTCTTTGCCTGCATCCCGGTACGGCGCGTCTCGTCGGGCTCCCTCCCGAGGCTAGCAAGGGCAGCGCGGAAGGGGCTGGTGACCATGGTCACCAGCCCCTTCCGCCATCGCTCCGCCGGATCCCGGACCCATCCCGGACTACAGGTACAGGCCCGTCGAGTCCTCCGAGCCCTCGAACCGGTCCGCGGCCACGGCGTGCAGATCACGCTCGCGCATGAGCACGTACGCCACGCCCCGCACCTCGACCTCGGCCCGGTCCTCCGGGTCGTACAGGACCCGGTCGCCGGGCTCCACGGTCCGCACGTTCTGTCCGACCGCGACGACCTCGGCCCAGGCCAGCCGCCGGCCCACCGCCGCCGTGGCGGGAATCAGAATGCCGCCCCCCGACCGCCGCTCACCCTCGCCGGCGTCCTGCTTGACCAGAACCCGGTCGTGCAGCATCCGGATGGGCAGCTTGTCGTGGTGAGGGGTGTTCTCGTTCCTGTTGGCGCTCACGCCTTGAAACCTACCTGCCTTCGCCCCGCTCGTCCGCGCCCGGGTCAGCCCTTGCGCCGGCCACGGCTCATGGCGAGCAGCCCGACGACCCCGACGGCGAGCAGCGCCACGGGCACGACCCGCTCCAGCCGGGGCGCGCCGTCGTCGTCGACGAACTGCGCCCGGACCTCGCTCACGACCCGGTTGACCTGCACATACGCCCGCCCGACGGTGTGATCGAGGTTGGCGACGACCTTGGCCTTCGCGTCCCCGATGATCGTCTGCGGATGGACCCGCACGCCGATCTCGTCGAGCGTCTCGGCCAGCACTTCGCGGCGGCGCTTGATGTCCGCCTCGATCTGCGCCGGGGTTCTGGTGTCCGACGTGTCCGCCACCGTACGGCCTCCGAAGTCTGCTGATGCTGTCCCGGACAGTCTGTCAGCTTCCGCTCGCCCCGCACCGCAAGGCCCCCCGGTTACGCTGGCCCGATGAGCGAGCGACTCCAGCCGGGGGACGTGGCCCCCGCCTTCACCCTCCCCGACGCCGACGGCACCGAGGTGTCCCTGTCCGACCACAGGGGCCGCAAGGTCATCGTCTACTTCTACCCGGCCGCCCTGACCCCCGGCTGCACCAAGCAGGCCTGCGACTTCACGGACAACCTCCAGGTGCTGGCCGGCGCCGGCTACGACGTCATCGGCATCAGCCCCGACAAGCCGGAGAAGCTGGCGAAGTTCCGCGAGCAGGAGTCCCTGAAGGTCACCCTCCTCGCCGACCCCGACAAGAAGGTCCTGGAGGCCTACGGCGCCTTCGGCGAGAAGAAGCTCTACGGCAAGACGGTCGTCGGCGTCATCCGCTCCACGGTGATCGTGGACGAGGAGGGCAGGGTCGAACGCGCCCTGTACAACGTCAAGGCCACCGGCCACGTGGCCAAGATCATCAAGGATCTGGGCATCTGAGGACCCGCACCTGCCGCTGGCGGCTCGCACCGGTGATCGACCTGGTGCGAGCCGTTTTCTCTCTTCCGGGTGTGACCGTCCGATAAACGGTCCGTTACTCCGTACGGGCTGCGAACGTGCAGTCGGAATGGAGGGGGCTCGCATGGGGGCCAGTGCGTACACCAAGGAGCGGTTGGAGGAGGCGGCTCGTGAGGCGCGGACGTTGTCGGAGGCGTTGGAGAGGTTGGGGGTGGATCCGAGGAGTTCGACGCGGCGGTATGTCCTGGAGCGGATGAAGAAACTCGGGGTGGATGTGCCGCACTTCGAGCGAGAGGGGGTGAGGTGGACGAAGGAGGTGCTTGAGCGGGCCGTGGCTGCCTCCACGAACATGTGCGAGGTGCTGCGCCACCTCGGCCTGGAGGTCGTCGGAGGCCATCACACGCACATCAGCCGTCGGATCAAGGCGTACGGGATCGACACCTCGCACTTCCAGGTGCCGACACAGCGAGGGAGGTCCTGGCGGGCCCGAACGCCGGAGGCCTTGCTTGTCGAGCAATCGGCCGACCAGGCTCGGCGCATCCAGAGCGACCGGCTCAAGTGGGCAATGACCTCTGTCGGCATCCCGGAGTGCTGTGGCCGGTGCGGTACAGAGCCGGTGTGGCGGGGCCCTCCGCTCCCACTGGAGGTCGATCACGTCGACGGCAACTGGCGTGACAACCGCATTGAGAACCTCCGCTTCCTGTGCCCCAACTGCCACTCGACCACGGACAATTACCGAGGGCGCGGCAAGGGGCGCTCTCGGGGTGGTGCCGTATGAGCGGCGGCGTGCAGTACACGCGTGAGCGGTTGGCCGAGGCCGCCGAGCGGTGTGCGAGCCTGGACGAGGTCATCGCTTTCTTCGGCACCACTCCCTACGGCAAGCTGCGCCGCTACCTCGTGCGGCGATTCGCCCACTTCGGGATCGACATCTCGCACTTCTCCGACTCCCGCAGTCCCCGCCGCCCGGCGCCCGAGGAGTTGCGCATAGCGGTCGCCGAGTCGATCTCCAGCGCAGAGACGCTGCGCCGCCTCGGGCGCCCCGACACCGGCACGCAGCGCGCCCTGCTGCGCGAGTGGGTCGCCGAAGAGGGCATGTCGACCGCGCATTTCCTGGGGCAGGCGTACCAACGAGGCAAGACCCGCACGGACCGCATCAGGCGCCCCGAGGGCATCCTGGTCAAGCACGGCGGCCGGCGCCGGACGCGAACCCATCTCCTGCGCCGTGCGCTCCACGAGGTGGGCCTACCGGAGGAGTGCGCGGAGTGCGGCGTTGGACCTGAGTGGCTCGGGCAGCCGATGACGCTGGAGGTCGACCACATCAACGGTGACTGGAGCGATGACCGGCGCGAGAATCTCCGGCTGCTGTGCCCCAACTGCCACGCGACGACGGGTACCTGGTGTCGAGGGGGCGGACGGCGAAACGCGCAGCCCCGTACACTGGGCGAGGCAAAACAGCCTGCAGGCTAATTGTCCGTTTTAGGGCGGTCGTGGCGAAATAGGCGATACGCGCGGGTTTTAGGTGCCCGTGGGAGAAATCCCGTGTGGGTTCGAGTCCCACCGGCCGCACACGTGAGGGGCCGTCCGTCCGGGCGGCCCCTCCTCCGTCCTCAGCCCAGCAACTCCCGCACCACCGGCACCAACGCCCTGAACGCCTTCCCCCGGTGGCTGATCGCGTTCTTCTCCTCGGGGCTCAGCTCGGCGCACGTCCGCGTCTCGCCCTCCGGCTGGAGGATCGGGTCGTAGCCGAAGCCGTTCGTGCCGGCGGGGGCGTGCCGCAGCAGGCCCCGCAGCTGTCCCTCCACCACGCGCTCGGTGCCGTCCGGCAGGGCCAGGGCGGCCGCGCAGGCGAAGTGGGCGCCGCGGTGTTCGTCCGCGATGTCGGAGAGCTGGGCGAGCAGCAGGTCGAGGTTGGCCTTGTCGTCGCCGTGCCGGCCGGCCCAGCGGGCGGAGAAGATGCCGGGCGCGCCGTTCAGCACGTCCACGCACAGGCCGGAGTCGTCGGCGACGGCCGGCAGCCCGGTGGCCCGCGCCAGCGCGTGCGCCTTGAGCAGGGCGTTCTCCGCGAAGGTGACACCGGTCTCCTTCACGTCCGGCACCTCGGGGCAGGCGTCCGCGCCGACGAGTTCGTGGGGCAGTCCGGCGTCGGCGAGGATGGCCCTCAGCTCGGTGATCTTTCCGGCGTTACGGGTGGCGAGGATCAAGCGGGTCATGCCCGCCAGTATTCCTCGCGCCGGGCGCGTGCCCGTGGCGGGGCTCCCCGCCGGGGCCGCGTTCCGTGCCGGGCCGCGTCTGTGCCGGGGCTGCCTCCCGCGCCGGGACCGTGTCCTGCGCCGGGCGCGCCTGCTGTCGGGGTTCATGCCGGGCCGCGTCCGCCGCCATGGTCGTGGCGGCCCTGCTCCACGCCACGCTCGTGCCGGTCCCGTTTCCACGCCGGGCCTGGCCCGTCCGCGCCGCCCGGCGGGCTACAGCTCCGTCTGTCCGCCGCCCGCCAGTGACGCGAGGTCGAACACCTCGGCCATGCGGGCGAAGCCCCGGTCGCCGGGGTGGAGGTGGTCGCCGGAGTCGTAGTCGGCGCGCAGCCGGCGCGGGTCGTACGGGTCGCGCAGGGCCCTGTCGAAGTCCACGACCGCGTCGAACGCCGTGCCGGAGCGGATCTCGGCGTTGATCCGCTGCCGGACCGCCTCGCGGGCCGGGGTGTAGCCGCGGTGGCCCCGGAAGGGCATCAGGGTGGCGCCGACGACCTTCAGACCGCGGGCGTGCGCCTGCGCGGTCAGCCGGCGCAGGCCGGCGACGACGAGGTCCGGGTCGGCGAGCCGGGGGGCGCGCAGGATGTCGTTGACGCCGAGGTCGATGACGACGACCTTGGCGTTCGTACGGGAGAGCACGTCGCGGGGGAAGCGGCCGAGGCCGCTCTGGTTCTGGGCGGGCCGGCCGGGCCCGTCGGGGAGCCCGTCGGCGAGGACCTGGTTGCTGCTGACTCCCTCGTTCACGACGCTGTAGCGCGGCAGCCGGTGTCCGCTCTCCAGCGCGGCCCGCAGCCGGTCCGCGAGGAGGTCGGGCCAGCGGTGGTCGGCGCCGACGGTGGAGGTGATGCCGTCGGTGAGGGAGTCGCCGAAGGCGACGACGGTGCCGTCGGCCTCGTTGCTGAGCACGTCCAGGGCGGTCACGTAGCGCCAGTACGGCGTCTGCTCGGTGTACGGCGTGCCCGTCGCGTCCTCGGTGCGGTCGCCGGTGGCGACGTACGAGATCTGCCGCGCCTGCGGGTGGTAGGTGACGGGGCCGGAGGGCGTGGGGGAGTAGGTGGTGACCAGGACGTCCCGGTCGTGCGGGACGGCGAGGCGCACGGCGTCGCTGACGATCTGTCCGCCGGCGGGTATGACGACGGCCGGTGAGCCGGCGAAGGTCAGGCGCCGCATCGACGCCGGTGCGGCCGCCGCGGTGCCGTCGTCGGCGGACAGCGCGATCGAGGCGTGGGTGAGGGGCAGCGGCGTGCGGCCGTACAGGTTGGACAGTGTGACCCGGGCGCTCGTGCCGCCCGTGCTCGTGTGCACCACGTTGCGCACCGAGCGGCCCGCCAGGCCCTCGGCCGCGGTGCCGGGCTCGCCGCCGACGGGGGCGGTGGCCCAGGCGCCCACCCAGGTGCCGGCCGAGGCGGGGGCGGCCGAGGAGTCGTGGCGGCCGGGGCGCTGGTCGGCGAGCGCGCCGCGCGGGGTGCCCTCGCCGGCGGTGACGGTGACGTAGATGACGGCGGATATCGCGACGACCAGCGCGACGAGCGCGGTCAGCACCGCATAACCACTGCGCTTGGTCATGCCCGAGCTGGTCTCCTCAGGGGGCGGGAGCGCATGGCCCCCGGGCTCTGATCTTGGTGTGCCCATGATGCGCCATGGGCCGGGGAGCGCTGCCGGGGCCCTGCCCGAAACTCCCCTTGGGACAGACGCCGGGAACTCTTGTTCCGTTCCGGGAGTCGGTCAGGAAGGGCAGGAAGGGACAATTGTGTGCGGGTACCACCGCACGGGTGGACCGGAACGGGTGGAGCCGATGGAAGCGACCGGGACCGAGTCGGAGACAGGGAACGCGCCGGAGCGCGACGTGTCGTACCGCACCATGACGGCCTTCACGCCGGCCGACGAGGAGCGTCGGCGCGGGGTGCGCCGGATGAAGCTGACGGCGACCGGCATGCTGCTGTTCGTGGCGCTGGTCTACGTCCTCGCCAAGCTGGCCGCGCACGAGGGCGCCGGAGCGTGGGCGGGTTACGTCGCGGCGGCCGCCGAGGCGGGCATGGTGGGCGCGCTGGCGGACTGGTTCGCGGTCACCGCGCTCTTCCGCCATCCCCTCGGGCTGCCCATCCCGCACACCGCGATCATCCCCACGAAGAAGGACCAACTGGGTATCTCGCTGGGCGAGTTCGTGGGCGAGAACTTCCTCTCCCGGGACGTCGTACGGCAGCGGCTGCGTGCTGTGGGCATCGGCAGCCGGCTGGGTGCCTGGCTGGCGGAGCCGGAGCACGCGGACCGGGTGACGGCCGAGCTGGCGACGGCGCTGCGCGGTGCGCTGACCGTGCTGCGGGACTCCGACGTGCAGGCGGTCGTCGGCGAGGCGATCACCCGGCGGGCGGGCGCCCGGGAGATCGCGCCCGGCATCGGCAAGATGCTGGAGAAGGTCGTCGCCGACGGCGGGCACCGGCGGGCGGTGGACCTGGTGGTGGCGCGGGCGCACGACTGGCTGGTGCTGCACCGGGACGACGTGATGGTGGCCGTGGAGGGCGGCGCCCCCGGCTGGACCCCGAGATTCGTGGACCGCAAGGTCGGCGAGCGGGTCTACAAGGAGCTGCTGCGCTTCGTCACCGAGATGCGGGACATGCCCGCGCATCCGGCGCGCGGCGCCCTGGACCGCTTCCTCACCGACTTCGCCTCCGACCTGCAGTCCGACACCGAGACCCGGGCGCGGGTGGAGCGGCTCAAGGGCGAGGTGCTGGGCCGGGGCGAGGTGCAGGACCTGATCGCGTCCGCCTGGACGGCCGTACGGTCCATGATCGTCGCTGCGGCCGAGGACGAGCGCAGTGAGCTGCGGCTGCGGGTGCGGGCCGCGCTGCTGTCGCTGGGCAGGCGGATGGCGACCGAGCCGAAGGTGCAGGACAAGGTCGACAGCTGGGTGGAGGGGGCGGCGGTGCACGTGGTGACGACGTACCGCAAGGAGATCACCTCGCTGATCACCGACACCGTGGCGGGCTGGGACGCCGAGCACACCACCCGCAAGATCGAGGCGCACATCGGCCGCGACCTGCAGTTCATCCGGATCAATGGCACGGTGGTGGGATCACTGGCGGGCCTGCTGATCTACGCGGTGACGCGGACGCTGGGCGCGTGAGGACGCGCGGCGCCTGAAACCGCGGGAGCCGGGCACCCGTTCTGCCGTCCCCCCGCGGTCGGGGGGACGTCCTTCGACGAGGAGGGAGCCCATGGCCACAGCGCAGTCACCGTCACCGGAGGCCGGCGAGCCCAGGCGGAAGGGCGGAGCGAGGGAGAACGGCCCTGCGGGGGAGACCAGCCGTGCGGCGGAGAGGGGCCGTGCGGGGGAGAAGGGCAGCGCGGGGCGGAACGGCCGCGTGGGAGGGAACGGCCGTGCGGGGGAGGCGGGCCGCAGGGGTGAGGCGGGCCGCGGGGGCGGGCCCGGACGGACGGTCACCACCGACATCCCCGCCCGGCTGGACCGGCTGCCCTGGTCGCGCTGGCACTGGACGATCGTCATCGGCCTGGGCACCGTGTGGATCCTGGACGGCCTGGAGGTCACGGTCGTCGGCAACATCGCCGGCCGGCTGGCCGAGCCCGGCAGCGGCGTGGCGATCACCTCCGGCCAGATCACCGGCACCGCCGCCGCGCTCTACGTCGCCGGCGCCTGCTCCGGCGCCCTCTTCTGGGGCCGGCTGACCGACCGCTTCGGCCGCAAGAAGCTCTTCATGATCACCCTGGCGCTCTATCTCGCGGCGACGGCGCTTACCGCCGTCTCCTGGGAAGCCTGGTGGTTCTTCCTCTTCCGCTTCCTGACCGGCTTCGGCATCGGCGGCGAGTACGCGGCGATCAACTCCGCGATCGACGAACTGATCCCGTCCGACCACCGCGGCCGGGTCGACCTGATCATCAACGGCAGTTTCTGGCTCGGTGCGGTGGGCGGCTCCCTGCTGTCGATCGTCGCGCTCGACACGAACCTCCTGGCGCGGGACGTCGGCTGGCGGCTCACCTTCGCGCTGGGCGCGGTCCTCGCCCTGGTGATCCTCCTCGTGCGCCGGCACGTCCCGGAGAGCCCCCGCTGGCTGCTGATCCACGGCAGGGACCGGGAGGCGGAGGAGATCGTCTCGGGTATCGAGCGGCGGATCACGGCGGAGAACGGCGGCGCGACGCTGCCCGAGCCGAAGGGCGAGCTGCGGATCCACCAGCGCGGGAGCGTGACGTTCGCGGAGATCGCCCGTACGGTCTTCGGCCGGTACCGCAGGCGGGCGGTGCTCGGCTTCTCCCTCTTCATCGGCCAGGCGTTCCTGTACAACGCGATCACCTTCGGCTTCGGCGCGATCCTGACCCGGTTCTTCGCCGTGCCCGCCGACCGCACCGGCTACTACTTCGCGGTGATCGCGGTGGGCAACTTCTGCGGCCCGCTGCTGCTGGGCAGGCTCTTCGACACGGTGGGCCGCAAGGTGATGATCTCGTCCACCTATCTGCTGTCGGGCGTGCTGCTGTTCGGCACGGCCTGGCTGTTCGACCGGGGCGCGCTGAGCGCGGGCACGCTGACGGCCTGCTGGTGCGCGGTGCTGTTCTTCGCGTCGGCGGGCGCCTCCAGCGCGTACCTGACGGTCTCGGAGATCTTCCCGATGGAGACCCGGGCGATGTCCATCGCCTTCTTCTACGCCCTCGGCACGGCGGCCGGCGGCATCAGCGGCCCGCTGCTCTTCGCCGACCTCACGGGCACGGGCCGGGTCGGCGACACGGTCCTGGCGTTCTCCGTCGGCGCCGCCCTGATGTGCCTGGCGGGCCTGGTCGCGGCGGTTCTCGCGGTACGGGCCGAACGCCGCTCCCTGGAGGACATCGCCCGCCCGCTGACGGCGGTGGCGGCCCCGGCGCCCAGGGCGACGAGCCCCTGAGCGCGATCGCCGGCGCCGGTGCCGGCGTCGGTGCCGTCGCCGGTCAGGCACCGGTGGTGGAACCGGGCCGCACGATCATCAGCACGGTCACGGCGGCCCACAGCAGGTTGAACACGCCGGTGAGCATGGCGAGCGACGCGGTGTTCGCGCTGCCCCGGCCCTCCACGAGGGCACTCTGGGTGGGCAGGATCAGCCCGCCGAGGACGACGGCGGCCAGCGCCGTCAGCACGATCGACGCGACCAGCCAGCCACTGCCGAGCACCCCCATCTCCTTGGCGGTGGCGAACCCGAAGACCGGGACGACGACGCCGACGAGGGCGTAGACCCGGCAGATCCGGTGCAGCACCCGCAGGGTCCCGGTGGCGTCGGGGTCCTCGGGCGCGGCGAGCACCCGGCGCGCGACGGGCGGGAACATGCTGGCGGCGACGGCCACGGGCCCGACGGCGACGACGGCGGCGAGGACGTGCACGACGAGGAGGAACTTGGTCACGCCGGTGACGGTAGGCGGGGTGTGATCGTCGCGAGAAGCGGCAGAAGTGCCAGCGTCCAACGGATTCCCGCCAGAAGCACTCCCAGCGCCCCGCCAGGAGGAGCGCGCGCGGGGCCGGTCACCGTCGCGCTGGTGGCCGGGGTTGGCCGTAACCAGTCGTACGTCTACGATCCCGCCATGCACACCGTGGCCGTACTGGCGCTGGACGGCGTCATCCCCTTCGACCTCTCCGCCCCCATCGACACCTTCGGCTGGGCCCGGCTGCCGGACGGCCGGGAGCCGTACCGGGTGCGGGTGTGCGCGGTGCGGGAGGAGGTGAGCGCGGGCGCGTTCACGGTACGGGCGCCGTACGGCCTGGCGGCGCTGGCGGAGGCGGACACGATCATCCTGCCGGGTGTGGCACAGCCTCCGCGGGAACTGCCGCCGGGCGTCGCGGACGCACTGCGCTCGGCGGCCTCGCGCGGCACCCGGATCGCCTCCATCTGCGTGGGCGCGTTCCTGCTCGCGGCGACGGGCCTGCTGGACGGACTGCGCGCGACGACCCACTGGTACGCGGCCGCCCGGCTGGCGGAACTGCACCCGCGGGTGACGGTCGACCCGAACGTCCTCTACGTCGACAACGGCCAGTTCCTGACCTCGGCGGGCGCGGCGGCCGCCCTGGACATGTGCCTGCACATGATCCGCAAGGACTTCGGCTCGGCGGTCGCCGCGCACGCGTCCCGCATGTCGGTCATGCCGCTGGAACGGGAGGGCGGCCAGGCCCAGTTCATCGTCCACGACCTGCCCCCGGCGCCGTCGGGCGCGACCCTGGAGCCGCTGCTCGCCTGGCTGGAGGACCACTGCGACCAGGACATGACCGTGGACGAGATCGCGGCCAAGGCCGGCATGAGCACCCGCACCCTCAACCGCCGCTTCCGCGAACAGACCGGCACGACCCCGCTCCAGTGGCTGCACCGGGCCCGGGTACGACGCGCCCAGTACCTGCTGGAGACGACGCCGTACCCGGTCGAACGCATCGCGACCCAGACCGGCTTCGGCTCCCCGACGGCCTTCCGGGAACGCTTCCGCAAGGTGGTGGGCACGAGCCCGCAGGCGTACCGGAAGTCGTTCAGAACGGGGGAAACGGCGTAGGAGCCGCTGTCCGCCTGAGCCCTGCCGGATCAGGCCTTGGCGGCGGGTCAGGCCTTGGCGGCTCAGGCCTTGCGGCGGCTCAGGCCTTGCGGTCGGCGACGGCCCAGGAGGCGAGGGCGACGGCGCCGGCGACCCCGAGGACGGACGGCCAGGCGCCGACCTTCTTCGCGAGCGGATGCGAGCCGGCGAAGGCGGCGACGTACGCGGCGCTCAGCGCCCCCGCTGCCCTCCCCCCGGCCTGCTTGCGCCACTGCTGAGCGGCAGCGGTCCCGGCGACGGCCAGCACGGCGCCCCCGAGCTGCCGCTTCTTGGTCCACCGGGCCACCCCGTACCCGCCGACGAGCCCGCCGGCGGCGACGACCGCGCTGGGAACCTTGGCCATGACTGCCTCCTCATCCACCTCTTAGGTCTTTTGTCTGATCCTGAGGCTAACGAGGGGACGGGACGGACAGCGCACCAGCCCCGCGGAAGAGGAGGGAAGAGGGGGAGAGGGTGACCATGACCGACAACGGACCGAACGACCACGACCACGACCACGACCACGACCCGGCCGTACCGGACCTCGACCGGGCACTGGCGATCGCGACCGACCTCGCGGCCCGGGCCGCGGAGACGATCCGCCGCCCGCGCGACGACGGGGCAGCGGAAGCGGTACGGCAGAAGGCGGGCCCGGCGGACATCGTCACCCCGACGGACGAGGCGATCGAGACCCACGTCCGCTCGGTCCTCCGGGCCGCCTTCCCCACGCACGGCATCGAGGGCGAGGAGTACGGCGTCGTCCAGCCGGCCACACCGACCGCTCCCACCTGGGTCGTGGACCCGGTGGACGGCACCACGAACTACGCCCACGGCATCGGCTGGTGCTCCTTCTCCCTGGGTCTGGTCGCCCCGGACGGCACCCCGCTGCTCGGCGTGGTCGCCGACCCCTGGCGGCACGAGACCTTCACGGCGATCCGAGGCCGAGGCGCGCACCTGAACGGCACCCCGATCCACGCGGCCCCCCACACCACCCTCACGGGCCACCTCTTCCTCGCCGAATGGGCAGCCCACTCCCACTGGCCCGGCCTGGACCCCCTCCTCTCCGCCCTCTCCCACCGCCACTGCACCACCAGGGTCATGGGCTCCACCGCCCTCTCCCTCTCCCAGGTCGCCGCCGGCCGCGCCACCGCCGCAGCCATCGGCGAATTCCACGCCGTCGACGGCCTCCCGGCATACCTGATCGCAACGGAGGCGGGAGCGGTGGCCGTCCCGGCGACCCCGACGTACGACGAGCCGTTGCTGTTGGCGGCGCCGGGGGTGGCGGGGGAGATGGGGGAGTTGTGGGAGGGGAGTCGGCGGGGGTAGGCCTGGACGGGGCTGCCCAGGAGCCCGGAGGCCGTGCCTCCACCAGCCCGTCAGCCGGGTTGATAGTCGGCGTGAGGAACACCCAGTGCCCACACCGCCTCAAAGGCATCGGCACACAGTGTGAGCACGTGCGGGTCCGTGCAGACGGAGGGCTCCAGCCGCTCCTCCTCGCCGCGTCGTTACCGGGAAGGGCGATGCCCGTGGCGTTCCGGCGAGGTAACCAGCGCACCTCTTCGCCCACGGCTAGGTTCAGGCCGTCGGTCACCTCGTGTTCGAACCGGACGTACCTGCTCACTGGCTCGGAAAGGGCCCGGGCGCGGCGTACCCTCACTCCCCGGCTCGTCGCCGCGGAGACCAGGGCGAGCCAGTCGGCCCACCTCTCGGCGGGGTCGATTACCTCACCGGCGTCCCAGTCGACGTACGCCGGGTCCGACTTCATGTAGGAGTCCCGCATCTCTAGGGAAAGGCCAGCTCATGCAGTTCATCGCTCCAGTTCTCCTCGTTTCAGTGCGTGCGTGAAGGCCAGCCAGGCCTGAGCCTCCACGGCTATCACGGGCTCGCAGTTACGCTTCGAGTCCCGCACGAGCGTGCGCTCCCCGTCGCGTGAGCACTCCACACATTCAGTCCCACTTCCGCCGCTGTAGGACGACGTGAACCACCGGTACGTCGAGAGTGCTGCCATCAGAGCTCCCTGCTTATACGGTCGAGGATCTCGGCGGAGGATTCGAGGTCGAGTGCCTGGGCGCTGAGGTACTCGAACGCCAACCTATAGCGCTCCAACTCCTGTTGTTTCTCCATGAAGAGCCCGCCCCCGATCAGGTCCACGTATACGACGTCCAAGTCCCGCGTCGGCCCGCGCAGCACAGCGAAGCTGCCAACCGCCGCTGCGTGCGCTCCTGATGAGAACGGCAGTACCTGGACGGTCACATGGGGGCGTTGCGACATCGTGAGCAGGTGCTCCAGCTGCTCACGCATGACGTCGCGGCCGCCGACCAACCGGCGTAGCGCTGCTTCATCGATGACGCACCAGAGGTGGGGTGGATCGCTACGTTCGAGCAACTCCTGGCGCTTCATACGGATGTCGACCATGTGTTGGACTTCCCGCTCGGGGCACTGCACCTCTGACGCCCGGTGCACGGCTTCCGCGTAGGCGCGCGTCTGGACAAGACCAGGCACGTACATGCAGGCGTAGTGGTCTTCTCGTACGACCTCGTCTTCCAGGGTCAGCATGAGGTTCATGGACTCGGGGATGGGGTCGGCGAGCGAGCGCCACCAGCCCTGGATCCTGGCGCCCTTCGCGAGTTCGACCAAGGCCAAGCGCTCCTCGTCGGATGCGCCGTACTCGCGGCAAAGGGCGTCAACGGCAGGCCACTTGACCGTTCCTTCCTTGGTTTCATAGCGGCTGAGAGTGGCCTTGGAGATGCCGACGCGCGCCCCTGCCTCCTCTAGGGTCAGGCCCTTGAGTTCGCGAAGTCGGCGCAGGTCAGCACCCAGTTGGCGGCGGCGAGTGGTCGGTCCGACTGGCATGGGCGGGCGCCTTTCGTGTTGATCCGGCAGATGCTTACCGGTCCGGTGCTGGGACGGCAAGGCGGCGTGCGCCTGGGGCGCGCGGTTCACAGACGTGCTCCGATCCCCGCAGGATGAGAGTTCCATTTTGAAAGTTTCAATGTAACTCTGAGTGTGCTTTTCGTTGCGTCTCGCAACCTATCGTCTCGCAGAGGGAGTTGAGCGATGGACTGCATCGTCTGCATGCCGAGGAAGGCGTGGGATCTACCCTTCCTGGCGGAACCACAGGAGGTGGCGGCTCTGCGGCGTATCCTCCGGCTCCACCTGGAGCTGTGGCGCCTGCCTGAAGTGACCGAAGCGGCCCAGCTCTGCGTCAGCGAGCTGGTGGCCAACGTGATCAACCACGTTGGCCTTCAAACACCGACGACCCTTGCTGTCTCGATGAACGGCAGCTACCTGCGTATCGAGGTCCACGACCCCGACACCCGTGTCCTGCCGACGCTGGTCGAGGCGGGGCTGAGCAGCGAAGCCGGCCGAGGGGTGGCCCTCATCGATGCCGTAGTGGACCGCTGGGGTGTCGAGCTTCGCCCTGATCACAAGGTGACGTGGTGCGAAGTGGGCACCAGCCTGCCCGAGAACTGCGTGCACGCAGTGCGTCCCCCGAGCGCTGGTATCGATGAGCTGCTCAACGGCTACAGAGCGGCGAAGGCGCCGAGTCTGGCCAGCGCCGAGTCCGAGCCTCTGGCCTTGACTGCGGCGGAGGAAGCGGCGATCGACATCATCGCCGACCTCCTCCGCTGGATGCAGGCGCATGGCCGCGACGCGGACGACGTGCTCGATCGGGCCCAGACGCACTTCGAGGCAGAAGCCGAGAAGTTCACCCAGTAGTGATCGCGGCGGAATACGACCACACATCGGCAGGGAGCTCGTGCTCCAGGTCCCAGGTGATCGCCATGGGCTTGCTGCCGCTGTGCTTCACATAGGTGGCCGGGCCGAGCAGCATCCAGGGCTCGGACTTGCCGATGCTGTTCTCCTTGTAGCGACGCAGGAACAGGAGAACGTGACTGCCCTGTACGGCGTGGTTCTGATAGCGCAGGCCTGTCCGGGAGCTCTCGGACGTGCCGTTCTGGGACTCCCAGTGGTAGCGGGTGGGGCTGATCGCGTAGTCCTTGTAGCGGACATGGGGGGAGAAGTCCCGTTCGTTCTTCTCCGACGTGATGAAGAGGACGTCGGTCTTGATGTCCTCGACCCAGCTCACCCCCTGACTGAAGACGCCTGGCATCTGGCCTCCCAGCCGTGCCACTCCGAGCGCCGCGAGGATCTCGGAGCGGTTGTAGGAGCTGTGGATCTTCAGCGGGAGATGGTCGAGCGGGTCGCTCAGCGGGATTGGGAAGTGATCGGTTCGGTCGAGGACGTACGTGAGGACCTGCCGAAGTTCGTCGCGAACCCGTTCCTGGGCGCGCAGGGATTCCAGCCCGTCCCGATAGCTGGAGAAACCGCCCGCCTTGTCCCACAGGTTGAAGAAGAGCATGCGGGCGTACACCTGCGCCTCATGGGTGAGGGAGTCGTAGTCGGGGGCGTCGTCTGTGAGGAGGCGGAGGTAGGCCTTGGCCCGCTCGGTGTCGTCTACGTGAAGGAACGCGTGGATGCGCTTGAGGAGCTCCTCCTCGCCCGGCAACGGGGTGGCCTGGACGATTCCCGCCTTGCGCAGGACCTTGGTCCACGAGTTGCTGCTCTTGTAGAGCTCCTTGATGTCCCGCCGACTCTCGCGGAGGTAGGCGTCGATCCTGGGTGTGCTGTAGTCCCGAACCTCCTTCGCGAGCGTGTTGATGGTGGCGTTCAACTGGGTGCGAATGTTGTTGAGGACGAGGTCCTTGGACTTGCCTTCCAGAATGATCTGGCAGCCGGAGGGCAGCCGAGGGAAGCCGCGTTCGATGCTGTCGACAAGGCGGTTGCGGGACAGGTTCGTCAGTGCGCGGAACTGTTCCTCGAAGCGGAACTCGGCGCGGTGCTGGCCGATGAAGTCGAGCACGGTCAGCACTGGTTTGTTCGGCGTGCGCCGCAAGCCGCGTCCCAGTTGCTGGAGGAAGACGGTAGCGCTGTTCGTGGGGCGTAGGAGCAGCAGCGTGTCGATCTCCGGGATGTCGACGCCCTCGTTGAACAGATCGACAGAGAAGATCACTTGGATCCGGCCGGCCTTGAGGTCCCTCAGCGTCTGCTCACGCTCTGTGGGAGAGGAGTCGCTGTCGAGGGCAGCGGCCCGTATCTCCGCCTTGCGGAATTCCTCGGCCATGAAATGGGCGTGCGCCTTGGTTACACAGAAACCCAAGGCGCGCATAGCGGACGGGTTGGAGATCTTGTCCTTGACCTGCTTGATGACGATGAGAGCTCGCGCGTGGCCCGCTGTGAGGAGGTTGCTGAGTTCGTTCCTGTCGTAGTTGCCCGCCCGCCAGTTCAGCTGTGTCAGATCCGTGCCATCGGGGATTCCGAAGTAGTGGAACGGGCAGAGGAGATCGGCCTCAAGAGCTTCCCATAGCCGCATCTCGGCTGCGATCCGCCCGCCGAAGAACTCGTCTTGAACATGGAACCCATCCATCCGCTCTGGTGTCGCGGTGAGGCCGAGTAGTTGGCTGGGTGTGAAGTGGCCGAGGACACGGCGATACGTGTTCGCGGTCGCGTGGTGGAACTCGTCGATGACGATGACGTCGAAGTGGCGGGGATCGAGCTGTTCCAGCCGTTGGAGATTGAGGGACTGGATGCTCGCGAATACGTGAGTCCAGTCGCGCGGTTCCTGGCCGTTGTAGAGCAGCTCGCCGAAGGAGGCGTCGGCGAGTACCTCCTGGTAGGTGCGCAGAGACTGTTTCAGGATCTCCTTGCGGTGCGCCACGAAGAGCAGCCGAGGGAGCTCGCCGTCACGCTTGTCGCGCATAGCGCGGTAGTCCAGGGCGGCCATGACGGTCTTGCCGGTGCCGGTGGCTGCGACCAGGAGATTCTCATGGTGGCCGCGGATCTCGCGCTCCACGCGGAGACGTTCCAGCATGTCTCGTTGATGCGGGAAGGGCTGAACCTCAAGTCCGGAAAGGTTGATCTTCAGGTCGTCGCCTGTCTGGCCGCCTCCTGCCCGGGCCAGCGCTTCGTCGAGGCGTTTCCCGTCCTCGTCCGGGTTGTACAGCTCGAAGGCAGGGTCATCCCAGTAGGCATCGAAGGTCGCCTCGAACTTGTCGAGCACCTGAGGCGTGGCGATCGAAGACAGCCGTACGTTCCACTCCAGGCCGTCGAGCAGTGCTGCCTTGGAGAGGTTGGAGCTACCCACATAGGCCGTGTGGAAGGCGGTCTTGCGGCGGAACAGCCAGGCCTTCGCATGGAGGCGCGTGGACCGGATCTCGTAGTTGACCTTCACCTCAGCACCGAACTCGCGGACCAGGCGATCCAATGCGTGTCGGTCGGTCGCGCCGATGTAGGTGGTGGTGATGATCCGGATACGGACTCCGCGTCTTCTTGCCGCGTGAAGAGCGTCTTCAAGTACCCGAATGCCGTGCCACTTCACGAAGGCGCACAACAGGTCGATGCCGTCTGCGGTGGCGAGTTCCGCACGCAACTCGGCGCCGAGGTTGGGGTCGTCCGGGGCGTTGGTGATCAGCGCGGTTTCGGAGAGGGGTGTCAGAGGGCGGATCGCGTAGACCCCGGGGGCCTCCCGCTCGGCGAGGGCGAGTAGTTGGCGAGGGCCGTCGGCGATGGTTCCGTCGACCTCGTCTTCTTCCGGATCGGGGGCGCTGGCGGCCAGCGACCGCATGATCTGATTGGCGGCGGCCACCTGCTTGTCAGCTGGCAGTTGGGCCAATCGGCGTGCCGCCGCCTCACCGATGTGGCGAGCCAGCACGTGTGGCGTGGACTCCGCGCTGACCTCGGTGTCGACGGCCTTCCACCCCGCGGCTTCGAGTGCTCCTATCCGATCGTGCAGGTCGTGTGTGATGAGCTTCTCGTAAACGCCCGGATGTCTCAGGTCCCCCGGCTCCGCCACGCTCGATCCTCCGATCCCTCGGGCCGATGTGGATCCGTTCTAACACCAGCCACCGACAATCGAAGGCCGGGAGACGAAAGTTGATCACTTTCAGACACAGGCCAGCACTGGTCCGGTCTTCGTGGGGCCAAGTGGCAGTACCGTCCCCGGCGCCATGAGGACCGGACTCCACAACGTGCCCGGATGGCTGCCAGCTTCGGCGCGGTCTGGGCCGGTGCGCGGCACTGGAGGACCGATCAGGAAGGGACGGCCAGGCATGGGCAGGATTGAGTACTACAACGACCCCAAGGCCCCCAAGGCGAACACTCTCATCCCGGCCAGCAATCTGCTTGTCGTCGACCACGACGGTGCGATTCTGCTTCAGCGCCGCCGCGACACCGGGCAGTGGGCTCTTCCCGGCGGTGCGCAGGACATCGGTGAGACCGCCGCCGAGTGTGCGGTACGTGAGTGCCTGGAGGAGACGGGCATTCATGCCGAGATCACCGGCTTTCTCGGCGTCTGCACCAACCCCAGGCACATCGTCGCCTACAGCGACGGCGAGATTCGCCAGCAGTACGAGAACACGTACATCGGCCGCCCCGTCGGCGGGGAGCCCACCGTCAACGACGAGGCCGATGGTGTCCGCTTCGTGCAGCCCACCGACCTCGACCAGTACGACATCCACCCCAGCATGCGCCAGCAGATCGGCGACTATCTCGCCGGTACCTACCCCTACTTGGGCTGACCGGCGAGCATCGTCCCCGACTCCACTCGTTCATCGCCGGGCGGTCTCAGCCCTCAGTGCCGTGGCAGATGTCGTAGACGCTCACCGAGCCACACCAGCAAACTGCCCCCCTCTCCGGAGGCCAAGCCGCCGCCCTTCCCCGTGCCGCCAGCGTCGTCGCGTACTGCGGCAGCAGGGTCGCGTCCCCCGGTGACGAGCCCTCCGAGGCGGCGAACGCCTCGTAGGAGGGGACCGTGCCCGTGACGATGCCCAGGTTCGGGGTGCCGGAGGAGGACAGTTCGCGGAGGGAGGACTCTATGGTCGAGAGGTGTTCCTCGTGGGAGGGGTATTCCGAGGAGAGGGTCGGGTACGCCGAGAGGAGTTCGGTGAGTTCGGCGGCCGGCCAGTGGAGGACCGCCACCGGGAAGGGGCGGGAGAGGGCTTCGCGGTAGGCGCCCAGTTCGGCTTGGAGGCGGGAGATCTCGGCGGCCAGTTCCGCGGGGTTGTCCGAGCCCAGGGACCAGACGCGTTTGGGGTCGTGGAGCTCGTCCAGGGAGACCGGGGCGGTGTGGAGGGTGTCCGCCAGCGCGTCCCAGGTGTCGTGCGGCAGGCCCAGCATCCGGCGGACGCGGTGGCGGCCGTAGAGGAGGGGGTGGGTGGGGGAAGGGGGCTCCGGGGCGTCGTCCGGGAGGAGCAGGCGGGCGGCCTCCGTGAAGGTCTCCGCTGCCGCGTCCAGCTCGTCGTGGGATTCGAGGGCTTCCGCGGCGATCAGCCAGGGGGCCGGGTCGCGGGGGGCCGTGGCGCGGATGCCGTCGATGATCGCCCTCGCCTCCGCCTCGTGGCCGTACTCCCAGAGGTTCGAGGCCTTCAGGGCGCGGACCAGGGCAAGGCTGTCCAGGCGGTCCGGGGAGGACAGGAGGCGGTCGTAGAGCGTGGTCGCGGCGGGGCGGTCGCCGGAGAGCTCCAGGTGGGCCGCCGCGCGCAGGAGCAGGGCCTCGGCGTCCTCGGGGTACAGGCCGGCGGTTCGCTCCAGGCGTGCCGCTTCGGCGGTGTGGTCGACGTTCTCGGCAGGCGTGTCGGGGCGCATGCAGGACACCGTACTGCCGAGCGGTGACAAACGTGAGGTGCGCAGGGGCGAGGGGGCGCGAGGGAGGGGCGCTGTCCTTCGGCCCTCCCCGTGCGTCTATCTTCGTGCGGGGATCTGAGGTGTGGGCGTCCAGTGGGGGTCGCGTGAAGAGCGCCGGTGGGGTGGCAGAGGCCGACACGGAGCGGCGGGCAGCCGGAAGCGAGCAGGGGGCGGCGGCGCCGCTCCCGTACTGGCCGCTGCTGCTCGTCGGCGCCGCCGTCGTACCCGGAGCCGTGCTGTTCGCCGTCGGGCGGTGGGGGGACGCGCCGGCCGTGCAGGCGTGGCGGACCGTGTGCCTCGCCGTCACCGTGCAGGCGCTGCCCTTCCTGCTGCTCGGGACCGCACTGTCCGGGGCCATCAACGCCTTCGTACCGGAGCGGGTGTTCCAGCGGTTCCTGCCGCGGCGGGCCGCGCTCGCCGTGCCCGTGGCCGGGGTCGCGGGGGTGGTGCTGCCGGGGTGCGAGTGCGCTTCCGTGCCGGTCGCCGGGAGCCTGATCGGCAGGGGGGTTCCGCCGGCCGCCGCGTTCGCGTTCCTGCTGTCCGCGCCCGCCATCAACCCCGTCGTGCTCACCGCCACCGCGATCGCCTTTCCCGGGCGGCCCGAGATGGTGCTCGCGCGGCTGGCCGCCTCGCTCGCCACCGCCGTCGCCATGGGCTGGCTGTGGCTGCGGTTCGGGAAGGCGGAGTGGCTCAGGCCGGGGGTGGGGGTACGGCACAGCGGGCACCGGGACGGCGGCAACCGGTGGGAGGAGTTCCGGCGCGGCTTCCAGCACGACTTCCTGCACGCCGGGGGCTTCCTCGTGCTCGGGGCCATGGCGGCGGCCACCTTCAACGTCACCGTGCCGCGGTCCGTGCTCGACACCTTCGCCGGGACGCCCTGGCTGTCCGTGCTCTTCCTGGCCGGGCTCGCCGTGCTGCTCGCCGTGTGCTCGGAGGCGGACGCCTTCCTCGCCGCCTCGCTGACCGCGTTCCCGGCCGTGGCGCGGCTCACGTTCATGGTCGTCGGGCCCATGGTCGACCTGAAGCTCATCGCCCTGCAGGCGGGGACCTTCGGGCGGGCCTTCGCCGTACGGTTCTGCGCCGCCACCGTCGTCGTCGCCGTCGCGTGCAGCGCGCTGATCGGAGGGTTCCTGCTGTGAAGAGGTCGCTTCGGGCGGGGCTGCTCGTGCTGTGCGGGCTCGGGCTGCTCCACGTCTCCCTCCTCACCGACCTGTGCCTGCGCTACGTCAAGGAGAGCATGCGGCCCCCGCTCATCGCCTCCGGCGTCGTCCTCGTCGCGCTGGGCGCCGCCAGTGCCCTCCTCGACCGCCGGCGGGGCGAGGAGGACGGCCACGGTCACGGTCACGGGCAGGGGCACGAGGACGGCCGTCACGATCACTCCGGGCTGCCCCGTGTCGCCTGGCTGCTCCTGCTGCCCGCGCTCAGCCTGCTCTTCTACGCCCCGCCCGCCCTCGGCGCGTACACCGCGTCCCGGCAGCCGGCCAAGCCCGTCGCCGAACGGCAGTCGTTCGATCCGCTGCCGCGCACCTCGCCGGTGCCCATGACCCTCTCCGACTTCACCAGCCGGGTGCAGCAGGACCGCGCGGGGGCGATCAGGGGGCGGACCATCCTGATGACCGGGATCGTCACGCCCCGCGGGGGCGGCAGCTGGGACCTGACGCGCATCGTCATCAACTGCTGTGCCGCGGACGCCCAGTCCGTGAAGGTGCGGATCTACGGCGGTGACGTGCCGCCCGCCGACACCTGGGTGTCGGTGACCGGGACCTGGCACCCCGGCGGGAGGCTGGGCACCAGGTCCGCGCCGGTCGCGCTGGACGCCCTGACGGTCACGAGGGTCCCCCGGCCCGTCAACGGCTACCAGGACGCCCTTCCGCTGCCGACGGCGATCACACGCTGACCCCGTCCACCTGCAGCGTCTGGACCGACTTCGCCGCGAAGGGGACCGACAGCGTCCTGCCGGACAGGTACGTGTCCGAGTGGGCCGCGTAGAGGTCCGAGCCGCCTGTCGTGACCGTGTTCCAGCGGGGGACCAGGCCGCCCGAGCCGCCCGCCACCGCGGAGAACGCGGAGAGGTCGAAGGTCAGGGTCGTGGCGGAGGAGGACGTGTTCGCGGCGACGATCACCAGGCGTCCCGCCGCCTTGTCCAGGGCCGCCACCGCGTAGCTCACGCCCGTGTCCAGGATCGTCATGCCCGGCCGGATGTGGCGGGTGAACTGGGCCAGTGTGTAGTACTTCGTCTGTACGGCGCCCGGTTGGAGGGTGGAGGAGTCGTAGGCGATCGTCGCCCAGCCCGAGCTGGGGTCCATCACCTGCCAGTACACCCAGGCCGTCGGGTGCAGCCAGCGGAAGTCGTAGAGGAGGTTGCCGGCCAGGGTCAGGCCCGTGGAGTCGCCGTCGCCGTACTCCGAGTTCCACAGGCCCTTGCCGGAGGTCGTCACCACGTCGGAGTAGAGCAGGTCGCGGCGGCCGCCCGAGCCCTGGTAGCCGTGGACGTCGACCCGGTCGACGTAGCCCTTCGTCGTGGAGGAGAAGGAGTCCCAGGTGGTGCGGGCCAGGTCGTAGGTGTTCTCGTCCGAGGCCGAGATCCGGGTGCCGGTCAGCCCGCGCTTGTCCAACTCGCTGCGGAGGTACGGCAGTACGGCCGCCTGGACGGTGGCGTCCATGTGGCAGCCCTCCTGGGTGCCGGTCGCCGTCCACCAGGAGGACGAGGGCTCGTTGAAGGCCTCGACCGTGGAGAAGGCCACGCCCCAGTTCTGCTTCGCGTACAGCGCGACCGCGGCCAGGTGGGAGGCGTGCTGGCGGTAGTTCCAGGACTGGAGGTTGTTGCCGCCGTCCGAGGCCCCGGACGGGTTGTGGTTGACGCACATCCACCACATGGGCGAGTTGGCGAACAGCTCGGTGGTCGCGCCGCGTTGGACCGCCTTCACCAGCATCGCGCGCTGCGTCGCGTCCGCGGTCCACTTGAAGGAGGACGAGGCCGGGTCCTCGCTCCTCCAGTCCTGCCAGTAGCCCTCGATCTGCTTGAACCTCGGGATGTTGGCCGAGGCCACCATCGACTCGCCGTTCACGCTGTTCCAGCTGCACGCGCCCAGGTTGTAGCGCGCGATGTTCAGGCCGAGGCCGGGCAGTGCGGTGCCGTTGTACGTGGTCGTCTTCGTCGTGAAGAAGATGTCCGCGAAGTCGTCCCGGGTGCCGAAGACGTTCGCCCACCAGGCCAGGGACGTGCCCCAGCCCTCCCAACTGCCGTACGTCGCGGACGGGTTGACCGCGATCGTGGCGTCCGCGTGCGCCGTGCCCGTCGCCAGGACGCCACCCAGCACGCCGCCTCCCGCTGCGGCCAACAGTGTTCTCCGTCGGATCATGGCTTCGCTTCTCCGCTCTGGCGTGGGTGACGTTGCGGCCTTCGGCAGCAGGAAGCATCGGGGGTGGCGGGCGGGGTTGTCGAGAGTTCTGACATGGGTTTCTCAAACCGGTGGAGAAAGTCCCGGTCCCCAGCCCGAACCGCGTGCGGCTATGGCCAGTTCGGGCCGCCGCGCCTATCGTGCGGGCGGCTTGCGTGGAGGTGGGTGCGGATGACGGCTTCGTACGGCGTGCGGGTCGTACGGCACAGCGACCGGCGCAGGCGCGCGCGGCGCCGGCGCGTGCTGTGGGGCGGGGGCGAGGCCCTCGTGACCGTCGGGGTGCTGCTCGCGTTGCTGGTCGTGCACCAGCTGTGGTGGACCAACCGGGAGGCGCGGCGCGGCGCCGAGCGGCAGGTGCAGGCGCTGGAGCGGGAGTGGGGGAGCGGGGCCGCCGGCGGTGGCGGCACCGGCGGCACCGGGCCGGTGTCACCGTCTGCCGCCGCGCCCCCGGCCACGGCTCCCCCGGGCGCGGCCGGCTCCCGTACGCCGCCGTCCTCGTCCGTGCCCGTCCCCGTCGCCGCCGTCCCCCGGCGCTCCCAGGCGTACGCCGTCCTCGACATCCCCCGGTTGGGCCTGCGCGTGCCCGTCGCCGAGGGCGTGAGCAAGGCCGACGTCCTCGACAAGGGGTACGTCGGCCACTACCGGGGCACCGCGCAGCCGGGCCAGGCGGGGAACTTCGCGCTCGCCGGGCACCGCAACACGCACGGCGAGCCCTTCCGGTATCTGCCCCGGCTGCGGCGCGGGGACGACATCGAGGTGGAGACGGGGACGGCGACGTACACCTACGACGTGGACCGGATCCTGCCGCAGACCTCGGCGACGGACTCCGGGGTCGTCCAGCCGGTCCCGCGCTCCCTGCTGCGGCCGTCCTACGGGTACGACCGGCCCGGCTCCTACATCACCCTCACCACCTGCACCCCCGAGTTCACCTCCCGCTACCGGATGGCGGTGTGGGGAACGCTGGTGTCCGTGCGGCCGAGATGAGGGTGCTGGGGCCGCCGTCGGTTCAAGGCCGTTCCCGCGGCGCCAGCACGCTCAGCACGCCCACCACCGCCAGTCCCGCCGACACCAGCAGGGCGATGTCCGCGCCGTGGGCGAGGCTGCCGGAGGAGGTGGCGAGGGCGATGGTCAGGGCGACGCCGGCGCTGGAGCCGATGTAGCGGAAGGTCTGCTGGGCGCCGGAGCCCATCGCGGCCCGCTCGCGCGGGACCGACTCGACGGCCAGCAGCGGCAGACCGCCGTTGAGCAGGCCGCTGCCCACGCCGCCGATGACCAGGCCGGGCAGCAGCCGGACCCAGGAGCCGGAGCCGACGGCACCGAGCATGGTCAGGACGCCGACGGCGTGCAGGGCGAAGCCGGCGGCGAGCTGGACGCGCGGGGTGACGCGGCCGGCCAGGCGCTTGACCTGGAGGGCGACCGTGAAGCTCAGCCCGGACCAGAGCAGCAGCAGCCAGGCCGTGTCCATGGGGGACAGGCGCAGTGTCTGCTGGATCAGGGCGGGCAGGAAGCTGAAGGGCGCGATCACGGCGAGGCCGGTGAACAGGCCGCCGCCGGCCGAGGCGAGGAAGGGGGCGTGGCGCAGCAGGCCGAGGTCGATCATCGGGGTCGCGACCCGGCGTTCGACCGCGACGAAGAGCGCCATCAGGCCCACGGCGGCCGCGAGGAGGAGGCCGACGGGTGCGCGCAGCCAGCCGTCCCGGCCGAGGGTCAGGGCGGCGACCAGGGACACCAGGGCGAGGCCGAAGGACAGGGCGCCCGGGATGTCGGGGCGGCCGCCGCGCGGGGCGCGGGACTCGGCGAGGACGCGGGTGCCGAGCGCGGCGACCACGAGGGCGGTGGCGCCCAGGACGCCGTACGCCACGCGCCAGTTCGGCAGCGCGCCCGCGATCAGCGGCCCGGCCGCGATGCCGCCGCTGACGAAGGCGCCCCAGACGGCGGTCGCGTGCAGCCGGCCGCGCGGGGAGGGGTGGGCCGCCACGATCAGGCCGAGGCTGCTCGCGAGGAGCGCGGCGCTGGCCGCGCCCTGGGCGATGCGGGCGAGGGTGAACTGCCAGGTGGACGTGGCGAAGGCGCCGAGGACGGTGGTGAGGCCGAGGGCCAGGGTGCCGCTGAGGAAGAGCCGCCGGCGGCCGTAGTCGTCGGCGAGGCTGCCGGCCACCAGCAGGAGCGCGGCGAGGCCGAGCGGGGTGCCGTTCAGCAGCCAGGCCTGGCCGGACAGGGCGGTGTGCAGGGCGCGCGCCGTGTCCGGAAGCGTGATCATCGGGGCCGTGTACGTCATCAGCGCCACGGCGGTGGCCGCGCTGGTCAGGGCGAGGGTGGCCCGGGGGCGGGCGCCGGGGGCGTCCCGGGCGGATGCGGCGGTCGCGGCGCCGACAGGGGTGGCGGAGGTGGTGGCGGTGGCGGAGTCGAGCCCGGTCATGGCGATTCCCTTACGGTTCAGTCAATGAACTGACCTGACTCCGCCACCGTAGCACGGTCGATTCATTCATTGAACCTATACGGGGAGCGCGGCTACAGTGGGCGGCATGGCACTGGGCAAGGACTACGCGACACAGCAGTGCTCGATCGCTCGCGCGCTCGAGATCGTCGGCGAGCGCTGGACGCTGCTCGTCGTCCGGGACGCGCTGTACGGCGTGCGGCGCTACAACGACTTCCTCGTCCACCTCGGCATCCCGCGCGCCGTCCTGGCCGCGCGGCTCCAGACGCTGACCGCCGAGGGCATCCTCGAAAAACGCCGGTACCAGCAGTCGCCGCCGCGCGACGAGTACGTCCTCACCGACCGCGGCATCGCACTGTGGCCCACCCTGCGCGCCCTCGGCCTGTGGGGGCGCGAGCACTACACCGACGCCCGGCTGCGCTCCTTCCGGCACGCGGACTGCGGCACCGAACTCGGGGCGTACGGCGAGTGCCCCGCGTGCGGGGGCGTCGTACCGGTGGGGGACGTGGTCATGTGGCCCGGACCGGGCCTCGACCGGGACCCGGCCGACCCGGTGAGCCGGGTCCTGTTGAAGCCGAAGCGGCTGCTGGAGCCGCTGGAGACCGAGTCCGTCTAGGAGATCTGGCGGATCAGCTCGATGGCGGTGCGGTCGGTGTCGTCCGAGTCGGCGTTCAGCCGGTGGACGACCACCCAGCGGCCGTCGTCCATCGCCCCGGCGAAGAGCGAGGCGTGCCGGGTCGCGCCGTTGTGCCACAGGAGGGCCCCGGACCGCTGCCACGAGGGGGCCGGATCGCCCAGCCGGCGCTCGACCGCCAGCCGCACCAGCAGGTCGGCCACCGCGCGCGGCGTGGCCCACAGCCCGCCCGCAGGGAGGATCGGCCCGTCCATCGTCCAGGGCCGGCGGGCCCGGCCGAACAGCCCCGGGGCGAGCAGCCGCCGGTCCGCGTCCGGACGCACGCCGACCTCGTGGACGTCCAGCGGGCGCAGGACGTGCTCGGCGAGCAGCTCCTCGTAGGGCGCGCCGGCCGCCGCGACCAGCGCCGCGCCCAGCACCGCGTACCCGAAGTTGGAGTACTCCTCCTGCTGCCCCGGCGGCCGGACCGCGACCTTGTCGAGCCGGCCGAGTGCCCGGGTGAGCGCGGGCTGGTCGAAGGCGGCGTAGGGGTCGGCGAGCCGGTGGATGGGGATCGGCTCGGGCGGGAGGCGGGGCAGGCCGGAGGTGTGGGTGGCGAGGTTGCGCAGTGTGATGCCCGTGCCGGGCGTGGCGGGGAGGTGGCGCTCCACGGGGTCGTCCGGGTCGAGCAGGCCCGCGGCGGCCATGCGCGTCAGGGCGGTGCCGGTGAGCACCTTGGTGAAGGAGCCGATCTCGACGAAGCGGTCCGCCGCGTGGCCGTCGGCGACCCGCGCGGCCGGCGCGTCGCTCGTCAGGACGCAGGTCGGGATGCGTGGCACGGGGACCCCCCTCGGGTTCGGGCTTCGGACACGAGCGCCCTCTCAGGTATAAAGGGCGAACAGACGTGGGAAGTTGCCTACGTCGGCAGGTGCTCACGGGGAGGGGCGGGATGAGGCGGGGTTTCGTGGCGGCGCGTTCGTCGCGTGCGGTCGCCTCGCTGCTTCTCGTACTGCTGCCGCTCCTGCTGCTGGACACCGGCAACCTCTCCGCGACCGTGGCCCTCGCCGCGACCGCGGCCGCCGGCTCCGCGTTCTCCGTCTGCCTCCTGCTCGCCGCGCGCAGCGCGCCGGCCGTCCCGCCCACGCGCGTGCGTACGGCGATCCGCGACCGCGCCCGGCGTACCGCCTTCCTGCCGCAGCGCGATCCCGACGCGCCCGGCCGCCGGCGGCCCAGGGCACCCGGACACGCCCTCCCGGCGACCGCCGCGTAGGGCACGCGTTCCCGCATCCGCGCACACGTGACCCCGCGCGGGTCGTCATGCCGCTTCCGAACGCTCGCGTTCTGATCGTTTCCGGCACGACGAGACCCCCGGAGGGCTCACCCATGTCCGTCTTCGCTGTCTTCGCCCGTCTGGTCGAGCACCTCGCCGACCTCCTCACCCCGCTGTGCCACGCCTCCGCGGCCGCCGCCGCGATCGTGCTGTTCACCGCGCTCGTACGCCTCCTCGTCCACCCGCTCTCCCGTGCCGCCGCCCGCGGTCAGCGGGCCCGGGCCGCGTTGCAGCCGAGGATCGCCGAGCTGCGCCGCACGCACGCCAAGGACCCGGAGCGGCTGCAGAAGGCGGTGCTGGAGCTCCACGCCGAGGAGAAGGTCTCGCCGCTGTCCGGCTGTCTGCCGAGCCTGCTGCAGATGCCCGCCTTCTTCCTGCTCTACCACCTCTTCTCCAGCTCCACGATCGGCGGTGCGGCCAACCGCCTGCTCGGACACCGGCTGTTCGCGGCGCCCCTCGGCGGACGCTGGGCCGACGCGCTCGCCGACGGCGGCCCGTTCGGACCGGCCGGACTGGTCTACGCCGGACTCTTCGCGCTCGTCGCGGCCGTCGCCGTCTTCAACTACCGCCGCACCAAGCGGATGACGGCGGGCAATCCGGTCGCACCGGTCGCCCCGGTGGGTGCGGGTGGCGAGGGGGAATCGGTGCCGGGGCTCGGCGCGGTGGGCAAGGTCATGCCGTTCATGTCGTTCTTCACGCTCGTCACCGTGGCTGTCGTCCCGCTCGCGGCCGCGCTGTACGTCGTCACCAGCACGACCTGGAGCGCCGTGGAGCGGGCCGCCCTGTACCGGTGAGCCGCTGTCCGGTGACGGTCCAGTACGTGAACAGGGTCTTGCGTGCTGGACCGCGGGATTGGAGGATCAGCCAGTCCTCCGATGGCTGCACCCATCGGCCGGGCGCCCCCGCGATCGAGGGAGATTGTGACCATGAAGCTGCTGCGAGTCGGTACGGCAGGGGCGGAGCGGCCCGCGCTGCTCGACACCGAGGGAACCCTGCGGGACCTGTCGGGGATCGTCGACGACATCGACGGCGCGCTCCTCGCCGACGAGGCCGCGCTGCTCCGGGTACGGGCCGCCGCCGCGTCCGGTGAGCTGCCCGCGCTCGACGCGGCGGGGCTCAGGATCGGGCCGCCGCTCGCCCGCATCGGCAAGATCGTGTGCATCGGGCTCAACTACCACGACCACGCCCGCGAGACCGGCGCCGAGCCGCCCGCCGAGCCGGTCGTCTTCCTCAAGGCCCCGGACACGGTCGTCGGCCCGAACGACACCGTGCTCGTCCCGCGCGGGTCCGTGAAGACCGACTGGGAGGTGGAGCTGGCCGTCGTCGTCGGACGCACGGCCCGCTACCTGGAGTCGGCCGAGGAGGGGCTCGCGCATGTCGCGGGGTACGCCGTGGCCCACGACGTCTCCGAGCGCGAGTTCCAGATCGAGCGGGGCGGGACCTGGGACAAGGGCAAGAACTGCGAGACCTTCAACCCGCTCGGGCCGTGGCTGGTGACGGCCGACGAGGTCGCCGACCCGCAGGACCTGTGCTTGAGGCTGTGGGTCAACGGGGAGCTGAGGCAGGACGGTACGACGGCCGAGCAGATCTTCTCCGTGGGAGAGGTCGTGCGGTACGTCAGCCGGTTCATGACGCTGTACCCCGGCGACGTCATCAGCACCGGGACGCCGGCGGGGGTGGCGATGGGGCAGCCGGAGCCCAAGCCCTACCTGAGGGCCGGGGACGTGGTCGAGCTGGAGATCGACGGGCTCGGCCGACAGAGGCAGGAGTTGAAGGACGCGTAGACGCTCCGCTGGGGCGCGAGGAACCACGGCCCCACTCGGCGGCTGCGGGTCCGTCGTGGTTTCTCGCGCCCGCGCGGCGGAGCCGCATGTCAGACACAGCCTCGCGCCCCTTCGGGGCGCTTCCACTCAGCCCAGCAGAGTGGCCAGGCGGCGCCATTCCTCCCGCGGCAGCTGCTCCCGCGGGCCTCCCGTGACCACCTGGAGGGCCACGTGGTCCGCGCCCGCCTGGTGGAAGGTGTCGACGCGGTCGCGGACGGCGCTCTCGTCGCCCCAGGCGAAGACCGCGTCGACCAGGCGGTCGCTGCCGCCGTTCGCCAGGTCGTCCTCGGTGAAGCCGAGGCGCAGGAAGTTGTTGGTGTAGTTCGGCAGGGCGAGGTACATCGCCAGGGTCTCGCGGGCGATGGCGCGGGCCCTGGCCGGGTCGGTCTCCAGGACGACCTTCAGCTCGGGGGCGAGCAGCGGGCCGTCGCCGAGGATCTCGCGGGCCTGGGCGGTGTGCTCGGCGGTGGTCAGGTACGGCACCGCGCCCGCCGCGCGGTCCCGGGACAGCTCCAGGGTCCTCGGGCCGAGGGCCGCGAGGACCCGGCGCCCGGCGGGGACGCCCGCCTTGTCCAGCGCGTCGAGGTAGGTCACCAGGGCCGAGTACGGGCGGCGGTACTGCTCGGCGAGCTTGGCGTGGCTCACGCCCAGGCCGAGTACGAAGCGGCCGGGATGCGCCGCCTCCACCTCGGCGTAGGACGCCGCGCTCTCCTCGGCGTCGTACTGCCAGATGCTCTGGATGCTCGTGCCGACGGTCAGCGTGCCGGTGCCCTCCAGCAGCGGTACGGCGTGCCGGGCGGCGCTGCTGCCGCCCAGCCAGGCGGCGCCGTAGCCCAGCTCCTCCAACTCGGCGGCGGCTTCGGCCAGTTCGCCGCGCCGGGAGGGTTCCTCCACGCGCAGGGCGAAGCTCCAGATGCCGTACCTGCCGATCCGGTCCTTCAAGGCGCTGTGGGCGCCGTTGGCGCTGGCGGTGCTCGCGGTGCTCATGGGGCGATCCCTCCGGGCGGGTCCGTGATCATCACGTCTTCAGCTCTTCCCAACCGGAGGGAGCCCCCACGGATTCCCGGCGGGTGTCACACCTTCAGGAACCGCTCCAGCGCCTCCACCACGAACCGGTGGTCCTGGAGCTGCGGCAGGCCGGACACGGTCACCGCTCCGACGACGCCCACGTCCGCCACGTGGACCGGGAACGAGCCGCCGTGGGCCGCGTAGCGGTCGGGGTCCAGGCGCGAGGAGTCCTCGAACGTCGTGCCCTTGGCGCGGAAGCGGGAGCCGACCAGGTAGGAGGAGGCGCCGTAGCGCTCCACCACCCGGCGCTTGCGGGCGATCCAGGCGTCGTTGTCCGGGGTGGAGCCCGGCAGGGCCGCGTGGAAGAGCTGCTGGCCGGCGCGGTGGATGTCGATCGCGACGGGCGCCTGGCGCTCCCGGGCCAGCTCGACCAGGAGCGAGCCGAGGGCCCAGGCGTCGTCGTGGCTGAACCTCCGGAACACCAGCCGGCGCTCCTCGGCCTCCAACTCCTCGACCGAGGGGGTGAGTTCGGGGATGGTCCGGGGGGAGATCGGCGAGTGGTGCATCAGAGGGTCACCGTCACCTTGTCCCGGGCCGAGCGCCGGGCCGCTTCCAGCACGTCGAGGGCGGCGGCCGCCTCCAGCGCGGTCACGGGGTTGGGGGCGGTGCCGCGCAGGGCGGCGGCGACGGCCGCGTAGTAGGCGGGGTAGTCACCCGGCAGCGTCGGTACGGGGGTGCCGCCGCCGCTCAGCGGGGACTCCCCGGCGCCGAGACGGCCCCACAGCGACTCGGGTTCGGCGCCCCACCGGGGGCCGGGGCGCAGGCCCTCCCGCAGGGCTCCCTCCTGCGGGTCCAGGCCGTACTTCACGTAGCCCGCCCGCGAGCCCAGCACCCGGAAGCGCGGGCCGAGTTGGGCGGTCGTCGCGGAGACGTAGAGGTGGGAGCGGACGCCGCTCGCGTGCGTGACGGCGATGAAGGTGTCGTCGTCGGTCTCGGCGCCTGGGCGGCGGATGTCCGTCTCGGCGTGGACCTCGGTGGCCGGGCCGAAGAGGACGAGGGCCTGATCGACCACGTGGCTGCCGAGGTCGTAGAGCAGACCTCCGATCTCTGCGGGGTCGCCGGACTCGCGCCAGCCGCCCTTGGGCTGCGGGCGCCAGCGCTCGAAGCGGGACTCGAAGCGCCATACGTCACCGAGCGCGCCGTCCGCCAGCAGCTGCCGGAGGGTCAGGAAGTCGTTGTCCCAGCGGCGGTTCTGGAAGACGGACAGGAGCAGACCGCGCTCCTCGGCGAGGGCCGCGAGGCCGCGGGCCTCGGCGGCGGTGCCGGCGACCGGCTTGTCCACCACGACGGACAGGCCCGCCTTGAGGGCGGCGGTGGCGAGCGGGACGTGCGTCCTGTTGGGGGAGGCGATGACGATCAGGTCCAGCTCGTCGGCGCGGTCGAACAGCTCCTCGGGGCCGGCGGTCGTACGGACGTCGGGGAACTCGGCGCGGGCCTGCTCCTGCCGCTGGGGGTTCGAGGTGGCCACGGTGTCCAGGGCGAGGCCCTCGGTGGCGGCGATGAGCGGGGCGTGGAAGACGGAGCCGGCGAGGCCGTAGCCGATCAGGCCGACGCGGAGAGGGGTGGCAGCAGTCATGACGCCTACTTTCGCAACGCTGTTGCCAAAGTGCAAGCGGCGGGGACAATGGGGGGCGTGAACATGGGTGGCGTGGACAGGACGAGGACGCAGAAGGGTTCGGCGGCGGGGATGGGGAGGGGACCGAGGGCGGACCGGACGGCGGGGGCGAACCTCGGCGTGGTGCGCAGCCACAACACCGCGCTGGTGCTGGGGTTGCTGCGGGAGGCCGGGGCGGAGGGCATCAGCCGACTCGAACTGGCCGAGCGCACCGGGCTGACCCCGCAGGCCGTCAGCAAGATCACCGCCCGGCTGCGCGAGGAGGGGCTCGCGGCGGAGGCCGGCCGGCGGGCGTCCACCGGGGGCAAGCCGCGCACCGTGCTGCGTCTGGTGCCGGAGGCGGGGCACGCCGTCGGGGTGCATCTGGACCGGGACGAACTGCGCGCCGTACTCGTCGACCTCGACGGCACCGTGGTGGCGCAGCGGCGCACGGAACTGGATCTGGGCGCCGGGGCGGATGCCGTGCTCGGGGTGCTCGCCGGGGCGGTGGAGGCGCTGGTGGGCGAGACGCTGGGAGGCGGGAGTGCGGGCCTCGGGGGCGGGGTCGATGGCGAGAGGGGACTCGGCGGCGGAGGCTGCGCGCAGGGGGGCCGGGCGGTTGGGGGCGCGGGAGATGGAGGTGCGGGGGATGGGGGTCTTGCCCGCGGGGGAGTTGCGGGCGCGGGGCTCGGGGGTGAGGGGCTTGGGGAGCGGGGCCGTGCGGGCGGAGGTCGTGCGGGTGGGGGCGTCGGGGAAGGAGGTGCCGGGGATGGGGGGCTCGCGGGCGGCGGCAGCCCTGCGGGAAGGGGGTCCGGTGGTAAGGGCCATGCGGAGGGGGGCCTTCCGGACAGAGGCGTTGCGGTCGGGGGCCCTGGGGGCGGGGTGCTCGCCGGGGCCGGGACGTTGCTCGGGGTCGGGGTGGCGTTGCCGGGCCCGTTGGACCACGCGCGGGGTGTGCTGCACCGGGTGACCGGATTCCCCGAGTGGGACGGCTTTCCGCTGCGCGACGCGCTGGAGGCGCGGCTGGGGGTGGCGGTCGTGGTGGACAAGGACACGAACGCCGCTGCGCTGGGGCTCTCGGTGCGGGGCGAGGGCGGGGCCGGCTCGTTCGCGTACCTGCACCTCGGTACGGGGCTCGGGGCGGGCCTGGTGATCGGCGGGAGCGTGCACCGGGGGGCGCGGACCGGGGCGGGGGAGTTCGGGCACCAGGTGATCCAGCTGGACGGGCCGCTGTGCGAGTGCGGTGACCGGGGGTGCGTGGAGGTGTTGTGTCTCGGCGCCGTCGGGCGCGGGGAGCCGGCGGCGGCGGCGCGGGTGCTCGGCGTGGGGGCGGCGAATCTGGTGGGGCTGCTCGACATCGACGCGGTGCTGCTCGGGGGGCGGACGGTGGCGGCGGCGCCGGAGGTGTTCGTGCGGGGCGTCGGCGAGGTGCTGGCGGACCGGGCCCGGCGGGAGGGGGCGCTGGGCAGGACGGTGCCGGTCCGGGTCGCCGGGGGCGGCGAGCGTGTCGTCGCCGAGGGCGCCGCACAGCTGCTGCTGGGAAGGCTGTTCGGGCGGGCGGACGCGTGACGGTGCCGGGCGTGTCGGTGAGCGGTGCGTGACGTGCCCCGGGTGGGGCGCACGGCGACCGCTTTGTGCCTGACGTGCGGCGGCCGGGGTTCGGGCGACCCGGATGGTGCGGGGCGTGCCTGCGCGGTGCCTGGGGCGGCGGCCTGTCCGGCTGGGTCGGTGCGGGTGCTGGGCGTACCGAGCCTGTTTGTGAGGCCGCGCGGTGTCTGACGTGCCCCGGGTGGGGCGCAGGGCGACCGGTGCGGTGCCGGGCGTGCTGCCCGGTGCCTGACCTGTCGCTCCGGTCCGGCATGGGGCGCCCGCGCGGAGCCCGACGTACTCCGCCCCGTGGCCGGGGCTGCGAAGGGCGGTCCGTCGCTCCACCATGGAAGCAACCGCATCAGTGGTCTCCACAGGTGACTGAGGCCTCCTGCGCCTCAGACGCCTCAGCGAGGAGTGAATCATGCGCTGCTCTCGCCTCACCGTCCCCGCCCCGCTGGGCGCCGGACTCCTGCCCCTCTCCGGACCGGCGGCCGTGTCCCTCGCCTTCGCCGCCGGAGCAGTCCGCACGGTCGGTCCCGCCCGGGTGACGGCCGGTCAGGACGTCCACCTCACCCTCACCGGACGCGGCAGACCCCGGGAGGGCGGCCGCGCCGAGCGAGCGGCCGGCGACCCCCTCGACCTCCCCCTCATGGCGGCCGGCACGCTGGTCGGAACCGCCCGCATCGCCCCCGGCACGCGACCGGGCGTGACACACACCTACCTGGCCCGCGCCTCGGACCCGGACGACGTCGCCACGGCGGACGCCGCCGTCGTCGACTGACCGCACGGCCGTCCTTGTACCCGCCCGCGCCGCCTGCGCTGAACGAGCGGACCGCGCGCTCCGGGCCGGAGCGGCGAGCCGGCGTACCCCCGGGGACCCGGCATGGTCATGTGTTCATGCGACCGTGCATGTCCGCTGCCCCGAACCCGGCCCGGCCCCCCGCCCCTTCCCGGCCGTCCCAGCCGACCCGGCCGTTCCGCCAAGCCGCAGCAGCCGCCACCGCCCTCGCCGCCGTCCTCCTCGTCCCCCTCTCCCCGCACACCGCCCGCGCCGCCGGAGCGCCCGCGCCCCCCGCCTGCGTCGGCACCGACACGCACGCCTTCCCGCTCGCCGCCCGGATCCGCGGCGGCCCCGGCTCGTACGAGGCGGGCGGCGGATACGGCGACTGGTACCTCGACCTCACCAACAAGACCCGCCGCACCTGCACCGGCATCCACCCTGTCGTCGTCCTCGTCGACGACAGGCGCGCCCTGAAGCCGGGCCAGCCCCAGCTGGACTTCTACGACGGCTCCCGCGCCCGGCCCGTGTCGTTCCAGGACACCGACGAGCAGGAACTGGTCGGCGTGCTGGACGCCGCCGGGTTCGCCGGGTTCACCGTGCCGTCCGGCACGACCGTCAGTGTCAGGGTCAGGCTGTCCTTCCCCTCCGACGCCGTGACCGACCGCGTCACCGCCAGCGCCGCCGTCGTCCAGCGCCGGGGCGAGGCCGACGGGGACTGGGTCGGCCAGTCCGACCCGTACGTGTTCGGGATCGCCCACGACGCAGACGGCACGGGACACCAGGAGGGAGGTGCCGCCCCCCGGCCCGGCCGCACCCAGGACACCGGCGCCACCCCCACCGGCACCCCGGCCGGCACATCCGCCCGCACCCCCTCCCCCCACGCCCGCGAACCCGAGCCCGCCCTCCCCCTCGCCGAAGAGGCGGCCGAAGCCGGGGAACGGGCACGGGAGTTGGCGCGGACCGGGCTCGGGCTCGCGCACGGGCTGTTCGCGGCCACGCTCACCCTGCTCGGGGTCGGCGGTGGCGCGTTCCTGCTGGTCCGCCGGCGCCGCTGAACCGGGGTCCCGTACCGGCACCACCCTCACCGTCTGCGACGATCCCTGCGTGGACTACCCGAACGACCAGGCCCCCGGCGCCCCCGTCCGCTCCGGCATCCCCGAGCACGGGCGCATCCCCAAGTACTACGCGGTCAAGGCGCGGATCGCCGCGCTCCTCGACGAGCTGGGAGAGGGCGGCTCCATCCCCACCGAGCGGAATCTGGCCGAGCGGTACGACGTCGCGCGTGAGACCGTGCGGCAGGCGGTGCGCGAGCTGGTGCTGGAGGGGCGGCTGCGGCGCCGGGGCCGGGGGACCGTCGTCGCCGGGCCCAAGCTCGCCCAGCCGCTGTCCCTCGCCAGCTACACCGAGGGGGTGCGCCGGCAGGGCCGTACCCCCGGCCGCACCCTGGTCACCCTCGACCGGTTCCCGTGCCCGCGGGCCCTTGCCGCCGAGACCGGGCTCACCCCTGGCGAACCCGTCTGGCACCTGGAGCGCGTGCTGCTCGCCGACGAGGAGCGGGTGGGGCTGGAGAGCACGTACGTCGCCGTCGCGCGGGTGCCGCGGCTGGACGCCGACTTCGACCCCGACTCCTCCTTCTACGGCTACCTCGCCGCCCAGGGCATCGCCTTCGGTGACGCCGACGAGCGCATCGAGACCGTGCTGGCCACCCCCCGCGAGGCCCTGCTCGTCGGCACCCCGCCCGCCCTGCCCATGCTGCTGATCCACCGGGTCTCGCGGGACACCGAGGGCCGGCCCCTGGAGCGCGTGCGCTCGCTGTACCGGGGGGACCGGTTCTCCTTCACCACCCACCTCGAGCGCTGAAGGAGGCCGATGTCCACACCCGCATGAATATAACGAAAAGATAACGGGTCTAGCCCAAACGGGGTGAGTGGGTCACGCTCTCGTTGTGAACATGAAGGTGACAGTCGTCGGAGCAGGCGTGGTGGGCACCATGCACGCCTGGCACGCGGTCCAGCGGGGCCACCAGGTGGTCCAGATCGAGCGCGAGGCCGAGGCGCGCGGCGCCTCGCTGCGCAATTTCGGGCAGATCTGGGTCAGTGGCCGCGCCGGTGGAGAGGAACTGGAGGCAGCGCTGCGGGCGCGGCAGCTGTGGGAGGAGATCGGCGCGCGGGTCCCGGCGCTGGGCTTCCGGGCGAACGGGTCCCTGACCCCCGTCCGAGGCCCCCTGGAGCTCGCCGTCGCCGAGGCCGCCGTGGCCCGCGCGGACGCGGCCGCCCGCGGTTACCGACTCCTCGTGCCGAGCGAGGCCCGCGCCCTCAACCCGGCGCTGCGCGGCGACTTCACCGCCGCCCTGTACTGCGAGCGGGACGCGGCGGTCGAGCCGCGCACCGCCCAACTGGTCCTCCGCGCCGAGCTGTTGAAGTGTCCGAACTACACCTTCCTGCCGGGCCGGGAGGTGCGCGAGGTCGTCGGCGCCGGCACCGTACGGGACGACCACGGGGACGTGCACCGGGCCGACGCGGTCGTGCTGTGCACCGGCGCCTGGCTCGGCGGGCTCGTCCGTGAACTGGCCGGGCCCGGCCTGCCCGTGCGCCGGGTCCGGCTGCAGATGATGCAGACCGACCCGCTGGGCGAGCCGCTGACCACCTCCGTCGCGGACGCCGACAGCTTCCGCTACTACCCCGCCTACGCCTCCCCGGCCCTCGACCGGCTGAACGCCGGGCAGCCGCAGCCGGAGACCGCCGCCGCCCACCGCATGCAGCTGCTCATGGTGCAGCGGGCCGACGGCGGGCTGACCATCGGCGACACCCACGAGTACGAGCACCCCTTCGCCTTCGACACCGTCGAGGAGCCGTACGAGCACCTGACCGGCGTGGTCGAGTCCCTGCTCGGGCGCCCGCTGCCGCGCGTCCGGCGCCGCTGGGCCGGGGTGTACGCGCAGTGCACCGACCCCGGCCGGGTCGTGCACCGGCAGCAGGTGGGCGACGGGGTGTGGCTGGTCACCGGGCCCGGCGGGCGCGGCATGACCTGCGCACCGGCGATCGCCGAAACGACCGCGAACGAACTGGGATGGTGAAGACCCTGATGAACACCGAGGACATCCGTCTCGTCGTCCTCGACATGGCCGGCACCACCGTCGCCGACGGCGGCCTCGTCGAGCGCGCCTTCGCCGCGGCCGCTTCCGAACTCGGCGTCGAGCCCGGCTCGGCCGAGCACGCCGAGCACCTCGCGTACGTCCGCGCCACCATGGGCGAGTCCAAGATCTCCGTCTTCCGGCACCTGTTCGGCACCGAGGAGCGGGCCCGGCGCGCCAATGCCGCCTTCGAGAAGGCGTACGGCGAACCGGTCGAGGCCGGTCTGGTCGCGCCCGTCCCCGGCGCCCGCGAGGCCATCGAGGCGCTGGCCGGCGGCGGCCGTACCGTCGTGCTGACCACCGGCTTCGCCCGCGTCACCCAGGACGCCCTCCTCGACGCCCTCGGCTGGCGGGACCTGGTCCCGCTCACCCTGTGCCCGGCCGACACCGGCGGGCGCGGACGGCCGTACCCGGACATGGTGCTGGAGGCCTTCGTCCGCACCAAGGCCGCGGACGACGTGCGGCAGATCGCCGTCGCCGGGGACACGTCGTACGACGTGCTCAGCGGCCTGCGGGCGGGCGCCGGGCTGGTGGCCGGGGTACGCACCGGGGCCCACGGGGACCGGGAGTTCCGGGCCGCCGGGGCCACCCATGTCCTGGACTCCGTGGCCGCACTGCCCGCGCTGGTGCTGGGAGACCGGTGAGACGGGCGTCCGTTTCCCGCTCCGTCACCGTCTCCGGCAACCGAGCTTGGCCGCGGGGCCGGTCGACAGGCGGACGGCAGGGTCAGGATCAGGCCGGCCTGACTACCCTGGGGGCGTCGGTACGCCGTGGTTCCGGCGCCCCCCGCTTTCCCGCCCGCCTTCTTGACCGCACGTACGCCAGGAGACGCACAACATGGCAGACCGCAAGCCGATCGAGTCGTGGCTGACCGACATGGACGGTGTCCTGATCCACGAGGGCGTCCCGATACCCGGCGCCGACGCCTTCCTGAAGAAGCTGCGCGAGTCCGGGCGGCCCTTCCTGGTACTCACCAACAACTCCATCTACACCGCCCGCGACCTGCACGCCCGGCTGCGCCGCATGGGCCTGGACGTCCCGGTGGACAACATCTGGACCTCGGCCCTCGCCACCGCCCAGTTCCTGAACGACCAGCGCCCCGGCGGCAGCGCCTACGTCATCGGCGAGGCGGGTCTGACCACGGCCCTGCACGACGTCGGCTACATCCTCACCGACCACGAGCCCGACTTCGTACTCCTCGGCGAGACCCGCACCTACTCCTTCGAGGCCCTGACCAAGGCCGTGCGGCTGATCAACAACGGCGCCCGGTTCATCGCCACCAACCCCGACAACGTCGGCCCGTCCACCGAGGGCGACCTGCCCGCCACCGGCTCGGTCGCCGCCCTGATCACCGCCGCGACCGGCAAGAAGCCGTACTTCGTCGGCAAGCCCAACCCGCTGATGATGCGGGCCGGCCTGAACGCCATCGGCGCCCACTCCGAGACCTCCGCGATGATCGGCGACCGCATGGACACCGACGTGCTCGCGGGCCTGGAGGCCGGAATGCGCACGTTCCTGGTGCTCAGCGGGGTCACCCAGCCGGACGCCGTCGACCAGTACCCCTTCCGCCCCTCGAAGGTCGTCGACTCCATCGCGGACCTGGTCGACCTGGTCTGACCTGCGGCCCCAAGCCCGGAGCCACCCGGATGGAGTAATCAGGCGCCCCCCGAGGATGCGGGGGCGCCTGTGGCGGGGGAGCCTCCAGATATCTGGAGGTTCACGATGGGCTCACTTCGCCTCACTCTCTGTACCGGGATCCTGGCCGTCGCCGCCCTCGGCACACCGGCCCACGCGGCCGACGGCGGCGCCGTCTCCGTTGCCCCCGACTCCCCGGCCCCCGGCACCGACGTGTCCCTGCGCGTCCACGGCTGCTCCGGGTCGCAGGGCACGGCCGTCTCGGGCGCCTTCGTCTCCGACGCCCGGCTGACCGGCAGCCGGGGCAGCCTCTCCGGCGAGACCCGCGTCCGCTCCTCCCTCGCGCCAGGCGCCTACGACGTACGCGTCACCTGCGCCGACTACGTCATCAGCGGGCGGATCACCGTGGCGGCCCGGGGCACCGGCCAGGGCACCGACCACGGCTCCGGCTGGGGCACCGACCACGGCACGGACCAGGGGAGCGGCCGCGGTACGGATCACGGAACCGACCAGGGGACCGGCCAAGGGACCGGGACCGGCCGGGGTACCGACTCCGGCACCGACCATGGCACCGGTACCGGCCGGGGTACCGACTCCGGCACCGACCACGGCACCGGTACCGGCCGGGGTACCGACTCCGGCACCGACCATGGCACCGGTACCGGCCGGGGTACCGACTCCGGCACCGACCACGGCACCGGCACCGGCACCGACCACGGCACCGGTACCGGCCGGGGTACCGACTCCGGCACCGACCACGGCACCGGGCGGGCCGACGAGCAGGGCCGGTGGCCCGGCGCGGACGCCTCTCCCGTCGCCCCCGTCCACGCGGGCGGCGGCGGCGCCGCCCCCGGCACGCACTTCGCCACCGTCGCCACGAACGAGTCCGGGCCCGGCACCGCCCAGGCGTTCACCGGCCTCGGGCTCGCCGGGGTCGCCGCGCTCGCCGTCGGACTCCGCGCCCACCGCGGCCGCAAACCCCACGACGGCGACGAGAACCACGACAGCCGTGACACCCGCTGACGGGTGGGCATGACCGACGACGAGGGCCGCGCCACCACCGGCACCGGACGGCTGGTCACCGTACTGACCTGGGGGGTGCTGCTGTTCGGGCTGTGGCTGTGGGGGCGGGAGGTGACCGGTCTCCCGGACCGCACGGGTCCGGCCACCGGTGACGCGTTCGCCGCCGGCACCGCCCCCGCCGCCCTGCCCCGCCCGGCCGCGCCGCTCACCGACGCGCTGCCCCAGCGCCTCGACATCCCCCGGCTCGGCGTGCAGGCACCCGTGGTCGCGCGCGGCCTCGACGCGCGCGGGTCCATCGACCCCCCGCCCTTCGACCAGCCAGGAGTGGTCGGCTGGTACGCCGCGGGCACCCGGCCCGGCGCCCGCGGGGCGGCCCTCCTGGTCGGACACGTCGACACCGAGACCCGGCCCGCCGTCTTCTACAAGCTCAGCACCCTCACACCCGGCGCGACGGTCCGGGTGGTGCGCTCGGACGGCACGGTCGCCCAGTTCACCGTCGACGACGTCCGCGTGCTGCCCCGCGCCGGCTTCGACGCCCGCCAGGCCTACGGCCCCCGCCGGGCCGGCCGCGCCGAACTGCGCCTGATCACCTGCGGCGGCACCTTCGACCGCGCCACCCGCAGCTACACCGCCAACGTGGTGGTCGACGCCTACCTCACGGCCACCACGCACTGAGCACTGATCCCGCACGCCCCGTTGTGCGACCTCGTGGCGAACCGTCCCGATATGCCAGCATGGGACGGCGCCCGGACCGGTGCGCCCAGGGGGGAACCAGGGGGAATCGCATGGACCACAGCAGGGCGGCCCGGTCGGCCGCGCGGGCGTCCGCGGCGGCGGTGCTGGGGGCGGCACTGCTGCTCGCCGGCTGCTCCTCGACAGGCGGGGGCGGGGGCGGTGACAAGAACGCCGACCCGGGCGCCCCGATCACCCAACAGCCCCGGTCGGCCGACCCGTTCTGGGTGAACCCGGACGGCACCGCGGCCCGGCAGCTCGCCGCCTACGTCAAGGCCGGCCGGACCGCCGAGGCCGGGCAGATCCGGAAGATCGCCGAGCAGCCGGTCGGGGAGTGGATCGGCCCGGAGAACCCCGAGCAGGAGGCCCGCGGCTTCACCGAGGCCGCCCAGCGCGCCGACCGCACGGCCCTGCTCGTCCTCTACAACATCCCGCACCGCGACTGCGGCCAGTACTCGCAGGGCGGCGCCGCCGACGGCGACGCCTACCGCGCCTGGATCGACGGCGTCGCCCGGGGCATCCAGGACCGCCCCGCCCTCGTGATCCTCGAACCGGACGCCGTGCTGCACCTGGTGGACGGCTGCACGCCCGCCCGGTTCCACGAGGAGCGCTACGACCTCCTCAAGGGCGCGATCGCCACGCTCACCGCCCTGAAGAACACCAAGGTCTACCTCGACGCGGGCAACGCCGGCTGGGGCCACCCCGACCAGATCTACCAGCCGCTCCGGCAGGCCGGCATCGACCGGGCCGACGGCTTCGCCGTCAACGTCTCCAACTTCTACTCCACCCAGGACTCCCTCGCCTACGGCGAACAGCTCTCGGCGAAGGTGGGCGGCAAGCACTTCGTCATCGACACCAGCAGGAACGGCAACGGCCCCTACACCGGCGGCGATCCGGACCAGCGCTGGTGCAACCCGCCGGGCCGCGCCCTGGGACAGCCCCCGACCACCAGGACGTCCGCCCCCCTCGTGGACGCCTACCTGTGGGTCAAGCGCCCGGGGGAGTCGGACGGCACGTGCAAGGGGGGCCCGAAGGCCGGGGACTGGTGGGCGAGTTACGCACTCGCCCTGGCCGGGAACAGCAGGTGACTCAAGGAATCCGCACCCACTGCGCCTGCGACGGCGTCCCCTGGTCGTCGTCCACGAACAGCATGTACCACCCGGACGGGACCAGGTTCCGGTTCTCCGGGACCGTCACCGTGATCCTGTCCCCGGACGTCCTGAAGTCCAGGGCGACCGACCGCTGGTCCACGTCCGTCACATGCGTGGAGGCACTCGGCCGGATCAACCGCACCTTCCTGATGCCGGCCGCGTGCTTCGAGGTGAACGTCCCCGAGGCGCCGCGCGCGATCGTCTGCGGACCCCCGCTCAGATCGGGCCGGGAGTCCCGGTACAGATACGGCGGCGTGTAGACCTCGATCCGCTGCTCGAACTTCCCCGGCTCGGTGTTCGCCTTGTCCCCGTACAGGGAGTCGGACCCGAAGAACATCACCCGCCCGTCCGGCAGCAGGATCGACCCGGAGTGGTAGTTCCGCCCCACCAGCGGATCCGCGACCCGCGTGAAGCTGTTGCTGTCGGGGTGGTACAGCCGTGCCTGCAGGATGTCGGAGTCGCTGCGCCCCCGGTAGTCCTCCGAGCCGCCCGAGACCAGGACCGTGTCGTCGGGCAGGATCGAGGACTGCGGGTACCGGGTGCCCTTCTCCAGCGCGGGCCCGTCCGCGAAGCGCGGCTTCTTCGCCTTCAGGTCGATCAGCCGGGTCTTCCTGCTGGACAGCTTCGACTCGCCGACGCCACCGCCCCCGATCACCATGAACCTCTCGTCCTGCGCCGGAGGGAGCAGCACGGTCCCGGAGGTCTCCATCATGTTCGGATCGCTCAGTCCCGGCAGCCTGGTGAACCGGTTGGTGTCGACGTCCCAGACACCGGGGTCGCGGCCGACGTCGTCCGGCCCGTACCCGGCGTTCGAGCCCGAGTAGAAGATCTTCCCGTTCTGCATCAGGAACAGCGCCGGATAGGTCGGGAACTGCCGGACGGTCCTGGTGTACGTCCACTTCCTGGTCTTCGGGTCGAAGATCTCGTTCTTGCCCGGCACCAGCTGACCGATGTCGTCCAGCCCGGAGACGCTGAGGATCCTGCCGTCCGACAGGGTCGTGAGGGTCGGGTACCAGCGGGCCTCGTTCATCGGGTCGACCTTGACGTACCGCTCGGCGACCGGGTCGAACTCGTAGGCGTCCTTGATCCCCTCGAAGTCCTTCTTGTCGAGGGCGAGTTTCTGCGCGATGCCGTAGGTGTTGCGCGCGTCGGCCCCGGTCAGGCCCTGGATCGTGTAGTTGTCCTGGGTGCCGGTCTCGTACCGGGTGCCCTCGCGCGGCGCCTCGACGTAGACCCGGCCGTAACCGGGGTTGTTCCGCAGCCACTTCCCGCGCCTGTCGAAGACCTTCGTCGCGCGCGGGAGCAGGACCGGGTCCTGGGAGACGAACGTCCTGCCGTTGCGCTTGCCGGTGAACCTGGTGCCGGCGGGCAGCGTCATCGGCTTGTCCGGGTTCTCGTTGTAGAGGATCATGACGCCGCCGGCCTTCTTGACGTCGCCCTTGAGCTTCTCGTACCGCTTGGTGCCGCCGGCGATCAGGATGTCGCCGTCGCCGAGCTGGGTGTGGCCGGTGCAGAACAGGTCGGCCGGGGTGGGCACCTTCTTAATGGTGCCCTTGACCGGGTCGTAGATCCGGGTGTCGAACCTCTTGGCGTCGAAGTTGTCCTGGTTGTTGCCCGATCCCGCGATCATCAGGAGCTTCCCGGTGCGCAGGAGTGTCGCGTGGATCGTGTCCTGCCGGTACTCCTTCGGGAACTCGATGATGTCCCAGTGGCCGTTCGCGGCCTTGTACTCCGCCCTGTTGATCTCGTACTGGTGGTACCGGGCGGTGCCGAAGCGGTACACCCACGGACCGTTCATCCCGGCCAGCGCGAGGACCACCGCCGTACCGATCGCGAGCCTGCGGGCGCGCCGGCGGCCGGACTGCTCCGTCATTCCTTGCCTCCGCCCAGTCCGCCGAGGGCGATCCGCACGGTCTCCTTGTCGTCCCGCACCGCCCAGGCGGGGCGCTGCTGCGGCACGGGGGCCGCGGCGGACTGCCGTTTCTCATGGCGCAGCGTGTAGCGCCAGACGGCGATCGGCGAAGCGGTGATCAGCAGCGCGAGGGCGGCCCAGACGATCATCGCCGGGTGGGAGTGGCCGAGCGCGAAGCCGGCGCCGAGCGAGCCGCCGAAGGCCAGGACGAAGAACCAGTGGACGCGGAAGGTCCCGAACAGCGTGTCGGGGCTGGCCGACTCGCCCTTCGGCGTCACGACGAACCGGCTCCTGCGGCGCAGCACCGCGTCCAGCAGCGAGCGGGCGTAGATCGGCGCGGACAGCGCGGACATCACCATGCCCGCCACCCCGCCCGAGCCCTCCGGCTCGTGCGGGGAGACGTTGTGCCGCCGGTTCCAGACGTACAGCCCGATCTGGAGCGCGGAGGCGTTGCCGTACAGCATCAGCCACACGGTCGGGTCGATGTCCACGCCCGAGGCGCCGAGGCCCAGGAAGAGCGCGCAGCTCAGCGCCGCGAGGATCCAGTTGAGGGCGGACATCGGGTAGAAGACGATCATCATCGTGTAGTTGAAGAGCCTGCCCGGCCCCAGGGTGAACAGGCCCCGCCAGTACTGCTTGAGGATCGTCTCGTACGTCCCCCGGGACCAGCGCAGCTGCTGGGTGAAGAAGTCCGTCCAGGCGGCCGGTCCCTCGCCGACGGCGAGCACGTCCGGGGTGTAGACGGACTTCCACTTCCGGCCCGTCAGCGGGTTCCTGGCCCGGTGCATCTCGAAGCCGGTCGCCATGTCCTCGGTGATCGAGTCGTACAGCCCGCCGATCTGCCGGATGGCGCTGATCCGTACGGCGTTGGAGGTGCCCACGAACATCGGGGCGCCGTAGCGGTTGCCGGCGCGCTGGATCAGGGCGTGGAAGAGGAACTGCTGCGACTCGGCGGCCTTGGTGACGAACGTGTCGTAGTTGCCGTAGACCTGCGGGCCGATGACGAAGCCGACGTCCGGGTCGCGGAAGTAACCCAGCATCCGCTCCAGGTAGTTGGGCAGCGGCACATGGTCGGTGTCGACGGAGGCGAAGTAGTCGTAGGCGTCGCCGTGCGCCTCCAGCCAGGCGTTGTAGTTGCCGTGCTTGGTCTTCGCGCGGTGCGGGCCGCTGGGCCGGTTCCACCGCTCGACGCCCTTGCGGGTGAAGTGGTGCACGCCGAGCCGGGCGCAGACCTCCCTGACGGCCGGGTCGTCGCCCTCGTCCAGCAGCCACACGTGCAGCAGGCCCCGGTGGCGCAGCCGCACGGCCGCCTGGAGGGTCTTGGTCACCATCTCCAGCGGCTCCTTGCCGGGCACGAAGGTGGTGACGAAGGCGACGCGGGTGCCGCTCCGCGGGACGACCGGGACCGGGTCGCGGGCGACGAGGGTGGCGTGCGCGTTGGACAGCACGTTCATGCAGCGGAAGAACTCGATCAGGCCGATCGAGACGAGCATGACGGTGTCGAGGGCCGGCAGGAAGGCGTGGGCGGGGTGGTCGCGATGGGTCCAGTGCTGTGGGCGCAGCAGCCAGAACAGCAGGACCAGGGAGAGGACCGGGGCGGCGCCCAGCACGAGCGCCGCGCGTATGCGGTGCGGTTCCTGCGACAGCAGCGACCGGTACCGCACCCGGTACGGCCTGGCCGGGTCGGGCTGGGTGAGCGGGCCCGCGAGACGGCTGTAGTGCTCGTAGTCGTATCTCGGCGGGTTCGTCCCGGCGGTTCGGCGGTCGCTTCGATGCCCGAGTGCTCTCAGTTGCAGGGTTTGTGATCGATCGTGCGCGTACTGTGACCGGTCATGGTGGTGCCCGGCGCCCGTCGGCGTCGACGTCATGAGTCATTCCCCCCACACGCGGATCACCGCGTGTCTGTTATTTCCCCCCAACTGCCGCCAATCGGCGTCAGCTTGGACAACCAGGGTTGTACGCCGCTCCGCATGATCGCAAGAAGCGAAACCTGGTGTTTACCGGTCAAACCCGTCCATTGGGGCGCATGGGGGGCTTGAGGGAATGGGGTGCGCCGGTGCTCTCGGCGAGCCGGGGTGCGCCGGTGCCGGCGAGGCGGGCACGGATGTGGCCGAAGTGATCCCTTATGGCCTTCTCCGCCCGCGGCGAGTCCCCGGAGCGGACCGCGTCCAGGATCTCCCGGTGCTGGCGGCAGGTGACCCGGGGGTCCTGCGGCACGTCCACCAGATCCCGCTGCACCCGGTGGAAGGCGTCCCAGAAGGCCTCCAGCACCTCGCTGAGCAGGACGTTGTCCAGCCCGCGGTAGAGGGTGGCGTGAAAGGCGCGGTCGGTCTCGGCGAGGCCCGCCCCCTGCGCGGCCTCCCGTTCCATGCGGCCGACGAGCGCGTCCAGGTCGACGAGGTCCGCCTCGGGCAGTCGCCCGGCCAGCCGCGACACCAGCCCGGTCTCCACGGCCTCGCGCAGCTCCAGCAACTGCAGCAGGGAGCCCTCGCCCCGGTGGTGCCCGGCGACGGTGCGGAAGGCCAGGCCCTCGATCAGCGGCGCGAACGACATCGAGCCGACGTACGTCCCGAACCCGTGCCGGATCTCCACGATCCCCATCGCCTGGAGCGCCTTCAGTGCCTCGCGCACCGAGTTCCGGCTCGCCCCGAGGTGCTCCATCAGCTCCGGCTCGGTCGGCAGCGGCGCCCCCGAGGGCAGCCGCCGGTCCACGATCAGCTTCTTGATCCGCTCCTGAAGGTCCCGGGCCGCCATGTCGAGAGGGTATCCGGCCGGACATGGAGAAGGCCCCCCGCTCGCGCGAGGGGCCTTTCCTGTCGAGTGCGCCGCCAGGGACTCGAACCCCGGACCCGCTGATTAAGAGTCAGCTGCTCTAACCAACTGAGCTAGCGGCGCCTGCTGACAGGGACAACTCTACCTGACCTTCGGGGGTGCTCATGACCACCCCCGGGTGGCCGGAGGGGGTGCGAGGGGGGCGCGTACATCATTCGGACCGTCAAAGTGGCGGTCTGCCGGACAGTTGGGAAACTGACGAACGTGCACACTCGCGGACAAATTTCCCCTGAATGTGAGGCAGCTCTCATGGTCGCTCCGGTGTTCGAGGAATTCGACCCCGGGAGCGACTGCGACTGCCAGGGTTGCGTCCGGGCGCGCCGGGTGGGTCCCCGTGCGCTGCCCGGTCGCTTGGTCGGCCGCTCGGCCGCCTGCGGACTCGCGGTGGTCGCCGCCGTGTCCGCCGTCCTCGGCGCGGCCGCCCCGGCCGCCGCCACCTCCGGCCGGCCCGCCGTCCAGCGTCCCCACGTCCCCGGCGACGGCGAGTCCGACACCCCCCAGGGCGCCAGGTCCCCGCTGCACGGCCGGGGCGGCCGCCCGGTCAAGCCCGGCACCGTCACCGCCACCACCCGGGCCGAGATCATCAAGCGGGCCAAGGTCTGGCTGGCGGCGAAGGTGCCGTACAGCATGAACGACTACTGGTCCGACGGTTACCGGCAGGACTGCTCCGGCTATGTCTCCATGGCCTGGAGTCTCGGGAGCAACGAGTGGACCGGCAGCCTCGGCCAGTACGGCGTGAAGATCACCAAGGAGGAGCTGGAGCCCGGCGACATCCTGCTCTACCACAACCCCGACAACCCCGAGCGAGGCTCCCACGTGGTGATCTTCGGCGGCTGGACCGACTCCACGCACACCCACTACACCGTCTACGAGCAGACACCCCCGAACACCCGCAGCCAGACCACGCCCTACCCGTACTGGAGCAACACCACCAAGTACGTCCCCTACCGCTACAAGGGCCTGACGCCCACGACGGCGGGCGCGCAGCCGGCCGACGGCAAGGGGGTGGGGGTCCGCTACCCGGGCGCCGCCGCCTTCGGCCCCGGCGCCGACAACCGGTACGTCACCCTGCTGGGCCGGATGCTGGTGGCCCGCGGCGCCCGCGCCTACTACCCCCACGGCCCCGGCCCGGTCTGGAGCGAGGGCGACCGGAGGGCCACCCGGGCGTTCCAGCTGGCCCAGGGCTGGACCGGCGCCGCCGCCGACGGGCTGCCCGGCCCGCGTACCTGGGAACTGCTCGTCACCGGCCGGGGCAGGGACATCGCCCCGGCCACCGCGGCTCCCGCCTCCCACAGGACTCGCGCCTCCCACAAGGCCCCCGCCTCGCACGGGGTGCCCGGCTATCCCGGCCGCGCCTTCTTCCTGCCGGGCGCGGACAACGACCACGTCACCCTGCTGGGCCGCCGGCTGGTGGAGAGGGGGTACGGCAGGTTCTACCCGACCGGTCCCGGTCCGGCCTGGGGCGAGGCCGACCGCCGTGGCGTGCAGGCCTTCCAGCGCGACCAGGGCTGGCGGGGCGGCGCGGCGGACGGCTTTCCGGGCCCGGAGACCTGGCGCCGGCTCTTCGCGGACACCGACCCGGAGCGGACGGCCGGACTCTGACCCAGCCCGTCCGATCCCACCCCCCTTCCTGTTCATGCCTGTTCATGACGCATCTGGCGCGGAGGCTGGAGGCACGCATGAGAACCACCACATCGCACACACCGCCCGAATCCGACGGGCGCCCGGAGACCGCCGTGGGCCTGGCCGGGCGGCCCGTCCGGCTCATCCAGAACGAGTCGACCACCGAGATCCCCGTCCATCTGCTCTTCCGGGACGACCCCGGCCCAAAGACGCCGGCGAAGGTGCCGCTCAAGCCCGCCGTGGCGGGGCGCCGGCAGGGCACCGGCGAACAGCCGCGCATCCGGCGCCCGACACCGGCATCGGCACCGGTGGCGGTGCGCGGCCGGCCGCTGCCGGAGGCGGATCCGGAGCTGGCCGAGCGCCCCGCGCGGGTGCTGCCGGGCGCGGCCGGGGTGCTGGCCGGCGCGTGCGGGGTCGCCGGGTGCGTGGCGACCTCGTGGTGGGCGGGGCTGCTCCCGTCGTTCGCGGTGCGGGCGCTCGGGCTGACCGCGTCCGCCGGCGCGGGTCTCGGGCCGGCGCAGTGGGCGGCGTACGCCGGGGCCGGGGCGCTCGGCGTGCTCGGCTTCGGCGGGCTGGCCCGCGGACAGGCCGGCCGGGCCTGGGTGCTCGGCCTGTTCGGCCGCTACCGGGGAACCGTCCGGCGCACCGGGCTGCTGTGGGTGAACCCGCTGCTGCTGCGCCGCCGGGTGGACGTACGGCTGCGGCACTGGCGCAGCGGGGCGATGCCGGCGGCGGACCCGGACGGCATGGCGCTCAGGGTGGTCGTCCTCGTGGTGTGGCGGGTGCGGGACACCGCGCGGGCGGTGCTCGGCATCGAGGACCACGAGACGTATGTGCGCGAGTGCGTGGAGGCGGCGCTGGCCCGGGTGCCGCTGGAGCCGGCGGGCGGGGCGCGCGGCGGCCCGGCGGCGGCCGGGGACGCGCTGACCCGGCTGGTCGCGGCGGAGAGCGCGCCGGTCGGCGTGGAGGTGTTCTCGGTGCAGCCGGTCCGGGTGGAGTACGCCCCCGAGGTCGCCGCCGCGATGCACCGGCGCCGGATGGCCCTGCTGGACGCCCGCCAGCGGGCCGGCCTGGTCGGTTCGGTGGTGGACTCGGTGGAGGACACGGTGACCCGGCTGACCACCCGCGGCCTGGTCGGACGGGACGACTACGAGCGCAAGGCGCTGGTGCGGGACCTCACGGTGGCCTTCTGCGCGGGGCGCGCGGAGCCGTCGTGGACCCGCTCCTCCGCGATTGGTATGGACATGCTCAACAGGCGGCAATAACCTGACACTTGGTCTAGACCTAATGCACGGCCTGCACAGCTCACCGAACTCCCCACGTTCTCCAGGAGCGGCAGTATGCGCACGAAGACCAAGTTGTCCGCGGTCGTGCTCGGGGTGGTGACCGCCGGAGCGTTCGTGCTCTCCACCGGCGGCGCCAGCGGGCACGGCTACACCGATCTGCCCGTCAGCAGGCAGAAGCTCTGCGCCAACGGCACGGTGACGGGCTGCGGTGACATCCAGTACGAGCCGCAGAGCGTCGAGGGCCCCAAGGGATTCCCGGCCGCGGGGCCCGCCGACGGCCGGATATGCAACGGCGGCGTCGACCGGTTCGCCCAGATCAGCTCGCCGACCACGCCGTCCGGCGCGCCCTGGCCCACCACCCGGGTGACGGGCGGCCAGACGTACACGTTCCGCTGGCAGTTCACCGCCATGCACGCCACGACCGACTTCCGGTACTACGTCACCAGGCAGGGCTGGGACCAGGGCCACCCCCTGTCCCGTTCGGACCTCACCCTCACCCCGTTCCTGACGGTGCCGTACGACGGCCGGCGCCCGCCGGCCACCCTCAGCCACAGCGGCACCCTGCCGTCCGGTCTGAGCGGGCACCACGTCATCGTCGCGGTGTGGACGATCGCCGACACGGGCAACGCGTTCTACGCCTGCTCGGACGTCACGTTCTGAGCGTCCGCCGAACAACGGCGCGGCAGGCGTGGGAAGGGCCCCCTCCCCATGCCTGCCGTAGCTGTCCACATCTGACGGAACGTCAACTAACCTGCGCGGTCATGGAGTCCATGACACGCACGGTCGCCGGGCTGATCGCGGCGCGGTCGGAGGACCGGCGGCCGGGGCTGTGGTGCGAGGAGCGGGTGCTCACGCACGCCGAGGCGGCGTCGGGTGCCGCGGCGCGGGCGGCCCTGCTCGCCGAGCTGCTGCCACCGGGCGCCGTACGCCACGTCGGGGTGCTCCTCGACAACACCGAGGAGTTCCCGCTCTGGCTCGGCGCCGCCGCCCTCGCCGGCGCGGCCGTCGCAGGGATCAACCCCACCCGGCGGGGTCCGGAGCTGGCCCGCGACATCCTGCACACCGAGTGCCCGCTGCTGATCACCGAGCGGGCCCACCTGCCGCTGCTGGCCGGGCTGGAGCTGCCCGGGGTGCGCGTCCTCGTGACGGACGAGGAGGAGTACGCGGCCCTCCTCGCCCCCTACGCCGGCGCCGTACCCGACCCGTCCCGTGCCACCCCCGCCGACCGCCTCCTGCTGTACTTCACCTCCGGCTCGACCGGCGCCCCCAAGGCCGCGATCTGCTCCCAGGGGCGGCTGGCGGCGGCCGGGCAGGCGCTGGTGCGGCAGTTCGGGGTGCGCTCCGACGACGTGCACTACGTCTGCATGCCGCTGTTCCACGGCAACGCGGTGATCGCCGACTGGGCGCCCGCGCTGGCGGCGGGCGCGGGCGTCGCCCTGCGGCGCCGCTTCTCGGCGTCCGGTTTCCTGGCCGACGTACGCCGCTACCGCGCGACCTACTTCACCTACGTCGGCCGGGCCATCCAGTACGTCCTCGCCACCGAGGAGAAGCCCGGCGACCGGGACAACCCCCTGCGGCTCGGCTTCGGGACCGAGGCGGGCGCGGTGGACGCGGCGGCCTTCGAGCGGCGCTTCGGGGTGCGGCTGGTGGAGGGCTACGGCTCCTCCGAGGGAGGGGCGGCGATCCAGTGGGCGCCGGGCACCCCGGCGGGTGCCGTGGGCCCGGCGAAGCCCGGACTGGTGGTGCTGGATCCGGCCACCGGACACGAGTGCCCGCCGGCCGTCTTCGACGGCGCCGGGCGCCTGCTCAACGGGGAGCGGGCGATCGGGGAGCTGGTCAACCGCGCCCCCAACCCCTTCGAGGGCTACTGGCGCAACCCGGCCGCGGAGGCCGAGCGGCGCAGGGACGGGGCGTACTGGACCGGCGACCTCTTCTACCGGGACGCGGCCGGCTACCTGTACTTCGCGGGCCGCGGCGACGACCGCATCCGGGTCGACGGGGAGAACCTGGCCGCCGCGATGATCGAGAACATCGTCGCCCGGTACCCGGGTGCGGCGGCCGTCGCCGTGTACGCGGTACCGGACCCGGTGACCGGCGACCAGGTGATGGCGACGATCGCCGGCGCCTTCGACCCGGCGGACTTCACGGACTTCCTGGCGGCCCAGCCCGACCTGGGCACGAAGATGGCACCCCGCTTCGTGCGGGTCGTCGAGCGGATGCCGGTGACGGCGACGAGCAAGATCCACCGCGCGCTGCTCAGGAAGGAGGGCTACCGGTGCGGCGACCCGGTGTGGTGGCGGCCGCCGGGGGAGGCCAGTTACAGGAGACTGGGTTCGGGTGAGGCCGAGGGGGGCGTGGGTGGCGAAGCCCCCGCAACGCGCGGCGGAGCCGCGCAATAACAGAGATGGCGAGCCAGGTCCGCGCTTTTTGCGGACGTGGCTCGCCATCGTCATCGTGCGCCGCCAGGGACTCGAACCCCGGACCCGCTGATTAAGAGTCAGCTGCTCTAACCAACTGAGCTAGCGGCGCATGACTCCCGCCCTCCGCCGGATCTTGTTTCCCGCGGCTGGCGACGAAGAAAATACTACCTGGTCCTGAGGGGTGCTCGTGACCACCTAGAGGGTCAGCGAGAGGAGGACCGGTGCCGCGTTGCGGTTGAGGGCTTCCGCCGCCTGCTTCAGCCGGTGCGCGTGCTCCACCGGGAGCGACACGGCCAGGCAGCCCACCGAGGCGCCCGCGGTGATCGGGACGGCCGCGCAGACCGTGCCGATCGCGTACTCCTGGAGGTCGAGCACCGGCACCGTCGGCGGCTGGGACTCCAACCGGGAGAGCAGCAGCTTGTCGCTGGTGATGGTGCGCGAGGTGAGGCGGGCCATCTTGTGCCGGGAGAGGTGGTCGCGGCGGGCGTTGTGGTCGAGCTGGGTCAGCAGGCTCTTGCCGACGGCGGTGGCGTGCGCCGAGTAGCGGAAGTCCACCCACTCGTTCACCGCCGGGGTGGCCGGTCCGGCGGCGTACTGGGTGACCTTGACCTCGCCGTCGACGTACCGGCTGATGTACACCGCCGCGCCGACCGAGTCGCGCAGCCGGTCCAGGGTGTGCTGGAGCTTCTTGCGCAGGGCCCGCTCGCGGTCGTGCGCCGAGGTGAGCCGGCGCAGGGTGTCGCCCGTGACGTACGCCCCCTCGCCGATCTGCTCGACGTAGCCCTCGCGGCGCAGCATGCGCAGCAGCGCGACGAGCCGCTCGGCGCCGAGCCCGGTGCGGCGGGCCAGCTCGGTGTCGGTGACCCCGCTGGAGTGGCGCGCCACGGTCTCCAGCACGCGCAGCGCGTCCTGGGCGGAGTGGTACGGGGCGGTCGGCTCGTGCATCAGGGCCACGGTGTTCCCCCCTGGCTTGCCTGTCTCTGGCCGCGAGATCCGGTCGGCGGATCGCTACCACGATATCGGGCAATGGGCCGTTGGGGAGAGGGCGTTGGCGAGATTGTGGCGTTCGCCGCCCGCTCCGAGCTGGCTGCCATCTGTCTGGCATATGCCAGTGGAATGGTCAGGGGAGTGGGTGGCGAAGGGGCCGTTGCACAGGCCCCGGCCGGACGGGTCACAGCACCGCGCCCAGGAACTCCCGGGTGCGATCCTGCTCCGGATCGCTGAAGATCTTCTCCGGCGGGCCCGACTCGATCACCCGGCCGCCGTCGAACATCAGGACCTGGTCGGAGATGTCCCGGGCGAAACCCATCTCGTGGGTCACGCAGAGCATCGTGATGTCGGTGCTGCGGGCGATGTCCCGGAGCAGGTCCAGGACGCCCGCGACCAGCTCCGGGTCCAGCGCGGAGGTCACCTCGTCGAGCAGCAGCACGCGCGGCCGCATCGCCAGCGCGCGGGCGATCGCCACCCGCTGCTGCTGCCCGCCGGACAGCCGCGTCGGCTTCGCGTCGCACTTGTCGGAGAGCCCCACCAGCTCCAGCAGCTCCCGGGCCCGCGCCTCGGCCTCGTCCTTGGACATGCCGAGGACCTGCACGGGCGCCTCGGTGATGTTCCGCAGCACCGACATGTTCGGGAACAGGTTGAAGTGCTGGAACACCATCCCGATCTTCTTGCGGACCTCGCGGACCTGCTTCTCCGGCGCCGGGAACAGCGACTCGCCGTCCACGGTGATGGTGCCCTCGTCCGGTTTGGTGAGCGTCATCAGCAGCCGGAGGATCGTGGTCTTGCCGGAGCCGGACGGCCCGATCAGGGTCACGTGCCTTCCGGGCCGCACGGTGAAGTCCAGCTGGTCGAGGACGGTGTTCGAGCCGAAGCGCTTGGTCACCTTCTCCAGCCGGACCAGCTCGCCCGGCACGCCGTCGATGACGGAGGACTTCGCGGGGGACGTGGGGGACTCGGGCGTACGGGGTTCGACGGGTTCAACGGACAAGGCGTCGCTCCAGAGCTCGCAGCAGCAGGGAGGCCGGGAAGGAGATGAGGATGAAGGCCACACCGATCACGGTGAGGGGCTCGGTGAACTGGAAGTGCTGCTGGGAGAAGAGCCGGGCCCGGCCGAGCATCTCCAGCACGGTGATCACCATCAGCATCGGGGTGTCCTTCAGCATGGAGATCACGTAGTTGCCGAGCGCGGGGATCACACGGCGGATCGCCTGCGGCAGGATCACCGCCGTCCAGGTCCGCCGCCGGGGCAGGTTCAGCGCCGTCGCGGCCTCCCACTGTCCGGCCGGCACCGCCTCGATCCCCGCCCGGTAGACCTGCATCGTGTACGTCGAGTAGTGCAGGCCGATCGCGAACACACCGGTGGCCAGCGCCGAGAACGTCAGGCCCCACTCGGGCAGCACGTAGAACAGGAAGAACAGCTGCACCAGCAGCGGCGTGTTGCGCACGAACTCCGTCAGCACCCCGACCGGCCAGCGCACCCACCGGGTCGGCGTGCGCATCAGCAGCGTCCACACCAGGCCGAGCGAGAACGACAGCAGCGAGCCCAGCACCAGGATCTGGAGCGTGACCAGCAGGCCGTGCCAGAACTCCGGCAGGAAGTCGTGGACGGCGGTCCAGTCCCACTTCACGCGACACCACTCCCCACCGAGGTCGTCCGCGCCCGCTTCAGCTCACGCGCCGCCGACTCCGTCCCGGGATCCTTGCCGATCCCGGCCTTCAGCCTCTTCTCCAGCGCGCGCATCAGCCGGGTGAGCACGAACGCGATCGCGAAGTAGATGAGCAGGACGTACGTGTAGATCTCCGCGCTCCGCTGCAGCGCGAGCCGCACCAGGTTGGCGCTGAACGTCAGGTCGCCCATGCCCATGACGGACACCAGCGCGGTGCCCTTGAGCAGCTCGACCAGCAGGTTGCAGAAGGACGGGATCATCTCCGGCACGGCCTGCGGCAGCACGATCAGCCGCAGCCGCTGCCACGGCGTGAAGCTGAGCGCGATCCCGCCCTCCTTCTGCGCCGGGTCCACCGCGTTCAGCGCCCCGCGCACGATCTCCGAGCCGTACGCGCCGTACGTCATCCCGAGCGCGAGGGTGCCCGCCCACATGGGCACCAGCTGCCAGCCGAAGGCGATGGGCAGCACGAAGAACACCCAGAAGATCATCACCAGCGCCGAGGTGCCGCGGAACACCTCGGTGTAGAAACCGGCGACGAAGCGCACGATCCACAGCCGGTGCGTCCGCGCGACGCCGACGGCGAACGACACGGCGGTGGCCAGCAGCGTGCTGAACACCAGCAGCTGGACGGTGGTCCAGACACCCTCCAGTACGAGTTCCCACAGTCCCGCCGTCATCCGCCGCACAGCTCCTTCGCGGTGAGGTCGGTCATCTCGGCCCTGGTGAAACCGAAGGGTCTGAGGATCCGGAACAGCTCCCCGCTCCTCTTCAGCCTGCGCAGCTCCACGTTGAAGGCGTCCCGCAGGGCCGTCTCGGTCGGCCGGAACGCGAAGGCGCCGCCGTCGACGTGCGGCTTGCCCTTGACGAGCGGCGCGAACGGCGCGGTGGCCTCCGCCTTGCCCGACTTCCGCGCCACCTCGCGGGTGGTCAGCGCCGTGCCGGCGAAGACGTCGACCCGGCCCGCCTCGACCGCGTTCAGCCCGGCCACCTGGTCCGGGACGATGAGGATGTCGTCCTGCTTGTACCCGGCCTCGACCGCGTACTGGATCTCGGCGTACCCGGTGCCGGTCGCGAACTTCGCCTTCTTCGCGACGACGTCCTTGTAGTCGTGCAGCCCTTTGGGATTGCCCTTGCGCACGATGAAGGAGTCCAGCATCTGGTAGTCCGGATCGGCGAAGATCACCTGCTGGCACCGCTCGGGGTTGACGTACATCCCGGCGGCGACGACGTCGAACTGCTGGGAGTTGAGCCCCGGTATCAGCGAGCCGAACTCCGTCGGCACCGGCTGCACCCTGTCCACCCCGAGCCGCTTGAAGACGGCCTTCGCCAACTCGGGTGCCTCACCGGTGAGATGGCCGTCCCTGTCGATGTACCCGAACGGGATCTCCCCCGCGATGCCGAGCCGCACGACCCCCTGCGCCCGCAGCCGCTGAAGCAGGTCACCGCCCGGTCTGCCGGACGCGGCGGCCACCCGCGTGCACCCGGCGGCCCCCAGCGCCCCGAGGGCTGCGAACCCGCCGAGGGCGCCGAGCACGGACCGCCGGCTGTGTCTGTGTTCCGACCGGAATGTGTGTGCGTCGTTCCCAAGTGGTGGAGCCATGGCGGCGCGGCTACCCAAGCGCACCCGGGGTATGCACCCTGGTTTCATGGCCGATCGATTCGTCACGGTTTCACTCGACAAGCGGGGCGTGCGCTGCACGGCCCGCCTCCTGACCGACCGCGCGCCGGTGACCTGCGAGGCCGTCTGGCAGGCCCTGCCCCTGTCGGGCGACGTCTACCACGCCAAGTACGCGCGCAACGAGATCTACGCCCTCTTCCCGCCGTTCGCCTCCACGGAACCCCCGCTGGAGAACCCGACCGTCACCCCGATTCCCGGCGACCTCTGCTACTTCTCCTTCGCGGGCGCCGAACTGGGCACGAAGGCCTACGGCTACGACCGCGAGGTCCGCCCCGGCGGCACCGTCGTCGACCTGGCCCTGTTCTACGAGCGCAACAACCTCCTCCTCAACGGGGACGTGGGCTGGGTGCCGGGGATCGTCTGGGGCCAGGTGGTCGAGGGGCTGGAGGCGATGGCCGAGGCGTGCAACGACCTGTGGCGGAAGGGAGCGGAGGGGGAGCGGCTGAGCTTCAGGAGGGAGTGAGGGCTCCGGGGGCCTGCGGGGCGAAGACCGCCCCCGCCTCGTACAGCGCGTGCGCCGCCCGCAGGACCAGGTCGTCACGGTGCCGGGCGGCGACGAGTTGCATGCCCACCGGCAGCCCGTCGCCGTCCGCGCCGACGGGAACGGTGGCCGCGGGCTGCTGGGTGAGGTTGAAGGGGTACGTGAACGGGGTCCAGCCCGTCCAGCGGCGGTGGGCGGAGCCGGTCGGCACCTCCGGCCCCGCCTCGAAGGCCGTGACCGGCAGCGTCGGCGTCACCAGCAGGTCGTACGTCTCGTGGAAGCGTCCCATGCGCCGCCCGAGGTCCATGCGGACGTCCACCGCGGCCAGGTAGTCCAGCGCGCTGTAGCGGGCGCCCCGGGCACAGATCTCCCGCAGCCCGGGGTCCATCAGCAGCCGCTTGCGGGGCGAGAAGCGCTCGGTGAGCCGGGCCGCGCCGCTGAACCACAGGGTGTGGAACGCCTCCACCGGGTCGCTGAAGTCGGGGTCGGTCTCCTCGACGTACGCGCCGAGGTCGGCGAGTCGGGCCACGGTCCGGCGCACCGCCGCCGCCACCGCCGGCTGGACCGCCACCTGGCCGCCCAGGGAGGGCGAGTACGCCACCCGCAGCCCGCGGACACCGCCCTTCAGGCCTTCCGTGAAGGAGCCCGGCGCGGCCGGCAGGGCCGACCAGTCGCGGGCGTCGGGCGCCCCGATGACATCGAGCAGCAGGGCCGCGTCGGCCGCGTCCCGGGTCATCGGGCCGCTGTGCGACAGCGTGCCGAACGCGCTCGCCGGGTAGATGGGCACCCTGCCGTACGTCGGCTTCAGGCCGAAGATCCCGCAGAACGCGGCCGGGATCCGGATGCTGCCGCCGCCGTCCGTGCCCAGCGACAGCGGGCCCGCGCCGAGCGCGACGGCCGCCGCGCTGCCGCCGCTGGAGCCGCCGGCGGTCCGGGACGCGTCGTGCGGGTTGCGGGTGATCCCCGACAGCGGGGAGTCCGTGACGCCCTTCCAGCCGAACTCGGGGGTGGTGGTCTTGCCGAGGAACACCGCGCCGTGCTCGCGCAGCCGGGCCACCGGCGGCGCGTCCTCGGCCCAACCGCCCTGCTCGGAGATCGTCTTCGAGCCCCGCAGCGTCGGCAGCCCGCGCAGCAGGAGGATGTCCTTCACCGTCACCGGCACCCCGTCGAGCAGCCCCGCCGGCTCACCGCGGCGCCAGCGCCCCTCCGACTGCCGGGCCCGCTCCAGCGCATCCTCCTCGGTGAGGCGGACGAAGGCGTTCACCTCCGGCTGGATCCGCCGGGCCCGCTCCAGCGCCTGCTCGGCCGCCTCCACGGGGGAGAACTCGCCCTTGCGGTATCCGTCGAGGAGCTGGACGGCGGTCAGGTCGGTGAGCTGCATGCACCCTCCAAAAGGTCCCCGCGGCCCCTGGGCCCCGAGGTCAGTGACCGGGGACGTAGCCGCGCTTCTTGTCGACCACGTTCACCAGTGATCTGCCCGCTGCCCACCTCTCGTACAACTCCAGGAACTGGGTTCCCAGTTCGTCGCGCCAGCCGACCGTGTCGCCGCTCATGTGCGGGGAGACGATCAGACCGGGCAGACCCCACAGCGGGCTGTCCTCGGGGAGGGGCTCGGCCGTGAAGACGTCGAGGGCCGCGCCCGCGATCCAGCGCCGGGTCAGTGCCTGGGCCAGGGCGTCCTCGTCGACCAGCTGACCGCGCCCGACGTTCACGAAGAACGCCGACGGCTGCATCACGCCGAAGCGGTGGGCGTCGAACATGTGGCGCGTCTGCTCGGTCAGCGGCGCCGCCGCGATCACCCAGTCCGCGCGCGAGACCAGCCGGTCCAGGTCGGCCGGGCCGTGGATGCCGGTCCGGGGGGTCCGCCCGACCAGGGCCGTGGTCACGCCGAGGGCCTTCAGGATCCGTACGATCGCCCGGCCGATCGGGCCCGAGCCGACCACGCACGCGCGCGTGCCCGCCACCCGCCGGCCCTCCCGGTGCCGCCAGGTCCGCTCCCGCTGGTACTCCAGGGTGCGCGGAAGGTCCTTCGCGACCGCAAGGACCAGGGCCGCCACGTACTCGGCGATCGGCTGGTCGAAGACGCCGCGCGCGTTCGTGACCACCGTGTCCGAGGCCGCCAGCTCCGGGCACAGCAGATGGTCCACGCCCGCGCTCGCCGTGTGCACCCAGGCGGGCCGGGGCCCGTCGCCCGGCCAGGCCTCGCGGACCGCGTGCGAGGTGAAGTCCCAGACCAGCAGCACGTCGGCCCGGGGCAGTCGTTCGGCCAGACCGGAGGCGTCGGTGTGCACGACACGGGCGCGGCCGGTGAGGCGGCCGAGGCGGGGCAGCGGCTCGGCGTCCAGGACGAGGAGCGTGGGAAGCGTCGTCATACGGGGCGGCTCCGGGCGTCTGACATGCGCGGATTATGCGCGGATTGACCACGCTCGCACCCGAACCTACCTTCGTCAACACGGGCGCAGTCACCACCCGTTGCCCACCCGTCCGCTCACCGTGAGGCCGGTGCCTGCCATGGACGTCTCCTTTCTCGGCGGACCCCGCCCGCAGCGCGGTGTGGGAGTCGTCGCCCCTTTTGACTTCGCCCTCGACCGGGAGCTGTGGCGCTGGGTGCCCGACGAGGTGTCGCTGCATCTGACCCGCACCCCGTACGTGCCGGTCGAGGTGAGCCTGGACCTGGCCCGGCTGGTCAGCGAGCACGAGACCCTCGGCGACGCCGTGCGCGCGCTGACCGCCGTCGCCCCCGAGGTCGTCGCCTACGCCTGCACCTCGGGCAGCTTCGTCGGCGGGATCGCCGGGGAGCGGGCGATGTGCGCGGCGATGAGCCTCGCGGGCGCGCCGCCGTCCGTGACGACCTCCGGGGCCCTGCTGGAGGCGCTGGCCGAGCTGGGCGTACGCCGGGTCGCGCTGGTCACGCCGTACACGGTGTCCGTCACCCGGGTGCTGGAGGAGTTCGTCGCCGAGGCGGGGGTGCGGGTCACCGGGTGCGCCTTCATGGGGCTGACCCGGCACATCTGGCAGGTGCCGTACCGGGACGTGGTCGCCATGGCCCGCCAGGCCGTGCGCCCCGGCGGCGCCGACGCGCTGTTCATCTCCTGCACCAATCTTGCGACGTACGACGTGATCCCCCAGCTGGAGGCCGAGCTGCGCATCCCGGTGCTGTCAGCCAACCAGGTCACGATGTGGGCGGCACTGCGCAGGCTGGGTACCCGAGCCGTGGGGCCGTATCAGGCGCTGCTCGACGAGTCGGCGCGCGCGTGGCCCCCCGTACTGCCGGAAGAGACGCAGGAACACTGAAAAGGACGGTCATGACCGCACTCGGATTCCTCTACCCGGGCCACTCCGGCGAGGACGACTACCCGCGCATCGAGCAGCTCCTCGGCAGCGACATCCGGCTGGACCTGGTCCACACCGACATCGGCGAGGACGCGCACCGGGTGGACGCCCTGCGCGAGATGGGATCGGAGGGGCGGCTCGCGGCGGGGGTGGAGGAGCTGCGGCGCACGGGCGTGGAGACGGTGGTGTGGGCGTGCACCAGCGGCAGCTTCGTGCGCGGCTGGGAGGGCGCCCGGGAGCAGGTGCGGGCCCTGGCCCGGGTCTCCGGGATGCCCGCCTCCTCTACGTCGTTCGCCTTCGTCCACGCGGCCCAGGAGATCGGGGCACGGCGGGTCGCCGTCGGCGCGACCTACCCGGAGGACGTGGCCGCGCTGTTCGCGGACTTCCTGCGGGCCGGGGGACTGGAGGTGACCGGGGTGCGCGCGTCCGGGATCGTCACGGCGGCGGAGGTCGGCACGTGGGGGGAGGCGGAGGTGCTGGCGCTGGCGCGCGCGGCGGACGACTCCGGCGCGCAGGCGGTCCTGCTGCCGGACACGGCCCTGCACACGGCCGCGTACCTGCCGCTGCTGGAGAAGGAGCTGGGCAAGCCGGTGCTCACGGCCAACCAGGTGACGGTGTGGGAGGGGCTCAGGCTCGCGGACCGGCGGGTGAACGCGCCGACGCTGGGAAAGCTCTTCACCCGCGAGCCCATCGTCCAGGTCTGACAAGGGCCCGCCCGCCCGGCCGCTGAGCCGCCCGTACGTCCGCCCCTGCGCGTGCCGGTGGTGGATCTCCGGTCGCAGTGTGTGCCGGTGGTAGGTCTTCGGTCGCTGTGTGTCCCGCGGTGCGTCTCCGGCCGTGCGTGTCCCGTTGGTGCGCTCGGCCGTGCCTGTCCTGGTGGTGCGCGGTGCGCGGCTCCGGCCCTGGGCCGCGCTGTCCCTTTTCGGCGGCTTCCGGCGGCCCGTCTTGGCGGTCCGCGGTGTCCGACGGCCTGTGCATGACCGTGCGTGGGGGTGCCCTGGTTGTGGGTGGGGCTCGGGCCGCTTGCGGGCGTCCCGGTCAGCGAGTGTCCGGGCTGCGCCGCATGTCCGTCGGGGGGCTTCGGGCCGCGCCGCATATCCAGGGGGCGGTCGCCTGTGCGTGTCGTGTCTGCGGGGCTCTGTCCGCCTGGATGTGTCCGGGCTGGGGGCTCGGGCCCGCGCCGCGATGTCCGTCTGGGGCGGCCGCCTGTCCGTGTCCCGCCTGCGGGTCTCCGGTCGCCCATGCGTGTCCTGGTCGTGGGTCCGCGGCCCGCGCCTCGTGTGTCCGTCGGCGGGTCTCTGCCCGCCTACGTGTTTCCTGCCTGTGCGTCTCCGCCCCCGCCGCGCTTGTCCCGCCTGCGAGTCCCCGCCCCGTCGGTGAGCCCCCGCCGCGCGTGTCCCCGTGCCCGCGTCTCCGACGTTGCCGGGAATAAGCGGAGACTGCCTCCCGTTACGGCCCGGATGGACAGTCCACGCCACAAACAGGAGGCCACACCGTGTCGGCAGACGAGGCAGACGAGATCCGGGGCACGACGCTCGGCAGCGCCCCCGTCCCCCTCTCCGTACTGGACCTGGTGACCGTCGGCGCGGGCAGCACCGCCGGTGACGCCCTGCGCACCAGCGTGGCGCTGGCCAAGTACACCGAGGCCCGCGGCTTCCACCGGTACTGGGTCGCCGAGCACCACTCCATGCCGGGCGTCGCCTCCTCCTCGCCCGCCGTGATCCTCGCCCACCTCGCCGCCCACACCGACCGCATCCGGCTCGGCTCGGGCGGCGTCATGCTGCCCAACCACGCGCCCCTCGTCATCGCCGAGCAGTTCGGCACGCTGGAGGCGATGGCCCCGGGCCGCGTCGACCTCGGCCTCGGCCGGGCGCCCGGCACCGACGGCGCCACCGCCGCCGCGCTGCGCCGCACCGACACCCTCAACGAGGGCGCCGACGACTTCCCGCAGCAGCTCGCCGAGCTGATCCGGTTCCTGGACGACGACTTCCCCGAGGGGCATCCGTACGCCCGCATCCACGCGATCCCGGGCCCCGTCCAGGCGACCACTCCCGGCGGCGTCCAGTCCCCGCACCGGCCGCCGGTCTGGCTGCTCGGCTCGTCCGGCTTCAGCGCGCGCCTCGCCGCGATGCTGGGCCTGCCCTTCGCCTTCGCGCACCACTTCTCCGCCCAGAACACCATCCCGGCCCTCGACCTGTACCGGGAGACCTTCCGCCCGTCCGCCGTCCTCGACGAGCCGTACGCCCTCATCGGCGTCTCCACCCTCGCCACCGACGACCCGCGCGAGGCCCGTCGCCAGACCCGTGCCATGGCCCTGAACATGCTCCGGCTGCGCACCGGCCGCCCCGGCCTCTTCCCCGATCCGGCGGAGGCCGAGAAGCACGGGTTCAGCCCCACGGAGGAGGAGTTCATCGGCTCCTGGACGGCCAACATCGTGCACGGCGCCGCCGACGAGGTCCGCGCCGGCCTGGACGACCTGCACAAGCGCACCGGCGCCGACGAGCTGATGCTCGTCTCCCATGCCCACCGCGGTGAACTGCGGCTGCGCTCCTACGAGTTGATCGCCGACGCCTACGGCCTGCCGAGCGCCTGACGCGGCACGGCCGTCGCCGTCACCAGCGGACGGTCCGCGGCCACCCACCCTCACGATCGAGCAGTCGAGGCCGGTCACGGAGCCGGCGCCGGCGAGGATGGCGATGGTCAGGGCTGAGGGCAGGCGTCGGTGGCGAGCAGTTCGGAGATACGATCCGGCGGCACCGGGCGCGAGTACAGCCAGCCCTGTCCGGTGTCGCAGCCGATCCGGCGCAGCCGGGTGGCCTGCGCGGAGGTCTCCACGCACTCGGCGGTGACCGTGATGCCGAGGCGGTGGGCGAGTTGGATCATCGCCTCGACGATGACCTCGTCGGCGGGGTTGGGGGCCATCGCCTTCTGGTCCCCCTCGTACTGGAAGCCGCGCACGAAGGAGCCGTCCAGCTTCAGCGTGGAGACCGGCAGCCGGCTGAGGTAGGCGAGGTTGGAGTAGCCGGTGCCGAAGTCGTCGATGGCGATGCGCACGCCCATGTCGCTGAGCGCCTGCAGGGCCTGCAGCGGGCGGCCCGCCGAGCCCATCACCGCCGACTCGGTCAGCTCCAGCTGCAGCAGGTGCGGAGCGAGCCCGGTCTCGGCGAGCACCGCCGCCACGTCGGCGACCAGGTCGGAGTCCCACACCTGCCGTACGGCCACGTTGACGCTGACGAAGATGGGCGGCTCGCCGGGGTGGTCCAGCTGCCAGCGGCGGGCCTGCCGGCAGGCGGTGCCGAGCGCCCAGCGGCCCAGCTGCACGATCGAGCCGTCCTCCTCGGCCAGTCCGATGAACCGATTCGGCGTCAGCGTGCCGAACTGCGGATGATGCCAGCGCACCAAGGCCTCGACCCCGGACAGCCGCCCGTCCTCCATCCCCACCAACGGCTGGTATTCGAGGGCGAACTCACCGCGCTCGATGGCCGGGCGCAGGGTGGAGGACAGGGCCTGGCGGGTCATCCGGTGCGCGTTGCGCTCGGGGTCGAACAGCGTCCAGCGGGCCTTGCCGTCGGCCTTGGCCCAGTACAGCGTGGTGTCCGCCGCCTGCATCAGGCCGGTGGCCGTCGTACCGGCCGCGTGGCGCTCCACGACCCCGATCGAGGCGGTCAGGGACAGCCGCTGCCCGGCCAGGTCGAAGGGGTCCTCCAGCGCCTTCAGCGCCGACTCGGCGAGCTCGGCGAGCTGTTCGGTGCCGGTGGAGTCCTCGACCAGCAGCGCGAACTCGTCGCCGCCGAGCCGGGCCACCAGGGGAGTGGCGGCGCGGGCGTAGCCGGTCTCGTCGGCGACCCGGGTCAGGCGCTCGGCGACGGCCGCGAGCAGCCGGTCGCCGACGCGGTGGCCGAGGGTGTCGTTGACCGCCTTGAACCCGTCGAGGTCCAGGTAGCACAGGCCGATCCGGCCGGTGCCGCCCCGCTCCTCGGGGTCCGCCTCCAGCGCGGCCGAGAGCCGCTCGAAGAACAGCGTGCGGTTGGGCAGCCGGGTCACCGGGTCGTGCATCTGCAAGTGCCGCAGCCGTGCCTGGAGTTCACGGCGGGCGCTGATGTCCGCGACCGACAGCAGCACTCCGGGCTCTCCGTCCGGGAGCGGTACGCCGGGCCCCGCCCCGGTGAGCGGCGAGACGGTGACCTGCACCCACACCGAGTGCCCCTCGGGGTGTTTGAGCCGGCGGGTGCAGCGCAGCCGGGCCTGCCGCCCGCGCAGGACCTCGCGGTAGGCATGCCAGCTGCGGGCGTCCGAGGCCAGGTCGACCAGTTCGGCGGCGCTCCGGCCGGTGAGGGTGTCCGCGGACCGGCCGAGCAGCTCGCCGAACGCCGTGTTGGCGTGGGCGACGAGCCCCGCGCGGTCCACGACGGCCATGGCGAGCGGGGCGGCCGCGAAGACACGGTGGTAGGTGGTGTGGTCACTGTCTGTGACGGCTGACCGGTCGAGGTCTGCCGCGGGCGTCGGCCCTTCGGACGTTCCGCTCACCGCTCGCTCCCGCAGTGCACTCGATCTCTGTCCGTGCCTGTCCGTGCCTGTCCGTGCCGGAAAGTGTGCCGATCATAGAGGCTGTCCCCGGGCCCTTCCAGCCACTCTCCAGTCTCCAGGATCGAGCACGGGTTCTGACAGATCGTTTCTGCCCGCACCTGGACGGGTTCTTCAGGCCCCGGACCAGTTGTGACGTTCCGTGAGTGAACCGGGGTGTCGAGCGCCGGGGCACGCCGGAGCGCTGGAGGGCGCGCTCACCCTTCCGGTGCAGACAAACAGGGCATGCGGTAACAAACAGCACCAGTCTGGAAAGCGGGTCCCGTGAACCGCGTCCGGAGGTCAAGTCCGTGCCCAAGCTGCGCAGCACCGCCGCCGTGTGCACCACGCTGTCGGCGCTCGCCGCCACCTCGATCCTCAGCGGTCCCTCCGTCGCCGAGCCCTTCTCCACCGCCCCCTGCGCCCTGCGGCGCACCGATGCCCACCACTCGGAGGGCGTCGACACCTGGAGCCCGGACTACGCCCGCCCGACCGGCACCCTCGACGCCGTGCTGGTCTTCCTCTCCTTCCCGGACGCCACCCCGCGCACGACCCCCGCCGAACTGACGGCCGATCACTTCCCCGCCACCAGCCGCTACTACGACCAGGCCTCCTACGGCCGCTTCACCCTGCGCCCGCACCCGCTGGACCACTGGCTGCGCATGCCGAAGCCCTCCTCGGCGTACGCCATGAAGCGCGACTGGAGCGCCGAGGACCGCGGCGCCTACCTGCGGGACGCGTTCGCGGCGGCCGACCCGCAGGTGGACTTCTCGCGCTACCAGGTCGTGTACTTCGTCGCCGACCCGGACGCGCCCGGTGTCGACTCCGACGCCACGAAGGTCGTGAACCTCGACACGCCCGTGCGCGTGGACGGCACGGACGTCCGCCGGGTCGTCACGGTCTTCGAGAAGCACCCGCCGGACCGCCTGGTCCTCGCCCACGAGACCGGGCACGTCTTCGACCTGCCCGACCTCTACCACCGCCCGGTCGACGGCAAGGGCGACTGGGACACCTACGTCGGCGACTGGGACCTGATGGGCAGCCAGTTCGGCCTGGCCTCCGACCTGTTCGCCTGGCACAAGTGGAAGCTGGGCTGGCTGGATCCGCGCCAGGTGGTGTGCGTGCGCGGCGCGGGACCGACCCGGCTGACGCTGGAGCCGCTGGAGGCCGGGCCCGGCGTCCCGGTGCAGGGCCCGGCGGGTGCCCCCGCCTTCGGCCTCGGGCACGGTGTGAAGCTGGCGGTCGTGCGCACCGGCGCCGACAGCGCCCTGGCCTTCGAGGTGCGCAGCGCGGCCGGCAATGACCGGGCCGCCTGCAAGCAGGGCGTGCTCGTGTACCGCATCAGGGGCGGCGCGGAGTCCGGCGACGGCCCGGTGGAGGTCGTGGACGCCCACCCGCACACCGAGGCCTGCTGGGAGAACTCGGTCTACCCGCCCCTCGCGGACGCCCCGGTCGCCCTCGGCGAGAGCTTCACCGTGCCCGGGGAGGGCGTGAAGGTGGAGGTGGAGGGCCGGACGGCGTCGGGAGCGTGGACCGTGCGGATCACGCCGGGGCTGAGGGACGAGGGCTGAGCGCCGGTCGTCGTGTGCGGAGCGGGGCGTGTGGACCGGCGTGGGGATACGAGAACGGCGGGTCCGATTCTTTCGAATCGGACCCGCCGTCCTTCATTCGCGTGCGCCGCCAGGGACTCGAACCCCGGACCCGCTGATTAAGAGTCAGCTGCTCTAACCAACTGAGCTAGCGGCGCCTGCTGACGTCGTAGACCTTAGCATCCTGGTCGGCGGGAGGAAAAATCGATATCCGCACCGCCGCCCTCGCCGCCCGCACGGCCGCCCAGAGCACGATCTCCGGGCCCGGCAGCCAGGGATGCCGCTGGTCCGGCGCCACCAGCCAGCGCGACTCGCTCGTGCCGGGACCGTCGCCGTAGGGGGCGGGGACCGTCACCGCGTCGCCGGTGCCGTGGCACAGCAGCGGCGGAACCTCCTGCGTACGATGCGAGCCCCACTCCTCCCAGGCCAGCAGCGAGGGCAGTCGCTGGGCCGTGCCCGAGGCGCAGAACAGCAGCATGCGGCCCCGGAACATCGCGACCGGGCCCGAGCCCGGTCCCTCGTCCCACAGCTGGTCCAGCATCCGGCGGCCGAAGATCGCGGGCGCGCTCACCGCGTCGAAGGCGGCGCCGCAGGGCAGGACGACGGGAGCGCCGGGGCGCTCCGCCCAGTGAGCGAGCGTGCTGCGGGGATACGTCGCGGCCGAAGCGAGCCAGGCGACGCCGTCGGGGGTGACGCGGGTGACGTTCGGTGTGCTGCTCATGCCACCTAGATGTACCGGGCGTGAGCGGACCGTTCTCCTGAGTTTCGGAAACCCGGGACAGCGGGGGTGGATGAGGAGTATCTTGCCCGTCTGGCATATGCCAGACGGGTTGACGAATGACCTGCCGACGGTCACACGGGGTCCGGAGTGGTCCGCCCCTCGCTGTCCCCCCGCATCAGGTCCCGTCCGAACTCGACCATCCTCTTCGCGTAGTCCTCGGTCCACTCCGCGCGCTCGGCGATGTCGGCCGGCGTCAGCCGGTCGAAGCGGCGCGGGTCGGCGAGCTGGGCCGCGGCGATGGCCTGGAACTCCACCGCCCGGTCGGCCGCCGCGCGGAACGCCTGCGTCAGCTCCGTCGCCCGGGCCAGCAGCGCCCGCGGATCCTCGATCGACTCCAGGTCGAAGAAGTGCTCCGGATCGGCGGCCGCCTCCGCGGGCTCGAAGAGCAGGGGCGCGGGGCGTAGCCGCGGTTCGTGACGACGCGGCGTGGGCTCCGCCATGTCTTGTCTCCTCCTCGTACGGTTCGCTGGCACCGCCTGCAGGTGGGCCACCGTCCATTGTCCCGCGCCCCCGCAAGAGCCCCGGCGAACCGCCTCACGGCCGCCGGTTCACCCGGCGTTCCGCCAGGTGGCGCCGCCGGCCGCGCCGGTGCCTTCACGGTCGCCGGCCGGCGGGTCGGGTGGTGCAGCGCTGGTGGTGGGCCCGCGGCCCTGGTGGACCGTTTCACGGTCGCCAGCTGATCCGGTGTTCCGCCAGGTGGGCCAGGACGGCGTGGTTCGCTTCCCAGCCGTCCGGGAATTTCACGAGCGTGCCCAGCTGGACCGGTTCGGTGGAGGGGAACTCGTCCAGGAGGTCGCCCACGCCCGCGCGGCAGACCACGATGCACGCGTGGCGGTGCCGGGAGGCGAGGACGCAGAGGCGGCCGGTCTCCAGATGGAAGGCGGTGGCGTCGGGGCGGCCGGAGAGCGGATGCAGGACGACCGTGACGTCGTACTCCCGGCCCTGCAGTCGGTTCGCCGTGTCGACCGTCACGTCCGGCACGCCCAGCTCGGCGAGCGCCGCGCGGACCGCCGCCGCCTGGTCGCGGTGGGCCGTGCCGACGGCCACGCGGTCGGCGGTGAGGGCGGTGGGGGCGCCGGAGCGCTCCGAGGTGGCCGCGCCGCCCCGGTCCAGCAGCCGCCGGACCACCACCGCCACCGCGCGGACCGCCTCCGGGTCCGTACGCGGCGTGTGCCGGGCGGGCAACTCCAGCAGGCCCCAGCCCGAGCGCGCCGCCTCGTCGATCACCCGGTCCGGACCGGAGCCGTCCGAGGGCACGGCGAAAGCCAGGCGGCGGTCGCCGTGGTCCGTGCCGCTGCGGAACGGGGTGTACGGGTAGAACGCGTCCGAGACCAGCGGAGCCGCCGAGGCCGGGAGCCGCCAGGAGACCGGGAGGCGGTGCTGCGGGAGGGCCGGGTTGTGCGCCAGGAGTGTGGTCACGGCGGAGGCCGAGGGGTCGTACGACAGGCCGGCCCACTGCTCGCTGCCGACGATCGCGAACGGGTCCAGCTGCCCGGGGTCGCCCACGAACAGCGCCCGCTCGAACAGTCCGGCCACGGCCAGCAGCGCGTCCGAGCGCATCTGGTACGCCTCGTCCACGATCGCGTGCCGCCACGGCTCCTCCACCTTGACGTGCGCCCATTTCGCCGCAGTGGACAGCACGACCGGCAGACCGGTGAGATCAGCCGCCTTCGCGGACGTGCGGACCTGGGGCAGGTCGTCCAGCGCCGGGTCGTAGGCGTCCGCGTCACTGCTGTGCAGCCGGCCGACGGGCAGCTCGGGCTCCTTCTCGGCGAGCCGTCGCACCAGGTCGTCGACCTGGGCGTTCGTCTGCGCCACCACCATCAGCGGGCGGCCCGCGCCGGCCAGTTCCAGGGCCGCGCGGACCACCAGCGTGGACTTGCCGGCGCCCGGCGGCGAGTCCACGACCACGCCCCGCTCGGTGCCCCGCAGGGTGTCGCGCAGGATCGCGTCGGTGGCGCGCGCCGCCGCGGCCGAAGGGTCGAAACCGGTCGTCCTCACAGGATGTCCCCCTCCGTCACGGCGTCGGGCGCCTCCGGTGCGGCCTCGCCCGGCGGGCCCCCGTGCGTCCACGGCGTCTGCTCCGGCTCCGGCAGCTTCGCGCCCCCGCGCTGCTCGTGCTCGAAGAGGGTGAAGCAGATCCGGTCGCCCTTCTCCGGCACCGAACCCGGCTCCGGCTCCTTGCCGCGCCCCATCTTGTCCAGCACCCGCAGCACGACCGCCCCGCCGGTCTCCGGCCCCATGACCTCGACCACCTCCGCCGACTGCGGCCTGCCGCCCAGCGAGCGGTACACCTTCACCCGCTCGGCGAGCTGCGGCCGGTCGTCCGTGCGGACCGTGACCAGCGGGCGCGGGCTCGGCCGCCTGCCCTCGCCGTACGCCATGACGACGTCGGTCACCTCGCCCGCGAACGCCTCCCCGGCCAGCCGCCGCCCGGCCATCACCAGCGGGTCGTCCAGCGCCTCCTGCGCCTCCAGCCGGGCCTGCTCACGCTCACGCGTGGCCAGCTTGTTCGCCGCCGTCACCGCGTCGTCGCGGCGCGGCTGCGGCGGCTCGCCCGCCAGCACCCGGTCCCGGTGGCCCGTGAACGACCAGCGGTCCCGCAGCCAGCGCTCCTCGGCGTGCGCGGCTCCCGGCAGCGCCCGCAGCAGGTCCAGGCCCCGCCACACCGCGTCCCAGGTCGGCCGGGTGCGGCTCGCCACCAGCTCGCGCACCTCCCGCTCGGCCGCCGTCAGCGCGGCCAGCCGGCCGTCGGCGCTCACGGCGTCCTCCGCGGCGGCGAGCGCGGCACGCGCGCGGTCGTAGCGCTCGATGGCCGGGGCCAGCAGCTTGTTGTCGAACGCCGGGTCGGTGGCCGGTCCGGCCGGCGGGCACAGCAACTGGCCGCCGGCGTCCCGGGCCAGCTCCGCCCGCCGCGCCGCCTCGGCACCCGACATCCCGTCCGGGGGGTCGATCCAGGCGAGCAGTGCGCCCAGGTGCTGGTCCTCCAGGCTGGACTGGCCCGTCGCCCAGTGCCGGGACAGCACGTCGGTGAGGGCGAGCAGCAGCGAGGAGCCGGGGACCCGCGCCCGCTCGCCGTAGTGCGTCAGCCAGCGGCCCAGCAACGGCACGCGCGGCGGCGCGGGATGGGGCGAGTCGGGGTCCTGCTCGGCCGTCCGGCGAAAGCGCATCGAGCGGCCGAGCAGCCGTACGAAGTCCAGGCCCGCGCGGCTCGGCACGATCAGCTGGGGCGCGTCCGCGCACAGCTCCACCTCGACTTTGACCCGCTTGCCGGTCTCCGGGTCGGTCTCCGTGCGCTCGGCCGCCTCCACGGACTCGGCGTACGCGTCGATGTACGGCAGGACGACGTCGGCCAGGTCGGCGAGGAAGCCGAAGCGCTGGTCCCGGTCGCGGGGCTGCGGTACGACCAGCAGGCGGGGCGTGTCCCGGTCGGTGCCGACCAGCGCGCCGAGCGGGGCGCCGGTCTCACCGGCGGTGGTGAGCGGCACGAACACCAGCGGGTGCTCGGACAGATGGCGGTGCCGGACGGTCGCGAGGGGCTGCGCCCGGCCGCTGTCGACGGCCTCCAGCCGGGCGAGAGTGGTGATCAGCGACACGCGGCCACCCCCTCCACCGCTTCGGAGTGCCGGTCCCGCGCGCCCTCCAGCGCCTCGGCGCGCAGCGCGGCGGCCCGGCGCAGGGCGGCGACCGCCGGGTCGTCCGGGTCGCCGCTCACGCCCCGGGCCGCGGCGAGGACGTCCGCCACCGTGGCCAGTCCGCCCAGTTCGGCGCGCAGCGGCCGGCCGAGGCGGGTGACGGCGCCCGCCTCACGCGCGCGCTCCCGGCAGTGGAAGGCCAGTTCGCACGCGGACAGGCACTCGGGCGCGTACGTCGCCGGGACCGCCGCCACGGCCGCCGTCAGCTCCTCGGCACTGCGGTCGGGCGCGAAACAGGTGCCCTCGGGCAGGGCTTCTGCGATCTCCTCGATCCGGGTGAGCCGGGCCAACTGGCGGGCGGTGACCGCGCGCTGCTTGCGCACGTCCACGGCGGAGCCGGCCGCCAGGTTGGAGAAGTCCTTGGGGCACACGAGGAGGATCCGGTGCCCTACGACCGCGGGGGGATCGAGGCGGGCGGCGACCTCCTCCAGGGCCAGGACGTACACCGCCGCCTGGCGGGCCGCCGCGCCGACCTTCGCCGGGTCCGCCGCGCCGTCCAGCATCGGGAAGGACTTGATCTCCACCACCGACCAACTGCCGTCGGGGTGCACCACCACCGCGTCCGGCTCCAGGAAGGCGAGCGAGCCGGCCACGTCCAGGGCCAGCATCGGATGGTCCAGCAGCGTCCAGCCGCCCGCGCGCGTGGCCTCCCGCAGCGCCAGCGCCGTACGCGCCGTACGCCCCTCGGGGCCGTGCGCCGTCAGGTCGGGCACGGCGGCGCCCTCCGGTGGCTCGGCGTCCGGGTCGAGCCGGGTGTGCGCCAGGCGCAGCAGTTCCGCGCCGCCGTCCGCCTTCACCCGCGCCTCGAACGCGTTGCCCCGGGTCAGCGCGAACTGCGACTGCCCGAAACCGGACGGCGCGCCCAGCGCGCTCGCCAGCCGTGCCTTGTCCACCCCGGCGCCGTCCAGGATCGCCCGCCGCGCGCACCCGGGGTTCGCCGCGAGCGCCGCGAGGGCGCGCGCGTCCAGGGCCTTGGCCGGTACGTCGGGACCACGCAGCTCAGCGAGCCGGTGCCGCAGCCCCTTCTCCCTCGTCGCTGGGGGAGGCGTCCGGTTGGGCCCCGGCGTCGAGCCGCGACTGGCGCTGCCGTGGAATTCGCTCACCCGCGGAAGTCTGGCATCCGCCACTGACAATCGGGGAACCAGCGGCCTGCGCGCCCCGGGTGGTGCCCGGGAACAAGCGGGCCCGCAGCAGGTCCAGCACCCGCATCACCACGGGCGCCAGCAGATGGCCGAGGCCCATCACGGCGATGCCCGCGATCGCGTCCAGCAGGTAGTGGTTGGCGGTGCCCATGACCACCAGCGCGGTGCCCAGCGGGTAGAGGACGCCGAGGACCTTCGCCAGGCGCGTGCCGCCGTACCGCCACAGCATCACCCCGCACCACAGGGCCCAGCCGACGTGCAGGCTCGGCATCGCCGCGTACTGGTTGGTCATGCCGCCCAGCCCGCGCGGGGCGCTGGCGTCGCCGCCCCACCAGCCGTACGAGCTGTAGTGGGCCATGGTGTCCACGAAGCCCTGGCCGGCGGCGAGCAGCCGGGGCGGGGCCGTCGGCAGCAGTGTGAAGCCGATCAGCCCGATGAACGTGGACGTCATCAGCCAGGTGCGGGCGCGCCGGTAGTGCTCGGAGCGGGCCCGGAACAGCCAGACCATGATGGCCGGCGTGACCAGGTAGTGCAGCGAGGCGTACCAGAAGTCCGCCGGCACGCCGAGCCACGGCTCGCGCGTGAACAGCCGGTTGAGCGGGTGCTCGGCGTTGAGGTGCAGGGTCTTCTCGATGCGCAGGATCGCCAGGCCGTGGTCGACGGCCGAGGGGACGTCACCGCGGACGACGAGACGGCCGGCCGAGTAGCAGCCGTAGACCAGGAAGAGCAGCGGCAGCTCGGTCCACCAACGCAACCGGGTGCGCGTGACCGCCCCGGTGCTCGGTGTCTCGGTCTGCGGCATCCGATCGCCCTCCCCCTTGTCGTGCTGTGCGGCCCGCGCCCTGAAGGGCGACCGTGCCACTTTACGGTGTTCGTCCGTCGCCCACGCGGGCGCTCCCTCGCCGTTCGAGGGCGGCCCGAGTGTTCGCCCGGGCGACGCGCCGAGCGGGCACTCAGCCCTCGAAGACGCCGGGATCGCCCGCCGGGTTGCCCCGGCGCGGGGTGCGCGATGATGGAGGAGCCCCCTTCGCATCCGGAAAGGTCTCCCATGGCACCGCGCATCCTGCTGGCCCGGCACGGACAGACGCAGTGGTCGCTGTCCGGCAAACACACCGGCAGGACCGACGTACCGCTGCTGGAGGAGGGCCGGCGCGGCGCGAAGCTGCTCGGCGAGCGCCTGCACCACGCGCCGCTGGACGGGCTGCCTGACGTCGAGGTGCGCACCAGCCCGCTGGTACGCGCGCGTGAGACGTGCGAACTGGCCGGCTTCGGCGACCGAGCCACCGACTGGGACACGCTCATGGAGTGGGACTACGGCGGCTACGAGGGCCTGACCCCCGCCGAGATCCACGGCCGGCGGCCGGACTGGCTGATCTGGCGGGACGGGGTTCCCGAGGGCGAGACCGTCGCGGAGGTCACCGCGCGCGCGGACGAGGTGGTCGCCTGGGCGCGCTCGGCCGACCGCGACGTCCTGATCTTCGCCCACGGCCACATCCTGCGTTCCGTCGGCGCCCGCTGGCTGGGCCTGCCGCTGGACTTCGCCGCGCGGATACGGCTCAACCCGACGTCGTTGTCCGTGCTGGGCTGGGCTTACGGGGAGCCGGCGATCGAGAGCTGGAACGACACGGGGCACTTGGCGCCCTGAGACCGGTCAGGCCCTCGCCGCCCGCGGCACGGACGCGTGCCGGTCCAGGAACTCGGACACCCCGGACGCCCTGCGGTGCGGCAGCAGAACCCGCGCCGTACCCGCCAACATGCCCTGGATGCGCGAGGACTGGACCTGGTCCAGCAAGGTGAGCACCCGCATCCCCGCGGCCGCCGCCTCGTCCGGCCGCCCCTCGCGCGCCAGATCGTCGGCCAACTCGGCCGTGTACAGCGCGATGTTCCGGGTGAAGTGAGGATCCTGCAGTTCGGCGGCGCGGTAGGCGTGCCGTGACGCGCGCCGCCAGTCGCCCAGCATGGACCAGCACTGCGCCTCCAGCCCCTCCAGTTCGGCCTCGCCGTAGAAGCTCATCCACTCGGGGTCGGCGTCCGAGCGGCCGCGGGCGAAGAGGGCCTGGGCGCGGGCGAGGGCCTGCCTGCAGCCGGTGCGGTCGGCGAGCCCCGCCCAGCCGCCCGCCTCGCGCAGCGCCAGCAGGGACATCAGCCGGGCCGAGCCGAGCGGGCGGGCGGCGCGCTGGGCGGCCTGGGCGGCCCGGACGGCCTCCCGGGGACGGCCGGCGTCCCGCGCGAGGAACGCCGTGTTGCAGAAGGCGTGTGCCTCCAGTGCCGGGTCCCCGGTCATCCGGGCCGTGGCCAACGCCTCCGCGTAGTGGGAGCGGGCGTCCTCGAAGCGGCCCGAGTCATGGGCCAGCCAGCCCACGGAGATGGCCAGTTCACCGGCGCCCGAGTGCAGCCGGTCCGCGATGGTCTGCCGGGTCGCGCCGGCGTCCAGCAGCGCGTAGGCGGCGCGCAGCGGAGCCGCCGCGCGCCGGTAGAGGCCGTCCGCGCCGTGCCGGTCGTCGAGCAGCCGGATGCGGCGGACGGCCTCCTCCAGGGCGGTCGCCTCGGCCGCGCCGGGCCGCCCCGGGCGCCTGACCGCGGCCACGGCGTCGGGGGTGAGCCCCAGCGGGCCCAGCGTGACGGCGGCCACCGTGGCGCCTCCGCCGGTCATGAATGCGCGACGCAGCACGTCGCTCTCCTCGTGGTTCAGGGGGTGGTTCACGTACGGCTCGTGCGGGTCATACGGCTCGTGCGGGTCGTACGGGTGGTGCTGGTCGTGCCCGTGGTGCTGGTCCTGCTGGTCCTGCGGGTCGTACCCGTGGTGCGGGTCCGGCGTGTCATACGGCCCGGAGGCCGTGCGCGACTCACCGGCCGCGTCCGCGGCGGGGCGCGCCGCCCGGCCGCGGACGGACGAGCGGGGCGCGAAGCCGAGGTCGGTGAGCGTGCGGCCGGGGAACATGTGCAGGAACACCCGCTCGTACGCGTAGTTCGGGCAGCGGATCTCGCCCGCCTCGACCCTGCCGACGTAACGCGCGTCACAGCTCACCCGCTCACCGATCTCGCGCGCGGCGCGCCGTACGAGCGCCGCGAACTCGGCCGGGGAGCGCCTGCCGCGCAACTGCCGGAAGGCGAGGTTGGGCCGTGCTGGCCGGTCGGGCTGTGACGAGGTCACGGTTGACGACGCCATGGCCGGGTCCTCTCGTGCGAACCGTCGAACCGGGCATGAACGTACCTGCTGTGACGGACCCGCCACGCGCTGTTTGGCTACAAACCGGATATCTCATCCACGATCTGCCATGAAGTGCCATCCTTTGCGGCGCACTTGTGCCGTAGCCGTTGACGCCCTCGCGCGTTGGACAGGTTGGACCGCAACAGTGCTGTGTGGTGGAGGCCGGCATGGAGACCAGCCAGAGCAACGAACCTTGTACGTCGCCGTCGTCGGCCGCGCGGGCCGGTGCGGACGCGGCGGCGTGCGACCTCGTGACGGTGCCCGCCCGGCAGGGCCTGGAGGCGGTCGACATCCTGCGGCGCGGCTCCGGCGACGCGATGGGCCCCGTGCTGCACGACGACGGCTGCGGCACCCTCGGCTTCCTGGTCCCGGCCGGCACCGCGGCCGGCTGGGACGTCCCCGGCAGCACCTGCACCGGGACGGACGGGCGCGGCATGCGGCTGGCCCCCCAGCCGCCGGTGGAGGGGTCCGACTGGCTGCTGCCGCCCGGCGGGGCCGACCTCGCCACCGACCCCGTGGTGCTGCGCGAGGCGCTCGGGGAGGCCGCCCGGCTCATCAAGGCCGCCGACAGCCGTCGCTGAGGCACCCCGCCCCGGCACCTGCGAAAATGGGCCGGTGGGAAGGTCCAGGAACACACGCGGCGGCGCTGCGGCCATCGAGGAGCCGGTCGACGGCGGGCTCGCCCAGCTCGTCCCCGACCCCGACCGGAGCCGGGCCTGGACCCTGCTGATCGACGGCGCCCCGCAGTCGCACGTCGACCTGGACGACCCGGCGTACCTCTCCTTCGAGTACCAGCGCCGCCTGGGCCATGTCATCGACCTCGTCGCCCCGCCCGGCAAGCCCGTGCAGGCGGTGCACCTCGGCGGCGGGGCGTTCACCCTCGCCCGGTACGTCGCCGCCACCCGGCCCCGCGCCACCCAGCAGATCGTCGAACGGGACGCGGCCCTGGTGCGACTGGTGCGCCGGGAGCTGCCGCCCGACCCCACCGCCCGGATACGCGTGCGCTCGGTGGACGCGCGCGTGGGGCTCGGCAAGGTCCCGGACGGCTGGGCCGACCTGATCGTCGCCGACGTCTTCAGCGGCGCCCGCACCCCGGCCCACCTCACCTCCACCGAGTTCCTGGACGAGGTCCGCCGGGCGCTGAAGCCCTCCGGTGTCTACGCCGCCAACCTCGCCGACGGCCCGCCGCTCGCCCACCTGCGCGGCCAGATCGCCACCGCCGCCGCCCGGTTCGCCGAACTCGCGCTGATCGCCGATGCCGCCGTCCTGCGCGGGAAGCGCTTCGGCAACGCGATCCTGGTGGCCTGCGACGCCCCGCTCCCGCTCGCCGAACTCACCCGCCGCGCCGCCTGCGACGCGCATCCCGGCCGGGTCGAACACGGCAGGGCCCTCACCGAATTCACCGGCGGCGCCGTACCCGTGACGGACGCGGCCGCCGTCGCCTCCCCGGCACCGCCGCCCTCAGTGTTCCGGTAGGCCCGCTCAGTAGGTCCCGACCTCGACGTGCGGCGGCCCGTCGTGCCAGGTGCAGAACACCGACACCCGGTCCGTGCCCCGGCTGAACTCCACCCGGATCCAGGTGTCCGTCTTCCACACCTGCATCGACCAGCCGGCCCCCGGGGTCGCCGAGACGAACGTGGCACTGGTCGCGCCCAGGTCGAACACCGCCCGGCCGCCGTCGGTGTCGTACGCCTTGACCTCGCCGGAGGCGGTCGCGGAGGGGGCAGGGGTGCGGACCGGGGTACGCGAGGGGCTGGGCGCCGGTTGCGCGGAGCGGGTGCGCGAGGGGGTGGGGGAGGAGGACGGCGGGGGCGCGGGCGTCGAGGCCCGGTCCCGCGCGTCGGCCGCCGTGATCGGCAGGGCGCGCGGCGGGTCGTACACCGTCCCCGCCATGACCGTGTGCACGCCCCACCACGACAGCGTGACCGCCGCTCCCGTCGCGAGCAGCCACGCCATCACCGGTACGAGTCCTCTGCGCATCGCGGGCCATACTGCCGCACGAACTCCACCCGTTGTCCACAACCCCCGAGTTGTCCACAGCCCCGAACCGGGCCGGGCCGCATGGCGTACGGTGCGGCGCATGGCAAGTGTGCTCGTGGTCGAGGACGACCAGTTCGTACGCTCGGCGCTCATCCGGCACCTGACCGACGCCGCGCACACCGTGCGCAGTGTCGGCACGGCGCTGGAGGCGCTGCGCGAGGTCGCCCACGTCCGTTTCGACGTCGTCATCCTGGACCTCGGACTGCCGGACCTGGACGGCTCCGAGGCCCTGAAGATGCTGCGCGGCATCACGGACGTACCGGTCATCATCGCCACCGCCCGGGACGACGAGACGGAGATCGTCCGGCTGCTGAACGCCGGGGCCGACGACTATCTGACCAAGCCCTTCTCGGTCGAGCACCTCTCGGCCCGGATCGCGGCCGTGCTGCGCCGGGCCCGGGCCGCCGGTGCCGAGGCCCCCGTCTCGCCGGTGCTGCGGGCCGGCGGCCTGAGCGTCGATCCGCTGCGCCGGCAGGCCGAGCTGGACGGGGTCCGCCTCGACCTGACCCGCCGGGAGTTCGACCTGCTCGCCTTCCTCGCCGGCCGGCCGGGCGTCGTCGTGTCGCGCAAGGAACTCCTCGCGGAGGTCTGGCAGCAGTCCTACGGCGACGACCAGACCATCGACGTCCATCTGTCCTGGCTGCGCAGGAAACTGGGCGAGACGGCCGCCCGGCCCCGCTACCTGCACACCCTGCGGGGGGTCGGCGTGAAGCTGGAACCACCGGGGGAGGCGGCGCCGCGATGAGATGGGCCCTGGTCAAGGTCTGCCTGGCGGTCACCACGATGGTGGTGGTCGCGTTCGCCGTGCCGCTGGGACTGGTCGTCAAGGAGATGGCCCGGGACCGGGCGTTCTCCAATGCCGAGCGGCAGGCCGCCGCCGTCGCGCCCGCGCTGTCCATCACCACCGACCGGGACGAGCTGGAGCGCGTGGTGGCCTCGGCCGGCGCCGACTCCGGGATGGCCGTGCACCTGCCCGCCGCCGACGGCCGCTCGGCGCTCGACCTCGGCAGCAGGCGCGCGGCCGGCCGCGACATCGAGGCCGTACGGAGACTGGGCCGGGCCTCGACCACCTCCGTCCCCGGCGGCTCCACCCTGCTCCAGCCGGTCGCGCTCGGCTCCGGCACGATCGCGGTCGTCGAGGTCTACGTCCCCGAGTCCGAGGTGACCCACGGTGTCGGCACGGCCTGGGCGGTGCTCGGCGGCGTCGGCCTCGCGCTGATCGTCGGCTCGGTCGCGGTCGCCGACCGGCTCGGGGTGCGCATGGTGCGGCCCGCGCAGCGGCTGGTGCGGGGAGCGCACGAGCTGGGCGAGGGCAGGCTCGGCGCCCGGGTGCCGGAGGACGGGCCCACCGAACTGCGGCTCGCCGCCGTCGCCTTCAACTCCATGGCCGACCAGGTCGTCCAACTCCTGGCGAACGAACGGGAGCTGGCGGCCGACCTCTCCCACCGGCTGCGCACACCGCTGACCGTGCTCCGGCTCAACGCGGCCTCCCTCGGCGCCGGTCCGGCCGCCGAGCAGACCCGGGCGGCCGTCGCCCAGCTGGAGCGCGAGGTGGACACCATCATCCGCACGGCGCGGGAGGCCAAGCCGCAGACGGCCGCGGCCGGGCCCGGCGCCGGGTGCGACGCGGCCGAAGTGGTCCGCGAGCGCATGGAGTTCTGGTCCGCGCTCGCCGAGGACGAGGGCCGCACGTGGCGGGTGGCCGGCGTCGAGCGGCCGGTGCGCGTACCGGTGGCCCGCGCCGACCTGGCGGCCGGGCTCGACGCCCTGCTCGGCAACGTCTTCCGGCACACCGCCGAGGGCACCGCCTTCGCGGTCGACGTGCACAACGCCGAGGACGCGGTGATCGTGCTGGTCTCCGACGCGGGCCCCGGCATATCCGACCCGGACGCCGCGATGGCCCGGGGGCGCGGCTCGGGCCATGCCGGCTCCACCGGGCTCGGCCTCGACATCGTGCGCCGGCTCGCCGAGTCCACCGGCGGTGACGTGCGGATCGGCTCCTCGGTGCTGGGAGGCACCGAGGTGCGCATCTGGTTCCAGCTCGACGGGCGCCGGCCCCGGAGCGGGGGACAGGCGCGCAGACGCCGCCGGGCGCGCGGACCGGTGCCGGCCGGTCTCGACCATTAACCGTCCCCGATCCCTTCCTTAAGCGCACCCTAAGGTCTTCAACCACCGCCCCGATCAGGCCGTTTGTCCGATTCCGGCTCGCTAGCGTGCTGCCGCACCCCACCCCCGTGACCATCGAAGGCAGGCAGGCGCATGAGCACGCACCGGCGCAGGATCAGTGGCAGGAACAAGGCGATCGGCGGCCTCGTGGCAGCGGCCGTGGCCGGCGGCGGCGCGGTCCTGCTCACCGGCACCGCGAACGCGGCCGGGGTGAACGCCGCGTACACCAGGACCAGCGACTGGTCGACCGGCTACACCGCCCAGTACGTCGTCACCAACAACAGCGGCTCGCGGGAGAAGAACTGGACGCTCCGGTTCGACCTCCCGGCGGGCGCCAGGATCGGTTCGCTGTGGAACGGCGAGTCGAGTGTGAGCGGTTCGCACGTCACGGTGAGGCCGGCGACGTGGGACACCGAGGGGCTCGCCCCGGGCGCGTCGGTGACCATCGGCTTCGTGGTCGACGGCAGCGGCGCCCCGACCGGCTGCCGTATCGACGACTCCCCGTGTTCCGCGGACAGCGGCCCCACCCCCGAGCCGAGCGGCCGCCCCACCGGGACCCCGTCACCGGCCCCCACCCCGACGGCCACGCCCACCCAGAGCGCGACCCCGACCCCGACCGCCTCCCGGACGACCGGCACCGGCACCGGCACCGGCTCGGGCACGGCCGCCTCCGCCGGCTTCGCCCCCTATGTCGACACCTCCCTCTACCCGGCCTTCGACCTGGTCGGCGCGGCCGACGCGACCGGAGTGAAGAACTACAACCTCGCCTTCGTCACCGACGGCGGCGGCTGCACCCCCAAGTGGGGCGGCGTGACCGACGTGACCGGCGACGCGGTGGCCGCCCAGATCGGCGCCCTGCGCGCCAAGGGCGGCGACGTCCGGGTCTCCTTCGGCGGCGCCTCCGGCTCGGAGCTGGCCACCACCTGCTCCTCCGCGGACGCGCTGGCCGCGGCGTACGGGAAGGTGATCGACGCCTTCAAGCTCACCAAGGTCGACTTCGACGTCGAGGGCGCCGCGCTGCCGAACACGGCGGCGAACACCCTGCGGGCCGAGGCGATAGCCAAGCTCCAGGCGCAGCACCCGGACCTGGACGTCTCCTTCACCCTCCCGGTGATGCCCGAGGGCCTCACCCAGGACGGCGTGAACCTGCTGACCGACGCCAAGTCCAACGGCGTGCGGATCGGCACGGTCAACATCATGGCGATGGACTACGGCCCCTCGTACAGCGGCGACATGGGCGCCTACGCCCAGCAGGCCGCCACCGCCACCCAGGCCCAGATCAAGGGCGTGCTCGGGCTGTCCGACTCCGCCGCATGGAAGGCCGTCGCCGTCACCCCGATGATCGGCGTCAACGACGTCTCCGCCGAGACCTTCACGGTCGCCGACGCCACCCGGCTCGCGGACTTCGCCAGGACCAAGGGCCTCGGCGGCCTGTCGATGTGGTCCGCCGCGCGCGACAAGCAGTGCCCCGGCGGCCCCAAGAACGCCGCCGACCCCACGTGCAGCTCGATCAGCCAGAGCCCGTACGCCTTCTCGAAGGCCTTCGGCGCCTTCCACTGACGCGGCCCGCCGGCCACACGGCCGGGCGCGGCATCCCCCCGGGGTGCCGCGCCCGGCCGCGCGCGACCCGCCCCCACGACAGGCCGCGCACCGCCGCTCCGTCAGGCGGCGGAGTCCACCGGCGGCAGCGCGCCCGTGCGCGCCACCTCGCCGTACCACCGGGCGCTCGACTTCGGGGTGCGCTCCAGCGTCGTGTAGTCCACGTACACCGCGCCGAACCGCTTGCCGTAGCCGTAGGCCCACTCGAAGTTGTCCATCAGGGACCACAGGTAGTAGCCGCGTACGTCGGCGCCGTCGGTGATGGCGCGGCGGACCGCCGACAGATGGCCGTGGAGGTAGGCGATGCGCTCCGGGTCGTGGACGCGGCCCTCGGGGTCGGGCTTGTCGTCGTAGGCCGCGCCGTTCTCGGTGATGTACAGGGGCAGGCCCGGTGCCTCGCGCGTGTAGCGCATGATCAGGTCGTGCAGGCCGCTCGGGTCGATCGTCCAGCCCATCTCCGTGCGTTCACCCGGCGTCTGGTGGAACAGCACGTCGTCGGCGCCCGGCCAGGGGGAGTGGTCGCTGGCGCCGTGGCCGTCCGCCCGCGGGCCGGTGACATCGCCGGACGTGGCCGAGACCAGCGCCGGGGTGTAGTAGTTGAGCCCCAGCGCGTCCAACCGGGCGTGCGCCGTGGCGAGGTCGCCGTCGTGGACGTACGACCAGTCGGTGAGGGACGCCGTCGCCGTGAGCAGGGACTCCGGGTAGGCGCCGTGCAGCATCGGGCCGTGGAAGACGCCGTTGGCCAGGTCGTCGATCCGGCGGGCGGCGTCCAGGTCGGCCGCCGCTTCCGAACGCGGCCGCACCACCGAGGAGTTGAGGCTGACCATGAGCTGGTTGCGGGCGGGCATCACCGCACGCAGGGCCGAAGCGGCCAGGCCGTGCCCCAGGTTGAGGTGATGCGCGGCGCGCAGCGAGGCCACCGGGTCGGTGCGGCCCGGGGCGTGCACGCCGGAGCCGTAGCCCAGGAAGGCGCTGCACCAGGGCTCGTTGAGCGTGGTCCACAGCTCCACCCGGTCGCCCAGCGCCTCGCCGACGATCTGCGCGTACTCGGCGAACCGCAGCGCGGTGTCCCGCTCCGGCCAGCCGCCCGCGTCCTCCAGCTCCTGGGGCAGGTCCCAGTGGTAGAGGGTGAGCGCGGGCTTGATGCCGTGGGCCAGCAGCTCGTCCACCAGCCGGCGGTAGAAGTCCAGGCCCCGCTGGACCGCCGGGCCCCGTCCGGTCGGCTGCACCCGGGGCCAGGACACCGAGAAGCGGTAGGCGGTCAGGCCCAGCTCCGCCATGAGCGCCACGTCGTCGCGGTAGCGGTGGTAGTGGTCGACGGCGACGTCACCGTTCTCGCCGTCGGCCGTCCTGCCCGGCGTATGGCTGAAGGTGTCCCAGATCGAAGGGGTGCGGCCGTCCTCCCGCACCGCCCCCTCGATCTGGTAAGCCGAGGTCGCCGCCCCCCACAGGAAGGCGGGCGGGAAGGTCACGGAGGAGACAGAGTCAGGCATGGAAGCGCTCCCATAAGAGGTCGTGGAAGACCGGCGAAGTGAGACGGGGAAGAGGGGTCAGGGGGCCGGAGCGGCACCGGCCCGGCCCCCTGCCGGCGGCCGCGGGCGTGTCAGCCCTTGACCGCGCCCTGCATGATCCCGCCCACGATCTGCTTGCCGAAGATCGCGAAGACGAGCAGCAGCGGCAGCGTGCCGAGCAGCGCGCCGGCCATGATCAGGGACTGGTCGGGGGTGTAGCCGCGGCCCAGGGCGGAGACCGCGACCTGCACGGTCGGGTTGCCGTTCTGGGTCAGGACCAGGAACGGCCACAGGAAGTCGTTCCAGGTCTGCACGAACATCAGCATCCCGAGGACCGCCATCGCGGGCCGGGCCGCCGGGAACACGACGTGCCACACCACCCGCCAGCTGCTCGCGCCGTCCACCCGGGCCGCCTCGATGATCTCGTCCGGCAGCGCCTGCATCAGGTACTGCCGCATGAAGAACACCCCGAACGCGCTCACCAGCGAGGGCAGGATCACCGCCTGGAGCTGGTCGGTCCAGTCGAGCTTGGCGACCATCATGTACAGCGGGATGATGCTGAGCTGCGGCGGCACCATCATCGTGCCGATCACGATCAGCATCAGGGCGCCCCGGCCCCTGAACCGCAGCTTGGCGAAGGCGAACCCGGCGATCGTGGAGAGGAAGACGATCGTCGCCGCCGAGACGCCCGCCACGAACGTCGTGTTCACGAACGCCTTGCCGAGATTGGCGTCGTTCCAGGCGACGTTCAGGTTGTGCATCAGGTTCGAGCCGAACCAGAACGGCGGCGGGGTCTCGGCCAGCCGGTTGTTGTCGCGGGACGCGGCGATCGCCGTCCACACCAGCGGGAACAGCGAGCCGATCGAGAACAGGATCAGGACCGCGTAGGCGAGGGGGCCCGCGTGCAGGGTCCCGCCGGCCCGCGCCGCCCGCGGCCGCCGCAGCCGCCGCGCTCGACCGGGCTCCGTCGCCTCGGAGGTCGGGGTCAGGGTCGTCGTCACGGCCGTACTCCTAACCACTCTCGCGCAGGCGGCGCGAGATGACGTAGTTGACGAGCCCGATCACGATGAGGATCAGGAACATCGTCCAGGCGATCGCGGAGGCGCGGCCCAGGTGCTGGTTGACCCAGCCCTGCTCGTACAGGTACAGGCCGAGCGTCTGGAACTGGTGCTCGGCACCGCCGGAGGCGCCCTTGTTGGCGTCGAACATCAGCGGCTCGCCGAACAGCTGCGACGCCCCGATGGTCGACACGACGCAGGTGAACAGGATGGTCGGGCGCAACTGCGGCAGCGTCACATGGAAGAACTGCTGCCAGCGGTTGGCGCCGTCCAGCGCCGCCGACTCGTACAGGTCCTGCGGGACGGCCTGCATCGCCGCGAGGTAGATCAGCGCGTTGTAGCCGGTCCAGCGCCAGACCACGATCGAGGAGACCGCGATCTGCGAGGGCCACTTGTCGTTCTGCCAGTCGATGTGGCCGCCGCCCACGAAGTGCAGCGCCCAGTTGATCATGCCGTAGTCGCGGCCGAAGAGCAGCACGAAGACCAGCGAGGCGGCGGCGATCGACGTCGCGTACGGCGCCAGCATCACGACCCGGAAGAAGGTCGAGGCGCGCAGCTTGTAGTTGAGGATGTGGGCGAGCCCCATCGCCATCGCCAGCTGCGGGACGGTGGAGATGATGCCGATGGTCAGGGTGTTCTTCGCCGCGTTCCAGAAGAAGTCGTCGTCGAAGATCCGGGTGTAGTTGTGCAGCCCCGCCCACTGCATGTCGGTGGGCGCGGTCAGCTCCACCGTGTGCAGCGAGGCCCAGCCCGTGTAGATCAGCGGGAACAGCCCGAACGCGACGAACAGGAGGAAGAAGGGGGCGACGAACGCGTACGGACTGAAGCGCATGTCCCGCTGCCAGCGGCGGGACAGCCGCGCCCGCCGCCGCTCGTCCACGGCCGCGGTGGCGGCGGAGCGGGCCGGGGCCGCGCCCCCCTCCTTCGCGGGGGGCGCGGCGGTGTCGTGCCGGGTGGCCATGCCGGTCACTTCTCCAGGTTGTTGTCGATGGTCTTGACGGCCGTGTTCCAGGCGTCCTCGGCCGACTTGCCCTTGGTGACGAGGATGACGCCGTTGTCCGTCAGGCCCTGCTGGACGATCTGGTCCTTCGGGCCGATCGGCTGGTTCGGGATGGACTTGGCGGCCTGGGCGAAGATCGCGCCGATCGGGGCGTCACCCGTCATCTGGTTCTTCGCGCCGGTGACCTCGGACATGGCGTACGCGGGCGGCGCGCTCGGGAAGCTGCCCTGGACGGCGAAGAGCTTGGCCTGCTGGGCGGGCGCGGTCAGCCAGGCGACGAACTTCTCCGCCTCGGTGACGTGCTTGCCGGACTTGGGCACGGCCAGGAAGGTCCCGCCCCAGTTGCCGGACTGCGGGGCCTGGGCCACGTCCCACTGGCCGGCGGCGTCCGCCTTCGACTTGCCCTTGATGTAGCCGAGCATCCACGGTGGGCAGGCCACGGAGGCGAACTTGCTGTTGGAGATCAGCTGGTCCCAGCCCGGCTGGAACTGCGGCTGCGACTGCACCAGCCCGTCCTTGGCGGCCTGGGCGGTCAGGTCGAAGGCGCTCTTCACGGCCGGGTTCGTCTTGTAGACGACCTTGCCGGAGGAGTCGTAGAACTTCTGGCTCGCGCTGCTGAGGATCGCGTTGAGCAGACCGCCGGGGGAGTCCATGAAGGTGGTGCCGCCGGGTGCCTTCTTCTTGTACTGCTCGCCGGTGGAGACGAGCTTGCTCCAGTCACCGGCCCACAGCTTGGACACCTGGTCGCGGTCGGTCGGGAGCCCGGCGGCCTTGAACATGTCCTTGCGGTAGCAGATCGCCATCGGGCCGATGTCGGTGCCGAGGCCGACGGTCTGCCCGTCCTTGGTGGTGGCCTGCTGCCACTTCCAGTCCAGCCAGTTGCTCTTGTCGACACCCGCGGCCTTGGACAGGTCCACCAGCTTGCCCGCCTGGGTCTGCACGACCTCGGCGATGTTGCCGACTTCGACGGCCTGCACGTCCTGCAGGCCGCTGTTGGTGGTGAGGTGGTTGACCAGGGCCGGATAGTAGTTCTCGTTCTTCTCGATCACGTTCTCCTGGATCGAGATGTCCGGGTGCAGCTTCTCGTACTCGGTGTAGAGGCCGGCCTCCTTGAAGCCCATGGTGCCGAACAGGCCCAGGGTGATCGTGGTCTTGCCCTTGCCGCCGCCATCGCCCGAGGTGTCGGACTTGCTGCCGCTGTCGTTGGCGCAGCCGGCCAGCAGCCCCGTGGTCAGCGCGGCCACGGCCGCGAGGGCCCCCAGCCTGCGTGACCGGCGGATGCTCGTGCGCATTGCGTCCTCCTGTTGCCTGACGTGCCGACCCCCCGGCCAACTGCACTGTTGGGCCCGTCTGTTGCTCGCTGCGGCTCGGGCGGGGAACGTGCGGGACGTGTATGTGTCAGGTAGTGTGGGAGCGCTCCCACACGTGATGTGTTGAAGAGTCGTCGGTTCGGGGCGGGGTGTCAAGGGAGGGAACGCGGAGGAGCGCGTTCAGTTATCTGAGCGTTAGCAGAGGGGCCGGGGCGGCTTGTGCGGAGCCGCCGCTCTGGCCAGGGCTGTTAGATTCCAGCCAGGGACGGGACGCGGTCCTCCCGCCAGGGACGGGACGCGGTCCTCCCCTCAGGGACGCGACACGGTCGGGAAAGGCGGAGCCATGGCAAGCCACGGGGCGCGGGGCCGGGGCGGGGGGCGGCCCACGCTCGAGGAGGTCGCCGCCCGGGCCGGCGTCGGCCGGGGCACGGTGTCGCGGGTGATCAACGGCTCGCCCCGGGTCAGTGACGCCACCCGCGCCGCGGTCGAGGCGGCCGTCGCCGAACTGGGCTACGTCCCCAACACCGCCGCCCGCGCCCTCGCCGCGAACCGCACCGACGCGATCGCCCTCGTCGTCCCCGAGCCCGAGACCCGCTTCTTCGCGGAGCCGTACTTCTCGGACATGCTGCGCGGTGTCGGTGCCGAACTCGCCGACAGCGAGATGCAGTTGCTGCTGACCTTCGCGGGCAACGACCGCGGGCGCCAGCGCCTCGCCCAGTACCTCGCGGCGCACCGCGTGGACGGCGTCCTGCTGGTCTCGGTGCACGCCGACGACCCGCTGCCCGATCTGCTGGCCCAGCTGGAGATCCCGGCCGTGATCAGCGGCCCGCGCTCGGCCGGCGAGACGCTCACCTCGGTGGACTCCGACAACTACGGCGGCGCCCGCCTGGCCGTGGAACACCTGCTGGCCCGGGGCCGTCGCAGGGTCGCCCACATCACCGGCCGCCTGGACGTCTACGGCGCCCAGCGCCGCGTCGACGGCTATCGCGACGCCCTGCGCGACGCGGGTCACGGGGCGGACGAACTCCTCGTCGAGCCCGGGGACTTCACCGAGCAGGGCGGCCGGCGCGCGATGACCGCGCTGCTGGCGCGGCACCCCGGCCTGGACGCGGTCTTCGCCGGTTCGGACGTGATGGCGGCGGGCGCCCGCCAGGTGCTGCGCGAGGCGGGCCGCCGCATCCCGGACGACGTGGCGCTGATCGGCTACGACGACTCCGCCATCGCCCGGCACATGGACCCGCCGCTGACCAGCGTCCGCCAGCCCATCGAGGAGATGGGCCGCGCGATGATCGACCTCCTCCTCGCCGAGATCGCCGACCGCCGCCCGGCCGCCTCGCGCGACCTGGAGCGGCGGCACGCGGTGCTGCCCGCGGAGCTGGTGGTGCGGGCGTCGTCGTGACGGCGGCCCGCCGGGCCAGGGGCTGCCGGTCAGAAGCGGCCCCAGGCCACGAAGGCGGCCAGGGCGATGTAGAGCAGGTCCACGGCGACGAGCTTCAGCTCGTGGCGGCGGTAGCGCGTGATCGCGGCGCCGGTCATCAGCAGCACCAGGCCGAGGGCGGCCAGCGGCACGAGGACCGGCGCGACGCCGAGGACGGCGGGCAGGACCAGGCCCGCCGCGGCCAGGACCTCCAGGGCGCCGATGGACTTCACCCCGCCGGCGCTGAAGTCCTCGACCCACCGCCCACCGGCTCCGGCGGCGGCGATCCTCTCCTTCGGTGTGAGTACCTTGTAGCTGCCGCCGAACAGATAGGCGGCGGCCAGCAGTCCGGCGACGATCCACAGAGCGACGTTCATGGGACTTCTCCTCGCGGGGGTGGTTGCCCGTGTGCTGTCGCCCCTCTGAGACAGGAGAGCCCGGCACGCTGTGAAAGGGGAGGGATGTGATGTGCGTCTCCGTGGAGACGGACGCGTACGGGTACCGGCCGCTGCTGTTCTCCATCGCCTACGGCATGACCGGTTCCGTAGGTGACGCCGAGGACCTGGTGCAGGACGCCTTCCTCGGGCTGACCCGGGCGCGCCGGGCCGGGACCGAGGTCGAGAACGTCAAGGCGTACCTGACCACGTCCGTGACGCGGCTGGCCATCAACCACCTGCGCTCGGCGCGGGTGCGGCGCGAGACGTACGTCGGCGACTGGCTGCCCGAGCCGGTCGTCGTGACGGCCGAGCGGCCCGGACCGGCCGAGCACGCCGAGCTGACCGACGCGCTGTCGATGGCGTTCCTCGTGCTGCTGGAGGTCCTGACCCCCGTGGAGCGCGCGGTGTTCGTGCTGCGCGAGGTCTTCGGGTACGGCTACCCGCAGGTGGCGGGGATCACCGGCAAGTCGGAGGCGAACTGCCGGCAGATCTTCGCCCGCGCCCGCAAGCGCGTCGCGCCCGAAGGGCGGGCGGCCGGCCCGGCGCCGGAGCCGGTGCGGCGGTCGCAGGGCGCGCGGCTGGCCGACCGGTTCTTCGCCGCCGCCGACAGCGGCGACGTGGACGCCCTGCTCGGCATGCTCGCCCCGGACGTGGTGTTCCAGGGCGACGGCGGCGGCAAGGCGCAGGCGATCGGGACGACGGTGACCGAGGCGCACCGGGTCGTGCGGCTGCTCGTCGGCGGCTTTCGCCGGGTCCGGACGCTCGGGGCCGTGCTGGAGCCGGCCCGGGTCAACGGCCGGCCGGGCGGTGTGGCCTACGACGCCGAGGGGCGGGTCGCCAGTGTCGTCGCGCTCGACGTCGCCGCCGACGGCCGCGTCCGGGCGATCCACTCCATGACCAATCCCGACAAACTCGCTCACCTCGGGCCGGTGTCCGGCATCGGGCTGCTGCCGGCGCGGTCACGGAAGACCGACGGTCGCGGCAGGGCCCGGGGCGCGGGATCTGACGGGGGCTGAGGAGGGCCGGGAAACAGTTCGGCCGGTGGTCCGCTCGCGCGGGCCACCGGCCGACTGATCAGGGTGAGTGACGGGACTCGAACCCGCGACATCCTGGACCACAACCAGGTGCTCTACCAGCTGAGCTACACCCACCACGACCGGTGGTGGAACTTGTCGTTTCCCCGACCGGCCGAGAAGAAGTCTACAGGGTCCGAAGGGGTGCTCGCGCACACGTTTTCGCGAGCCGCCCTTCGCGCTGTCCTCCCCGGGCGCTACCGCGCGGGCAGGACGTACTTGGCGGCGATCGCCTTCGCGGTGTCGGAGTCCGGGCCGGGCTGCGGCACGAAGACGGCCTCGCGGTAGTAGCGCAGCTCGGCGATCGACTCGCGGATGTCGGCGAGGGCCCGGTGGTTGCCGTTCTTCTCCGGGCTGTTGAAGTACGCCCTCGGGTACCAGCGGCGGGCCAGCTCCTTGATGGAGGACACGTCGACGATCCGGTAGTGGAGGTAGTCCTCCAGGGTCGGCATGTCGCGCAGCAGGAAGCCGCGGTCGGTGCCGACGGAGTTGCCGCACAGCGGGGCCTTGCCGGGCTCCTTGACGTACTCCTTCACATACGCCAGCACCTGCTCCTCGGCGTCCTTCAGGGTGGTGCCGTTCGGCAGCTCGGCGAGCAGCCCGGACGCGGTGTGCATCTGACGCACCACCTCCGGCATCGTCTCCAGCGCCTGGTCCGGCGGGCGGATGACGATGTCCACCCCCTCGCCGAGTACGTTCAGCTCGGAGTCGGTGACGAGGGCGGCCACCTCGATGAGAGCGTCGTCGGACAGCGAGAGGCCGGTCATCTCGCAGTCGATCCACACCATGCGATCGTTCATGCGACCACCCTAAAGCGGGCCGGTGTTTTTCGGTCCCCCGCGTCGGTGCCGGGCTCGGCCGGGGGCACGCGGCCCGTCGGCCGGAACGGAATGCCGGAACGGGAAGCCGGAACGGGAAGAGGGGGCGGGAAGCCGGAACGGGAAGAGGGGGCGGGATGGCCCGCCCCCTCTTGCGCCGTGCTCAGATGCCGTGCCTCGGGCCCGGCAGGAGGCCCACGGCGCCCGCGGTCTGGCGGCGGCTCTGCATCGGGACACCGCTCTCCGGGTGGAGGAGGGCGGGGACCGGGCCGGTCACCGGGCCCGGGCCGGCGAGCCCGGCCGGGGCCCCGGGCTGGGGCATCGCGGCCTCCGGCTCACCCGGCTTGTCGCCCTGCGGCCGGCGGGCCCGGTAGGCGGCCCGGTAGGCGGCGGGGGACGAGCCGAGCTGGCGGCGGAAGTGCCCGCGCAGCGCGACGGGGGAGCGGAAGCCGCAGCGGCCCGCCACCTCGTCCACGCTGTAGTCCGACGTCTCCAGCAGCCGCTGGGCCTGGAGCACCCGCTGCGTGATCAGCCACTGCAGCGGCGCGCTTCCGGTCAGCGAGCGGAACCGGCGGTCGAACGTACGGCGGCTCATGTAGGCGCGTGCCGCCAGTGTCTCCACGTCGAACTGCTCGTGGAGGTGTTCCAGCGCCCAGGCGACGACCTCGGCGAGCGGGTCGGCGCCGATCTCCTCCGGTAAAGACCGGTCGAGGTAGCGCTCCTGGCCGCCTGTCCGGCGCGGCGGGACCACCAGGCGGCGGGCCAGCGCGCCGGCCGCCTCGTTGCCGTGGTCCGTCCGCACGATGTGGAGGCAGAGGTCGATCCCGGCCGCCGTACCGGCCGAGGTCAGCACGTCGCCGTCGTCCACGAACAGCTCGCGTGGATCGACGTGCACCGACGGATAGCGCTTGGCCAGCGTCGGCGCGTACATCCAGTGGGTGGTCGCGGGGCGGCCGTCCAGCAGGCCCGCCGCCGCGAGGACGAACGCGCCCGTGCACAGCCCGACGATGCGGGCTCCCTCCTCGTGCGCCCGGCGCAGTGCGTCGAGCGCCTCCTCCGGCGGCGGAGAGGTGATCGAACGCCAGGCCGGTACGACGACCGTCCCGGCGCGTGAGATCGCCTCCAGCCCATGCGGTGCGGTGAGTTCCAGGCCCCCTGTGGTCCGCAGCGGGCCCTCCTCGCCGGCGCACACCAGCAGTCGGTAGCGCGGCACGCCGGCGTCCTGGCGGTCGATCCCGAAGACCGACAGCGGAATGGAACTCTCGAAGATGGGGCCGCCGCTGAACAGCAGCACCGCGACGATCTCCTTGCGGCGGCGCCCGGAGAGTTTCCGGGCCGCGGCTTCCGGCGTGGCAGTGGAGTCGTGGCTCATACTGCTAAGCCCCCCTCGGTGGTCGCGGCTCCTCGGTTGTGTCGCTCCTGCACGTTTCCCCTCGGTCCTGCACGAGTCCCCCGCCGTAAAGACAGTCAAGATCGAATCTAGTGGCTACCGCGGTCTCACGGTGGCCGGTTCGACACGCCGGACATTGTCGACATGACAACTTGGCGTGAAGCATTCGATCACGAAGCGTTGCACTCGCGGGGGGCGTAGGGAAGTGCGCCTTGTGGCGGTGGCCGAACCGCGTAGGGTGCGCAGCCGCCTGTGGACCCTTTCCGTGCAGGTCAAACGGGGGTTGGGGGGTGGTACAGGCCCCCTGGGGGCGACATTGAGAAGTTGGCTGAAAAGAGACGTTGGGGGGTGTGGAAACAGGTCAGTCACCCGGTGTCCGTCGCCGGGTGTGACGTCTGCCGCTTTGCGAGCCGGAACGTCCGCCGGGTCGCCCGCCGTGCCGCCCGGCGCAGCGCGCGGCGGTCCGTTCCGAGCGCCGCAGCAGCATCCGGCACACGGCCGTGACGGCGGCCAGCCCCGCCGCGGCCCCCGCCGCGCCGGCCAGCGAGGTGCCGTACCAGACCAGGACGACGGGGACGAGGACGCAGCTGAAGGCGGCCCAGCGGATCACCTCGCTCGCGCCGTCCGGCCCGGGGTCCGGCTCGGAGGTGGACCGCGCTCGCGGCATCGCGTACTCCCCTTCGTGCTCCTCCGGGGTACTCCTTGCGGGTACTCCCGGGGTGGGCGGTTCGTCCGGTTCAACGCCTGTTCGAGCGGTCGGTCACCGCCGATTACCAACCGTACGTCTGTGAACCGTGAGCAAACCGCCTGTACGGGGCAGCAACCATTGCGTTACGGGCGCGGCTCGTGCATGCTCCGGTGAACCCACTCACGGACATCGGGGGACCGCTTACGGAGCGTGCGCGAGAGCTGGGCCCGGGAGGCGTGCCGCCGTACCCTTGGGGGTATGGGGTTGGGAAGATGTTTCCCGGACACAGCTCCGTGGCACCGCTCCGTCGCACACTGTCGTCCCCCGCCCATAAAGGATCACAACGCCGAGACAGCCATGGCCGGTCACGAATTCTTCGAACCAGCGGACCGCAAGCGGCCCGTCGCCGATCCCACGGCGTCCGAGCCCCTGGCGGCGGAAGAGTCACGCCCCTCCTGCGACCCCGCCTTCCGGCACGGAGTCGTCGTCGGCTTCGACGGCTCCACCTCCAGCGAGCGTGCCCTCGCCTACGCGATCGGCATGGCCCACCGCTCCCACTCCGGCCTGATCATCGTGCACGTCGCCAACCGGCTGCCGACCACCGTGTGGGCCGGCTGCGAGCCACCGGTCTTCGTCGACGTACCGGACCACCGCACCGAGGTCCTCGGTCTGGAACTGGCCTGTGCGGACTATCTGGCCGAGGTGCCGTGGATCCTGGTCGAGCGGGGCGGGGACATCTGTCACGAACTGGAGGAGGTCGGGCGGGAGTACGAGGCGGACGCGATCGTCGTCGGCTCCACGCACGGCCTGGTCGGCCGCATCTTCGGTTCCGTCGCCGGGCGGCTCGCCAAGCGGGCGCGGCGGCCTGTGATCGTCATCCCCTGAGCCTGTCAACTCCCTTGGTGCAGCGCGAAACTACTCGCGCGTAGAGGTGGTTTGTGCCCTTGTGAAGGGCATATACCGGTCACCGCGCAACTGCACAGCACGAAGGGAGCCCGCCGTGGACAACGAAGTCTCCGCGGGAAGCGGAAGCACGACCGTGGTCGGCCGACTCGCCCTGGGGGTAACCCTGTTGGCGTTCGGCCTCGGTACGACCGGTGTCATCCACGGCGTGGCCGCGTCCGACGCCGTCTCAGTGGCCCACTACGTGGGCGGAGTTGCCCTGTTCCTCATCGGCCTGCTGGCCCTCCGCGGCGGGGACAGCGCCTCCGGCACGGGCTTCGCGGCCCTCGGCGCGCTCTGGTTCACCTGGGCCGTCGCGGCGCACTCGTCCGCCGACGCGGGCGGCCTCTTCCTTCTGCTGTTCGCCCTCGTGGCGCTCACGCTCACCCTCGCGGGCGGGGGCGGCCTCGGGCAGCTCATGTACGGGCTGCTGTTCCTGGCGATGCTGGTGCTGGCCGTCGCGGCCTTCGCCGGCAGCTCCTCCCTGACCAAGGCCGGGGGGTGGGTCGCCGCTGTCGCCGGGGCGGTGGCCTGGTACGCGGCGACGGCCGCGCTCGCGCACTGGCCGACGACGCTTCCGGGGCGTGCCGCCGGCCGGGGGGTGACGGCCACCGGCTGATCCGCAGCGGCACCGAACGGACCCCCACGCGCAGGGTGGCACGCGTGGGGGTCCCGTTCTGTCGCCGGCCGGATCTACTCCACCGTCACCGACTTCGCCAGGTTCCTCGGCTTGTCGATGTCCCGGCCCAGGGCCTGCGCCGTGTGGTAGGCGAGGAGCTGGAGCGGGATGCCCATCAGGATGGGGTCGAGTTCGTCCTCGTTCTTCGGGACGACGATCGTCTGGTCCGCCTTCTCCTGGTGCTGGTGGGCCACCGCGACGATCTTGCCGCTGCGGGCCTTGATCTCCTCCAGGGCCGCGCGGTTCTTCTCCAGCAGGTCGTCGTCGGGGACGATCGCGACCGTCGGCAGGGCGGGCTCGATCAGGGCCAGCGGGCCGTGCTTCAGCTCGGAGGCGGGGTAGGCCTCGGCATGGATGTAGGAGACCTCCTTGAGCTTGAGGGAGGCCTCGCGGGCGACCGGGTAGCCCCGCACACGGCCGATGAAGAGCATCGAGCGGGCGTCGGCGTACAGCTCGGCCAGCTCCTTGATCTTCTCCTCCTGCTTGAGGATCTCGGTGATCTGGTCCGGCAGCCTGCGCAGGCCCTCGATGATCCGCTTGCCGTCGCGGACCGAGAGGTCGCGGGTGCGGCCCAGGTGCAGGGCGAGCAGGGCGAAGGCGACCGTGGTGTTGGTGAAGCACTTGGTCGACACCACGCAGACCTCCGGGCCCGCGTGGACGTAGATGCCGGCGTCCGCCTCGCGGGCGATCGCCGAGCCCACCACGTTGACGACGCCGAAGACCCGGGCGCCCTTGCGCTTCAGCTCCTGCACGGCGGCGAGGACGTCGTACGTCTCGCCGGACTGGGAGACCGCGACGTACAGGGTGTCGGGGTCCACGACCGCGTTGCGGTAGCGGAACTCGGAGGCCGGCTCGGCGTCGGCGGGGATGCGGGCCAGCTCCTCGATCATCTGGGCGCCGATGAGCCCCGCGTGGTACGAGGTGCCGCAGCCGAGGATCTTCACGCGGCGGATCTGCCGGGCCTCGCGGGCGTCGAGGTTGAGGCCGCCGAGGTGCACGGTGGAGAAGCGGTCGTCGATGCGGCCGCGCAGCACGCGGTCCACGGCGTCGGCCTGCTCGAAGATCTCCTTGTGCATGTAGGTGTCGTGGCCGCCCATGTCGTACGACTCGGCCTCCCACTCCACCGTGGTGGGCTCGGCCGTGGTGCGCGTGCCCTCGGTGGTGTAGGTGCGGAAGTCGTCGGCCTTCAGGGTGGCCATCTCGCCGTCGTCGAGGGTCACTATCTGGCGCGTGTGGGTGACCAGCGCGGCGATGTCCGAGGCGACGAACATCTCCTTCTCGCCGATGCCGAGGACGACCGGGGAGCCGTTGCGGGCCACCACGATGCGGTCGGGGAAGTCGGCGTGCAGGACGGCGATGCCGTAGGTGCCCTCGACCAGCCGGACCGCCTGGCGGACCTTGTCCTCCAGCTTCTCGGCGCCTGAGCGGGCGATGAGGTGGGTGAGGACCTCGGTGTCGGTCTCGGAGAGGAACTCGACGCCGTCCGCCTCCAGCTTGCGGCGCAGGTCGGCGGCGTTGTCGATGATGCCGTTGTGCACCACGGCGACCTTGTTGTCGGCCGACATGTGCGGGTGGGCGTTGACGTCGGAGGGGGCGCCGTGGGTGGCCCAGCGGGTGTGGGCGATGCCGGTGGTGCCCTTGAAGCGCGCCGGGACCTTGGCCTCCAGGTCGCGGACCCGGCCCTTGGCCTTGACCATCTTCAGGCCCGGCGTCTTCGGGGAGGTGACGACCAGCCCCGCGGAGTCGTAGCCGCGGTACTCCAGCCGCTGCAGCCCTTCGAGCAGCAGCGGGGCCACGTCACGCTTCCCGATGTATCCGACAATTCCGCACATGTATAGGTATTCCTAGCCGTAGACGATGCGGCGCAGCTGCCTGAGGGTCAGCTCGGGCGGTGCCACCGCTCGGTACTTGAGGTCCGCCGCGATCCTCTCGAAGATCTCCGCGTTGACCAGGCCCTGCGCCTGGAGTTCGCGGTGGCGGCGACGGACGTAGTCCTCGGTCGACTCGTCGAAGTAGGCGAGCACGTCCTGGATCACCCGCAGCGCCTCGCCCCGGTTCAGGGGCGAGGAACGCGTCAGATGATCTACGAGTTCGTCGTGCACCCGGTAGATCCTGAGCCACCGGCGCCGGTTTCGCAAGAAACGTGCCCGATTTCGGGCAGGGGGGGGGCGGGTGGCGGGCGTGGCGGTCGTCACACGGGCCCTCACATCCGCTTGAGGACCGCCTGCTTGGCCAGGGCGAACTCGTCGTCCGTCAGCACCCCGTCCCGGTGCAGCTCGCCCAGCTCGCGCAGCCGGCGCAGCAGCGTGTCATGGCCGTCGGCCCCGGCCGCCGGCTCCGTGGCCGGTGCCGGGCGCCGCGTCCGGCCGGCGTCCGCGGCGCGCGCCATGGGGTGCGGCAGCCGTGCCTGGACGGCGGCGGCGACCAGCGCCATGAGCGGGTCCTTCTTGAAGCCCCACAACTCGACCGCGTTCGGGTCGTACTTGGGCGGCGCCGCGACCGGCGCGCCGCGTAACCGGAACCGCAGGTGCCCGTTCTCCAGCCCGGCCGCCGGCTGCCACTCGACGCCGGTGATCTCGTCGAGCGGTATCGTCCGGGGCCCGGCGGCGGCCTTGGCGTCCTCCGTCTTCCAGTTCCACTCCAGCCGCACCTGCTCCCCGTCGAAGCTCGCCGTGCCGTCCCCGGCGGAGACGGACACCGGCAGCGCCGGGCCGGGCAGCAGGAACGCCTGGGCCGGCTCCGGCGGGACCTGCTCCAGCAGCAGCGCGCGGCGCACCTCGTCCGCGACGTACTCGGCGACCCCGTACCGGTCGGACTGCACCGCCAGCTGATACGGGTCGTCCCCCTCCGCGAGCCGCCCGCCGGTCGCCTGGGTCAGAGGGTCGGCGCCGTCGCGCAACCGCAGCCTCAGCCGCCCCGACCTGCGCCCCTGCTCGACGGAGATCCCGGCCAACGCCCCCAGAGGTACGACGAGTTCGCCCAGCGCCCGGCGGAGCGGACCCACGCTCTTGTCCCGGCCCGGAGTGAGCCGCAGCGCGTCGCCGTCGAAGGCCCAGGTGCCGTCCTTCTGGATGATTTCCGCCATGGAGGGATTGTTTCACCGGATCTGCGGGACAGTGGTCTCGACCACATTTGAAGGGAGCGCATGTGAGACGCAACCACAGCACGACTCCCCGAACCACCGTCGTCCCCCGCGTCCTCGGGTCCCTGCTGCTCGTCGCGGCGGCCGGGATCGGCACCCTCGGGGCCGCCCCCGCCGCCGGGGCCGCCGCCCCGACCCCCCTCGGCCAGGTGGTGCCGGCGCCCGCCTCGGCCGCACCCGGCGCCGCCGCGTACCGCATCACCCGCGACACCGGCGTCCGCGTCGACGCCACCCCCCAGGTCCGCCGGATCGGCGCCTACCTCGCCGGCCTGCTGCGGCCCTCCACCGGCTACCGGCTGCCGCTCACCGAGCACGGCACCGGTGGCATCCGGCTCCACCTCGTGAAGAGCGGCTTCGGCGCCGAGGGCTACCGGCTGAACAGCGGCGCCGGCGGTGTCACCATCACCGCGAGCGCCCCCGCAGGTCTCTTCCACGGCGTGCAGACCCTGCGTCAGCTGCTGCCGCCCGCCGTGGAGAAGAGGACCGTCCAGCCCGGCCCCTGGCAGATCGCCGGCGGCACCGTCGAGGACCGCCCCCGCTACGCCTACCGCGGCGCCATGCTGGACGTCGCCCGGCACTTCTTCACCGTCGCCCAGGTCGAGCGGTACATCGACGAACTCGCCCTCTACAAGATCAACGAGCTGCACCTGCACCTCAGCGACGACCAGGGCTGGCGCATCGCCGTCGATTCCTGGCCCCGCCTGGCCACCTACGGCGGCTCCACCGAGGTCGGCGGCGGCCCGGGCGGCTACTACACCAAGGCGCAGTACCGCGAGATCGTCCGGTACGCGGCCTCCCGCTACCTGGAGGTCGTCCCCGAGATCGACATGCCCGGCCACACCAACGCGGCCCTCGCCTCCTACGCCCGGCTCGACTGCGACGGCACCGCGCCCCCGCTCTACACCGGCACCAAGGTCGGCTTCAGCTCGCTGTGCGTGCCCAAGCAGGCGACGTACGACTTCGTGGCCGACGTCGTGCGCGAGCTGGCCGCGCTCACCCCGGGCCGCTACCTCCACATCGGCGGCGACGAGGCCCACTCCACCAGCCACGCCGACTACGTGACCTTCATGGACCGGATCCAGCCCGTCGTCGCGAAGTACGGCAAGACGGTCATCGGCTGGCACCAGCTCACCGGCGCCCATCCGGTCAAGGGCGCCCTCGCCCAGTACTGGGGCCTGGACAGCACCAGTGCCGCCGACAAGGACCAGGTCGTCGCGGCCGCGCGGGGCGGCACCGGGCTGATCCTGTCCCCGGCCGACCGGGTCTACCTCGACATGAAGTACACCAAGGACACCAGGCTGGGCCTCACCTGGGCCGGGCTGGTGGAGGTGCGGCGGTCGTACGACTGGGACCCGGGGAGCTACCTGGCCGGCGCGCCGGCGCCGGCGGTCCGGGGCGTGGAGGCGCCGCTGTGGTCCGAGACGCTGAAGACGTCCGCCGACATCGACTACATGGCCTTCCCGCGGCTGCCGGGCGCGGCCGAGCTGGGCTGGTCCCCGGCGGCCACGCACGACTGGGACGCCTACAAGGTGCGCCTCGCCGCCCAGGCCCCGCGCTGGGACGCCCTCGGGATCGGCTACTACCGCTCGCCGCAGGTGCCGTGGCCCGCGGCCTAGGCTGAGCCTGGCGGGCACCGGCGGTGGACCGTACACCGCCGGTGCCCGCCCGTCCGCACGGTCAGAACCCGGCGATGGGGTTGCGCAGGGTCCCGACGAGCTGGAGCGCGCCGGAGGGATCGGCCAGGTCCACCATCTGCCGGTTGTCGCGCAGCTGGAGCCGGTTGAGGCAGGACAGGGCGAACTCGGGGGCGAAGAGGTCGTACTGCCGGAACCGGTCGGCCAGCTGGGGGTTGGCCTCCTGGTACTCGCGGGTGACCTCCGCGACCGTGCGCCAGAAGCCGTCCTCCGTCAAGGCGCCCTCGGCGGCCAGGTGCGCGGCGAGGAACCGGAAGAAGCAGTCGAAGACGTCCGTGAAGAGCGACAGCAGCTTCTTGTCCTCGGGGACCTCGACCCGGATCCGCCGCACCTGCGCAGGCAGGGCCGCGTCCGGGTCCATCACCGCGATCTCCTCGGCGATGTCCTTGTAGACGGCCCGCCGGACGACCCCGTCCGCCAGCACGAGGATCACGTTCTCGCCGTGCGGCATGAAGACCAGGTCGTAGGCGTAGAAGCTGTGCAGCAGCGGGGTGTAGTAGGCCCGCAGGTACCGCCGCAGCCACTCGGTGGGCGCGAGTTGGGAGCGTTCGATCAGCGCGCCCGCGAAGGAGGCGCCGGTGTGGTCGACGTGCAGCAGGGACGCCATGGTCGCGAGCGACTCGCCGTCCTGGAGGGAGGGCACCGGGCTCTCCCGCCACAGCGCGGCCAGCATCTTGCGGTACGGCGAGTAGCGGTCGGTGGCACGCTCGTACTCCAGGTGCCGGTAGCCGACGGCGGCCCGCTCCCGGATGATGCTCAGGCCGGCCGACTTCAGCACCGGGTCGTTCTCGATCAGCTGGGCCAGCCAGTCGTTGATCGCCGGGGTGGCCTCCATGTAGGCGGCCGACAGACCGCGCATGAAGCCCATGTTGAGCACGGACAGGGCCGTCTTCACGTAGTGCTTGTGCGGGTGGCTGCGGTTGAAGAACGTCCGGATGGACTGCTGGGCCAGGTACTCGTCGTCGCCCTCGCCGAGGCAGACCAGGTGCCGCCGGGCCACCTCGGCGGCGAAGGTGACGGACAGCTTGTTCCACCACTGCCAGGGGTGGACCGGGATCAGCAGGTAGTCACCGGGGTCGAGGCCCTGCCCGGTGAGGGTGGCGCGGAACCGGTCCAGGGTCCGCTCGCCCAGCTCGTCCCGCAGGAAGGACTCGTACTCGATGCCGGCGCCCGCCGTGAACGCGGCCCGCGATCGGTGCGCGGCCAGCCACACCAGCCGGACGGGGCTCGCGGTCTCCGGGGCGTAGGACAGGTACTCGTGGACGCCGAAGCCGAGCCGCCCGTTGTTCGCGACGAAGCACGGGTGTCCCTCGGTCATCCCGGTCTCGATCGCCTGGAAGCCGCCGCGGGCCAGCTCCGCGGAGGTGACGCGGGGCTTGGTCAGCTTGTAGCAGGTGCCGGAGAGGGTGGAGGAGATCTCCTCCAGGTAGACCGGCAGGACCTCGTCGCTCAGGCCGAGTGAGCCCTTCAGCTCGACGAAGAAGTCCAGGGCTTCCAGGGGGAGTTCGGCTCCGTCGCGGTACCGGGTGAGGGAGCCGGCGTCGATCTGCCAGTGGTCGAGGGCGCGGCGGACGGCGGTGAAGCGGTAGGAGGTGAGCCCGTCGTCACTGCGGACGACGTACTGGCCGCCGTACTCCTCGGGGGTGACGAGGCGCTCGTGGGCGAACTCGGCGAGGGCCTTGCGGACGAGGGCCCGGTTGGCGCTCGCCCAGCGCTCGGGGGACAGGTGCGCGACGGCGTCGGCGAGGCTCATATCGCCACCCCCGTCGCGGCCGTGAACTGCTCTCGCGTGCAGAAACTCAACAACGCCTTCTTCTCCGGCTTCTGGATCTCCCGCTCGGGCACGAACCCGACGGCCTTGTTCAGGGCGTGTACGGCCGTGTTGGCCACGTCCGGCTCGACGACGACCCGTGTCACGGCCGGGTCCGCGAACAGGCGTGCCAGCACCGCGGTGAGGACCGCCCGGGTGAACCCGTGCACCGGTGTGTCGGTCGGGGGGGTCAGGAAGTGCATGCCGACGTCACCGGGCAACGGCTCGTACAGGCCGATCAGTTCGCGGTGCGCGGGGTCGTAGTACTCCATGAGGAAAACCGGTTCACCGCCCCGGAGCCCGAGCAGCGCGTGATGGTGCTCGTCGGCCGCGATCTCCATGTAGGCCCGCTCGACGTCCGCCAGCGTGGCGTCCTGCATCATCCAGAAGGCAGCCTTGGGATGGGTGACCCAGGCGTGGAGGAGCTCGGCGTCCTTCAGGGGGTCGAGGGGGCGGAACGTGAAGGTGCCCACCAGTGGGGTGGTGCTCATCGATGACTCCTTGGACGCGTGTCCCTGTACGGCAGAGCGGAAGGGGCCGCGCGTTCATCAGTTCGGGTGTTGGATTCAGGAAAACCGCACCATGGATTTCTCCCGGCGGCTACACAGAGGAGCGCCGTCGGATCAGCTATGCGGAGACCTCTACGATGCTGACTGAGTGGAAGAAGAAAGATGAGTTCTTCTACCTTTCCAGGCGTGTCCTCGGTTCCGCTCCAGCAGACCCTGCGTCATTTACGCTCGGCTTTCGAGGGGTCCGCTTTCAGGTGGCACAATGGCGAGCTGACCCTGGCGAAGATGCAATCGCCACTGGACATTCGCGGGTCGCGACCGCTGCCTACGGATGCCCGGCCGACGACCGTGACAGTGTCCCGTGATGCGGGTGGACGCTGGTTCGTCAGCATCTTGGTTGAGGACCGACCGCAGCTGCGACACAGGGCAACGGCACAGCAGTGGGGATTGACGCCGGTCTCGTCAGACTCGTGACTCTGTCCACCGGCGAAGAATCCCCGCCCCTTTGGGATGAGGAAAAGTCAAACCGCGAACTCCTGGAAGGCGATGGTCTTCTCGACCGGGTAGTACTCGGTGCCGAGCAGCTCCCGGATGATGCAGCTGTTGCGGTACGCGCCCATGCCCAGGTCGGGGCTGGTGATGCTGTGGGTGTGGACGCCGGCGTTCTGCAGGAAGACGCCCCGGCCCGTGGTGTCGACGGAGTAGTTGCGGGCGATGTCGAAGTTGCCGTGCGCGTCGTAGCGCAGGCGGTCCCGCACGGGCCTGAGGAACTCCGGCTCGGTGTACCGGTAGCCGGTGGCGAGGATCAGGCCCTCGCTGGTCAGCTCGTAGTCCTTCTCCTGCTCCTCCTGGCGGAAGGAGAGGGTGTACGTGCCGTCCGCGTACCGCGCGCCGTTCAGGGAGGAGTTGGTGAGCAGCCGGGTCGGCACGGGGCCGGCCAGGTTCTTGCGGTAGAGCAGGTCGAAGATCTCGTTGATCAGGTCGCCGTCGATGCCCTTGAACAGGCCCTTCTGCTCGCTCGCCAGCCGGTAGCGGGTGGCCTCGGGCAGCGCGCGGTAGTAGTCGATGTACTCCGGCGAGGTCATCTCCAGCGTGAGCTTGGTGTACTCCAGCGGGAAGAAGCGCGGGGAGCGGGTGACCCAGTTCAGCCGGTAGCCGTGGACGTCGATCTCGGCGAGCAGGTCGTGGTAGATCTCCGCCGCCGACTGGCCGCTGCCGACCAGCGTGATCGACTTCTTGGCCTGCAGTTCCCTCTTGTGCCGCAGATAGCGGGAGTTGTGGATGAAGTCGCCGGCCAGGCCCCGGCAGGCGTCGGGGATGTGCGGCGGGGTGCCGGTGCCGAGGACGAGGTGGCGGGCCCGGTAGGCCGTGCCGTTGTCCGTGCGGACGACGTAGACCTCGTCCTCGTCCTCGTACCGCACCTCGGTGACCGTCGTGCCGAAGCGCACGCTGCCCAGCCGGCCCGCCGCCCAGCGGCAGTAGTCGTCGTACTCGACCCGCAGGGGATAGAAGTTCTCGCGGATGTAGAACGAGTACAGCCGGCCCTTCTCCTTCAGGTAGCTGAGGAAGGAGTACGGCGAGGTCGGGTCGGCCAGGGTGACCAGGTCCGACAGGAACGGGGTCTGCAGGTGGGCGCCGTCCAGGAACATGCCGGCGTGCCACTCGAAGTCCGGCTTGGACTCCAGGAACACGCAGTCCAGCTCGGCGATCGGTTCGGTGAGGCAGGCGAGGCCGAGGTTGAAGGGGCCGAGCCCGATCCCCACGACGTCATGGGTGCGGCTGGCTTCAGGAAGCGCGGTCAAGGGAGTCTCCCAGGTACTGCTCGGCGTGGCCGGCGATCAGGTCGAGGACGGCGGCGATGTCGGCCGCGGTCGTCTCGGGGTTGAGCAGGGTGAACTTCAGGTAGTGGCGGCCGTCGGCCCTGGTGCCCGCGACCACGGCGTCGCCGGAGGCGAACAGGGCCTTGCGGGCGTGGAGGTTGGCGCGGTCGATCTCGGCCGGATCGGTGACGGCCGCCGGGATGTAGCGGAAGACGAGGGTGGACAGCGAGGGCTCCACGACGACGTCGAAGCGGGGGTCGGCGGCGAGCATCCGCCAGCCCTGCGCGGCCAGGTCGCAGACCTCGTCGAAGAGCGCGCCGATGCCGTCCGCGCCCATCACGCGCAGCGTCGTCCACAGCTTGAGGGCGTCGAAGCGGCGGGTGGTCTGCAGGGACTTGTCGACCTGGTTGGGGATGCGTTCGCGCACCGTGCTGCGCGGGTTGAGGTAGTCCGCGTGGAAGGTGGCGTGGCGCAGGGTGGCCGCGTCCCGCACCAGCACGGCGGAGGAACTCACCGGCTGGAAGAAGGACTTGTGGTAGTCGACGGTGACCGAGTCGGCGCGCTCGATGCCCGCGAGGAGGTGGCGCCGGGTGGGCGAGGCGAGCAGCCCGCAGCCGTAGGCGGCGTCGACGTGCAGCCAGGTGCCGGACTGCGCGCACAGCTCGGCGATCTCGGGCAGCGGGTCGATGGAGCCGAAGTCGGTGGTGCCGGCGGTGGCGACGACGGCCATGGGGACGAGGCCGCCCCGCGCGCAGCGCTCCAGTTCGCGGGCGAGGGCCACGGTCCGCATGCGCTTGTCGTGGTCGACGGGGACGGACACGACCGCGTCCTCGCCCAGGCCGAGGAGCCGGGCGGACTTCTGCACGCTGAAGTGGCCGGCCTCGGAGGCGAAGATCCGCAGTTTCGCGAGGGAGCCGGTCTTGGCCTCCTCGCGGGCCAGCAGCAGCGCCTGGAGGTTGGACTGGGTGCCGCCGGAGGTGAACACGCCGTCGGCGGCGGGTCCGAGGCCGATCCGCCGGGCCGTCCAGTCGATGAGCTTGCGCTCGATGAGGGTGCCGCCGGCCGACTGGTCCCAGGTGTCGAGGGAGGAGTTGACCGCGGCGAGCACCGCCTCGCCGAGCACCGCGGGGATGACGACCGGGCAGTTGAGGTGGGCGAGGTAGCGGGGGTGGTGGAAGTAGACCGCGTCGCGGAGGTAGACGTCCTCCAGCTCGTCCAGGACGGCGGCGGTGTCGCCGAGCGGCCGGTCCAGGTCGATGGCGTCGACGCGGGGGGCGAGGGCGTCCACGGTGACGCCGGTGAACGGACGGTCGGTGGTGGCGAGTCTGGCCGCCACCCGCTCGACTCCTTCGGTCACGGAGCTGCGGTAGTGCTCCGCGGTGAGGCCATTGAGCAGGTGCGAGCGCATGTGGGGGTCCTCCGGGGGGACAGTCCGTGCGGGGGTGGGAGCGGAAGCCGCTGCGGGAGCGCCTAACTCAGGTTAGCCTAACCTAAGTTATTTGGATCAAGGCATGCCTCACCCGTGATCACGATCACGTGACGGTGTGTTACTCGGCGGCCCGCAGCTGCTCTTCGGTCATCCCCTGCCGCCAGTACCCGACGAAGGTCACCCGCCGCCGGTCGACCCCGCGTTGCGCGACGAAGTGCCGCCGCAGCGCCTTCACCCGGCCGGACTCGCCGGCGAGCCACACGTACGGCCGCTCGGCGGCGGGGAGTTCGGCGGCCCGTACGGCGTCGACGGCCGTGGGGGACCCGTCGTGCCGCACGAGCCATGTGATCTCCGCGTCCGCCGCGGTGCGCACGTCCTGGATGTCACCGGCGTGCGGCACCTCCAGCCAGGCGCGGACGCGGGCGTGGGCGGGGAGGGCTTCGAGGACCGCGGTCGCGGCGGGTACGGCGGTCTCGTCGCCCCACAGCACGACGAGGTCGGTGTCCGCGGGCGGCCGGAAGCGGATGGCGCGGTTGTCGGCGAGGGCCGGGCCGAGCACCAGCACCCGGTCGCCGGCCGCGGCGCGGGCGGCCCAGCGGGAGGCGGGGCCGGCGGGGGTGTGCAGGGCGAAGTCGACGTCGATCTCGTCGGGGTCCCGGCGCAGCGCCCGCAGTGTGTACGAGCGCATCACCGCCCGCACGTCGTCCGGGAGTTCGCGCCAGCCCTGCCACCAGCCGTCGCCGAGGTCGAGGGGCACGGCGGGCGCGCTCTGGTGGGGGTGCGGCAGGAAGAGCGAGAGGGACTGGTCGTGCCCCAGCGACCGGAACTCGCCCAGGTCGTCGCCGGCGAAGGTCACCCGGACCAGAGACGGACCGAGCCGCCTCGTCCGTACGACCTGGAGGGAGAAGAAGCGGAACGGGGCGGCTACGGCCGTCGTCATGGGGGGCTCCTGAGAGGGGTGGTGTCAGGGCTTGGCCAGGGCCTGTCCGGCGGTCAGGCCCTGCGGTCGGCTCACCGGTCAGCTGACCTTCCTGGCCTTCTCCAGCGCCTCGGCCAGACTCGTCACCAGCGGCACGCACTTGTCGTAGGAGAGGATCGGCTCCGGGGAGCGCGCGATGACCTGGCCCGCCTTCACCGCCGGCAGCTGCTTCCACGTCGGCTTGGTGAGGGCGGCCGGCTGGATCGCCGAGGTGCGGTCGTCCATCATGATGATGTCGGCCGGGTACTTGTCGGCGTTCTCCCAGCTCAGCGACTCGAACCAGCCGCCGGTCCTCGCCTTGGCGGAATCCGGGGGCTCGACGAAGTTCACGCCGAGGGACGTGAAGTACTCCAGGTCGACCGAGAGCCGGGTGCCGGAGACGTAGAAGAGGGTGTCGCTCGCCGAGCCGGCCATCACCTTGATGCCCGGCTTGGCCTTGGCGGCGGCGCGCAGCCGGGCGGAGGCGTCCTCGAACCGCTTCTTGGCGTCCGTCGCCTTCGCGGCCTTCATGTCACCGCCGAGCGACTCGGCGAGGTCCCACATCCGCTCCAGTGAGCGGGTCAGCCGGCGGTCGTAGACGGAGATGCCGATGCTGGGAGCCAGCTCGGCGATCTTCTTCCTGGACTCCTCCGGGACGTACCAGAGTGTGCCGGCGTCGTCGAACATCGTGGAGATCAGCACGTCGGGCGCGAGCGAGGCGTACTTCTCGATGTTGAACTGCCCCCAGGCGTTGCCGAGGACCGTGACCTTGCTGACGTCCATGTCGCCGGCCTGGACGTCGGCCTTGCCGTCCTTGGTGGTCGTCGGGCCGAAGACGCCGGTGACCTGGATGCCGTAGTCGTGGAGCGCGGCGCCTACGCCGGTGAACGCGACGATGTGGGCGGGGGCCTTGTCCAGCTTCACGGTCGTGCCGCGATCGTCCGTGAACGACCAGGGCCCGGAGGCGCCGGCCGCCCCCTTGTCCGAGCCACTGCCTTTGCCCTTGCCGTCCCCGCAGGCGGCGAGCGCGGCACCGAGTCCGAGGGCGCCGCCCGCGGAGAGGATTCCGCGGCGAGTCAGGTGGGTGGCACGGGCAAGGGGCATGGGTCTGACTGCTTTCGACCGGGGCGGAGCGCCCGCTGGACAGGTTCGAAGAAAGGTTAGCCTAACCTTTCTTGATGTCCAGGGTCGGGTGGCTCGCGGATCAGCTCACCAGCCCCAACTCCCGTGCGATCAGCATCCGCTGGACCTCACTCGTGCCCTCGCCGATCTCCAGGATCTTGGAGTCGCGCCACATCCGGGCCACCGGGTACTCGTTCATGAAGCCGTAGCCGCCGTGGATCTGGGTGGCGTCGCGGGCGTTGTCCACCGCGACGGTGGACGAGTAGAGCTTGGCCAGGGCCGCCTCCTTCTTGAACGGCTCCCCGGCGACCAGCCGGCTCGCCGCGTCGCGCCAGGCGAGCCGGGCCGTGTGGGCCTTCATCTCCATGTCCGCGATCTTGAACTGGATGGCCTGGTTGGCGCCGATCGGGCGGCCGAAGGCCTCGCGCTCCTTCGCGTACTTCACCGACTCGTCCACACAGCCCTGGGCCAGACCCGTCGCGAGCGCCGCGATGGCGATGCGGCCCTCGTCCAGGATGCGCAGGAACTGGGCGTAGCCCCGGCCCTCCTCGCCCAGCAGGTTGGCCGCCGGGACCCGGACGTCGGCGAACGACAGCTCGCGGGTGTCGGAGGCGTTCCAGCCCACCTTCGAGTACGGCGCCGCGACGGTGAAGCCCGGGGTGCCGGACGGGACGATGATGGAGGAGATGAGCGGCCTGCCGTCGGGCTTGCGGCCGGTGACGGCGGTGACCGTCACCAAACCCGTGATGTCGGTGCCGGAGTTGGTGATGAAGCACTTGGTGCCGTTGATCACCCATTCGCCGGTGTCGGGGTCGAGGCGGGCCGTCGTACGGGTCGCGCCCGCGTCGCTGCCCCCGTCCGGCTCGGTCAGGCCGAACGCGCCGAGGATCTCGCCCGAGCAGAGCCGGGGCAGCCACTGCCGCTTCTGCTCCTGCGTGCCGAACAGGTGCAGCGGCATCGCGCCCAGCGAGACCCCGGCCTCCAGGGTGATCGCCACGGACGAGTCGACCCGCGCCAGCTCCTCCAGCGCGATGCCGAGGGCCAGGTAGTCGCCGCCCATGCCGCCGTACTCCTCGGGGAACGGCAGCCCGAACAGGCCCATGCGGCCCATCTCGCGGACGATCTCGTACGGGAACTCGTGCCGCTCGTAGAAGTCGCCGATCTTCGGCGCCACGACGTCGTGCGCGAACTCGGCCACCGTACGGCGGAGTTCCTCCAGCTCGGGGCTGAGGCGGTGGTCCATGCTGATCACTGGTCCTTGTGGGAGAGAGCGCGGACGGTACGGGACGGGCTGGGCCGGTCCAGATGGGCGGCCATCCACACGCTGGTGGCGGTCAGACGGCCGAGGTCGACCCCGGTCTCGATGCCGAGGCCGTGCAGCATCCAGACGAGGTCCTCGGTGGCGAGGTTGCCGGTGGCGGACTTGGCGTACGGGCAGCCGCCGAGGCCGCCCGCGGACGCGTCGATCGTCGTCACCCCGTGCTCCAGGGCCGCGTAGGTGTTCGCGAGCGCCTGGCCGTAGGTGTCGTGGAAGTGGACGCCGATCATGTTCGTCGGCACCCCCTCCTCGTTCAGCAGGGACAGCAGCTCGAGCACATGGCCGGGGGTCGCGACCCCGATCGTGTCCCCGAGGCTCAGCTCGTCGCAGCCCATGTCCCTCAGGGCGGTGCAGACGCGGGCCACCTGGTGCAGGGGGACCGCCCCCTCCCACGGGTCGCCGAAGCACATCGACACATAGCCGCGCACGTGCGCGCCCTCGTCCTTCGCCCGGCGCACCACCGGCGCGAACACCGCCAGCGACTCGTCCAGCGTGCGGTTGAGATTGGCCTTCGCGAAGGACTCGGTGGCGCTGGCGAACACGGCGATCCGCTCGGCGCCGAGGGCCAGGGCCCGCTCCAGGCCGCGCTGGTTGGGCACCAGCACCGGCAGCGCGACCCCGGGAAGGTCCTGGACCATCGGGAACAGCTGCTCGGCGTCGGCCAGTTGGGGCACCCACTTCGGGTGCACGAAGCTCGTCGCCTCGATCGTCGTCAGCCCCGCGTCGGCCAGTCGGCGGATGAACTCCGCCTTCACCTCGGACGGGACGGTCCGCTTCTCGTTCTGGAGCCCGTCCCGCGCGCCGACCTCGTGGATCCGCACCCGCGCGGGCAGGTCCGAGGCCGGCACGACCATGGGCAGTTGCGCGGCGCTCACGGCGCCACCTCCCCGTGCGGTGCGATCACGGCCAGCACCTGGTCCATGGCGACCGTCGCACCCGGCGCCACGTCCAGCTCGGCGACCGTGCCGGCGTGCGGGGCGGAGATGACGTGCTCCATCTTCATCGCCTCCACCACCAGCAGGCTCTGCCCGGCGGCCACCTCGTCGCCGACGGCGACCTTGACCACGGTGACCGTGCCGGGCATCGGCGCGGTGAGGGAGTCGGCGCCCGTGTGCGCGGCCCCGGTGAGGGACGCGGCGACCGGGTCGTGGTCACGCACCTGCCAGGCGTCACCGTCCCGGCCGAGCCAGCCGCCGTCCGGCGAGACGGCGAAGGTGTGGGCGAGGCCGTCGAGCCGGAAGCCGAACCGGTCCCGGGTGCCGGGCCGCGGGGGCACGCCCCCGGACGCCCGGACCGGCGTGTCCGCCCCCGGCAGCAGCAGCTCCGTGCCGCCGTCCCGGGTGCCGCGCACGCGCACGGTGACCGGCTCGTGCCCCGGCACCCGCAGGTGGTGCGGTGTCCAGGCCCGCTCCCCGCCCATGCGCCAGCCGTCCGCGACGGCGAACGGGTTCGTCCAGCCGGGGGCGCCGGCGGGTGCGGGTGAGGGGGCGAGCGCGGCCTGGCGCAGCAGTGCCGCCGCCGCGTAGACCTCCTCCGGCACCCCGTCCGGCACCAGCCCGTCCATCTCCCGCTCGACCAGCCCGGTGTCCAGCTCTCCCCGGACGACCGCCGGATGCGCGAGCAGCCGCCGCAGGAAGCCCGCGTTGGTCGGCACGCCCAGCGTCACCGTCCGCGCGAGCGCCGCCCGCAGCTTGCGCAGCGCCGTCTCGCGGTCGGGACCGCAGGCGATGACCTTGCTCAGCATCGGGTCGTACAGGCTGCCGACCTCACTGCCCTCGCTGAGCCCGGAGTCGGTGCGCACGCCGTCACCCTGCGGCTCGTCCAGCAGCAGCACCGTGCCGCCGGAGGGGAGGAAGCCGCGCGCGCCCTCTTTGACGGACACGGTCTCGGCGCAGACGCGGGCCTCGACGGCGTGCCCGGTGAGCGTCACGTCCTGCTGCCCGAAGCCCAGCTTCTCCCCGGCCGCCACCCGCAGCTGCCACTCCACCAGGTCCAGGCCGGTGACGAGTTCGGTGACCGGGTGCTCCACCTGGAGACGGGTGTTCATCTCCATGAAGTAGTACTGCGAGGGATCCCCGCCCGGCACGATGAACTCCACCGTGCCCGCGCCCCGGTACCCGCAGGAGCGGGCCGCCTGCACGGCCGCCTCGCCCATCGCCGCGCGCGTGGCCTCGTCGAGGAGCACGCTCGGCGCCTCCTCGATGATCTTCTGGTGGCGCCGCTGGAGCGAGCACTCGCGCTCGCCGAGGTGCACGACGCCCCCGTGCCCGTCCGCGAGGACCTGGATCTCGATGTGCCGGGGCCGGTCGATCCACCGCTCCACCAGCAGGGTGTCGTCGCCGAAGGAGGCGCGGGCCTCGCGGCGGGCGGCGGCGATCTCCTCCTCCAGGACGGTCATGTCCCGCACCAGCCGCATACCCTTGCCGCCCCCGCCGGCCGACGGCTTCAGCAGCACGGGCGCGCCCAACGCACGGGCGGCCTCGGCCAGTTCGGGATCGCGGCCGCCCGGGACGACCGGCACCCCGGCCGCCCGCACCGTCTCCTTGGCGCGGATCTTGTCGCCCATGAGCGCGATCGCGTCCGCCGGCGGGCCGACGAACACGAGCCCCGCCTGCTCGCACGCGCGCGCGAAGCCGGCGTTCTCGGCGAGGAAGCCGTAGCCGGGGTGGACCGCCTGTGCGCCGGTGCGGGCGGCGGCATCGAGCAGCCGCTGCACCGACAGATAGCTCTCGGCGGCCGGCGCCGGGCCGATCCGCACCGCCGTGTCGGCCTCCCGGACATGGCGCGCGTCCGCGTCGGCGTCGGAGAAGACCGCCACCGAGCGCACGCCCAGCGAACGGAGCGTACGGATGACGCGTACGGCGATCTCGCCCCGGTTGGCGACCAGCACTGTGTCGAACACGGGTCCCCTCCTCACATCCGGAAGACGCCGAACTGGGGCGTCGTGGAGTCCTTTTCGGCAAGTGGCGCGTTGGCGCAGGCCGTCAGGGCGAGGCCCAGCACCTGACGGGTGTCCAGGGGGTCGATCACGCCGTCGTCCCACAGGCGGGCCGTGGCGTAGTAGGCGTTGCCCTGGCGCTCGTACTGCGCGCGGATCGGCGCCTTGAAGGCCTCCTCGTCCTCGGCGGGCCAGTGCTCCCCGCGCGCCTCCAACTGGTCCCGCTTGACCGTGGCGAGCACGCTGGCCGCCTGCTCGCCGCCCATGACCGAGATCTTGGCGTTGGGCCACATCCACAGGAAGCGGGGGGAGTAGGCCCGGCCGCACATCGAGTAGTTGCCCGCGCCGTACGACCCGCCGACCACCACGGTCAGCTTCGGCACGCGCGTGCAGGCGACGGCCGTCACCATCTTGGCGCCGTGCTTGGCGATGCCGCCCGCCTCGTAGTCCTTGCCGACCATGAACCCCGAGATGTTCTGCAGGAACAGCAGCGGGATGCCGCGCTGGTCGCACAGCTCGATGAAGTGGGCGCCCTTCTGGGCGGACTCCGAGAACAGGATGCCGTTGTTGGCGACGATCCCGACCGGGTGGCCGTGCACGCGCGCGAAGCCGGTGACGAGCGTCTGCCCGAACTCGCTCTTGAACTCGGCGAACCGGGAGCCGTCCGTGATCCGCGCGATGATCTCGCGTACGTCGTAGGGGGTACGGGAGTCGACCGGGACCGCGCCGTACAGCCCGTAGGGGTCGGCCTTGGGCTCCACCGACGGCTGGACGTCCCAGGGCAGGGACCGCCGGGCCGGGAGCGTGGCGACGATGTTCCGCACGATCCTGAGCGCGTGCGCGTCGTCCTCGGCGAGGTGGTCGGTGACGCCGGAGACCCGGGAGTGGACCTCGCCGCCGCCCAGCTCCTCCGCCGTCACGACCTCACCCGTCGCCGCCTTCACCAGGGGCGGGCCGCCGAGGAAGATCGTGCCCTGGTTCCGTACGATGACCGCCTCGTCGCTCATCGCGGGCACGTACGCGCCGCCGGCCGTGCACGAGCCGAGGACGGCGGCGATCTGCGGGATGCCCGCGCCGGACATCCGCGCCTGGTTGTAGAAGATCCGCCCGAAGTGCTCGCGGTCCGGGAACACCTCGTCCTGCATCGGCAGGAACGCGCCGCCGGAGTCCACCAGGTACACGCACGGCAGGCGGTTGTCGAGGGCCACCTCCTGGGCGCGCAGATGCTTCTTCACGGTCATCGGGTAGTACGTGCCGCCCTTGACGGTGGCGTCATTGGCGACGATCACGCACTCGCGCCCGCTGACCCGCCCGATCCCGGCGATCACGCCGGCGGCCGGGGCCTGGCCGTCGTACATCCCGTCGGCCGCGAGGGGGGCCAGCTCCAGGAACGGCGAGCCCGGATCGAGCAGCGTGTCCACCCGGTCCCTGGGCAGCAGCTTGCCGCGCGCGGTGTGCCGGGCGCGTGCCTTCTCGCCGCCGCCCAGCGCCGCCGCGGCCAGCTTGCCGCGCAGTTCCTCGACGAGCGCGAGATGGGCTTGTTCATTGGCCCGCCACGCCTCCGACGCGGGATCTGCCGCGCTCCGAAGCTCCGGTGCCTCCTGCATCCTGCGGTCCCCTCACCGGTGATCGACGTCCGTGGATCGCCTGTTAATGAGCGTTAACCATCTCCTCCAGGTTAACGACCGCTAACCTCCCTGTCTAGAATTACTCGCATGGTCACGAGAACCGACGCCCCCACCCGGCGCGAGCAGATCCTGAAGGAAGCCGCGCGGCTCTTCGCCGAGCGTGGCTTCCACGGCGTCGGTGTGGACGAGATAGGCGCCGCGGTCGGCATCAGCGGCCCCGGCCTGTACCGCCACTTCCCGGGCAAGGACGCGATGCTCGCCGAGCTGCTGGTCGGCATCAGCGGCCAGCTGCTGACGGGGGCCAAGCGGCGCCTGGCGGAGGCCGACGGGGTGCCCGCGCGCCGGATCCTGGACTCCCTGATCGAGGGGCACATCGACTTCGCCCTCGACGACCGCCCGCTGATCACCCTGCACGACCGCGAGCTGGACCGGCTGCGCGACAGCGACCGCAAGCTGGTGCGCCAGCTCCAGCGGCAGTACGTCGAGCTGTGGGTGGAGGTGGTCCGCGAGGTGTACCCGGCGCTGCGGGAGCCCGCCGCCCGCTCCGCCGTCCACTCGGTCTTCGGCCTGCTCAACTCCACCCCCCACCTCGGCCGCGCCGGCACCCTCCCCGGCCGGGCCGCCACGGCCGCCCTGCTGCACCGGATGGCGTGCGGGGCGTTCGAGGCGGCGGGAGAGGAGTAGCCGGGGCGGGGCGGGTGGGCTAGCTCACCCTGGACGGCTGCCGTACTCGCCGGTATCTTCGAATCTGAGCAAGCGCTTAGACATGCCGATGTGCCGAGGGACGTGGAGGTAGCCGTGCGCCGTACGGTGTTCAACGAGGATCACGAGGCGTTCCGGGAGACCCTCCGGGCCTTCATCGAGGCCGAGGTCGTGCCGGTCTACGACGAGTGGTTCGCCGCCGGTCAGGCGCCGCGCGACTTCTACTACAAGCTCGGTGAGCTGGGCATCTTCGGCATCAACGTGCCGGAGGAGTTCGGCGGCGCGGGCCTGGACAGCCACAAGTTCGAGGCCGTCCTCTACGAGGAGACCGCCCGCGCGGGCGTCCAGTTCGGCGGCTCCGGCGTGCACGTGCTGCTCGCCCTGCCCTACATCAAGATGCTGGCCACGGACGAGCAGAAGAAGCGCTACCTGCCGAAGTTCGTCACCGGCGAGGAGATGTGGGCCATCGCGATGACCGAGCCGGGCACCGGCTCCGACCTCGCGGGCATGAAGTCCACCGCCAAGCTCTCCGAGGACGGCACGCACTACGTCCTCAACGGCGCCAAGACCTTCATCACCGGCGGCGTCCACGCCGACCGCGTGATCGTGTGTGCCCGCACCGCCGCGCCGACCGCCGAGGACCGCCGCCACGGCATCTCCCTGTTCGCCGTGGACACCAAGTCCGAGGGCTACTCCGTCGGCCGCAAGCTCGACAAGCTCGGCCTGAAGACCTCCGACACCGCCGAGCTGGCCTTCGTCGACGTCAAGGTTCCGGTCGAGGACCTGCTCGGCGAGGAGAACAAGGGCTTCTACTACCTCGGCCACAACCTCGCCTCCGAGCGCTGGGGCATCGCCTTCGGCGCCTACGCGCAGGCCAAGGCCGCCGTCCGGTTCGCCAAGCAGTACGTGCAGGAGCGCACCGTCTTCGGCAAGCCGGTCGCGCACTTCCAGAACACCAAGTTCGAGCTGGCCGCCTGCCAGGCCGAGGTGGACGCCGCCGAGGCCGTCGCCGACCGCGCGACCGAGGCCCTGGACGCCGGTGAGCTGACCCCCGCCGAGGCCGCCTCCGCCAAGCTGTTCTGCACCGAGGTCGCCCACCGCGTGATCGACCGCTGCCTCCAGCTGCACGGCGGCTACGGCTACATGAACGAGTACCCGATCGCCCGCCTGTACGCCGACAACCGCGTCAACCGCATCTACGGCGGCACCAGCGAGATCATGAAGACGATCATCGCCAAGGACATGGGCCTGTAAGGGCCGCGCAATCTCTGCCCTGTACAACTACCTGCCATGAGCCAGGCACTTCAGGACCTCCTCGATCTGCTCGACCTGGAGCAGATCGAGGAGGACATCTTCCGCGGCCAGTCCCGCTCCGCCGTCGTCCCCCGCGTCTTCGGGGGGCAGGTCGCGGCGCAGGCGCTGGTCGCCGCCGGCCGGACGGTCCCCGCGGACCGGCCCGCCCACTCCCTCCACGCCTACTTCCTGCGGCCGGGCGACCCCGGCGCCCCGATCGTCTACACCGTGGACCGCATCCGCGACGGCCGCTCCTTCACCACGCGCCGTGTGGTCGCCGTCCAGCACGGCAAGCCGATCTTCCACCTCTCCGCCTCCTTCCAGGCGCACGAGGAGGGACTCGACCACCAGGCGCCGATGCCGTCCGCCCCGGACCCGGCGACCCTGCCGACCTCCCAGGAGCGGCTGCGCGGCTACGGCCACCTCGACCCGGCCGTGGTCGAGCGGTTCCTGGAGGCCCGCGAGGCGGTCGACCTGCGCTACGTCGAGGAGCCGCCGTACGGGCAGTTCGGCGCGCCGCGCGAGCCGCACAGCCAGGTGTGGTTCCGCACCAACGGCAAGCTCGACGACGACCCGCTGCTGCACGTCGTCCTCGCGACCTACGTCTCCGACATGACGCTGCTCGACTCGGTCCTGCTCGCGCACGGCCGCGGCGGCTGGGCGGTCGGGGACGTGGTCGGGGCCTCCCTGGACCACGCGATGTGGTTCCACCGCCCCTTCCGCGCCGACGACTGGCTGCTGTACGACCAGGAGTCGCCGTCCGCGCACGGCGGCCGGGGCCTGGGGCAGGCCCGCATCTACACGCAGGACGGGCAGCTCGCCATCACCGTGATCCAGGAGGGCGTGGTCCGCGTACCGCGCTGACCCCGGCGGTCAGGAAAGCCCCGCCTGTGCCAGCAGGTAGGCCGTCATCGGGTCGTAGAAGCGCGGGCTCGGCACCCGGTCGTCCAGTGGTACGACGGCCTGGAGGGTGCCCTCGGACTCGGCGAGGAACAGCGCGGGGTCGTTGCAGTCGGCGTAGCCGACGGAGTCGACGCCGTGCTGTCCGGCGTACCCGGCCCAGCCGTGGTCGGCGACGACGAGATCGGGCAGCGGGCGCCCCGTGCGCTCAAGTCCCGTCAGAACGGCCCGCATCGGCTCGCCGGAGTGGGTGTGCCACAGCGTCGCCCCGTGCTCCAGCACGGCCACGTCCGCGAACTGCATGACGTACCCCTCGTCCGTCTGCAGCCCGTCCGGGATGACCACGATCTCGCAGCCGGCGGCGCGCAGCGCGGCGGCGGTGGCCCGGTGCACGTCGAGCAGGCCGCCCGGGTGGCCGGTGGCGAACAGCACCCGCTGCCGCCCCTTGGCCGCCTTGCGCAGCCGCGCCGCCATCCGCTCCAGCGCGTCGACGGTCAACTCCGGGTCGATGGTGTCCTGTCCGTACCGGTACTCGGGGTCGTCGTTGACTCCGGCCCGCTCCGCCATCACGGCGAGCACGTCCTGCTCGTCCGCCCAGCGGTCGCCCAGCTCCAGACCGAGCCAGTAGTGACGGTCGCCGTTGGCCAGCTTGCGGTAGTGGGAGAGGTTGTTCTCGCGGGGCGTGGCGACGTCCCCCGCGATACGGGTCCTCACCAGGTGGTCGACGAGTTGGGCGCGGCTGGGTGTCCCGGGTATCGGCATGCCTCCCATTGTGGGGCAGGGGGCGGCCGCGGCTAGGGTATGTCGAAACGACATATTCGCAAAGGGGGAAGAAATGCGTGCCGCCGTCGGGACACCCGCCGGCGACCTGATGCGCTGGGTCGAACTGCCGGGGGAGGAACCGGCCCGCGTGTACGTGCACGGCCTGGGGGCCACCGCGCCCGCCTACTTCGCCGAGGCCGCGTGCCACCCCCTGCTGTCCGGGCGCCGCTGCCTCCTGGTCGGCCTGCTCGGCCACGGCATCAGCGACCGCCCCGCGGACTTCGACTACACGCTGGAGTCCCACGCGGACACGCTGGCCGCAGCCCTGAGGTCCGCCGGTGTCACGGGCGCCGGACTCGTCGCGCACAGCATGGGCGGCTCCGTGGCGATCGTGCTGGCCGCCCGGCATCCCGAGCTGGTCTCGCGCCTGGTGCTGATCGACGCCAACCTCGACCCGCTCACGCCCCGGCCGGGCGGGCCCGGCAGCAGCGGCATCGCCCACTACCCGGAGGAGGAGTTCCTGGCGGGCGGCTGGGCCGAGGTCCGCGACCGGGTCGGCCCCCACTGGTGGTCCACCATGCGCCTGGCGGGCCGCGAGGCCCTGCACCGCAGCGCCGTGCACCTGGTCCGCGGCACCACCCCCACCCTGCGCGAACTCCTCGCCGGCCTGCCGATCCCGCGCACCTTCCTCCTCCCCGAGGACGACGACACGCTCACCGGCATCGGCTCCCTGGAGTCGGCCGGCGTCACGGTCGCCCGGGTGCCGGGGTGCGGCCACAACATCATGCTGGACAACCCGGAAGGCTTCGCCCGCGCGACGGCGACGGCCCTGGCGTGACCCGCCCGTCGAACCCCTGAAGCGGGCCGGTCAGCCCAGGTGCGTCGGCGCGAACATCCGCAGCAGCGCGGGGAGTACGACCACCGAGGGGCCCGGCGTCGCGAGGGCCTTCGCCAGGTCCTCCCGCAGGGTCTGCGCAGAGGTCCGTACGCCCGGGACGCCGAAGGACTCCGCCAGGGCCACGTAGTCCGGGCGGGTCAGCTCCGTGGCTGTCGGCCGGCCGAAGGCGTCCGTCATGTACTCGCGGAGGATGCCGTAGCCGCCGTCGTCGACGATCAGCCAGGTGACCGGGAGGTCGTACTGGCGCGCGGTGGCCAGTTCCGCGATCGAGTACAGGGCGCCGCCGTCGCCGGAGACCGCGAGGACCGGGCGGCCCGGGTCGGCCGCCGCCGCGCCCAGCGCCGCCGGGAAGCCGTAGCCGAGGCCGCCGGCGCCCTGGGCCGAGTGCATGAGGTTCGGGCCCTTGGCGTCGAAGGCCGACCACGCCCAGTAGGCGAGGATCGTCATGTCCCAGAAGGACGGGGAGCCGGCGGGCAGCGCGTCACGGACGGCCCCCAACACCTGCTGCTCCAGCGCCAGTTCCTGCCCGGCGATGCGGGCCGCCACCTTCTCCAGCAGCTCTCGCACCCGCTGCGGCGCCGTCGTGTCCGTGCGCTCCTGCACCGTCTCCAGCAAGGCCTGGAGCGCCAGGCGGGCATCCGCGTGGATGCCCAGAGCCGGGTGGTTGGACTCCAGCTTGCCGAGGTCGGCCTCGATCTGGATCACGCGGCCACGGGGCTTGAACGTGTGGTAGTTGGAGGAGAGTTCACCGAGGCCCGAGCCGACGACCAGGAGGACGTCCGCGTCCTGAAGGAAGTCCGTCGTGTGCCGGTCCTCCAGCCAGGACTGGAGGGAGAGGGGGTGGTTCCAGGGGAACGCGCCCTTGCCGCCGAACGTCGTCACGACCGGGGCCTTGAGTCTCTCGGCCAGCAGCCTCAGCTTGCCCGAGGCGTCCGCGCGGACGACCCCGCCGCCCGCGATGACCGCCGGGCGGGCGGCACGGGACAGCAGGTGCGCGGCCAGAGCGGTCAGTTCGGGGCGGGGCGGCAGGTCCTCCGGGGTTGCGTCCGGTGCCGTCACCACCGGCAGGGCGGTCGGCGCGAGGAGGACGTCCTGGGGGATCTCCACCCACACCGGTCCGTGCGGGGCCGTCAGCGCCGACCTCCAGGCGTCGGCGATCGCGGACGGGACCTGGGACTGCGTGCGGACCGTGTGGACGGACTTGACGACGCCCCGGAACGAGGCGGACTGGTCCGGGAGTTCGTGCAGGTAGCCGTGCCGGCCGCCGCCCAGGCCGGCCGTCGGGACCTGGCTGCTGATCGCCAGCACCGGCGCGCTCGCCGCCGCCGCCTCCTGGAGCGCCGCGAGCGACGTCAGCGCGCCGGGGCCCGTCGAGAGGAGGAGCGGGGCGGCCTCGCCCGTGACGCGGCCGTACGCGTCCGCCGCGAAGCCCGCGTTGTTCTCCACCCGCAGGCCCACGTACCGCAGCGACGACCTGCGCAGCGCGTCGAACATGCCGAGCGCGTGCTGGCCGGGCAGGCCGAAGACCGTCGTCGCGCCGAGCCCGGTCAGCGTCTCCACGACCAGGTCCCCGCCGTTGCGGCCCGCAGGGGGGTTCAGGGCGGCGGTGATCTGCGCCGGCGTCGGGCGGAGTACCAGGTCGTGGTCGTGGGTCACTTCGCTTCCGCGTCCTTCCGGGCCGCCGCGATCTGGCGGCTCATGATGGTGGTCAGTTCGTAGGCCGTGTGGGAGGCCGCGACCGAGGTGATCTCGGCGTGGTCGTACGCCGGGGCCACCTCGACCACGTCCGCCGAGACCAGGTTGCACGACGCCAGGCCGCGCAGGATCTCCAGCAGCTCCCGCGAGGTCATGCCGCCCGCCTCCGGGGTGCCCGTGCCGGGCGCGTGGGCGGGGTCCAGGCAGTCGATGTCGATGGAGATGTACAGCGGGCGGTCGCCGACGCGCTGGCGCAGCTGGTCGGCGATCTCGTCCACACCGCGCCGCATGACGTCCGCCGACGTGACGATGCCGAAGCCCATCTTCTCGTCGTCCGTCAGGTCCTGCTTGCCGTACAGCGGGCCGCGCGTGCCGACGTGGGACAGCGCCGAGGTGTCGAGGATGCCTTCCTCCACCGCGCGGCGGAACGGGGTGCCGTGGGTGTACTCGGCGCCGAAGTAGGTGTCCCAGGTGTCCAGGTGGGCGTCGAAGTGCAGCAGGGCCACCGGGCCGTGCTTCTTCGCCACGCTCCTCAGCAGCGGCAGCGCGATGGTGTGGTCGCCGCCCAGCGTCATCAGACGCGCGCCCGTGCCGAGCAGGTCGTCGGCCGCCGCCTCGACGGTCTCCACGGCCTCGTTGATGTTGAACGGGTTCACGGCGATGTCGCCGCCGTCCGCCACCTGGGCGAGCGCGAAGGGGGAGGCGTCCTGCGCCGGGTTGTACGGGCGCAGCAGCCGGGACGCCTCGCGGATGGCGTTGCCGCCGAAGCGGGCGCCCGGCCGGTACGAGACGCCGGAGTCGAACGGCACGCCCACGACGGCGACGTCGGCGGTGCCGACCTCGTCCAGGCGGGGCAGCCGGGCGAAGGTCGCGGGTCCGGCGTAGCGCGGGACGCGGGAGGAGTCGACGGGGCCGCGGGGCGTCTCGTTGCTGCTCATGGTGAAATGCCTTCTTTCCTGCGCTTCGTCGCGCATGTACTGCTTGTCGTACGACTCTACTGGGGAGCCGGGACCGGATCGGAGGTGAGTTCGGGGTTCCGTCCGGCGAGGCGTTCCCGCCAGGTGGCGAGGACCGTCTCGTCGGTGGGCCGGGTGGCCAGGGACACGGCGACGTAGGAGGCGAGGGAGGCGAGCAGGCCGTAGTAGACGGGTTCGTTGGCGAGGATGCCGAACCCGGCCATCAGGCCGATGACCGCGAGGCCGCCGGCGACCACCGAGGCGAGCGCGCCCTGGGCCGTGCCGCGCTTCCACAGCAGACCGCCGAGGATCGGGACGAGCAGGCCGCCGACGAGCAGGTTGTAGGCGACGGTCAGCGCCTCGACCACGTTGTTCAGCGCGATCGCCGTGCCGATCACCGCCACGCCCATGATCAGGATGAAGGCGCGGTTGCCGCCGACCTCGTCATGGTCCCCGGACGGGCGCCCGGTGCGGCCCCGCAGCCGCGACCAGATGTCGTTGTTGGCCACCGTCGCACAGGCGATCAGGGCGCCGGAGGACGTCGACATCACGGCGGCGAGCGCGGCGGCCAGCACCAACCCGCGGACACCGACGGGGAGTTCGGCCTTGACGATGGTGGCGAAGGCGTCGTCGGGGCTGCCCAGCTTCGGGTACAGCACCTTGGCGGCCGTACCGATCACCGCGCCGGCCAGGGCGTAGGCCAGACAGTAGGTCCCGGCCACCGTGCCGCCCCACCTGGCCGTCCTGTCGCTGCGGGCGGTGAACACGCGCTGCCAGATGTCCTGGCCGATCAGCATGCCGAACGTGTAGATCAGGACGTAGGTGAAGATCGTCTCGCCGCCGATACCCAGCGGGTCGAAGTAGGAGGTCGGCAGCTTGGCCCGCATCGCCCCGAAGCCGCCTGCCTTGACGACCGCGATCGGCAGGAGCAGGAGCAGCACGCCGATGGTCTTCACCACGAACTGGACCATGTCCGTGAGGGTGATCGACCACATGCCGCCGAGCGTGGAGTACGCGACGACGATGGAGCCGCCGATGACGATCGCGAGCGTGCGGTTCATGTCGAAGAGGACGTCGAAGATCGTGGCGTAGGCGATCGTCGAGGTGACGGCCAGCATCAGGGTGTACGCCCACATGACCACGCCCGAGATGACGCCCGCCCTGCCGCCGTAGCGCAGGTCGAGCATCTCCGAGACGGTGTAGACCCTCAGGCGGGCGATGCGGGCGGAGAAGAAGACCGACAGCGCCAGCAGGCCGAGACCGATGGTGAAGACCATCCAGGCGCCGGAGAGGCCGTACCGGTAGCCGAGGCCCACACCGCCGATGGTGGACGCGCCGCCGAGGACGATCGCCGCCATGGTGCCGGAGTACATGGCGGGCCCGAGGCGGCGGCCCGCCACCAGGAAGTCGCTCTTCGACCTGGCGCGGCGCATGCCCCACCAGCCCATCGCCAGCATCCCGGCGAGATAGACGACGATCACTGTGTAGTCGACGGCCATGGTGGGGGCCCTCCTTCGCGCACTGTCGGTGGCGTGTCGTGCAGATGCAGGGGAGTGGGGACGACGGCAGGGGCTCGCGGGGACATCCGCCCGTACCCGCGGCTGCCGTACGGACTTGACACTAGGTGGCCGGAAAGCGACTGCGAAGTGTACGTTTCATCCATATGCACGGGGTGGAGTGGAGGGAACGCACACCATGCCGGAACCGATCACCCCAGCGGCGACCTCACCGTCCTCGCCTGCCCCGGCGGTCCCGCCGACCCCGCCGATCCCGCTGTCGGCCCTGCTGGCCCGCGAGGACCTGGCCCTGCGGCGGATCGCGGGCCCGGCGGACGCCTCGACCGTGATCCACTGGGCGCACACGTCGGAGATGGCCGACCCGTACCCGTACCTGCTCGGCGGGGAGCTGCTGCTCACGGCCGGGGTGCACGTCCCTGAGGCGGCGGGCTCGGGGACCTACTTCGACGACTACGTCGCCCGGATCGTCGCGGCGGGCGGCGCGGCCCTCGGCTTCGGGGTGGCCCCGGTGCACGACACGGTCCCGCGCGCCCTGGTCGCCGCCTGCGACCGCCACGGCCTCCCGCTCCTGGAGGTCCCCCCGCAGACCACCTTCTCCGGCGTTGCGCGCGCGGTGTGGCAGCTGATGGCGCAGGCCCGGCTGGCCGAGCTGCGGCGCGTCACCGAGGCCCAGCAGAGCCTCGCCTCCGCCGCCGCCCGGCCCGACCCGGTCCCCTCGGTCCTGCGCCAGCTGGCCCATCGGCTGGCCGGCCACGCGGTGCTCTACGGCCCCGACGGCACCCGGATCGCCGCCGCCGGCCGTGAACCGGCGGCGGGGGTGGGGCGGGCGCTGACGAAGCTGGCGCGGGTCGTACGGCCCGGCGGGAGCGCGCCCCCCGCCCCCACCTCCGCCACGGACACCCTCGGCGACACGCACCTGACCGCCTACGCCCTCGGGGCCGGTGAGGGGTTCGTCCTCGCGGTGGCGAGCGCCCGGCGCGAGCCCGGCGACCACACCATCGCCTCCGTGGCCTCCGTCCTGCTGTCACTGCTGACCGGCGAGCACCACAGCGGAGCCGGGGCCGCGCGCTCCTCGGCCTTCGTACGGCTGCTGCTCGGCGCGCGGCCCGCCGAGGTGGCGCCGCTGCTCGGGGAGGGCGGCTGGGTCGTCGTGCACGCCCGGCCCGAGACCCAGCTCCCGGACGCCGTCGCCGCCTCGGCGCTCGGCGCCGCCCTGGGGTCGCCGCTGGTCGACCTCGGGCGTGAGGTCGTACGGGTACTCGTGCCCGTCTCGGTGCCGGGCGGGCGGGAGCCGGAGGCGCAGCCCGGCTGGACGCTCGGGGCCAGTGCCGTCGTGGCGCCGGACGCGTGGCCGGACGCCGACACCCAGGCGGCCCGCGCCCTGGCCCGGGCCCGCGCCACCCGCGCCCCGCTGGTCCGGCACGGGGCGCGGCCGGCGCTGGCGGACCTGGTGCCACGCGCGGACGCCGAGGCCCACGCCCACACCCTCCTGGCGCCGCTCGCCGGCCGGCCGGCCCTCACCGAGACACTGCGCAACTGGCTCTCACTGCACGGCAGTTGGGACCGCGCGGCGGTCGCCCTGGACGTCCACCGCAACACCGTGCGCCAGCGCATCGCCCGCTGCGCCGCCCTGCTGGACGCCGACCTCGACGACCCGGACGTGCGCATGGAGCTGTGGTTCGCGTTGCGTCAGCTCACGTCCGACGGGTCCAGGCGGTAGAGCGCCGACTGGTTGGACCGTGACGCCGTGCCCGACGAGGACGTGGACGAACCCGTCCTGCTGTACGCGCTCTCCTTCACCAGCGTGCCGTGCCTCTTCACCCAGGCCGTGACCTCGGAGGACACGCTGCTGTTGTCGCCGCCGGGGCCGCCGCCCATGCCGCCGCCGAGCTGGACGTAGTGCAGCTCGCCCTTCTTGACCAGCTCCTGGAGCTTGGCGACGGTCATCGCCTTGTCGGTGCCGGTGAAGCCCCACATGGAGATGACCGGCACCTGCGCGCTCAGCTCGATCTGGGCCGCGCTCCGGGAGTTGGAGACCGCGAGCAGCCAGGTGGCGCCGTCCCGGCGCTTCTCCAGGTACGTGATCAGCTCGCTGCTCGCGCCGCCCATACCGCCGCCGCCCATACCGCCGCCGCGCATACCTCCGCCGCCCATGCCGGCTCCCGTACGGCCGCCCACGCGTCCCGACTCGCCCGTGGCGGCGTCGGCGCCGCCCGGCGTCGTACCGCCCGACGCACCCTGTCCGCTGGGAAGTTCACCGTTCTCCCCGCCGCCCGGGAAGCCTCCAGCCTGCTGTCCGCCGCCGCCCGGCATCGCACCCCCGGGGAAGCCGCCACCCGCCTCGGCGCTTCGGCCGCCGCCCGGGAAGCCACCCCGGCCGCCCCCGCCGGGCCCGCCGAAGCCGTTGTCCGTCGACGGACCGGCCGTCGGGTTCGTACCGCCCATCCCGCCGCCCGAACCGGACAGCACCGACCAGGCGTACGCCGCCGGGCCCGCGAGCGCGGCGACGACCGCCGCGGCGAGGGAGGCCGCCAGGAGCCATGCCCGACCTCCGGACCGGGAGACGAACAGGCCGACGAGCGCCGCCGCCATGACCACACCGATGGTCGGCCACAGCCAGGTGTTCCAGCCGGAGGCCCGGCGGAGCAGGACGATCGCCCAGATCGCCGTGACCGCGAGACCGGCCGGCAGCACCCATGCCCAGCGCTTGTCGGCGCGGAACGCGTTCAGCAGCATCACGCCACCGCCGCCGCACAGTGCCGCGATGCCCGGGGCGAGCGCGGTCGTGTAGTAGGGGTGCATGGTGCCCTGGGCCGTGGCGAAGATGGAGTAGTGCAGCAGCGTCCAGCCGCCCCACAGGACCAGTGCCATCCGCTTCAGGTCGGTGCGCGGGGCTCGCCCGCACAGCACCAGGCCGCCGATCAGCGCGATCACCGAGAAGGGCAGCAGCCAGGAGATCTGGCCGCCCAGGACGTCGTTGAACATCCGGCCGAGGCCCGAGGTGCCGGAGAAGCTCGCGCCGCCCCCGCCGCGTGTGCCGTTGCCCTCGCCGCCGAAGACGCGGCCCAGACCGTCGTACCCCATGATCAGGTCCCAGGCGGTACCGTCCGTCGAGCCGCCGATGTACGGCCGGTCCGAGGCCGGGACCAGGGAGACCGCCAGCGCCCACCAGAAGCTGAAGACGGCCAGGACGACCGCCGCGCCCAGCAGATGGACGAGCCGCTTCACCCACGGGGCCCGCGACGCGTACAGGTGGACCGCGAAGACGGCGGGCAGCGCGATGTACCCCGCGAGCAGCTTGGTGTGGAAGGCGAGGCCGAAGCAGGCCGCCGAGCCGAGCAGGGGCAGCAGCCGGTCCTCACGCGTGGCCCTCAGCGCCAGCGCCGCGCCCGACACCATGAGGAACACCAGCAGCGTGTCGGGGTTGTTGTCCCGGTTGATGGCGACCGTGATCGGCGTCAGCGCCAGGACCAGGGCAGCAGCAGCCGCCGCCCCGTGCCCCCACACCCGCTTCACGGACGTGTGCAGGATCCAGATCGTGGCCAGCGCTACGACGATCATCGGCGCCATCATCTGCCAGGTGCCGAAGCCGAAGAGGCGGCACGACAGGCCCATGACCATGAGCGCGAACGGCGGTTTGTCGACGGTGAGGAAGTTGCCCGGGTCCAGCGAGCCGAAGAACCAGGCCTTCCAGCTCTTCGTACCGGCCCAGACAGCACCGCTGTAGAAGGTGTTCAGGTTCGACCCGGACAGATTCCAGGTGTAGAGCACGGCCGCCAGCAGCAGGATCGCGAGCAGCACGGGAAGCGACCAGCGCGGGGTGCGCCCCGGCGGTACGTCGACGTCCGGAGCCGGTGGGCCCAGGGTCGCGGTCTCGGTCGTGGCGCGGGGGAGGGGATCGGTGGCAGATGTCACGGTGGCAGCGTGCAGAGGCGGTTTGGGCGTGTGCTGTGGTGTGCCTTGCTGTGGCCTGTGAATCGGCTCAGGCCGTGAACTCGCCGTTCTTGACCGCCGCGACGAACGACGACCAGCCGAGGGCGGGGAAGTACAGGGCGGGGCCGTCGGGGGTCTTGGAGTCTCGGACGGGCACGCGGTCTGAGGGGTGGTTGGCGAGGACTTCGAGGCAGCTGCCGCCTTGGTCGTTGCTGTGGGAGGACTTCCGCCAAGCGTTGATGCGGTCAGCCATGGCGTTCGTAGTCCCTCGCTGTTGTCCTGAGCAGAGCCAGTGATTCCCTGAGCGGCAGTGCGTTGCCCAGTGATCACGCCACCGACCTGCTCGCCGACGACCGGGCGACCTCTGCCCAGCTCCGGTTCCTGCTCGCCCGGATGCGCGAGGCGTTGGCCGACGTACACAGGATCGCCGAGAGCCGGGGTGCCCGCCTCAGTCCAGGAGTTTGGGAAAGTCCTCTCTGATCTGAGCCAGTTGGGCGTCGTAGCCCGCGATGAAGTCCGGGAGGCGGTCCTGGCCGATGGTGTCGGTGTAGGGCAATGGCCCCTGCTCCAGAAGGCCCGGTATGGAGCGGAACACCGAGGCCGCCGCCTCCCCGTTCGTGCCACCCCTCTTGCATGTCGCCAGCAGAGCGTCGTACGGGTTCGACTTCAGGTCGCTGATCCGCTTTTCCGGGCTGTCCTTCCCCGTGAAGGCGTCCGCGCCGGGCAGGCGCTTGCCCGGATCCGCGAGGAAGCGCAGCACCGCCACTGCCGCGAACAACCGCCCCGACCGCCGGACCTGACTCTCGCTCTCCCCTGGCATGAGCGAATCATTGCCCCTGCCCACCCTCGCGAATCCCTCGAACTCTCCTGACGGGAAAAGGCGTGCAACCATTCCGCCGACCCGGTGAGTCAACGTGGGCATGGATTACCGGATATCAAGACGTACCGGCGTACGTACCGCCGCCCTCGCCGCCGCCCTGCTCATACCGGCGGCCACCGCCGTATCCACCGCCACCCCGGCCGCCGCGGCCGCGCCCGCCGTCAGCTGTACGTCCGCCAAGGCGGGCCTCGCCACGAAGCTGCAGAAGGACATCACCGGTGCCCTGGCGGGCCGCAGGAGCACGGTCGCCCTCGGGCTGTACGACCGCGGCACCAACACCACCTGCACCCTGCGGGCGACCAGCGCCTACGACTCGGCCAGCACCGTGAAGGTCACCGTGCTCGCGACGCTGCTGTGGGACGCCAAGAAGCACGACCGGTACCTGACGAGCACCGAGCAGTCGCTCGCCAAGGCCATGATCACCCAGTCCGACAACACCGCCACCAGCAAGCTGTGGAAGCAGCTGGGCCTGACGAAGATCAAGGGCTTCCTGTCCGCCGCCGGGATGACGAAGACCGTGCCGGGCACGGGCGGTTACTGGGGTCTGACCCAGGAGAACGTCACCGACGAGCAGAAGCTGCTCAAGCTCGTCACCGCGAAGAACAGTGTGCTGAGCGACAACTCCCGCGCCTACATTCTGAAGTTGATGGGCCAGGTCATCTCCTCGCAGCGCTGGGGCACCCCGGCCGGGGCCCCGTCCACCGTCTCCGTGCACGTCAAGAACGGCTGGCTGCAGCGCTCGACGCACGGCTGGCGGGTGCACAGCCTCGGCACCTTCAACGGCGCCGGCCACGACTACATGATCTCCGTGCTGACCCAGGACAACAGCACCATGGACGACGGCGTGACGACCATCCAGAACGTGGCCAAGGCCATCCACAAGGACCTCGTGCCGATCACCTCCGAGACCGCCGTCTACGTGCCGACGAGCCGGCCGAGCGAGGCGTTCGTCGCGGTGCCGCCGCAGGGCTGACGCGGGCTGAAGGGCGGGGCGGCCTGCCGTGCGCCCGCTCGTTCCACGGTGGCGGGCATGCGCCTGGGGGCGGTGCTCGCCGCCCTGGCCGCCGGTCCGGCGGCGGCCACCACGTGGCCGGCGTCGCCGCCCGCCCCTCGCCCGGCGCCACGGCCGGGCAGCCCCGGCCGAACCCGCTCCCGGACGACGTCGAAGGCATGCGATCACGCCCCCGGTTCGTTGCGGAGGGATGAAATCCGCTCACGTGGGCGTTGGTGTGTTCCGGTGGACGAGACTCACGGGAGGCACCGGCGTGGCAGCGCAACGGGGATGGGCAAGACGGCTGGCGGCCTACGCCTGGCGGTATCCGAAGGACGTCGTCCTGGCCCTCGGCTCGTCCCTGGCCGGCATGGCGGTCATGGCCGTGGTCCCGCTGATCACCAAGATGATCATCGACGACGTGATCGGGAACCACAGCCGCCCCATGGCCCCCTGGGCCGGCGCCCTGATCGGCGCGGCCCTCCTCGTCTACGCGGCCACCTACGTCCGCCGCTACTACGGCGGCCGGCTCGCCCTCGACGTGCAGCACGACCTGCGCACGGAGATGTACGGGACGATCACCCGGCTCGACGGCCGCCGCCAGGACGAGCTGTCCACCGGGCAGGTCGTCGGCCGGGCGACCAGCGACCTGCAGCTGATCCAGGGGCTGCTCTTCATGCTCCCGATGACCATCGGGAACGTCCTGCTCTTCCTGATCTCCCTGGCGATCATGGCGTGGCTGTCGCTGCCGCTGACCCTGGTCGCCCTCGCCGTCGCGCCCGCCCTCGGCTGGATCGCCCGGCGCAGCCGCAGCAGGCTGCACCCCGCCACCTGGTACGCCCAGGCCCAGGCCGCCGCCGTCGCGGGCGTGGTCGACGGCGCCGTGAGCGGCGTGCGCGTGGTGAAGGGCTTCGGGCAGGAGGAGCAGGAGACCGGCAAGCTCAGGGAGGTCGGCCGCCGGCTCTTCGCGGGGCGGCTGCGCACCATACGGCTGAACAGCCGGTACACCCCCGCCCTCCAGGCCGTCCCGGCCCTCGGCCAGGTCGCCATGCTGGCCCTCGGCGGCTGGCTGGCGGTGCGCGGGCACATCACGCTCGGCACGTTCGTCGCCTTCTCCAGCTACCTCGCCCAGCTGGTCGGCCCGGTGCGGATGCTCGCCATGGTCCTCACCGTCGGCCAGCAGGCCCGCGCCGGCACCGAGCGCGTGCTGGAGCTGATCGACACCGAGCCGACGATGCGGGACGGCACCAAGACCCTGCCCGCCGACGCGCCCGCGACCGTCGAGTTCGACGACGTGTCCTTCGGGTACGGCGAGGAGCGCCCGGTGCTGCACGGGCTGAGCTTCGAGATCCGCGCCGGCGAGACCCTCGCCGTCGTCGGCTCCTCCGGCTCCGGCAAGTCCACCCTCTCCCTGCTCCTGCCGCGCTTCTACGACGTCACCCACGGCGCCGTCCTGGTCGGCGGCCACGACGTCCGCGAACTCACCCTGGACAGCCTGCGGGCCGCCATCGGGCTGGTCCCCGAGGACTCCTTCCTCTTCTCCGACACCGTGCGGGGCAACATCGCGTACGGCCGTCCCGACGCCACCGACGAGGAGATCCGCGAGGCCGCCCGCGCCGCCCAGGCGGACCGTTTCATCCGGGAACTGCCCAGGGGCTACGACACCAAGGTCGGCGAGCAGGGCCTGACCCTCTCCGGCGGCCAGCGCCAGCGCGTGGCACTCGCCCGCGCCCTGCTCACCGACCCCCGGCTGCTCGTCCTGGACGACGCCACCTCCGCCGTCGACGCCCGCGTCGAGCACGAGATCCACGAGGCCCTCAGGCACGTCATGCGGGGCCGGACCACGCTCCTGATCGCGCACCGCCGCTCCACCCTCAACCTCGCCGACCGCATCGCCGTACTGGACGGCGGCCGGCTCGCCGACATCGGCACGCACGACGAACTCCAGGAGCGCTCCGCCCTGTACCGCCGGCTGCTCACCGACCCCGACGAGCTGGGCGGGGTCTCCCCGGGCCACGCCGTGGCCGCCGGTCCGGCCGAGGACACGACCCTGCGCGCGGAGCTGGACGCCGAGTTCGACGCCGAGCGGGGCGTGACCCCCCGGCTGTGGACCGGCGACCGCGCGCCCAGGGACCTGGCGCTCAGCGGCACGCCCGCCAGCCCCGAACTGCTCGCCCAGGTCGAGGCGCTGCCCCCGGCCACCGACACCCCGGACGTCGACGAGGCCCGGGCGGTGCGCCGCGAGGACTCCTACGGGCTGCGCCGGCTGTTGCGCGGCTTCGGTGTGCCCCTGCTGATCAGCCTGGGGCTGGTCGCCGTGGACGCGGGCGCGGGGCTGCTGCTGCCGGTGCTGATCCGGCACGGCATCGACCAGGGCGTCACGAAGACGGCCCTCGGCGCCGTGTGGGCGGCCTCCCTGCTCGCCCTGCTGACCGTCCTCGTCCAGTGGGCCGCCCAGATCGGCGAGACCCGGATGACCGGCCGTACCGGCGAGCGGGTCCTCTACTCGCTGCGGCTGAAGATCTTCGCCCAGCTCCAGCGGCTCGGCCTCGACTACTACGAGCGCGAGCTGACCGGCCGGATCATGACCCGCATGACGACCGACGTCGACGCCCTGTCGACGTTCCTGCAGACCGGCCTGGTCACCGCCTTCGTCTCGGTCGTCACCTTCTTCGGCATCATGCTCGTCCTGCTGCTGATCGACGTGCAGCTCGCACTCGTCGTCTTCGTGACCCTGCCGCCGCTGATCGTCGCGACGTTCTTCTTCCGCCGGGCGAGCGTGAAGGCGTACGAGCTGGCCCGGGAACGGGTGTCGGTCGTCAACGCCGACCTGCAGGAGTCGGTCGCCGGGCTGCGGATCGTGCAGGCCTTCCGGCGCGAGCGGGACGGCGGGGCGCGGTTCGCCGGGCGCAGCGACGACTACCGCCGCGCCCGCGTCCGGGGCCAGCGGCTGATCTCGGTCTACTTCCCCTTCGTGCAGCTGCTGTCGTCGGTCGCCTCGGCGTCCGTGCTGATCGCGGGCGCGCACCGGGTGGAGGCGGCCACGCTGACGACGGGTGCGCTGGTCGCCTACCTGCTGTACATCGACCTGTTCTTCGCCCCCGTCCAGCAGCTGTCGCAGGTCTTCGACGGCTACCAGCAGGCCACGGTCTCGCTGGGCCGCATCCAGGAGCTGCTGCGCGAGCCGACGTCCACGCAGGCGGCGCGGGAACCGCTGGAGGTGCTGTCGCTGCGCGGTGAGATCGCCTTCGAGGACGTGCACTTCGCCTACGGCGACGAGGAGGAGGCGCTGACCGGGATCGACCTGACGATCCCGGCCGGGCAGACGGTGGCGTTCGTCGGCGAGACCGGTGCGGGCAAGTCGACGCTGGTCAAGCTGGTCGCGCGGTTCTACGACCCGACCGCCGGCCGGGTCACGGCGGACGGCACGGACCTGCGCGCCCTCGACCTGACCTCCTACCGGCACCGGCTCGGAGTGGTCCCGCAGGAGGCGTACCTGTTCCCGGGCACCGTCCGCGACGCCATCGCCTACGGCCGTCCCGAGGCCACCGACGCCGAGGTGGAGGCGGCGGCGCGGGCGGTCGGCGCGCACGAGATGATCGCCGGGCTGGAGGGCGGCTACCTGCACGAGGTCGCCGAGCGCGGCCGGAACCTCTCCGCCGGCCAGCGCCAGCTGATCGCGCTCGCCCGCGCCGAGCTGGTCGACCCCGACGTCCTGCTCCTGGACGAGGCCACCGCCGCCCTGGACCTGGCCACGGAGGCCCAGGTCAACCAGGCCACCGAGCGGCTGGCGGGCCGTCGTACGACGCTGGTGGTCGCGCACCGGCTGACCACGGCCGCCCGCGCGGACCGGGTGGTGGTGATGGACCACGGCCGGGTCGCGGAGGACGGCACCCACGACGAACTCCTCGCCCGGGGCGGCCGGTACGCCGAGCTGTGGCGCACCTTCGTCGGGGGATCCGAGCCGGAGGAGCCGGTGGCGGCCACCCGCTGAGGCGTTCCGCTGACGGTCGTGCAACCTTCCGACACACCCGAGCGTCCGTACATCAGTACGGGCCGTCGGGGGAAGGCGTTCGTGAAACGGGGAGGAACAGCTGTGGACCGTGGTGGGACACGCCGGCGTCTGGCGCTCGGGGCGGCCGTGCTGGCCGCGTCGGCCACGCTCGCCCTGCTGGCGTCCGGCGCTGCGGAGGCCGCCCCGGCGGACGCCTGCGTGGGGCGCGAGGTGCGGACCCTGGCGTTCGGCACCGGCGTCACGCACGTGTACAAGCGGGACGGATACGTCTGCGCGCTCACCGTCGCCCGGCGGCCCGGCGCCGTGCAGACGATGTCCGTGAGCGTCCAGGCCCGCGGCAACCGCCCGGTGGTCGACAGCGGCGGCTACCGGTACCAGGCGGGCCCGGTCACCGTCCACGCCGGCCACCGCTGCGTGTGGATCAAGGGCTCGGTGGGCCGGGGTTCGGTCAGCTCGGGCTGGATCATGTGCTGAAACCCGCCCGGCGGAGGTCTCACATCCGCCGGGCGCAGCCCACCGGTTCGCTGCCGCCCAGCTGCACGTACAGCACCGTCGACGCCGGGCACCGCTCCCGCGTCGCCGCCGCCGTGGTGATCCGGTACTGCGGCCGGTGCGCGGCCGTGCCGTCGCACCGCGTCTCGCGGACCTGTCCGGCGCCGGAGGTGTAGACGCAGTCGCCCGGGATCGTGCGCGGGCCGCCTCCGCCGCCGGGGTCGCCGGGGTGCGGGGGTTCCAGGTTCCGCATGCAGGCATAGCCCTCGGCGGCGATGTGCAGGACGAAGTCGGTGGTCGGCGGGCACAGGGGGCCGTCGGCCGGCGCGCCGTCGTAGCGGGCGACGACCCGCGCCGCCGCCCGCTCGCCGGCGCAGGGCACCTCGGTGACGTGGGCCGTGCCGAAGGAGCTGCACGCGCCGACGGCGAGGAACCCGGCGCCGCGGCCGCCGTCCGCGGTGGGGCGGGCGTCGGCCACCGGCGCGCCCGCGCCGCCCCGGCAGCCGGTCAGCAGGGCGCCGGCCAGCAGCAGGCACACCGGTCCCCAGGCGTCGTTCGCACGCATCGTCATCCCCCCGAACACCCCCGCCCAGCGTGGCCCGCGGCGCCGGTGCCACGCCAGACGGCGCGGGCGGGTTTGCGCCCGCCCGCCGCGACCGCGCCCGGTGCGTGACGTACGCCTAGTACGTCAGCCCGTGCCCGATCGGGTACAGCACCTGCGCCGGATCGTCCGCCCGCCGCACCGGCACCGGCAGCCTCCCGCGCGGCGACACGCGCCCGGCGATCACCCGCGCGGCGGCCCGCACCTCGACGTCGGTCCAGCCGTAGGACGCCAAGGCGGCCTTGACCGGGGGGAGTTGGGCCACGTCGTAGGGGTTGCGGACGGCGAGGGCCGCCAACGGCCTGCCGGTGGAGAGCAGTTGGTCCACCAGGGTGCGCTGTGTGCTGCCCGCCGTCACGTTGTAGGTCGCCACCACGATCGCGTCGGCGTCCCGGGCCGCCGCGACCGCCTCGGCGACGGTGGCGGTGGAGGGGGCGGTGCCGGTGGCCAACGCCGTCGCGGCGAAACCGAGTTCGGTGAGGGCGGCGGCCAGGACGCGGGTGGGCGGGCCGGTGGTGCCGGAGGGGGAGTCGGGGTCCGCGCCGACGACCAGGATCCGGCGTTCGGCGCGCGGCGTGAAGGGCAGGGTGCGGTCCTCGTTGACGAGCAGCGTCGTGGTGCGCTCGGCGATCCGGTCGGCCGCCGCCAGGTGCGCCTTCGTGCCCACCGTGCGCTCCACGTCCGCCCGGTCGGGGTACGGCTCGGCGAAGAGGCCGAGCCGGGACTTCAGCCGCAGGATGCGCAGGATCGATTCGTCCAGGCGGGACTCGGTCAGCTCGCCGTCCCGCACGGCCTTCAGCACGGCGTGCCAGGCGACCGAGATCGAGGGCGGGTCGAGCAACTGGTCCGCCCCGGCCTTGAGCGCGAGCACCGGCACCCGGTCGTCGCCGTACTTGGCGCGCACGCCCTGCATGCCGAGGGAGTCGGTGACGACGACGCCGTCGTAGCCGAGGTCGCCGCGCAGGATGCCCGTGAGGATCGGACGGGAGAGGGTGGCCGGGTCGCCGGAGCCGTCCAGGGCCGGGAACTGGATGTGCGCGGTCATGATCGAGTCGATGCCGGCGGCGATCGCGGCCCGGAACGGGACGGCGTCCAGCCGCTCCCACAGCTCCCGGCTGTGCGTGATGACCGGGAACCCGGTGTGGCTGTCGGTGGCGGTGTCGCCGTGGCCCGGGAAGTGCTTGGCCGTGGCCGCGACCCGGGACTCCTGATATCCCCTCACCTCGGCGGCCACCAGCTCGCCGACCGCCGCCGGGTCGGCGCCGAAGGAGCGGACGCCGATGATGGGGTTGGCCGGGTTGACGTTGACGTCCGCGTCGGGGGAGTAGTCCTGGTTGACGCCCATCGCGCGCAGCTCCGCACCGGAGATCCGGCCGAGGGTCCGCGCGTCCGCCCGTGAGCGGCCCGCGCCGAGTGCCATCGCGCCCGGGAAGAGCGTGGCAGGCCTGCCGATCCGGCAGACGGCGCCGTGCTCCTGGTCGGTGGTGATGAGCACCGGCAGGCCGCGCGGCTGCTCCAGGGAGGCCCGCTGGATGCCGTCGGACAGGTCCCGGACCTGCCGTGGGTCCCGGGTGTTGTGGGCCCAGCTGAAGTAGATGATGCCGCCGACCCGATAGGCGGCGATCAGCTCGGCGGCGGTGCGGACGCCGATCTCCTTGAGGTTGGCGTCGATGTCGGCCTGGTCGGGGGCGGTGGCGCAGTGGCCGTAGACCCGCATCACGAAGAGCTGGCCGACCTTCTCCTCCAGCGTCATCCGGGAGATCAGGGCGCGCAGCGCGCGGTCGTCGGGTGGCGGGGCGGGGACGGTGGCCTGCGCGTCCGGTGCCGGTACGGTCAGCGCGGCGGTGAGACCCGCGGTGGCGGCGAGGACGGCGCGTCTGGAGGGTCTGCTGGTGTCGGACACGTGCGCTCCTTCCAGGGGGAACCGCTGAAGGAAACTTCCGCGAGGTCACCACTATCCGGGAAGTTTCTTTCCGTCAAGGGACTGCACAGTAACCGCAGGAGGGGTCGCCACCGACGCATTGAGGGAGCGTGCCGATGGCCGGGGTGTCCCAGTTCATGGACATCGCGTCCCGGTCCGCGGCCCGTACGGCCATCATGGCGGCCATGCCCGCAGTCGACATCCCCGGTTCCAAGTCCCTCACCAACCGCGCCCTGTTCCTCGCGGCGGCCGCCGACGGCGTCACCACCCTGGTGCGGCCGCTGCGCTCCGACGACACCGAGGGGTTCGCCGAGGGCCTCGCCCGGCTCGGCTACCGGGTGGGCCGCACCCCGGACACCTGGCAGGTCGACGGCCGCCCGCAGGGCCCGGCGCGCGCCGAGGCCGACGTCTACTGCCGCGACGGCGCCACCACGGCCCGCTTCCTGCCCGCCCTGGCCGCCGCCGGGCACGGCACCTACCGCTTCGACGCCTCCCCGCAGATGCGCCGCCGCCCCCTCGGCCCGCTCACCCGCGCCCTGCGCGACCTCGGCGTCGACCTGCGCCACGAGGAGGCCGAGGACCACCACCCGCTCACCGTCCGGGCCTGCGGCGTCGAGGGCGGCGAGGTCTCCCTGGACGCCGGCCAGTCGTCCCAGTACCTGACCGCGCTGCTCCTGCTCGGCCCGCTCACCCGCACCGGGCTGCGGATCCACGTCACCGAGCTGGTCTCGGCGCCGTACGTGGAGATCACGCTGGCGATGATGCGGGCCTTCGGGGTGGAGGTCGCCCGGGACGGCCGGGTGTACGACGTCCCGCCGGGCGGCTACCGGGCCACCACCTACGCGATCGAGCCGGACGCCTCCACCGCGAGCTACTTCTTCGCGGCGGCCGCCGTCACCCCGGGCCGCGAGGTGACCGTGCCCGGCCTCGGCGCGGGCGCGCTCCAGGGCGACCTGCGCTTCGTCGAGGTGCTGCGGCGGATGGGCGCCGAGGTGGAGATCGCGGCCGACCGGACGACCGTGCGCGGCACGGGAGTTCTGCGCGGGCTCACCGTGAACATGCGGGACATCTCCGACACCATGCCGACGCTGGCCGCGATCGCGCCGTTCGCCGGCGGGCCGGTGCGCATCGAGGACGTGGCGAACACCCGGGTGAAGGAGTGCGACCGGCTTGAGGCCTGCGCGGACAACCTCCGGCGGCTCGGCGTGCGGGTGACGACCGGCCCGGACTGGATCGAGATCCAGCCGGGCAGCCCGCTGCCGGACGTGGAGATCAAGACCTTCGGCGACCACCGCGTCGTGATGTCCTTCGCCGTGACCGGGCTGCGCACGCCCGGCCTGACGTACGACGACCCCGGCTGCGTCCGCAAGACGTTCCCGGGCTTCCACGAGGCGTTCGCGCAGCTGAGCACCCTGTAGGGGCGTCAGGCCGCTTCGCCGAGCAGGCGCAGCAGGTGCTCGCGGCCCCCGCCCAGCAGCCCGCCGAGCGGGGCGGCCGCCTCGTACCACCGCTTCTCGTACTCCCAGCAGAGCCATCCGTCCCACCCGTGCCGGCACAGCACGTCCACGCACTCGGTGAGCGGCAGCACCCCCGCGCCCAGCGGCAGCGGGGTCGTGTCGTCGGCCGACGCGATGTCCTTGACCTGCACGTACCCCAGATGCGGGGCCAGGGCGGCGTAGGTCTCGGCGGGCTGCTCGCCGCCCAGCCAGGTGTGCATGACGTCCCACAGCGCGCCGACGTGGCCGTGTCCGACCGGGCCCAGCACCCGGATCGCGGCGGCGCCGGTGCGGTGGGAGTCATGGGTCTCCAGCAGGACCCGTACCCCGAGTGCGGACGCGTCCTCGGCTACCGTGCCGAGCCGCCGGGCGGCGGTCGCGTCGGACTCGGCGGCGGGCAGGCCGGGGTCGGCGCCGGGGAAGACCCGGACGAAGGGGGCGCCGAGGTCGTGGGCGAGCCGCAGCAGTGCGCGTATCTCGTCGACGACGGGCTCGTCCGCGCCGGGCGCGGCCACGCGCGCGTACCCGGCGACGCCGAGGACCTCGACCCCGGCCGCCTCGAACTCGGCGGCCGCGTCGGCGCGCTGAGTCGCCGTGAGGCCCGGATGCACCGGCTCCTCCGGATGGGCGCGCAGCTCGACACCGTGGTAGCCGTGCGTGGTGGCCAGCGCCAGCACGTCGGGCAGCGGAAGACCGGGAACACCGAGGGTGGAGAAGGCTAGCTTCATGGTCACGGACCCTACTCGTCACTCGCCCGATCGGTGCAGATCCAGGCGCCAGTCCTGGCCGATCAGGTCCTTGCCGAAGGAGCGGTGCGGCTTCTCGGCGGTGAGCACGAAGCCGCGGTGCCGGTAGAGGCGCCGGGCGGCGGCGAGCACGTCGTTGGTCCACAGCACCAGGTAGCGGTAGCCGGCGCCGCGCGCGAAGTCCACGACCGCGCCGACCAGCAGGTCCCCGATGCCGTGCCCCCGTGCCTCCGGTTCGACCAGCAGCAGCCGCAGCCGCGCGGTGTCCGGGGCCTCGTCCCGCACGCACATCACGCACCCCACGCGCCGGCCGGCCAGCTCCGCGATCCACACCCGCTCCAGACGCGGGTCGTGGTCCTCGGCGTAGTCCGCGACGATCCGGGCGACCAGCCCCTCGTAGTCGGCGTTCCAGCCGTACTCCGCCGCGTACAGCGCGGCGTTGCGCTGCACGATCCAGCCCAGGTCACCGGGGATCGGCGCGCGCAGCACGGCCTCGGCGGGGCCCTGCGGGGCCGGGGGCGGGTCGCCGAGGATCGTCCGGATGGTCCGCATGGCCTCGGCCAGGCGCGCCCGCTCCGCCGGGCCGACCGCCCCGAGCAGCACGCCGGCCGATTCCCCGGCCCGCTCGTCGAGCAGCGTGGCGGCCTGTCGCCCCCGCGCGGTGAGCACCACCCGCGCGCCCGAGGCGTCCCGCCCGACCAGTCCGGCCTCCTCGAAGGAGCCGAGGATCCGGTTCAAGTGCCCGCCGTCCAGCCCGAGTCGGGTGCGCAGCCCGTCCTCGCCGGGGCCCGCGGCGTGCGCCAGTTCGTAGAGCACCCGGCATTCGGTGAGGGTGTAGGGCGCGCCCAGACGCCGGCCGTAGTCGAGGGCGCCGATGGCGTGGGTGTAGAAGCGGTTGAAGGAGCGGATGTCCTGAACGGTCATGGCGGGACCCCGATGCTTTACGGGTGGTTGAAGCGTTCAAGTGCGCTGGTTCTTTTACCCGTTCTTACTATCCCCCGCTGAGCCTGCTTTTGACTTCCCCGGCCACTCAACGTAGGTTTAATCCTGAACGTCACTTATGTCTGATATGGCATTGAAGTGACGGATCCGCCGCGGATCGCCATCGCGGGCGGCGGACCGCGCCCGGAGCTGCGCGCAGGCTCCGGAGCGCCAGAGGTCGGCCCTGAAGCGGCCGCGGAAGAAATCCACACATCCCTCGGAGAGGGGCACATCATGCGCGCGCACACCACCCGCATCAAGAGACTGGCCATCGCCGTCCTCTCGGCGCCCGCACTGGCCCTCGCGGCCGGAGCCGGCGTCGCCAGCGCCACCACCGCCGCGGCACCGACCAACGTCGTCGCCGACCACGGCGACCACGGCGACCACGGCGACCACGGCGGCGGCTGGGGCGACGGCGGCGGCTGGGGCGACCACGGCGGCGGCTGGGGCGACCACGGCGGCTGGGGCGACGGCGGCGGCTGGGGCGACCACGGCGGCGGCTGGGGCGACCACGGCGGCGACGGCGGCTGGGGCTGGGGCGATTGACGACGACTGCCCCCCGCTGACATGACACCCCTGGCAAGGCAGGGGACCCGGGTGCCCGCTCCAAGGGCACCCGGATTCATATGACCGTTCGACCCGCGGCCGTGAAGGCGGTGACCGGATGAGGATCGTGTGCGTGGGCGGAGGCCCGGCCGGACTTTACTTCGCGATCTCGGCGAAGCTGCGCGACGCCGGGCACGAGATCACGGTGATCGAGCGCGACCCGCCCGAGGCCACCTACGGCTGGGGCGTCGTGTACTGGGAGGGCCTGCTGGACCTCCTGCACGCCAACGACCCCGAGAGCGCCCGGGCGATCAGCGCCGGTTCCGTGCTCTGGCAGGGGCAGGAGATCCAGGTGCACGGCGGCGGCCACGACGGTACGGCGTACTTCGGGGGCTACGGCTACAGCATGGGCCGCGCGGCCCTGCTGGAGGTGCTGACCCGGCGCGCGCGGTCCCTCGGTGTGGAGGTGCGGCACGGGGAACACCTGACTGACCTCGCGGAGCTGCCCGATGCCGACCTGGTCGTGGCCGCCGACGGGGCGGGCAGCCGGATCCGGCAGAGCCGCGCCGGGCACTTCGGCACGACGACGCAGACCGGCCGCAACCCCTATCTGTGGCTCGGCACGGACCGGCAGTTCGACAGCTTCGTGTTCTGCTTCGAGCAGACCGAGGCGGGCTGGATCTGGTTCCACGCGTACCCCTCGATCCGGGGGATCAGCACCTGCATCGTGGAGTGCTCCCCCGAGACGTGGCACGGCCTCGGCCTGGACGCGGCCGAGTCCGAGGAGAGCGTGCCGCTGCTGGAGAAGGTCTTCCACCGGGCGCTCGACGGCCACGCGCTGCTCAGCAGTTCCCGCGGCGCGCCGGCCCGATGGCAGCGCTTCACCCACCTCGCCAACCGCACGTGGGTCGACGCCACCGACGGCGGGCGTCCTCTCGTCCTGGCCGGCGACGCCGCGCACACCACGCACTTCACCCTGGGCTCCGGCACCCGGCTGGCGATGATCGACGGGATCGCGCTGGCCCGCAGCCTCTCCCGGCACGCGGATCCGGGCACGGCGCTACGGGCGTACGACGAGTGCCGCCGCCAGGATCTGCACCGCGTCCAGGCCGGAGCGCGCTCCAGCATGGCCTGGTTCGAGCGGCTGGACGACTTCCTGGACCGCGACCCGGTGTCCTTCGCCTACGCCATGGCCGTCCGCACCGGCCGCCAGCCCCACTGGCGCTACCAGCTTCACCTGGCCACCCAGTTCCCGGCCCTGCGCAGGGTCCGCCGGACCTACGACATGGGCCACCGCTGGTACCGGATGCGACGCAGGGGAGAAGCCCCGCTGCCCCTCCTGGGACGCGCGGTCACGGGCCTGCGCTGAGCGCTCCGCTCGCGGTGCCGCGCCATGGCCGTCGGCCGGCCGCGGGTCCGCCCCGGCAGGTCGCGCCCACGCGGCGGAGCCGCATATCGGTACAGCCCCGCGCCCTTCGGGACGCTGCCGAACCGCACCGGACTTCGCCCGACCCGCTCAGCCGACCGGAACGCAGCACCGGCATCAGCCCCGGCCCGCCCCTCCTCCGGCGGCCAGCGCGCTGGCGTCGGCGCCGGCGTGGCGTCGATGTCTGGGTGGCTGTCCGGGGCGGGCCGGTGTTCAGGTGCGGGGTGCGGCGGTGGATCCTCGCATCATCGGCTCGCTCCGTCCCATGCCGGCCACGGGCTCCTCCTGGGCGTGGCTCTCGCCTCGGCCGGCGGTGAGCGCGCTGGTGTCGGCGTGGCGTCGATGTCTGGGTGGCTGTCC
>NZ_JBVJMF010000009.1:278352-365930 GCF_055584345.1 Streptomyces sp. NPDC104106
TCGGCCGGCGGTGAGCGCGCTGGTGTCGGCGTGGCGTCGATGTCTGGGTGGCTGTCCGGGGCGGGCCGGTGTTCAGGTGCGGGGTGCGGCGGTGGACTCTCGTACCATCAGCTCGCCCCGCACGCCGGCCACGCCTCCCGGCGGCGGTTCCTCCCGGCCCATGGCGATGCGCCCGGCCCTGGCCCCCGCCTCCGCCAGCGGCAACCGCACCGTCGTCAGCGACGGCACCGCGTCGATGCTGAACGGCAGGTCGTCGAAACCGGCCACCGACACGTCCGCCGGAATCCGCAGCCCGGACTCCCGCAGCGCCGCGCACGCCCCCAGCGCGACGGAGTCGTTCGCGGCGACGATCGCCGTCAGCCCCGGATCCCGGCGCAGCAGCTCCAGCGTGGCCTCGTACCCGGACCGGCGGTCGTAGCGGCCGTACACCGTCCAGCGCGGATCCTCCTCGACCCCCGCCTCGGCCAGCGCCGCCCGGTGCCCCTCCAGCCGGTGCCGGGTCGTGGTCCGCTCCTGGGGGCCGGCGATGTAGCCGAGCCGGCGGTGGCCGAGGCCCAGCAGATGCTCGGTCAGCCGCTGCGCGCCCCCGCGGTTGTCGAAGGTGAGGGCGACGGCCCCGGTGTCGGACGCCGGCGGGCGCCCGCACAGCACCACGCGCGTCCCCGCCTCCGCCAGTTTGCGCAGCTTCGCCGCGACCGCCGCCGCGTGCGGGGCGTCCTCCACCGCGCCGCCCGTCAGCACCACGGCCGCCGCCCGCTGCCGCTGCAGCAGGGTCAGGTACGTCAGCTCCCGCTCGGGCGAGCCGCCGGTGTTGCACACGACCGCCAGCCGCTCACCGCCCGCCCGGCCCCCGCCCGTGCCGCCGATCTCGGTCTGGATCGCGGACGCCATGATCCCGAAGAAGGGGTCGGCGATGTCGTTCACCAGGATGCCGACCAGGTCGGACGTGGCGGCGGCCAGCGAGCTGGCCGGGCCGTTGAGGACGTAGTCCAGCTCGTCCACCGCCCGCAGCACCCGTTCGCGTGTGGAGGCGGCCACCGGGTAGTTGCCGTTCAGTACGCGCGACACCGTCGCGGGGGAGACCTGGGCGCGGGCCGCCACGTCCGCCAGGGTCACCGTCATCTCGTCGTCCTCCGGTCGCGCTTCGTGTCGTACGCCCTCGTAGACAGCCAGGTCCGGCTCGCGGTTCCGAGTGGGCGTCCAGCAGACCCTAAAGCCATCGGGCCGGATTGTTCGCCCCCTCGAACAACTCGACCGGACAACGGTCTTGTACAGACCACTGCTCAGAGGCTAGCTTCTGAGGTGATAGAAAGCGCTTGCTGCACTGGCATGAGGGGACTGACGTGACACGCAAGACGGTGCGTATCGCCATGAACGGCGTCACCGGGCGCATGGGCTACCGCCAGCACCTCGTCCGGTCGATCCTCGCCCTGCGCGAACAGGGCGGCCTCGACCTGGGCGACGGCACCGTGCTGTGGCCGGAACCGGTCCTGCTCGGCCGCCGCGAACCCGCGCTGCGGGAGATCGCCGAACGGCACGGCCTGGAGCACGTGTCGACCGATGTGGACGCGGTGCTGGCCGACCCGTCCGTGGACATCTACTTCGACTCCCAGGTGACCTCCGCGCGCGAGGAGGCGATCAAGAAGGCGATCGCGGCCGGGAAGCACGTCTACACCGAGAAGCCCACCGCTACCGGCCTGGAGGGCGCCCTCGACCTGGCCCGCCTCGCCCACGCGAAGGGCGTCAAGCACGGCGTCGTCCAGGACAAGATCTTCCTGCCGGGCCTGCTGAAGCTGAAGCGGCTCGTCGACGGCGGCTTCTTCGGCCGGATCCTGTCCGTCCGGGGCGAGTTCGGCTACTGGGTCTTCGAGGGCGACTGGCAGCCCGCCCAGCGCCCCTCCTGGAACTACCGCGCCGAGGACGGCGGCGGCATCGTCGTCGACATGTTCCCGCACTGGGAGTACGTCCTGCACGAGCTGTTCGGCCGTGTGACCTCCGTCCAGGCCCTCGCCACCACCCACATCCCGCAGCGCTGGGACGAGAACGGCAAGCCCTACGACGCGACGGCGGACGACGCGGCCTACGGCGTCTTCGAGCTGGAGGGCGGCGCGATCGCCCAGATCAACTCCTCCTGGGCGGTCCGCGTAAACCGCGACGAACTGGTCGAGTTCCAGGTCGACGGCACGGAGGGCTCGGCCGTGGCGGGCCTGCGCAAGTGCCGGGCGCAGCACCGCTCCGCCACCCCCAAGCCGGTCTGGAACCCGGACATCCCCGCGACCGAGGTCTTCCGCGACCAGTGGCAGGAGGTCCCGGACAACGGGGAGTTCGACAACGGCTTCAAGGCCCAGTGGGAGCTGTTCCTCAGGCACGTCTACGCCGACGCGCCGTACCACTGGGACCTGCTGGCCGGCGCCCGGGGCGTCCAGCTCGCCGAACTGGGCCTGAGGTCCTCCGCCGAGGGCCGCCGCATCGAGGTACCGGAGATCGCGCTGTGACCATCCGGCTTCCCTCCTGCGAGGGCGCGTTGCGGACGTACGAACCGCGCACCGAACCGCTCGCGGTGACGCCGGGCACCCTCTTCGCGTCCCGTACGGTCTTCTCGGCCGCGCACGTCGTCGCCGACCCGTACGCCGACGTGTCCCCCGACTCGCCCGCCGCCGTCGACTGGGACGCCACCCTCGCCTTCCGCCGCCACCTGTGGTCGCACGGGCTCGGTGTCGCCGAGGCCATGGACACCGCCCAGCGCGGCATGGGCCTGGACTGGGCGGGCGCGGCCGAGCTGATCCGCCGCAGCGCGGCCGAGGCCAGGGCCGTGGGCGGCCGGATCGCCTGCGGGGTCGGCACCGACCAGATCACCGGCGGGAGCCTGCCCGAGATCCGCGCGGCCTACGAGGAACAGCTCGCCGTCGTGGAGGACGCGGGCGCACAGGCGATCCTGATGGCGTCGCGGGCGCTCGCGGCCACGGCGCGGGGTCCCGAGGACTACCTGGAGATCTACGGCCACCTGCTGCGCCAGTCCGCCGAGCCGGTGATCCTGCACTGGCTGGGCCCGATGTTCGACCCGGCGCTGGAGGGCTACTGGGGCTCGGCCGGCCTGGACGCGGCGACCGAGACGTTCCTGGAGGTCATCGCCGCGCACCCGGACAAGGTGGACGGCATCAAGGTGTCGCTGCTCGACGCGCGGCGCGAGGTCGAGCTGCGCCGCCGCCTGCCGAAGGGCGTGCGCTGCTACACCGGCGACGACTTCCACTACCCCGAGCTGATCGCGGGCGACGACCAGGGCTTCAGCCACGCCCTGCTCGGCGTCTTCGACCCGCTGGGCCCGCTGGCGGCGCAGGCCGTACGGGTCCTGGACACGGGCGACACGGCGGGCTTCCGCGCCCTGCTCGACCCCACGGTGGAACTGTCCCGCCACCTCTTCCAGACCCCGACCCGCTTCTACAAGACGGGCGTGGTCCTCCTGGCCTGGCTCGCGGGCCACCAGTCGCACTTCACGATGGTCGGCGGGCTGCAGTCGGCCCGCTCCCTGCCTCACCTCGCCCGTGCCTACGAACTCGCCGACGGCCTCGGCCTCTTCCCGGACCCGAAGCTCGCGGAGGAGCGCATGAAGAACCTGCTCGCCCTGTACGGAGTGGCCCAGTGAGCGCCGACCTGTCGCGTCTCAGCATCAACCAGATGACGGTGAAGCAGCTGTCCCTGCCGGAACTGGCCGACGCCTGCGGCACGTTGGGCATCGGCCAGGTCGGCCTGTGGCGCGAGCCGGTGCGGTCGTACGGCGTCGAGGCGACGGCGAAACTGGTCCGTGAGGCGGGCCTGACGGTGACGACCTTGTGCCGGGGCGGCTTCTTCACGGCGATCGACCCGGAGCCGCGGGCGGCGGCGCTGGCGGACAACCGTCGCGCGATCGAGGAGGCGGCGACGCTGGGCACCGGCACCCTCGTCCTGGTCTCCGGCGGCCTGCCACCCGGCAGCAGGGACCTGCGGGCGGCCCGCGAACGCATCGCCGACGCCCTGGCCGAACTCGGGCCCTACGCCGAACGGCACGGGGTCCGCCTCGCCATCGAGCCACTGCACCCGATGTACGCCGCCGACCGCTGCGTCGTCTCGACCCTGGCCCAGGCGCTGGACCTGGCCGAGCGCTTCCCCGCGCACCAGGTCGGGGTGGCTGTCGACACGTACCACATCTGGTGGGACGACCAGGCGCCCGCGCAGATCGCGCGGGCGGGGGCGGGCGGTCGTATCCACACCTTCCAACTGGCCGACTGGATCACCCCGTTGCCCGAGGGCGTCCTCAACGGGCGGGGTCAGATCGGGGACGGCGCGATCGACATGCGCGAGTGGCGAGGTCACGTGGAGGCGGCCGGCTACACGGGCCCGATCGAGGTCGAACTCTTCAACGAGGAGCTGTGGGCCCGGGACGGCCGGGAGGTGCTGGCCCAGACGGCGGAGCGCTTCCACAGCGCTTTCCGCTAGCCGGCCGAGAGGCTCGCCCGGCCGTCGGTCCGGGCGGGCCTCTCGCTCTTCAGCGTGCGAGGCGCCCCTGCTTCACGGCGGCCACGAAGGAGGCCCAGCCGTCCGTCGAGAAGAGCAGGGTATGGCCGGTGGTGTTCTTGGTGTCGCGGACGGGTACGACGGGGTGGCCGCACGCGATCTCCGGGCAGAGCGCGTGAGCAGTGAGGAGTTGAGATACGTCGCCCGTCGGCTCAGTGAGTCCCTGACGGACGTCAGGCGCGTCGCGCAGAGCAGGGGCGCCCGGCTCGGGCCGACGAGGAGGCCATTGCTTAGCTAGGCGCATGGAACTGCGTCAACTTCGCTATTTCGTGGCGGTGGCCGAGGAGCTGCACTTCGCGCGCGCCGCCGAACGGCTGCTGATCGCACAGTCGGCCGTCAGCCAGCAGGTGCGGCGGCTGGAGCGGGAACTGGGCACCGATCTCTTCGACCGGTCGCCGAGGCGGGTGCGGCTGACGGAGGCCGGGCAGCGGTTCCTGCCGGCGGCGCGCGAGGTGCTGGCGGCCGAGCAGCGGGCGCGCGCGGCGGTGGCCGACTACGCCGGCGCCCGGGGTGAGCGGCTGCGGGTGGGCACCAGCACCGGGATGGGGGACCGGCTGGACCAGGTGCTGGAGAAGCTGACCGGGCCGGCTCCCTATCTGCGGGTGGAACTCGCCTCGGGCCCCACGACGGTACGGCTGGAGCGGGTGGCCCGCGGTGAGCTGGACGCCGCCTTCGTCCGCGGGGTGGAGGAGGGGCCCGACGGAGTCCGGCTGGTCCCGGTGTGGCAGGACCGGCTGCTGGTGGTCCTCGGTGCCCGGCACGTCCTCGCACGACAGGCCGAGGTGGACCTGGCCGACCTGGCCGGCCTGCCGCTGTACCTGACGGCGCGGCGCGACAATCCGCCCCTGGTCGACCTCGTCGTGGGCGCGTGCCGGGACGCCGGTTTCGAGCCCGTACCCGGCCCGTCGCACAGCTCGCTGCAGGACACCCTGGCCGCCCTGGGCGCGGGCACGCCCGGCTGGAGCGTGGTGTACGCGTCGCACGCCGTGCAACTGGCCACCGACCGCGTCGCCTTCCTGCCGGTGCGCGACACCGGGGGGCACGGCACCCCCCTGGTCCTGCCGACCGCGCTCGCCGTACGGCGCGACGCGCCCCCGGCCCGCCTCGCGGCCCTGCTGGACGCCTGCCGTGCGGTCGGGGCGAGCGATCGCGCTTCGTGAACGCTGCGTGCGCGAAGTGGCCCTGGGTCGCGCGCCCCGGATCGGGTGGACTGGTGGTCGAGCAGGAAACACGGTCAACCGATCCGAGGAGACGGACATGCCCATCGTCACCGTCCAGCAGGGCCCGCGCAGCGTCGAGCTGAAGCGCGAACTGGTCGCCCGCATCACGGACGCCTTCGTCGACGCCTACAAGATCCCCGCGGACACCGTCCAGGTGTGGATCCACGAGACCCCGGCCGACAGTTGGGGCAGCGCCGGCACGCTCACCGCCGACAAGTAGCCGAAGGGACCGGTGCCGTCATGACCACCACCGAACACACCGCGGCCGAAGGCCCCAGGGGCGTGGTGCTGCGCTACTTTCAAGCGCTCGCAGCCGGGGACCAGGAGACGATCCGGAACAGCTGGGCGGAGGACGCCACCTGCTGGTACGGGGGCGACCTGCCGATCTCCGGCACCTGGCGCGGCCGGGACCGAGTGATCAACGGATTCCTGGCCACCGCCTTCGCCCACCTGGACCCCGACCGGGAGATCGGCCTGAAGGTCACCAACGTCTTCGGCGAGGGCGAACAGGTGCTGGTCGAGTGGGACTCCTGGGCCACCGGCAGGACGGGCAGGGCCTACGACCAGCACAACATCGGCGTCTTCACCGTCCGCCACGGCAAGATCACCGGCATGCGCGAGTACGCCGACACCCAGCACTGGGAGCGCGCGCTCGTCGCCCCGTAGACCGCCCGGCGGCGCGGGGGCCGCGGGCACCAGGAGCGGGCGGCCCCGGGGCGATCCGGCCCGGGGCCGCCGGGCGCCCGGCCCTAGAAGAACACCCCGCATCGCAGCAGCACGTTCGCGTACGGCCGCGCCTCCCCGGTGCGGACCACCAGCCGGGCCCCCGCCGACAGCTCCTTCAGCCGCTCGTGCGGGACCAGCTCCAGGTCGGTGAAGCGGCCGTCCAGCAACGCCCGGTTGGGCCCGCGCAGCTCCCGCGCCGCCGTCGCGCCCTCCACCACCAGCTCGGCCAGCAGACCGTCCAGCACCTGGGCGAAGGACGGCACCCCGGCCCGGAACGCCAGGTCCACCACGCGCGGCCCGGCCGGGATCGGCATACCGGCGTCGCACACCAGCACCCCGTCCCCGTGCCCCAACTCGGCCAGTGCACCGGCCAGATGACGGTTGAGGATGCCCGCCTTCTTCACAGCGCCTCGACCTCCCGCGCCGTCGGGTACGACTCCTGCGCGCCCCGCCGGGTCACCGCCGCCGCGCCGACCCGGGCCGCGTAGCCCGCCGCCTCGGCCGGCTCGGCACCGGAGCCCAGCTTCCAGGCCAGCGCGGCCGTGAAGGCGTCGCCCGCCCCCGTGGTGTCCACCGCGTCCACCCGCACCGACGGCACGCGCGTCACCCCGGACCCGTCGCACACCAGCGCGCCCTCGGCGCCCAGGGTCACGACCACCGAGCGCGGCCCCTTGGCCAGCAGCAGCTTCGCCCAGTCCTCGGGCGCGTCGCTCACGCACGCGTCGCCGAGGATCACCCGGGCCTCGTGCTCGTTGACGATCAGCGGGTCGCAGGCCGCCAGCACCTGAGAGGGCAGCGGACGCGGCGGCGAGGGGTTGAGGACGAAGCGGCTGTCCGCGGGCAGCTGCCGTACGACCTCCACGACCGTCTCCAGCGGGATCTCCAACTGCGTCGAGACCACCCGCGAGGCGTGGAAGAGGCTGCCCGCCGCACGGATGTCCGCCGGGGTGAGCCGGGCGTTGGCGCCGGGCGACACCACGATGCTGTTGTCCCCGGACGGATCGACGGTGATCAGCGCCACGCCCGTCGGCGCTCCGCCCACCAGCACGCCGACCGTGTCGACGCCCGCCGAGCGCAGGGAGTCCAGCAGCAGCCGGCCGTGGCCGTCGTCGCCGACCCGCGCCAGCAGGGCCGTACCCGCGCCGAGCCGGGCGGCGGCGACCGCCTGGTTGGCGCCCTTGCCGCCGGGGTGCACGGCCAGGTCGCCGCCGAGCACCGTCTCACCGGCGGCGGGCCGCCGCTCGACATCGATCACCAGGTCGGCGTTGGCCGAACCCACGACCAACAGGTCGTAGTCGTACATCAGTTGACTCCCTGACTCCCCTGAGAAATGACCTCCGGGCGGACGGCCGCCACCAGGATGGACCACATCCCGGCGAACGACCGGCCGCCCCGGACCGTCTTCCGTCAGCCCGTGAAACCGGCCACGTTGTCCTTCGTGACCACCTTCACCGGCACCTTCACCGTCGGCTCCACCTTCTTGCCCCGCACGGCCTGCAGCGCGTTGTCCACGGCGATCCGGCCCAGCTGGCTCGGCTGCTGGGCGACCGACGCGTACAGCGTGCCGTTCTTCACCGCCGTCAGCCCGTCCGGAGTGCCGTCGAAGCCGACCACCTGGACCGACGTGCCGGCCTTGGAGCCGAGCGCCTTGATCGCGCCGAGCGCCATCTCGTCGTTGGCGGCGATGACGCCCTGCACGTCCGGGTGGGCCTGGAGCAGGTTCGACATCACGTCGAGGCCCTTGGTGCGGTCGAAGTCGGCGGGCTGCTCGGCCAGCACCTGGATGCCGGGGTAGGCCTTCAGCCCGTTCGCGAAGCCCTGCGCCCGCTCCCGCGCCGCCGACGTACCCGCCTGGCCCTGGAGGATCACGATCTTGCCCTTGCCGCCGAGCTTCTCGGCGATCGTCTTCGCGGCCAGCTCACCGCCGGCCACGTTGTCCGAGGCCACCAGCGTGTCCACGGCCGCCTTGTTGACCCCGCGGTCCACGGCGACGACCGGGATCTTCGCCTTGCCCGCGGCCTTCACGGAGTTGCTCGCCGCGTCGGAGTCCACCGGGTTGACGATGATCGCGCCCAGGCCCGAACTGGTGAAGTTCTGCAGCTGGTTGGCCTGCTGCGAGGCGTCGTTCTGGGCATCGGTGACGGTCAGGTCCACGCCCAGCTTCTTCGCCTCAGCCTGGGCACCGGCCCGGATCTGCACGAAGAAGGGGTTGTTGAGGGTGGACAGCGACAGGCCCATGCGCGGGTTCGCGGACGAGGAGGAACCGGTGTGCAGGAGGGATGTCGCGCCGACGACCGCCACGGTCACCACGGCCGCGAGCGCGTACGTCGCCGCCTGCCGGCCCTTGCCGCCGGGCCCGCCCGTGGTCACCGGGGTCGCCCCCGCCTTGCGGCGCACGGTGTCCAGCAGCACCGCCAGCGCGATGACGACACCGATCACGACCTGCTGCCAGAACGCCGACACGGACAGCAGGTTCAGGCCGTTGCGCAGCACCGCGAGGATCAGCGCGCCGATCAGCGTGCCGGACGCCTTGCCGGTCCCGCCCGCGAGCGAGGCACCGCCGATGACGACCGCGGCGATCGCGTCCAGCTCGTAGCCGGAGGCGGCCTGCGGCTGCGCCGAGGACAGCCGGGAGGCCAGCACGATGCCGGCGACGGCCGCGAACAGGCCGGACAGGGCGTAGATCGCGAGCTTCTGCCGCGACACCCGCAGCCCGGAGAGCCGGGCGGCCTCCTCGTTGCCGCCGATGGCGTACATCGAGCGGCCGATGTACGTCCGCCCGAGCACCAGGGCCGCGATCAGCCCCATGACCACCATGACCAGCACCGGCACCGGCAGCCAGCCGCCGAGGGTGTCACCGAGGTGCGAGACCGACTCCGGGAAGGCGATCGGCGACCCCTGCGAGAGGACGAGCGCGAGACCGCGGCCCACGGAAAGCATCGCCAGCGTCGCGATGAACGGCGGCAGCTTGCCGTACGCGATGAGGAAGCCGTTCACCAGACCCGCCACGACACCCGTGCCGAGGCCCAGGAGCAGGGCGAGCGGCACCGGCACCCCGTGCTGCGTGGCGCTCCACGCCAGCACGGTCGCCGACAGCGCGGCCACGGACCCGACCGACAGGTCGATGCCGGCCGAGACGATCACGAAGGTCACACCGAACGCGAGGATCGCCGTGACGGCGGCCTGCACACCGATGTTGAGCAGGTTGTCGGTGGTCAGGAAGTCACCGGACAGCGCCGACAGGGCGATGACCAGGACGATCAGCGCGGTGAGCGCGCCGTTGTCGAGGAGCAGCCGGCGCAGGCCGCCGGGGGCGCCACTCGCGCCCGTCGTGCTCTTGAGCGTGTCAGTGGCCACGGCTGGCCTCCTTGTCGGTCGTGCTGGTGGTGGGGGTGGAGACGGCGAGCGCCATGACGGCGTCCTGGGTCGCCTCGGCGGCGGGAAGCTCACCGGCGATCCGGCCCTGGGCCATGACCAGCACCCGGTCGCTCATGCCGAGCACCTCCGGCAGATCGCTGGAGATCATGAGCACGGCGGCCCCGGCGGCGGTCAGCTCGTTGATCAGCTGGTAGATCTCGACCTTGGCGCCGACGTCGATCCCGCGCGTCGGCTCGTCCAGGATCAGCACCTTGGTGTCGGCCAGCAGCCACTTGCCGATGACGACCTTCTGCTGGTTGCCGCCGGACAGCGTGCGCACGTGCTGCCCGAGCCCCGCCATCCGCACGCCCAGCTGCCCGGCGATCCGCTCGGCGGCCCCGTGCTGCGCCTTGCGGTCGACGAGCCCGGCCCGGGTGGCGGCCCGCATCGTGACGAGCCCGAGGTTCTCCTCGACGGAGGCGTCGAGCACAAGCCCCTGCCCCTTGCGGTCCTCGGGCACGAGTCCGATCCCGGCCGCCATCGCGGCGTTCACGTCATGCCCCTTGAGCCGCGTCCCGGAGACGGTGACGGCCCCGCCGTCGTACGGATCGGCCCCGAACACGGCCCGCACGACCTCGGTCCGCCCGGCCCCGACGAGCCCCGCGATCCCGACGACCTCGCCGGCGTGCACCTCGAAGCCGACGTCGTGGAACACCCCGTCCCGGGTGAGCCCCTCGACGGACAGCAGCGCCGGGCCGCGCTCGGGCCGCTGCCGGGGGTACTGCTGCTCGATGGACCGGCCCACCATGAGCCGTACCAGCTCGTCCTCGGGCGTCGAGGCGGGCACCTGCCCGACACTCCGGCCGTCCCGGATGACGGTGACCCGGTCCCCGAGCGCGGCGATCTCCTCGAGGTGGTGCGTGATGAAGACGATCCCGACCCCGTCCGCCCGCAGCTGCCGCACGATGGCGAAGAGCTTGTCGACCTCCTCCGAGGTCAGCACGGCGGTCGGCTCGTCCATGATGAGCACGCGCGCGTCCAGGCTGAGCGCCTTGGCGATCTCGACCATCTGCAGCCGGGCGATGCCGAGTTCACGCACACGCGCGCGTGGCGACACGTTGACGCCCACGCGCGCGAGGAGCGCCTCGGCGTCGGCCTCCATCCTCTTCCGGTCGATCATCCCGAAGCGCCGCGGCTGCCGCCCGAGGAAGATGTTCTCGGCGACGGTCAGATCGGGAACGAGGTTGAACTCCTGGTAGATGGTGGCGATCCCGAGCCGCTCGGCGTCCTGCGCCCCGTGGACGCGCGTCTCGCGGCCGCCGACGAGAATCCGTCCGCCGTCGGGCGTGTAGGCGCCGGAGAGCATCTTGATGAGCGTGCTCTTGCCGGCGCCGTTCTCACCGAGCAGCACATGGACCTCGCCCCGGCGCAGGTCGAAGTCGACGCCGTCGAGCGCGACCACGCCGGGGAAGGTCTTGCGTATGCCCTCGATGCGCAGCAACTCGTCCGGGTTGCTCACGACGTGCTCCTTTGCACTGGGGAGGGGGACTGCACCGGGAACGGTGCGGGTGGCTCGCCGCACGAGCGGCGCACGACGAGCCGGGCGGGCAGGGTGACGGACCGGGGGGTCCGGCCCTCGATGCGGTCGACGAGGGCCCGTACGGCGGCCCGCCCCAGCTCACCGGTCGGCTGGGCGATCGCGGTGACGGGCGGGTCGGTGTGCACGAACCAGGGGATGTCGTCGAACGCGGCCAGCGCGATGTCGTCCGGCACGCGCAGCCCACGCGCGCGTACGGCGTCCAGGGCGCCGAGCGCCATGAGGTTGTCGGCGGCGAAGACGACGTCCGGAGGCTCCGGCAGGTCCAGGAACCCCTCGGTGACCCGCCGCCCGCTCTCGGCCTGGAAGTCGCCCTGGCCTATGCGGGCGTCGGGCAGGGGCAGCCCGTACTCGGCCAGCGCCTCCCGGAAGGCCTCGACCCGCTCGCTGCCGGTCGTGGTGGCGGCGGGCCCGGCGATGATCGCGAGCCGCCGGTGCCCGAGGGAGTGCAGGTGGGCGACGAGGTCGCGCACGGCGGCCCGCCCGTCGGCCCGTACGACCGGTACGTCGACGCCCGGGATCCACCGGTCCACGAACACCATGGGCGTCCCCGCGCGGGCGGCGTCGAGCATGAGGGGGGACCCGCCGTCGGTGGGGGAGATCAGGAGCCCGTCGATCCGCCGGTCCAGCAGGTTGCGCACGTGATGGTCCTGGATCTCGGGCCGCTCGTCGGCGTTGCCGATGATCACGCTGTACCCGAGCGCCCGGGCCTCCTCTTCGACCGAGCGGGCCAGTTCGGTGAAGTAGGGGTTCAGCACGTCGCTGATGACGAGCCCGAGCGTGTGGGTCTGGTCGGTCCGCAGCGACCGCGCGACGGCGTTCGGCCGGTACCCCAGCTCCCGTACGGCGGCGAGCACACGGGTGCGCGCGTCGTCGCTGACCGAGGGATGGTCGTTCAGCACCCGCGACACCGTGGCCACGGACACCCCGGCCGCGGCGGCGACGTCCTTGATACTCGCCAACGCCGGCTCACCTCCTCGTGAGACTCCTGGACGGCCGCGCGTGTAATCGATTCCACGCCGTGCCGCAGGAAGGATTGGAATCGATTACACGGCGTACGGGCAAGGGGGTGAGGGTGGCCGAAACGCAATCGTGACCGGGGCGGAGGGGCGGGGGTGAGGCCCTCGGTGTGGAGGCCGGCCGCGAGGCGGCCGCGGGGCCGCCCGCTTCTCGACGAGTGTCGTGCTCCGGGCCGACACGCCTCGCTCCAGCAAGGGTCAGAAGCGTGCGGGCAGGCTGCGTTCACGCTGTCGGGCCCCGGCCGGCTCAAGGGGTGACACCGGCCGGGGCCGGACTGTGGGGGCGCGGCCCTGAGAGGAAGCGGGCGGCCCCACGGTCACTTGCTCACTCTGTGCCGAACAGCTCCCTGGCGTCCGTCGCGTGGACGGCTCGTTGGGCCCAGGTTTCCAGCTGGCCGAGGTCCGTGCAGGCGCTGACCCGGTCGCGGACGGCGTCGGGGACGGGGATGCCGCGCCACTCCATGACGCGGAGGACCATCTCGGCCTTGGCCTCGGCCTTGCCTTGCTCTCGTCCCTCTTCTCGTCCCTCTTCCCGCCCTTCTTCGCGTACCTGCTCGGCGAGCGGGTGGCGCCAGAAGTACTGGATCGCCGTCATCAGGTCCCTCCACATCTGCTTCGCCTGGGGGTCGGCCAGGCATGAGTCGACGAACTGTACGAAGACTGCGGCACTGTCGGGGTCGATGGTCCGCAGGGCGGCGGCCAGGGATTCCAGTATGGCCGGAGCCTGCGGTCCGCGGCCGTGTGTCATGGCCGAGAGCACCGCGAGGGGGACGTCCTTCTCGGCCTGCTTCTCGTCCGCGATCACCGGCACGTTGTCCGGGCTCAGCACCAGGGGGCGTACGATCAGCGACTCCCAGCCGGGGAATCCGAGCCGGATCGGGCGCGAGGCCCATCTGGCGGTCGTACTGCTCTGGGTGATGACGATGAGGACCGGTTCGCAGCGGTTCCGAGGCGCAGCTCAACGCTTATCGAACACGCTTCCATAGGATCGAGGCCGCATCGCTCGAACCGGATCGATCGCGTGACTTCATCCACCGGATGACGAAGGAGCTGTGAGGTACCCATGGACAACTGGCAGAAGTCGTCCTATTCCGGCGAGGGTGACGGCAACAACTGTGTGGAGATATCCACCGCCCCCACCCACACCGCCATCCGCGACTCCAAAAGCCCCACCGGCACCCCCCTCACCTTCCCCACCCCCGCTTTCGCCGCCTTTCCGGAGGCGGTGAAGAAGGCGGAGCGGTAACCCGCTGTCACAGCTCGCCGGTAACGTCGGAGGCGTGACTCAACAGGCGGGGACCCCCACGAGCGGTGAGCGGCGCACGGCCGTGCTCGAAGGCGTGCTGGAACGGATCACGTACGCCAACGAGGAGAACGGCTACACGGTCGCCCGCGTCGACACGGGCAGGGGCGCCGGCGACCTCCTCACGGTCGTCGGCGCGCTGCTCGGCGCCCAGGTGGGGGAGTCGCTGCGGATGGAGGGGCGGTGGGGGTCCCACCCGCAGTACGGCAAGCAGTTCCACGTCGAGAACTACACGACCGTCCTGCCGGCCACCGTCCAGGGCATCCGGCGGTATCTGGGGTCCGGGCTGGTCAAGGGGATCGGGCCGGTCTTCGCCGACCGGATCACCCAGCACTTCGGGCTGGACACCCTGCGGATCATCGAGGAGGAGCCGAAGCGGCTCGTCGAGGTGCCGGGGCTGGGCCCCAAGCGGACCAGGAAGATCGCCGACGCCTGGGAGGAGCAGAAGGCGATCAAGGAGGTCATGCTCTTCCTCCAGACGGTCGAGGTGTCCACCTCCATCGCCGTGCGGATCTACAAGAAGTACGGCGACGCGTCCATCTCCGTCGTCAGGAACCACCCCTACCGGCTGGCGGCCGACGTCTGGGGCATCGGCTTCCTGACCGCCGACAAGATCGCCCAGTCCGTCGGCATCCCGCACGACAGCCCGGAGCGGGTGAAGGCCGGCCTGCAGTACGCCCTGTCCCAGTCCGCCGACCAGGGCAACTGCTTCCTGCCCGAGGAGCGGCTGATCGCCGACGCGGTCAAGCTGCTCCAGGTCGACACCGGGCTGGTCATCGAGTGCCTCGCCGAGCTGGCCGAGCCGGGGGAGGAGGGCGAGGAGCCGGGCGTCGTACGGGAGAAGGTGCCGGGGCCGGAGGGGGACGCCTCCGAGCCCGTGACGGCCGTCTACCTGGTCCCCTTCCACCGCGCCGAACTGTCCCTGTCCGCCCAGCTGCTGCGCCTGCTGCGGAGCGAGCAGGACCGCATGCCCGGCTTCCGGGACGTCGACTGGGACAAGGCCCTGGGCTGGCTGAGAACGCGGACCGGCGCCGACCTCGCCCCCGAGCAGGAGGCCGCCGTCAGGCTCGCGCTCACCGAGAAGGTGGCCGTGCTCACCGGCGGGCCCGGCTGCGGCAAGTCCTTCACGGTGCGCTCGATCGTGGAGCTGGCCCGGGCCAGGCGGGCCAAGGTGCTGCTCGCCGCGCCGACCGGGCGGGCCGCCAAGCGGCTGTCCGAGCTGACCGGCGCCGAGGCCTCCACCGTGCACCGGCTGCTGGAACTGAAGCCCGGCGGGGACGCCGCCTACGACCGGGACCGGCCGCTGGACGCCGACCTGGTGGTCGTGGACGAGGCCTCCATGCTGGACCTGCTGCTCGCGAACAAGCTGGTCAAGGCCGTGCCGCCGGGCGCGCACCTGCTCTTCGTCGGGGACGTCGACCAGCTGCCGAGCGTCGGCGCGGGCGAAGTGCTCCGCGACCTGCTCGCCGACGGCGGTCCGATCCCGGCCGTGCGGCTCACCCGGGTCTTCCGGCAGGCCCAGCAGTCCGGTGTCGTCACCAACGCGCACCGCATCAACGCCGGTCAGCACCCGCTGACCGACGGGCTGAAGGACTTCTTCCTGTTCGTCGAGGACGACACCGAGGAGGCGGGCCGGCTCACCGTGGACGTGGCGGCGCGCCGGATTCCGGCCAGGTTCGGGCTCGACCCGCGGCGGGACGTGCAGGTGCTCGCGCCGATGCACCGGGGACCGGCCGGGGCCGGGGTCCTCAACGGGCTGCTGCAGCAGGCGATCACGCCCGGCCGGCCCGACCTGCCCGAGAAGCGGTTCGGCGGGCGGGTCTTCCGTGTCGGCGACAAGGTCACCCAGATCCGTAACAATTACGAGAAGGGGAAGAACGGTGTCTTCAACGGCACCGTGGGTGTCGTCACCTCGCTCGACCCGGTCGACCAGAAGCTCACGGTGCTGACCGACGAGGACGAGGAGGTTCCGTACGAATTCGACGAACTGGACGAACTGGCGCACGCGTACGCGGTGACCATTCACCGCTCGCAGGGGAGTGAATATCCCGCCGTGGTGATTCCCGTCACGACCGGGGCGTGGATGATGCTCCAGCGGAACCTCCTCTACACGGCGGTCACCCGGGCCAAGCGCCTCGTCGTCCTCGTGGGTTCGCGCAAGGCGATCGGACAGGCGGTGCGCACGGTGTCGGCGGGGCGGCGGTGCACGGCCCTGGACTTCAGGCTCGGCGCGGGTCGGTGACCGGTCCGTGAAAAATGATCGATCAAATGAGTCACGAAGGTCACAGAGCACTTCCAGATGCCGTTCAAAGCGGGCAGGATGGGCAAGTTGGCGGCACTGAGTGCCGCCAATAGGCCCAACGGTCGACCCCGAGTGCACTCTCCTGAGCCAAATGGGGGATGGTAGAGACAGTCAGGGCACCTCGAAGATGAGGCACTACGTCGGTGAGGGAAGACGTGAGCGACAACTCTGTAGTACTGCGGTACGGCGACGGCGAGTACACCTACCCGGTGGTCGACAGCACCGTCGGCGACAAGGGCTTCGACATCGGGAAGCTCCGGGCCCAGACCGGTCTGGTGACTCTGGACAGCGGTTACGGCAACACGGCCGCCTATAAATCCGCCATCACCTACCTCGACGGCGAGGCGGGCATCCTCCGCTACCGCGGCTACCCGATCGAGCAGCTGGCCGAGCGCTCCACCTTCGTGGAGGTGGCGTACCTGCTGATCAACGGCGAGCTGCCCACCGTCGACGAGCTGACGACGTTCAAGAACGAGATCACGCGGCACACGCTGCTGCACGAGGACGTCAAGAACTTCTACAAGGGCTTCCCGCGTGACGCCCACCCGATGGCCATGCTGTCGTCTGTCGTCTCGGCGCTGTCCACCTTCTACCAGGACAGCCACAACCCGTTCGACGAGAAGCAGCGCGACCTCTCCACGATCCGGCTGCTCGCGAAGCTCCCGACGATCGCCGCGTACGCGTACAAGAAGTCGATCGGCCACCCGTTCGTCTACCCGCGCAACGACCTCGGTTACGTCGAGAACTTCCTGCGCATGACCTTCTCGGTGCCGGCGCAGGAGTTCGAGCTGGACCCGGTCGTCGTCGCCGCGCTGGACAAGCTGCTGATCCTGCACGCCGACCACGAGCAGAACTGCTCGACCTCCACGGTCCGCCTGGTCGGCTCCTCGCAGGCCAACATGTTCGCGTCGATCTCGGCCGGCATCAGCGCGCTGTGGGGCCCGCTGCACGGCGGTGCCAACCAGTCCGTGCTGGAGATGCTGGAGGGCATCCGCGACTCCGGCTCCGACGTCGACACCTTCATCCGCAAGGTGAAGAACAAGGAGGACGGCGTCCGCCTGATGGGCTTCGGCCACCGGGTCTACAAGAACTTCGACCCCCGCGCCAAGATCATCAAGGCCGCCGCGCACGACGTGCTCTCCGCGCTGGGCAAGGAGGACGAGCTTCTCGACATCGCCCTGAAGCTGGAGGAGCACGCCCTCTCCGACGACTACTTCGTGGAGCGCAAGCTCTACCCGAACGTCGACTTCTACACCGGGCTGATCTACCGCGCCATGGGCTTCCCGACCGAGATGTTCACGGTCCTGTTCGCCCTCGGCCGCCTGCCGGGCTGGATCGCCCAGTGGACCGAAATGATCAAGGAGCCGGGCTCCCGCATCGGCCGCCCGCGCCAGATCTACACGGGCGTCGTCGAGCGTGACTTCGTGCCGGTCGAGGCGCGCTGACACCTGCCGGTGGAGGGGCGCCGCTCCGGTGGTGCCCCTGATGGGCCGTTCTCCGGCTTCGGTGGTGTCGGGGGTGCGCCGGGGCTGTCGGCGGGCGGCGGCTTCGTGGTTCGGCCAGGGGTGCGAGGGTGTCCCGTGCCGGCACAGTCACGGGCGTCGTCGAGCGTGACTTCGGGCCGGTGAGAGGCCCCGGTGGTGCCCCTGAGGGGCTGTTCCCCGGCTGAGGCACCGGGTGTCAGGGCCTGCCCATGAAGTGGGCTGACAAGTGAAAAAGCGGAAGGCGCCCTGAGCCGCCAGTCCCCCCACGGGCCGACGACCAGGGCGCCTTCCCATGTCCCGGTGCGGATTCCCCCCACGGGATCCGGCCGGGCGCTCGGAGAAGACAGCGCCCGAATCGCTGTCTGCGAGCAGAACGAGCAAAACTCTTCCTGCTCCAGTGATGTGTGGTGCATCTGCCGGGACAACGCACGCTGGGAGGGCCGCTCAAAGCTTCCCGGCGCACGTGCCCCGGCAACGCATCTCCGAGGAAGTCCCCCAAGACATCCCCAGACGCCGGTCAGCGCCCCCCAAGACGCCGAACCGACATCGCCAACTTAGACCTTCGAACCCCTTCGATGGTTACGTTCGCATCACTGTGATCTGCGTCTCTTGCATATGTCCTTTAGGTACGCAAGAGCCCCGATACGGCGATCGGGACCCAAGCGTAAGGATGATGCGCGAGCCTTGTGAAGAGCTTATGTGGTGCGCGCGCCCGACTCTAGAGGGTCTCTTACTTCAACTGCCCACAATCCCGGCGAACCGCTGGTAGCCACGGGCGACTTCAGCGGAACCGGCGCAGCCGCAGGCTGTTCGTCACCACGAACACCGACGAGAAGGCCATCGCCGCACCCGCGATCATGGGGTTCAGCAGCCCGGCCGCGGCCAGCGGCAACGCGGCCACGTTGTAGCCGAACGCCCACACCAGGTTCCCCTTGATCGTGGCCAGCGTCCGCCGGGACAGCCGTATCGCGTCCGCCGCCACCCGCAGGTCGCCGCGCACCAGCGTCAGATCGCTCGCCTCGATCGCCGCGTCCGTCCCGGTGCCCATCGCGAGCCCCAGATCGGCGGTGGCCAGCGCCGCCGCGTCGTTGACGCCGTCGCCCACCATCGCCACGGCACGCCCCTCGCCGCGCAGCCGCCGCACGACCTCCACCTTGTCCTCGGGCAGCACCTCGGCGTACACGTGCGCGGGGTCGATGCCGACCGTCTTCGCGACCGCCTCGGCGACCGTCCGGTTGTCCCCGGTGAGCAGCACCGGCGTCAGCCCGAGGGCACGCAGTTCGCGCACCGCCTGCGCGCTGGTCTCCTTGACTGCGTCGGCGACGGCGAGGACCCCGCGGGCCCGCCCGTCCCAGCCGGCCACGACCGCCGTACGGCCCTGCTCCTCGGCCTCGCGGGCCGCCCGGGCCAGCTCCTCCGGGAGCACGTCGTACAGGCGCCCCACGGCCACGTCGCGGCCGTCCACGCGCCCGCGTACGCCCCGGCCGGGGACGTTTTCGAAGTGCTCCACCGGCGGCAGTGCCCCGGCGCGTTCCCGCGCGCCCGCCGCGACGGCGCGCGCGACCGGGTGCTCCGAGGCGTGCTCCAGGGCGCCGGCGAGTCGCAGCAGTTCCTTCTCGTCCTCGCCCTCGGCGGCGTACACCGACTGCAGCGTCATCCGGCCGGTGGTGACGGTGCCGGTCTTGTCGAGGACGACCGTGTCGACGCGGCGCGTGGACTCCAGCACCTCCGGTCCCTTGATGAGGATGCCGAGCTGGGCGCCGCGGCCGGTGCCGACCATCAGCGCGGTCGGCGTGGCGAGGCCCAGCGCGCACGGGCAGGCGATGATCAGCACGGCGACGGCGGCGGTGAACGCGGCGACCGCGTCCCCCCTCACGCCCAGCCAGACGCCGAACGTGGCGACCGCGATGCCGATGACGACCGGCACGAAGACGGCCGAGACCCGGTCGGCGAGCCGCTGCACCCGAGCCTTGCCGTTCTGCGCGTCCTCCACCAGCCGCGCCATCCGAGCGAGCTGGGTGTCCGCGCCGACCCGGGTGGCCTCGACGACCAGCCGACCGCCCGCGTTGACCGTCGCCCCGGTGACCCGGTCGCCCGGACCGATGTCCACCGGCACCGACTCGCCGGTCAGCATGGACGCGTCCACCGCGGAGACGCCCTCGGCCACCGTGCCGTCGGTGGCGATCTTCTCGCCGGGCCGCACGACGAACCGGTCGCCGACGGCCAGGGAGGACACGGGGACGCGCACCTCGCGCCCGTCCCGCAGCACGGCCACGTCCTTGGCGCCCAGCTCCATCAGCGCCTTCAGGGCCGCGCCCGCGCGCCGCTTGGAGCGCGCCTCCAGATAGCGGCCGAGCAGGATCAGCGCGACGACCCCGGAGGCGACCTCCAGGTAGATCGTGGAGGCGCCGTCCGTCCGCGAGACGGTGAGCCGGAACGCGTCGTGCATGCCCGGCAGCCCCGCGTCGCCGAAGAACAGCGCCCACAGCGACCAGCCGAACGCGGCCAGCGTGCCGACCGACACGAGCGTGTCCATGGTGGCGGCGCCGTGCCGGAGGTTGGTCCAGGCGGCCCGGTGGAAGGGCAGGCCGCCCCAGACGACGACCGGCGCGGCGAGGGTGAGCGAGAGCCACTGCCAGTTGTCGAACTGCAGGGCCGGGACCATCGCGAGCAGGACGACGGGCAGCGCGAGCAGCGCCGAGACGGTCAGCCGCTGCCGGAGCGCGCCGAGTTCGGCGTCGGGGGCCGGGCCGTCCTCGGCCGCGGCCTCGGGCTGCGGCGGGGCGGGTTCCTCGGCGGTGTAGCCGGTCCGCTCCACGGTGGCGATCAGGTCGGCGACCCGGACGCCCCCGCCGAAGGAGACCTTTGCCTTCTCGGTGGCGAAGTTGACGGTGGCGCTGACGCCCTCCATCCGGTTCAGCTTCCTCTCCACGCGCGCGGCGCAGGAGGCGCAGGTCATCCCGCCGATGAGCAGTTCGACCTCGGAGGGGGCCGCGTCCGCGGCCGTGTGCGGTGCGGTGGTGCTGGTCATGTCCGGACTCCAGACATCGGACCGGGCCGTGCGGAACCAGTATCAGCTGGTCGGTACGGCCCGGTCGGCGGAATCGAGGGGGTTGCTCAGGCGCGGCCGGCCAGCTCGAAGCCGGCCTCGTCCACGGCGGCGCGCACGGCCTCGTCGTCCAGCGGGGCGGCGGAGACGACGGTCACCTCGCCGGTCGAGGCCACGGCCTTCACCGAGCTGACGCCGGGGATCTGGGAGACCTCGGCGGAGACGGAACCCTCGCAGTGGCCACAGCTCATGCCGGTCACCTTGTAGACGGTGGTGACGGAACCCGGGGTGTCGGTGTGGGAGGTCATGTCGTTGCTCCTCGGTCGAGGCGTACGGGGCCGGTGGGCTCCGTGAGGGCGACCGGGGCCGCAGGGCCACCGGGGCCGCGGGGGAGCCCCATGAGGGGAACACTATACCCCTAGGGGGTATTCCTCCAACCGTGGTCACGGCGCGCCAGCGACCGCACCCAGCCGACCCCGGCCAGCGCGACCAGGGCCAGCCCGCCGACCGAGAACAGGGTGAACAGGTGCTCCTGGGTGGCGCTCGGCCTGACCAGGCGGGCCTGAGCGAAGAGCAGCCGGTCCAGGCCGGCGCCGGTCAGCCGGGCCGTCGCCCAGACCGCCAGGCCGTGTGTGGAGTCCCACAGGGTGTGCAGCAGCGCCACGCCGAGACAGGCGCCGGCGGCCGGCGTGGTGATGCGGAAGCGCCCGCTCAGCCGGCGCCGGGAGAGCAGGGCGGCGCCGGTGATCGCGGTCCACAGGCCGTGCCCGAAGGGGGCGAGGACCCCGCGCAGGATCTCGGTCTCCAGCAGCGCGCGCAGCCCGGCGCCTCCGGTGGAGACGGCCGCGTGGAAGGCGTACCCGGCGCTCTCCAGGGCGGCGAAGCCGAAGCCGACGGCCGCGCCGAGCACCAGCCCCGCGCGCGTGCCCCGGATCCCCGGCTGGCCGCCCAGTACGAACACCAGCGCGCCGAGCTTGGCCGCCTCCTCGATCAGCCCGACGCCGAGGAACATGCCGAGGGAGGGGTGCAGCAGGTACGACTCCATCGGCGCGGCGCCGAGCACGCCGAGCGTGCCGCCGGTCAGGAAGCAGCCGAGGATCGCGCTGACGCCCAGGTCGCGGCAGTGCCGTTCGTACGCCCACAGCACGAAGGCCACCGGGACCAGAAAGCTGCCGAGCAGGATCAGCGTCGGCAGCAGCGTCGCGTCGCGGGTCTCGTACGTCACCCACGCCGTCAGCGCCCACAGGGCGAGCCCGCCGCCCAGGCAGTGCCGCCACAGGCCCGTGCGGATACGGGGGTACGGCGGCGGGGGCTGCTGCGGGCCGGGGATGCGGGCCCTGGGCGTGCCGGGCGGCGGGGAGTGGGTCACGGGAGTCCCCTCGACTGCTGCTGGGCGATTTACCCGAACTGTAGGCAGATGTGCCGTGTTCCGCAGTCCCATGGGCCGCGCGGGTGACGCCGGCCAGGGCGGCCCCGGGCTCGAGGAGACCCTCTAGAGTGCGCGGAGGTTTCCCGAAGGAGCGCGCATGCGAGCGGTGGTGTTCGAGCGGTACGGCGAGCCGGCCGGCATACGGGAGGTGCCCGACCCCGAACCCGCGGAGCACGGCGTGGTCGTCCGGGTCGAGGCCACCGGCCTGTGCCGCAGCGACTGGCACGGCTGGATGGGCCATGACCCCGACGTCAGGCTGCCGCACGTGCCCGGACACGAACTCGCCGGTGTCGTCGAGTCGGCCGGCTCCCGGGTGACCCGCTGGCGGCCCGGCGACCGGGTCACCGTGCCGTTCGTCTGCGCCTGCGGCACCTGCCCGGCCTGCGCGGCGGGCGACCAGCAGGTCTGCGAACGCCAGACCCAGCCGGGCTTCCACCACTGGGGTTCCTTCGCCCAGTACGTGGCGCTCGACCACGCCGACGTCAATCTCGTCGCCATCCCGGACGGCATGGCGTACGCCACCGCCGCCGCCCTCGGCTGCCGCTTCGCCACCGCGTTCCGCGCCGTCGTGCAGCAGGGCCGGGTGGCGGCGGGGGAGTGGGCCGCGGTGCACGGCTGCGGCGGGGTCGGGCTGTCGGCCGTGATGGTGGCGGCGGCCTCGGGGGCGCGCGTGGTCGCCGTGGACGTGTCGCCACGGGCGCTGGAGCTGGCGCGGACGTTCGGGGCGGCGCACTGCGTGGACGCGGCCGGGGTGCCCGACACGGCCGCCGCCGTCCGCGAACTGACCGGCGGGGGCGCCCATCTCTCGCTCGACGCCCTCGGCTCCCCGGGCACCTGCGCGGCCTCCGTGAACGGCCTGCGCCGACGCGGCCGCCACGTCCAGGTCGGGCTGCTGCCCTCGGCCGACGGCACCACCCCCGTCCCGCTGGCCCGAGCCGTGGCCCTGGAGCTGGAACTCCTCGGCAGCCACGGCATGGCCGCCCACGCCTATCCCGGGATGCTGGAGCTGGTCGCCTCCGGGGTGCTGCGCCCGGACCTGCTGGTGAAGCGCACCATCCCGCTCGACGCGGTCCCGTCGGCCCTGGCCGCGACGGGCACGGCACCGGGCGCGGGCCTGACGGTCATCGAGCCGTGGCGCTGACGGTCATCGGCCCGTGGCGCCGAGGGCGGTCCACTCCCGGTCCAGGACCGCCATCACCACCTCGTCCACGAACTCGCCGTCCCGCAGCGCCGCCTCCCGCCGTACGCCCTCGACGACGAACCCGACCTTCTCGTAGACCCGCCGGGCCCGCGCGTTGTGGCCGTACACCTCCAACTGGACGCGGTGCAGCCCCAGTTGCTCGAAGCCGTAGCCGACGATCAGCCGCGTCGCCTCGGTGCCGACGCCCCGGCCCCGGCCGCGCGGGCCGATGAGGGTGCGGAAGGTGCAGCTGCGGGCGTGCCGGTCCACCTCGTACAGGACGACCTCGCCGAGCAGCTCGCCGGTGGCGGGGTCGGTGACGGCGAGGTCCAGCCGGTCGGGCCCGGCGACCCGCTCGCCGTAATGGGCGCGGAGCCGGTCCGGGGTGATGTCGGTGCCCGGATCGAAGGTGAAGCGGATGACCTCGGGGTCGGCGATGATCTCCCCCATGGGTTCGGCGTCGGCCGCCGTGAAGGGGCGCAGCACGGTCCGCTCGCCGGTCAGAACGGGTTTGACGGAGAAATCCATGGTCGGCATGGAGAGCACTGTGCCCCACGCGGACGGTGGGGCACACGGGAATTTCCTCACGCCCGCTCAGTCGAAGCCGCGGCCCCGGTTGCGGGGGCGGGAGGCGACCCAGGCGTGGACGGTGTCGACGTACCAGTAGGGTTTGCCGCCCTCCACGTGGTCGGGCGGGGGCAGCAGCCCGTGCTTGCGATAGGACCGTACGGTGTCGGGCTGCACCCTGATGTGCGCCGCGATCTCCTTGTAGGACCAGAGCCTTCGGTCGGTCATGAGTCGCACCTCCCTGCGCACGCCGCGGCGGCGACCGGGAAGGCCGTCGGGGGAGCCGGGCGCTGCGCTGGCGATCACCAAGCCTGCGTCCGGTGAACGACGCGCCCGCGGCAGGGGACAGGGGCTGTCGACCGGGTGTGACCGAGAGCCCGCGTACTCGTGACAGATGTGACACGAGGGGTGCCTTTGTGACAGAGCTGCCGAAATGCGTCCCGTCAGGGGCGCGGGGAACCGCGTGACCCGACGCACGCGACCGGCGCTCGCACCGCCACGGGAACCCGGCGGACGGGTGGGCGCCCGGCCCCGTCCCGGAGGGCTACGCCCCGCACGACCGCAGGAACGCCCGGGTCCGCCGGGCGATCGGCAGCGGCGTGTCCGGCGCGCACGGATACATGTCCTGCTCGACGATCGCGAACAGCTCCGTGCCCAGCCCCTGCGCGGCGTCGAGCACCGGCCCCAACTCCGGCACGCCACGCGGCGGTTCGCACATGACACCCTGGGCGACCGCGGGCCCGAACGGCGTGCCCTTGGCCCGTACGTCCGCCAGGACCTCCGGGTCCACCTGCTTGAGGTGCAGATAGCCGACGCGCTCCCCGTAGGTCTCGATCAGCTTGACGCTGTCCCCGCCGCAGTACGCGTAGTGCCCGGTGTCCAGGCACAGCGACACCGCGTCGGAATCGGTGCCGTCGAGGAAGCGGGTGACGTTCTCCTCGCTGTCGACGTGGGTGTCGGCGTGCGGGTGGACGACGATCGTCAGCCCGTACTCTTCGCGCATCCGGCGGCCGAGCCGCTCGGTCAGGGAGGTCAGGTTCCGCCACTGTCCGGCCGTCAGCTCGGACGGCTCCAGCGCCTCACCGGTCTTGTCGTCCCGCCAGAAGGAGGGGATGACGACCAGGTGGCGGGCGCCCATGGCCTGGGTGAGGGCCGCGATGTCCGAGACGTGCGACCACGTGCGCTCCCAGACGTCGGTGCCGTGGTGCAGGCCGGTGAAGACCGTGCCGGCCGACACCTTCAGCCCGCGCCGGGCGGTCTCCTCGGTGAGCACGGCCGGGTCGGCCGGGAGGTAGCCGTAGGGGCCCAGCTCGATCCACTCGTAGCCGGAGTCGGCCACCTCGTCGAGGAAGCGCTGCCAGGGCACCTGCTCCGGGTCGTCGGGGAACCACACGCCCCAGGAGTCGGGCGCCGATCCGATCCGGATCCGGGAAAGTGAGGAGGAGGGTGACAACGACGTCGTGGGCGCCAGCGTGGCGGCGTCCGGAAAGCGGTGTCAAGAGCTGGTCCGAATGTCTGGACAAAACATTGACAGGGGCTCGGCGACAGGGCTAGAAAGCCGGGGAGAGCCGCGACGAAGGGAAGCCGATGGCTTACGACCTGATCACCATGGGGCGGATCGGGGTGGACCTGTATCCACTGCAGACCGGGGTTCCGCTCGCCCAGGTGTCGTCCTTCGGCAAGTTCCTCGGCGGTTCTGCGACGAACGTCGCGGTCGCCGCGGCCCGGCTGGGCCGGCACACCGCCGTGGTCACCCGCACCGGTGACGACGCGTTCGGCGCCTATCTGCACGAGGCGCTGCGCGGTTTCGGCGTCGACGACCGCTGGGTCACCCCGGTCCCCGGCCTGCCGACCCCGGTCACCTTCTGCGAGGTCTTCCCGCCGGACGACTTCCCGCTCTACTTCTACCGGCAGCCCAAGGCGCCCGACCTGGAGATCGACGCCCACGAGCTGGATCTCGACGCGATCCGCGACGCCCGGATCTTCTGGATGACCGGCACCGGCCTGAGCGAGGAGCCGAGCCGTACGGCGACCCTCGCGGCCCTCGCCCACCGGGCCAAGTCCGGTACGACGGTCTTCGACCTCGACTGGCGTCCCATGTTCTGGAGCGATCCCGACGCGGCCCGCCCCTTCTACGCCGAGGCCCTGAGACACGCGACCGTCGCCGTCGGCAACCTGGACGAGGTCGAGGTCGCCACGGGCGCGCGCGAACCGCACGCGGCGGCGCGGGCGCTACTGGCGGCCGGCGTCGAGATCGCCGTCGTCAAGCAGGGACCCAAGGGCGTCCTCGCGGTCGGCGCGAACGGCGACGCGGCGGAGGTGCCGCCCCTGCCCGTCACCGTCCTCAACGGCCTCGGTGCCGGGGACGCCTTCGGCGGCTCCCTGTGCCACGGGCTCCTCGCCGGCTGGGACCTGGAGACGATCATGCGGCACGCCAACGCGGCCGGTGCCATCGTCGCCTCCCGCCTGGAGTGCTCCTCCGCGATGCCCACCCCGGACGAGGTGGCCGCCGTGCTCGCCGCCGGAGCGGTGCGATGAGGGCCGGCCGCGTCACGGGCGCGCGCCCCGAGGGCGGCTCGGGCACCGCCCCCCACGGCACCGCCGCCGGCAGCACCCCGGCCGCCCGCCCGGACCACCACGCAGGCGCCGCGTGCGGCCCGCGCCCGCGCGTCGACGTGTCCGAGCTGGTCCGCGTCCGCACCCAGCACCCCGAGGCGATCGCGGAGGCCGCCGCCCGCCGGGCCCGCAGGCCGCTGCTCGACGACGACGGCAAGCTGATGATCGTCGCCGCCGACCACCCCGCCCGCGGCGCGCTCGGCGTCGGCGACCGCAAGCTCGCCATGGCCAACCGCGCCGACCTGCTGGAGCGGCTCTGCCTGGCGCTGAGCCGCCCCGGCGTCGACGGCGTCCTCGCCACCGCCGACATCCTGGACGACCTGCTGCTGCTCGGCGTCCTCGACCACAAGGTGGTCATGGGCTCGATGAACCGGGGCGGCCTGCAGGGCGCCCGCTTCGAACTGGACGACCGCTTCACCGGGCACCGCCCCGAGGACATCCAGCGGCTCGGTTTCGACGCCGGCAAGCTGCTGCTGCGCGTCGACTACGATGACCCCGGTTCCCTGACCACCCTGGAGTCCGCCGCCCGCGCGATCGACGAGATGGCGGCGCGCCGGCTGCCCGTCTTCGTGGAGCCGTTCATCAGCCGCCGCACCCCCGAGGGGCGGGTGCGCAACGACCTGTCCGCCGAGGCCGTCACCCGGTCCATCGCCATCGCCTCCGGGCTCGGCGGCTCCTCCGCCTACACCTGGCTGAAGGTGCCCGTCACCGAGGACCCCGACGACATGGCGCGGGTGATGGAGACCTCGACCCTGCCCGCCGTCCTGCTCGGCGGTGACATCGGCGACTCGCCCGAGGACCAGGTCGCCGCCTACGAGAAGTGGCGCGGCGCGCTCCAACTCCCCACCGTGCGCGGCCTGGTGGTCGGCCGCTCACTGCTGTACCCGGCGGACGGCGATGTGGCCGCCGCCGTGGACACCGCCGTAGGACTGCTGTGAGGGCCGCATGACCAGCACCGAACCGCATCTGCGCAAGGGCACGACCGCGAACGCGCAGTACGCCGTCGACATCGACCCCGAGTTGGCCGGCTGGACGCACAGCAGCCTGCGGGTGGTCGAGCTGGCGCCGGGTGATACGCATACGTTCACCACCGGCGACAGCGAGTGGATCGTGCTTCCGCTGCAAGGCGGATGTACCGTACAAATCGAGTCTGTGTCAGCTGAGCACGACACGTTCCAACTCCTGGGCCGGGAGAGCGTGTTCGCGAGCGTCTCCGACTTCGCGTACGTTCCCCGGGACGCCCGGGCCCAGATCGCCTCCGGCGCGGGAGGCCGCTTCGCCCTGGCAGGAGCGAAGTGCGAGCGACGACTCCCCGCCCGCTACGGCCCCGCGCCGGAGGTCCCCGTCGAGCAGCGCGGCAGCGGCACCTGCGCCCGCACGGTGCGGGGCTTCGCCGCAGCGGACTCCTTCGACTGCGACAGGCTGATCGCCGTCGAGGTGATCACTCCCGGCGGCAACTGGTCCTCGTACCCGCCGCACAAGCACGACGAGCACCGGCCGGGCGAGGAGTCCGAGCTGGAGGAGATCTACTACTTCGAGATCGACGGCCCGAACGGACTGGGCTACCAGCGCGTGTTCCCCTCGCGTGAGGGCGGCTGCGACGTCCTCGCCGAGGTCCGCTCCGGCGACACCGTGCTGGTCCCCGACGGCTGGCACGGCCCGTCGATCGCCCAGCCCGGGCACGACATGTACTACCTGAACGTCATGGCGGGCCCGGGGCAGACCCGGGAGTGGCGGATCTGCTTCCACCCGGAGCACGTAGCGAGCACAGAGGGGTACCGATGAGCACGACCCGGCTGACCGTGGCGCAGGCGCTGGTCCGCTTCCTCGCCGCCCAGTACACCGAGCGCGACGGCGAGCGCCGCCGGCTGATCGGCGCCACCTGGGGCATCTTCGGGCACGGCAACGTCGCCGGGATCGGCCAGGCGCTGATCGAGTACCGCGACGTCATGCCGTACCACCAGGGCCGCAACGAGCAGTCCATGGTGCACGCGGCGGTCGGCTACGCCCGCCAGTCGAACCGGCTGTCCGCGCACGCGGTGACGACGTCGATCGGCCCCGGCGCGACCAACCTGGTCACCGGCGCCGCCCTCGCGACCATCAACCACCTGCCGGTCCTCCTCCTCCCCGGCGACGTCTTCGCCACCCGCCCCGCCGACCCGGTCCTGCAGCAGCTGGAGGTGCCGTACGCGGGCGATGTGTCGGTCAACGACACCCTGCGCCCGGTGTCGAAGTACTTCGACCGCGTGACCCGCCCGGAAGCCCTGATCCCGAGTGCGCTGCAGGCCATGCGGGTCCTCGCCGACCCGGTCGAGACCGGCGCGGTCACCCTCGCCCTGCCGCAGGACGTGCAGGCGGAGGCCTACGACTGGCCGGAGGAGTTCTTCGCGACGCGCGTGTGGACCGTGCGCCGGCCGGGCGCGGACCCCGTCGAACTGGCCGAGGCGGTCCGGGCGCTCCGCGCGGCGAAGCGGCCCCTGGTCGTCGCGGGCGGCGGGGTCCACCACAGCCGCGCCGAGGACGCCCTCGCGCAGTTCGCGGCGGCCACCGGGATACCGGTCGCCTCCACCCAGGCGGGCAAGGGCTCGCTGCGGTACGACCACCCGCAGGACGTCGGCGGCATCGGCCACACCGGCACCGCGACCGCCGACGAACTGGCCCGCACCGCCGACCTGGTGATCGGTGTCGGCACCCGCTACACCGACTTCACCACCGCCTCCGGCACCCTCTTCGCCCACCCGGAGGTCCGCTTCCTCAACCTCAACATCGCGCCGTTCGACGGCCACAAGCTGGCCGGGCTGCCGCTCATCGCGGACGCCCGCAGCGGCCTGGGCGCGCTGACCGAGGCCCTGACGGCGCACGGGCACCGGGTGGCGGACTCGTACGTCACCGAGTACACCGAGGACAAGGAGCGCTGGGAGCAGCGCGTCGACGCCTGCTTCGAGGCCGACGAGATCGATCTGCGGCCGACCCAGCCGCAGGTCATCGGCGCCCTGGACGCCCTGGCGGACGAGTCGGACATCATCATCAACGCGGCCGGCTCGCTCCCCGGCGACCTGCACAAGCTGTGGCGGGCGCGGTCGTACGACCAGTACCACCTGGAGTACGGCTACTCCTGCATGGGCTACGAGATCCCGGCCGCGATCGGCGTGAAGCTCGCGGCGCCGGAGCGCAACGTGTGGGCCCTGGTCGGCGACGGCACGTACCTGATGATGCCGACGGAGATCGTGACGGCCGTGCAGGAGGGCGTGGCGATCAAGATCCTGCTGGTGCAGAACCACGGGTACGCCTCGATCGGCGGGCTGTCGGAGACGGTGGGCGCCGAGCGCTTCGGCACCGCCTACCGCTTCCCGGCCGAGGAAGGCACGTACACGGGTGCCCCGCTGCCCGTCGACCTCGCCGCCAACGCGGCCAGCCTGGGCATGCGGGTGCTGCGCGCGAAGACCGTCGAGGAGCTGCGCGCGGCGCTCGCCGAGGCCCGGGCCGCCGACACTCCCACATGTGTCTACGTGGAGACCGAAACGGCCGACACTGTGTCGGGCGCGCCTCCGGCGCAGGCCTGGTGGGATGTTCCTGTGGCTGAGACCGCGACCCGAGCGTCCGCGGTCAAGGCCCGTGAGCTGTACGACCGGCACGTCTCGACCCGACGCCGCCATCTGTGAGAAGGAGTCTCAGGGCATGACGAAGATCGTCAACCACTGGATCGGCGGCAAGACCGCCGAAGGCGCGTCGGGTACGTACGGGCCGGTCACCGACCCGGCGACCGGCGCGGTCACCACGAAGGTCGCGTTCGCGTCGGTGGAGGAGGTGGACGCCGCCGTCGCCGCCGCGAAGGAGGCCTTCACGACCTGGAGCCAGTCCTCGCTGGCCCAGCGCACCACCATCCTCTTCCGCTTCCGCGCGCTGCTGGACGCCAACCGGGACGTGATCGCGGAGCTGATCACGGCCGAGCACGGCAAGGTGCACTCCGACGCGCTAGGCGAGGTCGCGCGCGGCCTGGAGATCGTGGACCTGGCCTGCGGCATCAACGTGCAGCTGAAGGGCGAGCTGTCCACGCAGGTCGCGAGCCGGGTGGACGTCTCCTCCATCCGGCAGCCGCTCGGTGTCGTCGCGGGCATCACGCCGTTCAACTTCCCGGCGATGGTCCCGATGTGGATGTTCCCCATCGCCATCGCGTGCGGCAACACCTTCGTGCTCAAGCCGAGCGAGAAGGACCCGTCGGCCGCCGTCAAGATCGCCGAACTGCTGGCCGAGGCGGGCCTGCCGGACGGCGTCTTCAACGTCGTGCACGGCGACAAGGTGGCCGTGGACCGTCTGCTGGAGCACCCGGACGTCAAGGCGGTGTCGTTCGTCGGCTCGACCCCGATCGCCCGCTACATCCACACCACCGCCTCCGCCAACGGCAAGCGGGTGCAGGCGCTCGGCGGCGCCAAGAACCACATGCTGGTCCTGCCGGACGCCGATCTCGACGCGGCGGCCGACGCGGCGGTGAGCGCGGCCTACGGCTCCGCGGGCGAGCGCTGCATGGCCATCTCGGCCGTCGTCGCGGTCGGCTCGGTCGGCGACACGCTGGTGGAGAAGATCCGCGAGCGCGCCGAGAAGATCAAGATCGGTCCGGGCAACGACCCGGCGTCCGAGATGGGCCCGCTCATCACGGCCGCCCACCGCGACAAGGTGGCGTCGTACGTCGCCGGCGCGGCTGCGGAGGGCGCCGAGGTCGTCCTGGACGGCACCGGCTACACCGTCGAGGGCTTCGAGGACGGCCACTGGATCGGCATCTCGCTGCTGGACAAGGTGCCGACCAGCGCCAAGGCCTACCAGGACGAGATCTTCGGTCCCGTGCTGTGCGTGCTGCGCGCTCAGACGTACGAGGAGGGCCTGGCGCTCATCAACGCCTCCCCCTTCGGCAACGGCACCGCGATCTTCACCCGGGACGGCGGCGCGGCCCGCCGCTTCCAGCTGGAGGTCGAGGCGGGCATGGTCGGCGTGAACGTGCCGATCCCGGTGCCGGTGGGCTACCACTCCTTCGGCGGCTGGAAGGACTCGCTCTTCGGCGACCACCACATCTACGGCAACGACGGCACGCACTTCTACACCCGCGGCAAGGTCGTCACCACCCGCTGGCCCGACCCGGCCGACGCCCCGGCCGGCGTGGACCTCGGCTTCCCGCGCAACCACTGAGCCCGAAGCGCCGAAGAGGGCCGTCCGCTATGCGGACGGCCCTATTTTTTTGCACCGGGGCGCTGCGATTCTCGTACAGCCGCAAGGGCCGCAGTAAGTGGACCGTTGATATCTGATTCCGTCGTCGATCGCTCCAAGGCTGCGGATTCCGTAGGTGAACACCCATTGACGCGGCGGTTTTCGTCGGGGTTCCCTATGCAGCGCCGGGAGCGGACGAGACGAACGCACCACGATCCGCCGGAGGCGATAGCGCTCCCGACCCCCACCCTCAGTCACCCGAGTCGATCGGAACCGCCGCATGACCGACACGCTCAGTTCTGCCCAGCCAGCCGCCCCGGACGCGTCGGGCAGTCCGCAGAAGCTCAAGCGCTCCATCGGCGTGGTCGGCGGCACCTTGCTGACGCTGTCGTGCGTCACACCCGCCTCGACGCTCTTCGTGATCGTGCCCGACCTGTTCTCCAGCCTGGGCACCGCGACGGCCCTGTGCCTCGCCATCGGCTCCCTGCTCTGCATCCCCGTCGCCTTCTGCTACTCGGAACTGGGCACCCTGATCCCCAGCGCCGGCGGCGAGTACGCGATCGTCTCCACCCTGGCCGGGCGGCTCGCCGGCTGGCTCGCCTTCGTGATGTCGCTGCTCGTCGTGATGATCGTCCCTCCGGTCATCGCGATGGGCACCGCCGACTACCTGGCCCCGGTCGTCCACCTCGACCCGTCCCTCACCGGCGCCGGCGTGATGCTCGCGGCCACCCTCGCGGGCCTGCTGGACCTGCGGGCCAACGCCTGGATCACCGGCGTCTTCCTGGTCCTGGAAGTCATCGCCGCAGGCGTCGTCGCCCTCCTCGGCTTCACCCACTCCCACCGGGGCGTCACCAGCCTGGGCTCGATGCAGATCGCCGGCGAGCACGCGCACGTGAACCCCGTGACGGCCATGATGGTCCTCTCCGGGCTCGCCATCGCCCTCTTCGCCACCCAGGGCTTCTCCACCGCCATCTACCTCTCCGAGGAACTGGAGAACCCGCGCCGCACCGTCGCCCGCACGGTCCTCGCCACGCTCGCCATCTCCAGCGTCGTCATCCTGGTCCCGGTCGTGGCGATCACCCTCGGCGCCGGCGACCTGAAGGCCCTGACCGGCGGCGACATCTCCAGCATGGTCATCGCCTGGAGCAACTCGGCCGTCGGCACCTTCGTCAGCCTGTGCGTCGCCCTCGCGATCATCAACGCCGGCATCGTCATGGTCATCCAGAACTCCCGCGTGCTGTTCGCCTCCGCCCGCGACAAGGCCTGGCCGTCCCCGGTCAACAACGCCCTCGGCAAGCTCGGCCGGTTCGGCTCCCCGTGGGTCGCCACCCTCGTCGTCGGCGTGCCGGGCGCCTTCCTCTGCTTCGTGAACCTGGACACGCTCTACGGCGTCACCGGCGTCGCCGTCACCGGCCTGTACCTGCTGGTCGCGATCGCCGCCCTGCTCGCCCGGCGCGGCGCGCACGGCACCCGCACCGCGTGGCGGATGCCGCTGTGGCCCGCGATGCCGGTCCTGCTCATCGCGGTCCTCGTCTACATCCTCGTCGAGCAGAAGCCGTCGTACCTGCTGTGGACCGGCGCCATCACCGCCGTGGCCACCCTCTACTGGGCCTTCTACCTGCGCCCGCGCCGCGACACCCGCTGGCTCGTGTCCGTCCCGGAGGACACCGACGCCCCGGACGGCGCCCCGGTCCCGGACGCCGCGCGGGCCTGAGCCAGGGCGGCACGCCCGGCCCCTCGTACCGCGCCCGAAGTACGGCCGGGCGGATCGTACTCCCCAGGGAGGGGCCGGGGTTCAGCCCGGGGGGGCCACCGGTTGTCGTTGCGGACCCGTACCGTTGAGGCATGGATCTTCGCCGGCTCTCGGTGCGAGGGCTGCTCAAAGGACCGCGGCGGCTGACGGCCGCCGCGGCCGCTGTCGTGGTGCTCGCCGGCGCCGGCACGTGGACGGCCGCCGCCTCCGGCGGACCGCCCCCCGTGCACCGCACCGACCAGGTCATGACCGTGTCCGGCGGCGCCCGCCTGGACACCTCGTTCTTCACCCCGGCCGGCTCCGGCCGCCACCCGGCCGTCCTGCTGGCGCACGGCTTCGGCGGCAGCAAGGACGACGTGCGCGGCCAGGCCGAAGACCTCGCCCGCGACGGGTACGCGGTCCTGACCTGGTCCGCGCGCGGCTTCGGCCACTCGACCGGGAAGATCGGGCTGAACGACCCCGGGGCCGAGGTCGCCGACGTCTCGCGGCTCATCGACTGGCTGGCGAGGAAACCCCAGGTCCAGCTCGACAGGCCGGGCGATCCGCGCGTGGGCGTGGCCGGCGGCTCCTACGGCGGCGCGATCTCCCTGCTCGCCGCCGGATACGACCACCGCGTGGACGCCATCGCCCCGGCCATCACGTACTGGAACCTCGCCGACGCCCTCTTCCCCAACGGCGTGTTCAAGAAGCTCTGGGCCGGGGTGTTCTTCAACAACGGCGGCGGCTGCGCCCGCTTCGAGCCCGACCTGTGCCGGATGTACGACAGGGTCGCCGAGTCCGGCACCCCGGACCAGGCCGCCCGCGGCCTCCTTCAGGAGCGCTCCCCGTCCGCCGTCGCCGCCCGCATCAAGGTCCCCACGCTGCTGATGCAGGGCCAGACCGACTCCCTGTTCACGCTCGACCAGGCCGACGCCGCCCAGAAGGCGATCCGCGCGAACGGCGCCCCCGTGGACGTCGACTGGATCGCGGGCGGCCACGACGGCGGCGACATGGAGACCGGCCGGACCCAGGCGCGAGTGCGCGCGTGGTTCGACCGCTATCTCAAGGGCGACAAGAGCGCCGCCACCGGCCCGGCCTTCCGCATCACCCGCACCGGAGGCGTCAACTCGAACGACGGCACGGCCCAGCTGCGCGGCGCGAGCGCCGCCGCCTACCCCGGTCTGCACGACCACCCGCGGGCCGTCGCCCTGACCGGCGGCACCCAGCACGTCACCAACCCGGCCGGCGCCAGCCCGCCCGGCATCTCCGCGGTGCCCGGCCTCGGCGGCGCGGGCTCCGGCGGCCTGTCCCGGCTGTCCGCGCTCGGCATCGGCGTCTTTCTGGACTTCCCCGGCCAGTACGCGAAGTTCGACTCCGCCCCCCTGACCCGGGACGTGCAGATCACCGGCGCGCCGACCGCCACCGTCCACGTCACCTCCACCACCGACGACGCCGTCCTGTTCGGCAAGGTCTACGACGTCGGCCCCGGTGGCACCCAGCAGGTGCTCCCCGGCCAGCTCGTCGCCCCCTTCCGGGTGACCGGTGCCAAGGAGGGCAAGGACGTCCGCGTCACCCTCCCGGCGATCGACCACCAGGTGCAGAAGGGCCACCGCCTCCGCCTGGTCCTCGCCTCCACCGACCTCGGCTACGCCTCACCGGCCACCCCGGCCACCTACACCGTCTCCCTCAAGAGCGCCCTGAGCGTGCCGACGGCCCCCGCCGTCGCCACCGCCGCCGCGCCCCTGCCCGCCTGGGTGTGGTGGCTGCCCGCGGCCGGCGCGGCGGTCGCGCTCGCCCTGCTGCTCACCGGCCGCCGCCGCACCACCGCCCCCGCCCCCGACCCGGACCTGGCCGACGTCCCCCTCGTCATCAAGGACCTCGGCAAGCGGTACGCGAAGTCCGCCGACCGGTACGCCGTGCGGGAGCTGTCCTTCCGGGTGGAGCGCGGCCAGGTGCTCGGCCTGCTCGGACCCAACGGCGCGGGCAAGACCACCACCCTGCGCATGCTGATGGGCCTGATCACCCCCGACGACGGCGAGATCAGGGTCTTCGGCCACGCGATCCGGCCCGGCGCACCCGTGCTGTCGCGGGTCGGCGCCTTCGTCGAGGGCGCGGGCTTCCTGCCGCACCTGTCCGGCCGGGAGAACCTGGAGCTGTACTGGCGGGCCACCGGCCGCCCGCCGCAGGACGCCCACCTGGACGAGGCGCTGGAGATCGCCGGACTCGGCGACGCGCTCGCCCGCGCGGTGCGCACGTACTCCCAGGGCATGCGCCAGCGCCTCGCCATCGCCCAGGCCATGCTCGGCCTGCCCGACCTGCTCATCCTGGACGAGCCCACCAACGGCCTCGACCCGCCGCAGATCCGCGAGATGCGCGAGGTGATGATCCGCTACGCCGCCGGCGGCCGCACGGTGATCGTCTCCAGCCATCTCCTCGCCGAGGTCGAGCAGTCCTGCACCCACCTGGTGGTGATGGACCGCGGCCGGCTCGTCCAGGCGGGCCCGGTGCGGGACATCATCGGCTCCGGCGACACCCTGCTGGTCGGCACCGCGGTGCCCGTGCAGGAGCCGGTCGTGGAGAAGGTGGCCGCGCTGCCCGGCGTCGCCTCCGCGGTGCGCACCGACGACGGACTGCTGGTCCGGCTGGACCCGGGCGGCACCGCCGAGCGGCTCGTCGTGGAGCTGGTGCGCCTCGACGTGCCCGTCGCCTCGGTCGGTCCGCACCGCCGCCTCGAAGACGCCTTCCTGACCCTGATAGGAGGTTCCGCATGAGCACGCTCACCGAGGTCGCCTCCGGCTATCAGACCCGGCACACCCTGCCCCTGCGGGTCGAACTGGTCCGCCAGCTCAAGCGGCGGCGCACCCTGATCATGGGCGCGATCCTCTTCCTGCTGCCGTTCGTGCTGGTCATCGCCTTCGCGATCGGCACCCCGCACGATCGCAACGGCCAGGTGACCCTGATGGACACGGCCACCGCGTCGGGCGCCAACTTCGCCGCGGTCAACCTCTTCGTGTCCGTGGGCTTCCTGCTGGTGATCCCGGTCGCCCTCTTCTGCGGGGACACGGTCGCCTCCGAGGCGAGCTGGTCCTCGCTGCGCTATCTGCTGGCCGCGCCCGTGCCCCGGGCCCGGCTGCTGTGGTCCAAGCTCGCGGTGGCGCTCGGGCTGAGCCTCGCCGCGATGGTCCTGCTCCCGGTCGTGGCGCTCGCCGTCGGCACGGCGGCCTACGGCTGGGGCCCGCTGCAGATCCCCACCGGGGGCGCCCTGGACACCGGCACGGCCGCCCAGCGGCTCGTGCTGGTCGTCGGGTACGTCTTCGTGTCCCAACTGGTCACCGCCGGGCTGGCGTTCTGGCTGTCCACGAAGACGGACGCCCCGCTCGGCGCGGTCGGCGGCGCGGTCGGCCTGACCATCGTCGGCAACGTCCTGGACGCCGTCACCGCACTCGGCCACTGGCGCGACTTCCTGCCCGCGCACTGGCAGTTCGCCTGGGCCGACGCCGTCCAGCCGCACGCCGAGTGGTCCGGCATGATCCAGGGCGCCGCGCTCTCCGTCTCCTACGCCCTGGTGCTGTTCGCCCTGGCCTTCAGAGGATTCGCCCGCAAGGACGTGGTTTCGTAATTCCTTCTTCGTATTTCCTCTTCCGCCGGAATGTCGACTGCCGCACGCTTGGCACACCATACGATCAATTGATTCGCCGACCAGATGTGAATCACTCCGGGGAATCCGGATAATTCGCGCTCCTTCGCTACGGAAATCTTCATGCGTATGGAGTAGTGCCTCGCTTTTGATGGGCTGTGGACTGCTATGTTCTGCGTCTGTCGGATCAGAGGTAACTCCAAGTGAGGTGATCATGAAGAAGGCATTTTTCACAACTGCGGCGTTGGCCATTGGTGCAAGTCTCGTGGGTGGCTCCGCCGTCGCGGCGACGGGCACCGCCAAAGCGCCTGCTCAAGAAACCGGCCCGCTCGGTCTCATGTCCCAGACCGAGGTGACTCCGGCGATCGTGCCCGCGGCCGACACCGTGATGCGGGTGGCCAAGCAGGGCAACCTCACCAAGGGCAGTGCGTTCGACGAGAACCAGTCGGCGACGGTCACCGGCAAGAACAAGGCGGCGAGGGTTTCCGGCGTTTACCTGGATGGAATGGGGCGCGACAGCAGCAAGAAGCCCGCAATTCCGGTGAAGAACCCGCTCGGAACCGGATCCGTTCAGCTCCACCCGCTGAATGGGCCGACCAGCGCCGGGCTCGGTAGCTTGCTCAGCCAGGGCTGACACGTAAACCGTCAGGAGTCGGTGCGGTGAATGCCGCCGGAATTCTGACGCTCTGATCCGGTTCTCGTCAGCCGGAGACCGGCATCGCAGTGCCGCGGACGGACCGGCCTGGTGGCCACCCCGGCGCGACCCACGCCCGGCGCCTCGGGGGCGTAGCGCACAGTCGCCTGTCCGGCCCACTGGACTCCTCCCAGCCCCGCCCGGAACTTCTTCGGCTCGACGGCGGGAGCGGAAGCGGCCGAACGCGGTGGTCCTGCCGCGGCGGATCCGGTCCTCGACGCGGGCGTGGGCGCGGTGGCGGACCTCCAGCAGTCGCAGGAACCCCTTTCCGTAGTGGTCGTCGGTGAGGAAGACCTGGTCATGCATGTGCCCTGGTGCAGGCCGAACAGGGACAGCTGGGCGCCGGGGTCGACCAGGCCTGTCAGCTCGGCGACCTCGGCGCCTGCGCGCAGGGAGCCGTCTTGTGCGAGGGCGGCGTGCCAGACCTGCTCGGGCAGATGCCGGATCGCCCGGAAGCGCGGATCCCGCGCGAGCGCAGGGCACGTATCGGCGCCACGAATACCTTGGGGGAACCGGGCGAGCGCGCGGGCGGCGCCGCCCGCAGGGCGCCGAGCGCAGTGGATCGATGCCGGCCGGCAGTGGCGAGGCGGTTGGGCCGGAGGCGACGGGGCCGACGACCTCGGGCGGATCGCGAAGCAGGGCCGGGCCGGCGATCACCTCGCCACCGTCGGCGAGCATCACCGCCAGGCCGGCCGCGATCCGGCCTGGATCGTGGCCGGTGCCGCGCGGACGCGGTCGGCGCAGGCCATCGCCGAAGGCGCGTGACGCCGGTGGCATCGGCGCGACCGGCCGGCAGCCGGGACCCCGCATGGCCGACCACCCCCCGCCCGTCGGTCGCGCCCGTCGGTGGAGACGACGAGCCGGGGACGTGACCCGCTGGCGCACACCTGGAAAGTGCCTTCCCGCTGGGCTGACGGAGACCGTGGACAAGCCTCGTCACTCCGGTTCAGAAGGCACTTTCGTGTTCCCGGTCATGATGCGGACACCGCGCAGGTGAAACGCGCAGGCCAACCAGTGGACCGGACGCATGTCGGCTTCCGCTCCTGCTTCCGTGCGGCACTCGGAAAGCGGGCCAAGGCATCGTTCCGCCATCCGATGGAATCCGTCCGGTATGGCCGGTGTCCGCGTGACTTTCCGCCACATATTTCGGTTTCTTGCCATGTAAGCGCGGGTTACCGTGAATCCAGGAAGGAACCGAGTTGACCAGGAAGTTCGCGGTCGTCACTGCACTGGCCCTCAGCGCTCTCTGCGGCAGCGCGGGCGTTGCCTCCGCCCACTCGAACACGACCAACGTCACTGGCGGTGACGGCTTTTCGGAGTCCCCGGTCGTCGTGAACGCCCCCCAGCAGGGTGTGGTCGTCGTCAACGGCGCCCTCGTCGACGGCCGCTGCATCGCGCCGTGGTCCAACGGTGCCGTTCTCGGCGGAGTCGTTCCGCCGAACTCGCACTACGCCGCCTGTGACACCGCTGCTGTCAACCAGTCGCAGAACGCTCCGTACGCGGGCGGCCTGCTCTTCTGATCCCCCGCTCCGAGTAATTCGGGGCAGGTGAACCCTCCCGAAACGCAGTCCGGAAAGGACATCTCATGCGTAACAAGGTTACGGCCATCTCCGCCCTCGCCGCAGGTGTCGTCCTGGCAGCCGCCGGCAGCGCCGCAGCCGACAACTGCACGACTGTCACCGGCGGCAACGGCTTCTCGTCGTCCCCGGTCGTCGTGAACGCCCCCCAGCAGGGCGCCATCGTCTCCAACGGCACGCTTGTCGACCTGCGCTGCGTCGCCCCGTGGTCCAACGGTGCCGTTCTCGGCGGCGTCGCCGCGCCGAACTCCCACTACGCCGCGTGCAACACGGCCAACGTCAACCAGGCACAGAACGCGCCGTACGCGGGCGGCCTGCTCTTCTGACCCCTTCGCGTTCCGAGTCCACCCGGAGCAGGGCGGGGATGTCAGCAGACGTTCCCGCCCAACCCATCCCCCAACCGAAAGGCGCATCCCATGCGTAACAAGGTTACGGCCCTCTCCGCGCTCGCCGCGGGCATCGTGCTGGCTGCCGCCGGTACCGCTGCCGCCGACAACAACACCGTCGTCACCGGCGGCAACGGCTTCTCGGAGTCTCCGGTCGTCGTGAACTCCCCTCAGCAGGGGCTTGTCGTTTCCAACGGTTCCCTGGTCGACGGCCGCTGCATCGCGCCGTGGTCGAACGGTGCCGTCCTCGGTGGCGTCGTCGCCCCGAACTCGCACTACGCCGCCTGCAACACCGCCACGGTCGACCAGTCGCAGAACTCGCCCTACCTGGGGGGCCTGCTGTTCTGAGCAGTCCTCAAGCTCCTGGCGGTCCGCCCGAAGACTCGGCGGGCCGCCAGCTGCTTTCTGTGGGCGCCCTGGCGTCCCGAAAACGCCGAAGGCCGGCTCCGGGAAACGGAGCCGGCCTGAATCGCTCGGCGGGTGTGCGTCCGTACGACGTGGTGCACGGCAGTCGTAGCGGCCGGGGCGAGACGTGAAGAGAGCCGTACGGGCCAAAGGAGACTGTGACATCTCCCCTGGCCCGTACGGCTCTGTCGCCTCGGCGGGACTCGGCATCACGACAAGGTGCGGCAGAACACCGGGAAAGCCGCCGCGATCACCGGCGAGCGGTGCCGCACCCTATGGACCGCAGCGATCCGCCGTGCGCCACGTCGTTACCTGACGACCGGAAGCTTGGCCGGAAGCTGGGCGGGCGGCTTGCCGTCGAGGGGGTTCGGCAGGGTGCCGCCGAAGACGGGTGCCTTGACGATGCCCGACCGCTTCACGCCCTCCGCCGCGGTCCTGACGTCGTTGGCGACGGCGCCCGTCGGCATCTCGGCTGCGTTGGGAAGGGCGTGGGTGACCATCTTCCCGTCCTCCAGAATGCCCTGCGCCGGCATGTCCGCGGCGACAGCGGGCGCCGCAGCGCCTGCGATGGCCAGGGTGCCGATCATGAGGGCCGCAGCCTTCAGCTTCTTCATTGTGTTCCTTTCGTCCGCAGCTCGGGAGCTCGGGTCACACTTCTGCTGGGCTAACGAGACAGATGTGCAGCGGGAAACTCCACCGACTCCAAGTCGGATTATTGGTGTGAGGTTGCTCCTCCGACACAGCGGACGGTTTCGCGGATAAAAACGGATAAGCGACTAGTGTGCTCTGTGAATCCGGCGGACTTATGTCGAGGTCAGGGTTCGCACACTGTGCGCTGGGTTCGAAATGTTTCTTCGGAAGGGAAGCCTCGGTCATGCGCATTCCCCTCGGTTCCCCGCCGCGCCGTGCAACGGGGTCCGCCGCCCGCGAGCCGAACGTCCTGCACGTCACTCAGCCGGTCGAGGGCGGTGTCGCCCGGTTCGTGACGGACCTGGCGACGGCCCAGCTCGCCGCAGGGCTGCGGGTCACCGTGGCCTGCCCGCGAGGCGGCACGCTGGCGGACACACTGCGCGCGGCGGGCTGCAAGGTGCTGCCCTGGGAGGCGACCCGCTCACCGGGGCCTGAACTGCCCGGCGAGGTATGGCGGCTGGCGGGGCTCCTGCGCGAGGTGCGTCCCGACGTGGTGCACGCGCACAGCGCGAAGGCGGGGCTTGCGGTGCGGCTCGCGGTGCGCGGTCGGCTCCCGACCGTCTTCCAGCCGCACGCATGGTCGTTCGAGGCCGTGGACGGCGTCATGGCCCGGGCAGCTCTGCGGTGGGAGCGGTTCGGGGCGCGGTGGGCGACGCGTGTCCTGTGCGTGAGTGAGGCGGAACGGCGTACCGGGGAGCGCAATGGCATCACCGCCCAGTGGAAGGTGATCCCCAACGGTGTCGACACCAGCAGATTCCGGCCGGAAGGGAGCATCGCCCGGTCCGGAGGGGGCCCGTTGGTCGTCTGTGTGGGACGGCTGTGTCGCCAGAAGGGCCAGGACGTGCTCCTTCGGGCCTGGCCCGCCGTCGTGCGGCACGTGCCGGCCGCCCGGCTGGTGCTGGTCGGAGGTGGTCCGGACGCGGACCGGCTGCGCACCGCGGCGCCCGCGTCGGTGGAGTTCGCCGGCCCGGCGGCCGACGCCGCCCCCTGGTACCGGGCCGCCGACGTCGTGGTCCTGCCGTCCCGCTGGGAAGGTATGGCGCTGGTCCCCCTGGAGGCGATGGCGTGCGCCCGGCCGGTCCTGGTCACCGATGTGGACGGAGCGCGCGAGAGCCTGCCGCCCGGGCATCTGCCGCACTGCCTGGTGCCTCCGGAAGACCCCGACACGCTGGCCCGGGCGTTGACGGCGTTGCTGTGCCGCGCACCGCTGTGCGCGGCACTGGGCGCGCAGGGCCGCGCGCACGTGCTCGCCGCCCACGACGTACGGCAGACCGCGGACGCAGTGGTCGACCTGTACCGCGAACTGCTCGGCACCGTCACCACGCCGGTCCTGCTACCTGCCCAGACCAGAGAGTCCATCACCACATGACCGGCGCCCTCAGGCGGTCACGTCGAGCGGCTGCGAGCGGGGCGTCGTGTGCCTTCCGTCGGTGACGGCGATCGTGTAGCGGTGATGTGTGCCAGGAGGGACGGAATCCGTGTACGTCATGATCGGCCGGTCCCATTCGACCGACCGCCGCTTCGGCGAGGCCACGAGAACACCGTCCCGGTAGATCAGGTACGTCAACTCCGCGTCGTCCCTGTCCCATGCGGTACGCCAGGTGAGCGTGACCGTTCCGGCGCGAGCGCGCCCGCCCGTGAGCCGGGGCGCCGCTTCCGGGGCCGTGTCGCCGGGGCGGCCCCCGAAGCGCGTCAGACCCTGCTGGGGTCTGCCGTTGACCATGGTGAACTCACCGCCCGCCCAGAGGATGTCGCCGGCCATCACGAGTGTCCGCGGGCCGACTCCCTCCCCGATACCGTCATCGGTGTCGGGGAACCAGTGCAGGATGGTCTTGTCACCGATCGACTGAGCCAGGAAATGCCGCCGGGGTCCGTCGGGGAAGCCCCCGGGGGTGAGGCCGCAGTAGTGGGCGTGGGACGCGCTGTACAGCACGCCCTTGTACACGACGACATCCTGGGTGGCGCCCAGGCAGGTGTCCTTCCAGACCATCGTGCCGTCGGACAGCCGGCCCGCGATACGGCCGTCGAAGATGCCCGCCCCCTCGCCCTCGGCTCCCAGGTAGAAGCGGTCGCCGTTGCGGGTCAGCGACGTCACCGCGGATCGCTCCGGCAGCCAGCCGGGGAAGGACTTCACCGTCGAACCCGTCATGGGATTCAGCGAGACCAGTGCCTGCTCCGGCCTGCCGTTGACGTTGTGGAACTCTCCGCCGACGAGTACCTGTCCCCGGTCGGACGCGGCCAGGACGGCCCGGACCGGCTCGTCGATGTCCGCCTTGAACGGCAGCAGGGTGCCGCTGCGGCTGAACGCCGCGACGTGTTTTCTCTCCTGGCCGTCGACGACCGTGAAATCGCCACCCAGGTACACGGTCGTGCCGGTGGTCTCGATGGCCCGTACGGGCGCCGCCACCGCGGGGCGGAAGTCCCTTCGCAGCGAGCAGTCGGCCGTGTTGAGCGCGACCGCGCTGGCCACGCCCGCGCCGTCGACCTCGCCGAACGATCCGCCGACATACAGCACTTTGCCGTCGCGCGACGCCTTCAGCGCCCGTACCGTCCCGGCGCCTTCCGTGAAGGAGTGGGCACACGGCAGCAGTTTGCCGGTCACCGCGTCGAAGGCCGCGAAGTTCTTCCGGGCGACCCGCTTCTGGCCGGGCTTCGCGCCGGGCGGGCGGACGCTGTCGAAGGTGCCGCCGACGTACACGACACCGCGTGCGTACTCGACCGACCAGACGATGCCGTCCGTCTGCCAGGTCGCCAACGGGGCTGCGGTCAGTTTCGTTTCACCGCGCGGGGCCTTCTCGGCACGCGGGATTGTTAGGTCGTGCGCCTGCGCGCCGAAAGCGGAGGCGAGCGAAGCGGCCGCGAGGAGGACCACCGCGGAAGCCGCGGTGACGGTCCTGGCCGTGCTTTTACTTGGTCGCATGGAATTCGAAAGTAGAGACCCGTTCCCGGACATCGCGACGCCGCGACGGCGTGCTCCGCCCTTCAGGCTCTCACTGAAGCTCGAATGGCCTAGGAAAAGGAGTCGTAACCCACGACGGCATGCTGTTCGTGGGAATGTCGGGCGAGATCAGGTACCCGAGCTCTGGTACCCAGGCAATGAGGAGGAGTGCTCGTCATGCGAGTAGCTGCCCGAACAAAGACGCAGTCACGGCGGTTGGGATGGGGAGCGGGGCTCGCCGGCGCCGGCCTGACCGCGACCGCGGCATTCGGTATCGCTGTCGGCTTCGTGTCGGTGTCGGCCCATGCCGCCCCCCGAGCAACGCAGGCGTGCACGTCGTGCAAGGCGACGCCCATCCCCACCTCCGGGTGTTCTTCGTGCCAGACGAAGCCGCCCACCTCCGGGTGTTCTTCGTGCCAGACGAAGCCGCCCACCTCCGGGTGCGGGTGTCACATGACGCCGCCGCCCCCTCCGCCGATCTGCCCCTCGGGCTCGATCGCGCTCAGCGTGACCAATCCCATGACCGGGTCCGTGGCGATCCCCGGCGACGGAAGCTTCCAGATCACCATCGCCAACACCACCCAGGGACAGGTGTTCAGCTTCAACATCCCCTCGTCCGCTCACCGCTCCGTCGTGCAGGTCACCGCCACGGGCGGCACCGCCGGCTCCATCGTGACCAAGTACGACAGCTCGACGGGCTTCCCCGACGGCATCGCGGCCGGCGGACCGCTGCACGCCCCGGTCAACTCGACCGGCAAGTACGCGAACCTCAGCCGTATCGACTTCTGTGTCAAGCCCACCAAGTACCACTGAGGAACACGCAGGTGAGGGGGCCCGGGACGTTCCGGGCCCCCTCAGGGGCGGGGAGGGGGCGGGCCGGGGGACACCACGGGGGTGCCGGGCGTCGCAGGGAGGGATGTGTCGCCGGTGGGCGCGGTGTCGATGCAGTCGATGAACCGGACGAAGCGGGCGGGGCGGGTGCCTTCGGTGACGGCGAACTCGGTCCGCGGGTGGCTGCGGAGCAGGCACATGTCGTAGCGGACGACGGTCGGCAGGGCCTCCTCCTCGTGGGTTGTCCGGTACTGGTGGCGACCCACGAGCTGACAGGAGTCGTAGCGGATCAGGGGGCCCCGTGGGCCCACCGTGTAGCGGTGCGGGCGGACTTCGGCGGAGAAGCCCTTGAAGGCGTTCCCGGTGTCGTCGCAGTCGTTGAAGTGGACCGTTCCGCTGCTCCACACGCAGTCGATGATCCTTACGTCCGGGTCACGTACTTCGAACCGGATGTCCTGGGCGTGGAAACGCTGTACCGAGTCGTGGTGCCGGCTGACCGGGAAGCGGAAGAAGGTGCTGGTGGTGCCGTACTCCGGGGCGCTTTTGGGGCGCTTGCCGGTGATGATGTACGAGCCGCCGCGGCAGTCGATGGATCCGCCGTAGGGGAACTCCAGGAAGTTGCCCCACTCGTACTCGACCTTCATGTCGGTGAACCAGTAGTTCAGGAACTGGTCCTGGACGTTGGGGCTGGACTGTTTGCGGCCCGTGAGCCCCGAGTACAGAAACGCCTTCCGGTAGCTGCCGGCGACGGTGCAGGCTTCCCAGCGCATTTCCGAGTTCGTGTCCGTGCCGTCGAGGGCCAGCCCGTACTCCCATTCCCCGAGCCACTCGCATTCCGAGAACCGGTAGTCCTGGGCCTGGCCGGTGGAATAGGAGCTGAAGAAGGACGCGCCCGGTGTGGCCGAGCGGAACCGCATGCGTTCGAAGGACAGGTTCGACCAGCTGTCCTCATTGCGGCACAGATAGGAGCCCGGGCCGGTGGCCGGACGGAAGACCAGGGTGGTCATGTTCTTGCCGACCCCGGTGAAGCGCAGACCGCTCGCGGGCCGTGGCGGGGCTACTCCGTTCAGCAGCGCATGCGGACGGGTGATGAGGAAGTCCCCGGCGGGAATCTCGATCGCCAGACGGCCCACCCCGTCCCGGACATGGGCGGCGGCGAGCGCATAGGCGGATTCGAACGCCTCTGTGTCGTCGGTGTATCCGTCGCCGACGGCACCGAGATCGGTTACATTGATCGCGGACATAGGCCCCGGGGACGCACTTTTGGCGGACGCGCTGCCGACGGGCAGGGCCGCCGCGATCAGCAGCGACGTTCCGCCGCGCAGAATTTGCCGACGGTTGCGCGAGAGCTCGCCACCCATTTCTGACATGGTTGCCTTCTTTTCTCGAGTGGTTGTGTCACCAAGGAGGGTGATGGCCGAGTTCGCGGAGACGCTGAGGCAACTCTCGACAGCACAGAAGCCGGCGAAGGGGGTGTCGGTCTACAGTCGGTTCGTCAATCGCCCGGCCGGCCGTGTCGTGGCCGCGCTGGCTTTCCGAGTCGGTGCGACTCCCGATCAGCTGACGCTCCTCGGTGCCTTGTTCACTTTTCCGGCCCTGGCGGCGGTGGCCCTGCTGCGGCCCGCGCCGGTGATGTCGGTCTGTGTCGGCGTGGCCCTTGCCCTGGGCTTCGCCCTGGACGCGGCAGACGGTCAGCTCGCGCGGATCCAGCGCTCCGCGAGCCTGTCGGGCGAATGGCTGGACCATGTGCTGGACTGCGTCAGGATCGTCACGCTGCACTCCGTCGTCCTGGTGGCGTTCTACCGGTTCTTCGTTCTGCCCAGTCCGCTCCTTCTGCTGGCCCCCGTGGTGTTCCAGTCCGCAGCGGTGGTGATCTATTTCGCCGGCATTCTCACGCAGAAGCTCAAGGGGGGAGGAGCGGCGGCGGGAACGGACAGGGGGTCTGCCTCGCTGCTGGGGCCCGTGCTGCTCCTCCCGGTCGACTACGGCACGACCTGTATCAGCTTTCTGTTCCTCGGCAGTCCGGCCACGTTCCTAGTTGTGTACGGCGGGCTGCTGCTGGCCCATGTCCTGTTCCTTGTCGCCTTCTTGGTGAAGTGGTACCGGGAACTGCAGCAGTTCCAGCGCCCCGCGCAGTAGTGTGCTGGAGGTGCCGACCGTGTAGGGGAAGTAGACGACTTCGACACCCACGTCCGCGAAGCGGCGTTCGAGGTTCTCCCAGGTGGGTGTGCCCTTCCAGTCGTCTCCCTTGAAGACGACGTGAAATCCGACCTGCCGCCAGGTCTGCAGTTTGTCTTCGTGCGTCTCCACCACCACATCGTCGACGTGGCGCATGCTGCGGACGATCTCCAGGCGCTCGGCCAGCGGGATCACCGGCCGCCTGCCCTTGCGGCGCCCGACCAGTTCGTCGGACAGCACGCCGGCCACCAGGCGGTCACAGCGCCGGCGTGCCTGGCGCAGGAGGTTGAGGTGTCCGATGTGGAACAGGTCCCAGACGCCGGGCGCGTATCCGATGAGTGTCGCTTCCACGGGTCAGCCTCCGGTCCTCGGGCCGGCGTGTGCGGGCACCGTCACGGACAGGGAGGGCGATCTCTGGGAGGTGCGGTTGCCGGCGGCGGTCACCTCGATGGCGTACCGGTGGCGCGTACCGGCGGGCACGGAGTCGGTGTAGCTCATCTGCGGAAGGTCCCAGGACGTGGAGGGGACGGTCTGCCGGGAGACGAGCTTTCCGTCCCGGTAGAGCCGGTAGGTCAAGGCCGCGGTGTTGCGGTCCCACGACGCGCGCCAGCCGAGGGTGACCCTTCCCGGGTTCGCGGCCAGCAGCGTCAGGGCGGGGGTCCGCGGCAGGCTCGTGGGGGCTGCGGTGCCGAAGCGGGTGAGTCCCTGCTGCGGCTGGTCGTTGACCCGGGTGAACTCGCCACCCACCCAGAGGATGCCCCGGGCCGTGGTCAGGGCGCGCGGGCCGACCCCCTCGCCGAGCCCGCCGTCGGTGTCGGGGAACCAGTGCAGGATGCGCCGGTCCGTGACCGACTGGGCCAGGAGAGTGTGGCGAACGCCCCGTTCGGGAAAGCCGCCGGGGGTCCGCGAGCAGTCGTGCGCGTGGGAGGCGCTGTAGAGGACGCCGTTGTAGGGCAGGACGGCCTGGGTGGCACCGAGGCAGGTGTCCTTCCACACCATGGTGTCGTCGCGGAGCCGGGCCGAGATACGTCCGTCGAAGACGCCGCCTCCGGTCCCTTCGGCGCCGATGTAGAAGTGAGAGCCGTCCTGTGCGATCGACTTGACCACCGAAGCGGTCGGCAGCCAGCCGGGATAGGTGTGGACCGTCGCCCCGGAGGTGATGTCCAGCGCGGCCAGGGAGTGGGCGGGCCGGCCGCCCACCGACCCGAAGTCACCTCCCACCAGGATCTCGCGTCGCGAGGGCACGGCCGACAGGGCGCGGACCGGAAGATCGATGCCGGCCTTGAAGGGCAGCAGGGAACCGCCCGGGGTCAGGGCGGCGACGCGGTTCCTGCTCCGGCCGTCCACCTGGTCGAAGTCACCGCCGAGGTACACCCCGCGGTCGGTGGTCTCGATGGCCCGCACGGTTGCGTTCACCGCGGGCCGGAAGTCCGTGCGCAGGGTGCAGTCGGCCGTGTTGACGGCCACGGCGTTCGCCACCCCGGTGGACCCGACGCGGCCGAAGGAGCCGCCCGCGTACAGCACCCGCCCGTCGGGGGAGGGCTTCATGGCCCGTACCGTGCCCGCCGCGTACGGGCCGGCACCGGAGGTGAAGGACAGGGCGCAGGGCAGCAGCCTTCCGGTCGCGGCGTCGAACGCGGCGAAGTTGTGCCGCCGGACCTCCCGGGTGCCCGCCGCGGCACCGGGCGGACGGACCGTGTCGAAGGAGCCCGCGGCGTAGACGACACCGCGGGCGTAGGCCAGGGACCAGACGATGCCGTCCGTCTGCCAGGTGGCCAGCGGGTCCGCGGTGAACGTCGCCGGTTCGTGGCCCCCGGCCGCGGCGGCGGGAGAGCCGAGCAGAGCGCCTGTGCAGATGAGGGCAGCGGCAGCCGGGCCCGTGACCGCCTTCGAACGGAGCTGACGCAAGGGGCACCTCAAAGGAAAGGGGGACGGGCAGGACGGGCGCGCCGATGCGGACGGTGCCGGCTCACGCGGGGCGACGGCGCAGCACCTGGACCAGCTCGCTCACACCCAGGGGCGTGCGATATCGCCACAAAAAAGTACCAAATGCCGACATTCCGAAAGTCAGACTGAGCGCGAGTCCTGACGGGGTGTCACCCGAGAGGACGCGCACGGCCGCCGGTACCACCGATACGGCCAGGCCGATACCGAGGGCGCGCGTGTACCCGGCGGCCACCGTGGTGAAGCCGAGCCGCAGCCGGACCAGCAGCGCGGCCGAGAGGTTCTCCACGACGATGGCCGCGCCCCAGGAGACGGCCGCGCCGAGGATGCCCCACCGGGGCACGGCGAGCACGCCCACGGTGAGCTGCACCGCGAACGCCGCGGCCGTGCAGGCCAGATGCCACGAGCTCTTGCCGGCCATGAGCAGCACGGTCTGCGCGTTGCCGACCGCGACATTGACCACGGCGGCGGCACACAGGATGACCAGGGCGGGTGCCCCCTTGGTGAACTCCGGTCCGAAGACGGTGAGGACGGTGCGGGGAAAGCCGGCGATGAGAACGAGCGGGGGCCAGGAGAAGAGGACGATCCAGCAGGTCGAGGTGCGGTGCAGGTGGCGGGCTTCGCTGACCTCGCCGACGGCGAGCAGCCGGCTGAGCTGGGGTGCGACGGACAGGCGGACGGCGAGCTGGAGGAGGGTGCCGGCGGTGACGACGCGGCCGATGGCGGTGTAGATGCCCGCCTCGGCGTCGGTGGCCAGTGCCGACAGCAGGATGACCCCCACCCAGACCGCGCTGATGTCGAAGACGGAGGAGACCGCGCGGGGTGCGGAGAAGGCCCAGAAGGCCCGCCAGGAGACGGGCTCCGCACCCCCTGGGGCCGTCATGGTGTGGTGGTGGGCCCGGCAGCGGTGCAGGCCCAGCCATGCGGCTGCGAGACCGGCCAGCGCCGGCAGCAGCCAGGCCGCCGCCAGGGACATCATCCGGGGAACCCAGCAGGCCACCGGCACCGCGATCAGGACCCGGAGCACGGGCTTGCCGATCTGCTCCACGGAGACGAACGGCACCACGGTGCCGTATCCCTGGGTGGCGCCGAGCAGCAGCAGGCTGACGGTGGCGGTGGGCAGGACCAGGCCGAAGAACCGGATCAGGGCGACCGCGTCGGCGCGGGGCAGATGCGGCAGGAGCGTCGTGGCCACCGCGGGGCACAGCAGGAGCACCGCGCCGGTCGCGGTGGCGGCTGCCGCCGCCGGGAGCACCGCCATGCGCAGCAAGGAGCCCACCGACCGGCCGCCGTTGAGAGCGAGGTCCCCGGGGATGAAGCGGACGAGCCCGGTGTCGGCGCCGAGCTTGCAGACGTTGCTGGCGATGGTGAACACGGCGACGCCCGTGAAGATCGCTCCGGCTCCCTGGGCTCCGGCCGCTCGGGTGATCAGGCCGACCAGCAGGAAGGCGAACACGGCGTTCGTGGCGGAACCCACCGCGCCCCACACCCCGCCCCGTGCGGCGGCGGCGACCGTGCTGCGGGCCGTGGCCCCGGTGGTGGGCGTGGCCGTCCCGGGCGCCGTCATCCTCGGGAAGCCGTGAGTGTGTCGTGCTGTCCCGCAGGCTGGGTGCCCGGCAGCACGCTCGCGGTCCGGGAACGGGGTTTCACACGGCGGAGCACGGCGGCACCGCGCCGCGCGCGTCCGGCGTCGACCACGGCGCCCAGCAGTCGTGCGCCGGAGCAACGGATCAGCTCGCCCGTCTGCCTGAGGTCGTCCCGGCGGGTGTCACGTCCGGTGACCACCACGACACCGCCGAAGTGCTGGGCCGCCACGAGCGCGTGCGGGTGCTCCAGCAGGGGCCTGCCGGCGATGACCGTGATGGGTGAGCAGGTGCCGGACGCCACCTGGTCCATCGCCTGGGGGACGTCGGTGTGCGCCGGCCGGCCGGTTCCGTCACCGGGGCAGAGGGTGAACCGTCCCGCAGAGCCCGCGTCGACAAGGACGCCCCCCTCGGGCCGGGAGGTCTCCGCTCCGGTGCGCTCTTCCGCCGGCACCAGCGGCAGGCGGGCCGCGAGACCGGGCGCGTCGGGGTCGGCGTCCACGAGCACGACCTCCCGTCCGCACTCCGCGAAGGCCGCGGCCAGGTTCGCAGCGACCGCCCCGGCGCTGTCGTCGGCCCGTGGCGCCACCACGAGGAGGCAGCCGCCGTCGATGAGCCCGGTGCGGAAGGCCACGGACCGGTAGGCCTGGGCCCGGGCGCCGTCCGCGCGGCCGACGGTCAGCAGCGCGTCGCCTGCGCGGGGGTCGTGGGGCAGGCTGCCCAGCACGGGCGCGTCCAGGGCGTCCCGGACCTCGCGGGCCGACCGTACCCGGCTGTCGAGGGCCGAGCACAGCCAGGCCAGCAGGATGCCCAGGACGGCACCGCCGGCCAGAGCGAGGACGGCCAGCGTGCCAGTCCCCGGACCCGTGGGCAGGGCGGGCGCCGTGCCTTCGCGGACGATGTCGCCACCGCTGGTGTCGCGGGAGCTGATCTCGGACACGCGCTTGCGCAGGCTGCCGATCTCGCTCTGCGCGGCGGAGGCGTCCGCGCTGTTGTCCGGGTTCTTCCCCGTCTGCCGGGCCAGCGCGGCGATCTGCGTTCTCATGCCGTCGACGGCGCGATGGAGCGCCGCCTCGTTGCGGCTCTTGCGGTCGGCGAGATAGGCCTCGGCGAAGGCGTTGGCGCCGCGGGCCGCGCGCTGGGGGGCACTCGCGCTGAACTCGAATCGGAGCACCTGGGACTTGGCCGGGTTGGTGACCCGGAGATGGTCCTGCAGGGCGGTTGCCCGGCTGTCGGGCTGTCCCAGGGCGTGCGCCGCTCGGACGGCGACGGCCGCGCTGGCGGCGATCTGCTGCTCCGTGCTCATACTGATCTGGTTGTCGACGGGCATGCTGACCGTGCCGAAGGGGTCGGCGCCGACGCGGACCAGAACGTCACTGGTGGAGCTGTAGGTGCCGGCGTCGTACAGCGCCATGGCCAGCCCGCCGAGCAGCCCCAGGGTGATTCCCAGCGCCATCGCCACCCGGTGGCGAAGGAGCAGGCGCAGTTGCTCACGGAGCTGGTCCGGTTCGCCGAAACGGTCGTCGAAGGGGACGGGACCGGTCACAGGTGGCCTCCTGGGTGAGGAAGTGAGGCGTGCGGGGCGGGGGCGGACAGGGCCGCCGGTGCGGTGGGTTCGGACACCCGACGCGTCGACGTGCTGATGAGCAGCGGAACGGTCATCATCAGCAGCATCGGGCCCGTGATGCCGAGCAGGCTTCCGCGCAGGAACATCAACTGGTAGAAGGCGAAGGCGGGGACCAGCAGAGCCGCCAGGGCGCCGCGGCGGTCCCGCAGGCGTTCCCGGGCCTCGTCCATGCGGCGTCCCGCCATGCCCAGCAGGCAGAACACGAGGGCCACGGCGGTCGGGCCGGCCCACAGATAGCTCTCGATCCACAGGGGCGCCGACAGGTTGAGGAAGTCGTAACCCGCGTACCGCGCCAGCGCGATACCGGTGTCGTCGGGTTTGTCCGGCCACACCGAGCGCGGCACCATGAAGAGGAGGGGGCCGAGTGCGGACCGGGGGGAAACCCCTTTTTCCCGCGCGTAGTCGAGGCCCGTCTGCACCTGCTGGAAGGCGTCGTAGTCGCCCTTGGCGGTGAACTGCTCGGCCATCGACACGACGGCGACCGTCTGCCGGTCGTCGTAGCGGAAGTAGTCGCTGTAGGGGAAGACGACGAGCACCGTGGCGAGAAGGGCGCCGGCGACCGCGCGCGAGGCCCGGGGGCGGCACAGCCGGTCCACGTTGAACAGCAGGGTCAGCAGCACCGTGCCGGCCCAGAACCTCGGTTTGCTGATCGGGTTGTTGACGACGATGTTCACGGCGACGAGCAGGGGCAGCAGCAGCCATCTCAGGCCGCGCAGCAGGCGGTCGCCGCCCGGCAGGCGTGGCAGGCGCAGCAGGCCCAACAGGCCCCAGAAGGCGGGCACGGACAGCGACCAGCTGCGCAGCGGCTGCAGGAAGGAGTCCGAGGAGTCGTTCAGGGCGCCGGTTTCGTGAACGGCCTGACGGCTGGTGAAGTAGGCGACGACTCCGCCCGGTTGCCCGGGAACCAGCAGTGCCGCGAGCGCCAGCGCGAGTCCGCACAGCAGCAGGACGCGCCAGGGCGCGAGGCGGCGGGCGAGCAGCCGTTCCAGCGCGCCGGGCCGGGTGACGCGGATGGCCGCCCTTCGGACGGCGAGGGCCGTTCCGGCGCTGTAGGCGAGCAGCCCCAGCTCGACGACCGCCACGGCCGCGAAGGAGGTTTCCCCGCCGGCCCGGTAAGGCCAGGGGTAGCTGTCCGAGGTGAGCTGCGCCAGGGGGGCCAGACCGAACCAGATGTAGGAGAACATCCAGAAGCCGAGAGCGACGAGCCGGACCCGGGGAGCGGTCAGCACGCGGGTGAGGGCGCCCCCGGTGTGCGCCACGACCACGCCCTGCAGCAGCAGGGCCGTCGGCACAGGTCCGTGGTGCGGCCGGAGTACCAGCACCGGCAGCATGACGATCAGCACCACGGCCCAGAGGCAGACCCCGGGCAGACTGCGGGCACGGGCGTCCCGCACCGGTACACCGGGGATTTCTGCGGTCGACGAGTGCGGCGAGTACGGCGAGCGCTTCGGCGGAAACCTCACCGGCAGATGTATAGCTGCCTCTATACCGCATACCGCACCAGGCGCGCCAATGCAGGGCAAATCAGACAAACCTCAATATTCTGGACTCCTCGCATCCCCCTTCACCCGAGGAGCTGTCCATGAACAAGCAGGTCGACGCCGTCGTTGCCGGTGGCGGGGGATTCATCGGCGGGCACCTTGTGGGCGCCCTGCTGGCCCGGGGATTGACGGTCCGTTGCATCGACGTCAAGCCCCGGCGCGAGTGGTACCAGGTCCACGGGGGCGCCGAGAACCTGACCGCGGACCTCTCGCTCCTGGACAGCGCGCGCGACGGCGTCCGGGGCGCTCGGTACGTGTACATGCTGGCCGCGGACATGGGGGGCATGGGCTTCATCGAGAACAACAAGGCCGCGTGCATGATGTCGGTGCTCACCAGCACCCACATGGTGCAGGCCGCGCGCGAGGCCGGCGTGGAGCGGTACTTCTACTCCTCCTCCGCCTGCGTGTACGCCGCCGGCAAGCAGACCGAACCCGAGGTCACCGCCCTCAAGGAGGAGGACGCCTATCCGGCGCAGCCGGAGGACGGCTACGGCTGGGAGAAGCTCTTCTCGGAGCGCATGTGCCGCCACTACGCGGAGGACTACGGCTTCGCCACCCGCGTCGCCCGCTACCACAACGTCTACGGCCCGCACGGTACGTGGGCCGGCGGCCGGGAGAAGGCCCCGGCCGCGGTGTGCCGCAAGGTGGCCGAGGCCGTGCTCTCCGGCGTCCACCGGATCGAGATCTGGGGCGACGGCCGGCAGACGCGTTCCTTCATGTACATCGACGACTGCCTCAAGGGCACACAGATGATCATGGAGGGGGACAGCGGCGTACCGGTCAACCTCGGCTCCTCGGAGCTGGTGACCATCAACCAGCTCGTCGACCTGGTCGAGCGGATCGCGGGCATCCGCTGCGAACGCAGCTACAAGTACGACGCTCCCCAGGGCGTACGCGGCCGCAACTCCGACAACACCCTGATCCGCGAGATCTACGGCTGGGAGCCGTCGGTCCCGCTGGCGGACGGCCTGGAGAGGACCTACGCCTGGGTCTACGACCAGGTGAAGCGTTCCCAGGGCTGAGGCACCGGTGCGAGGACACCACGAGCCGATGCGGATCTTCGTCCACGACTACAGCGGTCACCCCTTCCAGGCCCAGCTCAGCCGGGAGCTGGCCCGCCGCGGTCACGCAGTGGTCCACTCGACCTGTACGGCCTACCGCAGCGGCAAGGGCGATCTCGAGTCCGACGCCCCCGGCCTGCGCTTCGTCACCATCGGAGACCGCACGGTGCTGAAGAAGCAGGCCTATGTGCGCCGGCTCTTCCAGGAGAGCCGGCTGGGCGTCGAACTCACCCGGCAGGTGCGGCGTGCGAAGCCCGATGTGGCGCTGCTGTCCAATATGCCGATTCCCGTGCTCGTCGTGACCGCGGCAGTGCTGAAGCGGCTCCGCGTCCCCTGGGTGCTGTGGCACCAGGACGTCACCGCCGTCGCGCTCAAGAGCTTCGCCGCCGCGGAGGTCGCCGACGCGATGGGCGTCGCCGCGAAGGTCTTCGGTGCCGGCGAGAAGTGGGCGGCACGTCAGGCCTCGGCCATCGTGGTGATCGCCGACTCCTTCGTCGAGGTGCACCGGCAGTGGGGCACCGCCGGCAAGGTGAGCGTCATCCCCAACTGGGCACCGCTGGACGAGATCGTTCCCGTGGCCCGGGCCAATGCCTGGTCGGACGAACAGAACCTGAGCGGCGTGAAGACCCTCCTGTACGCCGGCACGCTGGGCCTGAAGCACAATCCCGTGCTCTTGGTGGAGCTGGTGGAGTGTCTGCGGCAGCGGGGCGAGCGCGTGCGTCTCGTGGTCGTCAACGAGGGCCCGGCCGTGCCCGTCCTCGAACGGGCCGCCGCCGCCCGCGGGGTCGAGGTGACGCTGCTGCCCTTCCAGCCCTACCGGCGGCTGCCCGAGGTACTGGGCACCGGCGACGTCCTGGTCGTTCTCCTCGAAGGCGACGCCGGGATGTTCTCGGTCCCGTCGAAGACCCTGTCGTACCTGTGCGCCGGGCGCCCGGTGCTCGGCCTGATGCCTGCCGAGAACCTGGCCGCTCAGCTGCTTCAGCAGGCCGGCTCGGCGGTCTTCCCGCCGGCGGAGGCGTCGCTGGAGGACGCCGCCCGCTGGGTCCAGGAGGTCCTGTCCGACCCGGAACACGCCGCGTCGCTGGGCAAGCGGAGCCGGGTCCTGGCCGAGCGGGAGTTCGCCCTGGAGGGGTCCGCCTCCCGCTTCGAGGACATTCTCAAGGCGGTGGCCGGCGCCTCGGTGCCCTGAGCACCCGGCCGACCCCCCCGCTGAGCGCCCGGCGGGGGCACCCTCACCTCTGTCGTGCGCGATCCCGGTAGAGGCCCTCCAACCGGTCCACCACCGCGCCGATGGAGAAGACCTCCCTGATCGCCCGGCGCCCGGCGTCGGCCAGTCGGCGGCGCAGAGCTTCGTCGCCCAGCAGCCGGCTCACCGCCTCGGCCAGGGCTTCCGGGCTGTCGTCGGTGATCAGCGCCGCCTGCCTGCTCGCCAGTTCCTCCGCGATGCCGCAGCTGTCCGTGCACACCACGGGGGTTCCTTCGGCCAGTGCTTCCAGAACCGTCATGCCGAACGGCTCGTTCACGCTGGGCAGGACGTAGACGGTGGCCTGGCGATAGGCCTCCAGCGCCGCGGAGTGCTCCAGCGCGCCGCCGTAATGGACGACGCCGGTCAGCCCGCGGTCGGCGATGAGCTGATTCACCTGCCGCAGCGATCCCTCGTCCGTTCCGTGGAGGGTGAAGCGCGCCTGGGGGATCTCCTTGTGGACAAGGGCGGCCATCTCCACGAACGCCTCGGGGCGTTTGCGCGGGTGGATCCGGGCGAGGAAGAGCACGTGCTGGCCGCCGCGCGGCCGCTCGTCCGTCACCTGACGGGGCGGGGGCATGCCGTTGCCCAGCATCATCAGAGGCGGAGCCTTGGGGCTCAGAACCGCGGTCAGGGCCTGCCGCTCCTCCTCGGTGAGTACGAGGCAGCAACGTGCTCGCCGGAGCAAGGGGACGTAGACGCGGTCGAAGACGCGCGCGGTGACGCCGGTACGGGGCTCCACCATGCCGTGTGTCTGGACGACGAAATCGGTGCGCCGCAGCCGGGCGACGACGAGTGCGGCCAGGGACACGAGGTCCCGTCCCGCATGCAGGTGAACGGCGTCGGCGCGTCCCATGGCACGCCAGAGATCGCACAGCAGCAAGGGGTGCATGAGACCGAGATATCCCTGGCCCGGAACGACGGTCCGGGCACGGCGGGAGACGAACGGGACGGCGCCGATGCGTCGGGGCGCGGGCGTCCGGCCCCGCCACAACCCCACCAGCTCCACGTCGTGACCGCGTGCGGCCAGCTCCTGGAGTTGGGTGACCGCCACGCTCGGCGGGCCTCCGAAGGCCGCGCCCTCGCTGACGAGCGTGACGACCTGGACCACTCTCATGGCCTGATTCCTCTCATGGATTCGGACGGAGACGTCCCCCTCGGAGCACCGCCGGGCGTGAGGACCAGGCCCGGGGCGAGGTCCTGGTGCGCCACGGCGCCGGCGCCGACCACGGCGCCCTGGCCGATGGTGACGCCTCGCAGTACGATCGCCCGGGCCGCGACCCAACTGCCCGGCTCCAGACGGATGGGACCGTTGTCGAACTCGAATGTGGCGGAACGGCGGAGATGGCTGCCCGTGCACAGCAGCGCGCTCTGCGAGACGCAGGCGTCGCTGCCGATCGTGACAGGTTCGAGGTTGAGGATCCAGGCGCACTCGCCGATCCACACGTCGTCGCCGACATCCAGCTTCCACGGCCAGTGCACCCGCACTCCGTGCCGGATCAGCACCCGCTCTCCGATGCGGGCGCCGAAGGCCCGCAGCAGCACCGGACGCCAGCGGGCCGGGAACCACCACTTGACGAAGACGAGGTGGAGGACCGCGAACCAGGCGGCCTGGACGAGCAGGGGCCGCCCCTTGTCGTATCCGGCACCGGTGAAGCCGCGCAGCGACCACGTGGCCCGGACTGTGCGCTGTGCCATGACGCTGTGCCTTTCCCGCAGGGCCGCGACGGCCGGAGCAAGCGGTGTGATCAGTAGGCGCCCTGGCCGTTCAGTACCGCGCGCACGGTGCGGGCCATCACGGTGACGTCTCCTGCCAGGGACCAGTTGTCGATGTAGCGCAGATCGAGCGCGACCGTCTCGTTCCAGGAGAGGTTCGCCCGTCCGCTCACCTGCCACAGCCCCGTCAGACCCGGTTTGACGGTGAGCCGGCGCCTCTCCACCAGGTTGTACTTGTCGACCTCTTCGGGCAGCGGGGGGCGCGGTCCGACCAGTGACATGTGGCCGAGCAGGACGTTGAGCAGTTGGGGCAGCTCATCGAGCGAGTACCGGCGCAGGAAGCGTCCGACGGGCGTGACCCGTGGGTCACGGCGCATCTTGAACATGTGCCCGTCGTTCTCGTTCACCTCTGACAGCTGGCTCTTGAGCCGGTCGGCACCGACCACCATCGTGCGGAACTTCAACATGGAGAAGTGCCTGTTGTGCAGGCCCACACGGGTCTGCCGGTAGAGGGCGGGGCCGGGTGAGCCGAGCCGCACCGACAGCCCCACGAGGAGAAGCAGGGGGGAGAGGAGGACGATCAGCAGCAGCGCACCCACTCGGTCCACGACGGCCTTGAACAGCGCCGGAACGTCGTGGCGCGAGGGCGGCGCGACGATGTGCAGCATCGTCAGCCCGGCGGCGGAGGTGGCCCGGAGGCGACGTCGGGCGACGTCGACGACGCCGGGCAGCACGACGAGCGGGCAGCCCCGGTCGTGCAGCGCCCAGGACAGTCGGCGCAGTCGCTCGCCGGACATGGGGCGGCTCACCGCCACGAAGGTCAGATCGGCGGCCAGTTCGTCCACGGCGCCCAGTACGGCCGCCGCGTCCGTCTCCGGTGTCCGGGGTGCTTCGCCGGCCAGCCGTACGCACACGGCGACGCCCGAGGAGACCGGGTCCTCGCCCACCGCACAGGCGCCGACGATGACGTATCCGTGGTCGGTGCGCTGGGCGAGCTGCGCGACCACGGCGTCGACCAGAGGGCCCTCACCGACGACGAGGACGCGGCGCAGTGTGCGGGCGTCCCGCCAGGCGGCCCGCAGATGACGGCGGATCATCCCCTGACAGGTCGCGGTGAGGACCAGCGCGGGCAGGAGTGCGGTGAAGGCCTCGACGGGGACGCTGTTCAGCCCGCACAGCACGCGGAGCGTGGCCAGGGCGCCGACCAGCACCAGCCAGTCCCTCAGGACGTCCCGCAGTCCGACCCCGTCGGTCCAGACCCCGGACGCGTAGCGTTTTCCCGCCAGCCCGATCAGCGGCCACAACACGGCGGCGGCAGCCGCCAGTCGCAGCGGGTGCGGCTCCCGGACGTGGATGATCGCCGCCGCGACCGGCAGCGCCGCGCCGGCCAGATCCACGAAGACGGAGAGCGGGCGGTACCAGCGCGCGCGCGTGCCCTCGCGGTGAACGGTCTTGCGGGGCGGGGAGAAGGACGCCTGCCCGGACATCGCGTTGGTGGACCGCCCCATGGCTCTCCTTAGTAGCCTCAGTCGCTCATCGGCCACTACTTATATCAGTCAAACTTCATAAAACCATGTCTTTCCGTACATTGATCCGCTTTGTGGTAGCCCGTGCGACACGGGGCCGGCAGGGGTCGCCAAATCACAACGAACAGATCGAATGCGTATAGTTCGGGCAAAGGGTGGGGAACGGTGCGCTGGCGATCGCAGCGAGACCCGGGAGGAGAGAAGGATGCCGGTATTCGCCGTGCTCGCCCACACCGAGCCCGAGCTGTTCGCCCGGCTGGTCGAGAGGCTGGCGCCTTACCCCGTGGTCGTCCACGTGGACGCCCGGTCGCGAGGTGACGACTTCGCGGGAGTGCCCCGCACCACGTGCGTCCGCGACCGGGTCGCTGTCCGATGGGGAGGTTTCTCGGTCGTCCGCGCGATGCTGGCCCTGTACCGCACGGCGCTGGAGTTCGCGCAACCGTCCGATCACATCGTCCTGCTGTCCGGGCAGTGCTATCCCGCCCGGCCGGTGGCCGAGTTCGCCGACCATCTCGCTACGGCCCCGTTCCGCCAGCACTGCCGGACGGCACCGCTGCTCGACGGCGCGGCTGCCGAGGGCCGAGTCCTCAAGCGGTGGTGTTTCGACGCTCTCCCCATCGGACCGGGCCCGGCCTACCTCGCCCGCGCCATGCTGCGGAGGGGGATCTCGGAGTTGACCCCCCGGCGCAGGCGTTCGGTGTTCGGTGACGTCGAGCCGGTGTCGGGGAGCCAGTGGACGGCGCTGACCGCCGACTGTGTCGCGGACCTTCTGGGCAAGGCCGAGGACCCCCGCTGGGAGAACCTGTTCCGCACGACGCTCGCACCGGACGAGATGTTCTTCCACACGCTTCTGTGGAACAGCGGCTGGCGGGCCGAGGTGGAGGATCCGGTACTCCGGCCGAGGGCCGGCCGCATCACCTCCGACTTCACCAACTTCCACTACCTGGACCGAATGCTCAAGGGCACCCGGACACTCGCCGATCTCCCGTCCATCGAAGCCTCCCGGATGTACTTCGTCCGCAAGGTCGCCTCAGCGCAGTCGGCGGAACTGCTCGACGCCCTCGACAGACGAACGTGACCTGATGTCCGCCGGGACGAAAAGGGGACGGCGACGGAAGGGAAGCGGCGGGTGCCGGACGCGAGGCGTCCGGCACCCGGTTGGCTACTTCTGTGACGCGGCCCGGCGGCCCCGCCGGTACAGGACGGTTCCGGCGGCCAGCAGGCCCCCGCTGGCGGCCAGGGCTGCGAAGGTCCCCTCCGCGCCGGTGCGAGCCAGCTCGGGAGGCTTGGGTGCCGGCGGCGGAGTGTGGTGGTCCGGGTGATGAACCGGCGGGGTCTGGTGGCGCTCCGGTGGCGCGGGCGGCTTCGGTGCGGGCTCTTCCTCGCCGTAGCTTCCGGAGGAGGGCTGGGGGCTCGGCTCGTCGTCGCCGTAGCTTCCGGAGGAGGGCTGGGGGCTCGGCTCGTCGTCGCCGTAGCCTCCGGAGGAGAACCGGGGACTCGGCTTCGCCGTGTGGGTGGACGGGACGCGGCCGGGGGAATCGTCGGCGGTGTCAGCCGAGGCCGAGGACTCCTCTCCCATCCCGCGCACCATCTGCGTCGCGCCTTCCGCGTGCTCGGTGGCCCGCATGACGCTCGCCTCACCCGGGATGTCCCACTGATCCGTGTTTCCGGACATCGAAGCGAATGAGTCGGCCCCTGCCACCCGCGGACCGGAGTCCGCGAATGCCCATGAGCCGCACAGAGTCAGGGCGCTTGTCGTGGCGGCCGCCACGACCAATCCCTTGCTCAGGGTCTGTCGCACTCTCTTGTCTTTCCTCTCGGAAGCATTCGGAAGCCGGCCCCCGGAGCCAGAGAAGGGGATGCTCCGCAGCGGGCCGTCGGGTGTTGTTCCGCGCGGTCGTCGCAGGGGCGTATGTCGCTCGGATATGCCGCCCGTTCACACGTGCCACGACGTGCAGACTGTGAACGAGGTATGGAGCCCGCAAGAAACTCGGATGCGTGAAATGCCGGGGGAATTCACCCGATTGCCCGCGCGGCACGGCAGCCGCAAGTCGTTGATCGTCGAGGCGTCCGCGCAGGCCGGCAGGATACCTGCGGGTACGGCGGCGGCGAGTCCGCGCCACGACGCCACCGGCCCTTCCGCACACGGCTCCTGTACCGGCGCGGCCGGGCCCGCTTCCCGCCGGCGGCACGCCGGGTGCCGGAGCCGGCCGCCCGGCACCCGGCCCGCGCCAGGGCGAACCCGCGGCCGGCCGGCGGTCCGTCACGGCAACGGCGCCTGAAGGGCAAGCGCGGTCGCCGCCGCCGACGGCACCTGCGGCGGTGCGCCCCGCAACCGGCGCCGTACCCCGCGTACCAGCGTGCCCGCCGTGAACGTCGCGCCGTGCACGAAGCGCATCGCCGGGCCGAAGCCCGCGGCCGTGATCAGACCGGCCAGGAACAGTCCGGGGTACGACGACTCGAACTCCGGCCCCACCTCCGGCGCCCCGTCGGCGCCCGTCGCCAGCAGCGACCGCAGCTCGGGGGAGAGCAGCAGCAGCCGGTCCCGGGTGGCCCGGAATCCGGTCGCCGCGATCACATGCCCGGTGTGCAGGGACCGGGCCTCGGCGCCGGGGCCCGCGAGCTGCAGGCGCACCCCGTCCGGCACCTCACGGGCCGTCACGATCTCCCGGCCGAGCAGCACCTCCACCCGGCGCTCCACCCGCTCGCGCACCCACCAGGCGCCCGCCGGGCCGAGCGCGTCCGCCGCGATCCGGGTCCGCGTCCGCTCCGGCAGCCGCCGGTACAGGCCGGGCCGCTCGGCGTAGAACCAGTTGCGCCAGCCGGGCCCGAGGCCGCTGTGCGGGGCGCGGGCCGAGCGCCACCAGGGGCGCTCCCAGGGCGGCGGTACGTCGTTCCAGCGCAGCCGGTCCGCACGGGCCAGCACCCGTACCCGGGTGCCCTGTTCGGCGAGGAGCGCGGCGGTCTCCAGGGCGGCCTGGCCACCGCCGACGACGGTGACGTCCCGGCCGCGGAAGCGGTCGAGGGCGGCGTGGTGGCTGCTGTGCGAGACCAGCGCCGGGGGCAGGTGCCGCAGGGGCCCCGGGATCTCGGTGAACGGCAGCACGCCCACGGCCAGCGCGACGGTCCGCGCGGTGAGCGTCTCACCGTCCTCGGTGACGGCCTCGAAGCCGCCCGCGCACGGCGACAGCCGGGTCACGGTCCGCTCGTCGACCGGAGGAACGGCGTTGCGCGCGAACCACAGTCCGTACTCGGCGAACACGTCCAGCGGGAGCGGCTCGGCGTGCCGGGCCGCGATGCCCCGGAAGGCGCAGAAGACGTCGAGCCGCAGGCGGCCTTCGGGATCCGAGAGGTTGGAGGCCCAGGGCTCCGACTTGAGGAACATGCCGCGGGGCATGTGGTCGCGCCAGGCCGCCATGGGCCGGCCGAGCACGCGGACGCTCAGCCCGGCCGCCGCGGCGTGCGACGCGATGGACAGCCCGTACGGGCCGGCGCCCACCACCAACAGGTCGTACATCAGCAACCGCTCGCTTTCTCGTCCTCACGGAAGTCGTCGGTGACGTGGGTGATCTCGGCGAGGCCGGAGGCGCTCGCCTGGTGCACCAAGCGCGGTGCGGCGACCGGGACCGGCGCCCGTGCCGCAGCCGGTGCCGTGGCTGGTGCGGTCGTCGGTGCGGGGGAGGTGAGGTGGCGCAGGCGGCTGGTGACCGGGCTCGCGAGGCGGCCGGCGGCGTGGCGGCTCCACAGCGCCCACATCGCCCGGCCCGGCGCCGGGTCGTCCGCCGCGTGCCAGGCCAGCTCCCGGCCCGCCGGCGCGGGCCGCAGCCCGGTCAGCGGGGCGTAGTTCTCCACCACGAACCGCCGCCCGGCGAGCGGCCTGCCCGCCGGCAGCGGACGGTGGGTCAGATCCAGGTGCAGCGCGCGTACGACGTCCAGGCCGGCGCTGTCGGTGAACAGCCGGAACTGGGCGCCGGGGCGCGGGTTGAAGTCCAGCAGGTGGTAGCGGCCGGTGCTGCCGCAGCGGCGGAAGTCCAGGTCGAAGATTCCCCGGTAGCCCAGTTCGAGGGTGAGCCGCTCGGCCAGCGCCGTGATCTGCGGGTTGGGCGTCCACTGGCCGACCGCGGTCAGACCCGCGCCGCGCGGCCAGGCGAGCTGCTTGCGGCCGGGGCCGCCCGCCCGGACGGCGCCGGTGCGGTCGGCGTACCCGTGGCAGAACCAGTCGCGGTCCGGGCCCGGCGGCAGGAACGTCTGGAGCAGCAGCGTGCTGCCCGCCTCGGCGCTGCGCAGGAACAGCTCCCGGGCCTCGCGCGCCGAGCGCACCAGTACGGTCGAGCGCAGCCCGCTGCCGGCCGGCACCAGCCAGGGCCGGCTCCACTTGGCCACCAGCGGCAGCCCCAGCCGCCACGCGGCCGCCGCCGCGTCCTCGGCGCTGTCCGGGACCAGGGTCACCGGGTGCGGGACGTCCGCGGCGGCGCACAGTTCGGCCAGCTCGGCCTTGTCGGCGACGCGTTCGGGCAGCGCGCCGGGCTGCTGCGGCAGCAGATAGGCGGGCGCCAGCTCCTCGCGCAGCCGGCCGGCCGCGATGGCGCTCGCGTCGTCCAGCGGGATCAGCACCGCCGGACGCGCCAGGTGGGCCGAGACCCGGAGCAGGGTGGCGGCGATGTCGGCGGGGGAGGCGCCGGGGCGCGGTGGGGGATGCAGGCGGCGCACGAAACGCGACGTGCCTACGGGGCTTCGGGTGGAGTCGGCGACGACATGCACTTCCACTCCGGCCCTGCCGAGCGAGCGCACGGCGCCCAGAGTGCCGTGGTGGAAGGGATTCCGGTCGATCCGCAGCAGGACCGCGGGAACCCGGATGTCCAGCAGTGACACGGGTGTTCTTCCCTCTCCTCGTTCGCCCGTGCGGGGGTTCGGGCAACCTGAAAGCCGTAACCGCACTGGCGGAACTCATATTGATATGACTGGGTGTCAGTGACGGGGAATGCGGAGCGCGGAATGCGGGACGCGGAGACCGGAAGTCCCGAACCGGAGCGCGGGCGGGTGGAACAGGCGAGTGGAGAAAGGAGCGGGCATGGACGCGGAACAGAGCGGGACCCGGAACCGGCGGCCGGCCGTGGCCCTGGTGGCGGCCGTCGTGTCGGCCGTCATGGCGGTCGGCACCGGACACGCTGCGGGCCCGGTACCGGCCACGCCGGCCCCGACGACCCCGGCACCGGTCCCGACCCCGACCCCGCCCGCCGTGCCGGGCACGGTGTCGACCGCGGTGACCCCGGCACCGGTGACCCCGGCACCGGTGACTGCGACCCCGGTGACTGCGACCCCGGTGACTCCGGCGCCGGCGGTATCGGTATCGGTGTCCGCATCCGCATCCGCGTCCGCCAAGGTGCCCGGCGTGCCGCCCTTCGGGGCGTTCCTCGACTCGGGGCCGCGCGGGATCGCACGGATGGCCGAGCTGAGCCACTGGCTGGGCGGGACGGAGCTGAAGGTCGCCCACACCTATCTCCCCGGCGACCGCTGGCGGGACATCGAGGGTCCGCCCGGTTTCCTGGACGTGTGGGCGCGCTGGCGGCGCGGCAAGGCCGACCGCACGCTCGTCCTCAACGTGCCCATGCAGCAGCACAACGAGGATCACCTCTCCGACGCCCAGGTGCGGTGGCTGCTGCGGAAGGGCACGGCCGGCGCGTTCGACGGGCACTTCAGGGCGCTGGCCGAGCGGCTGGTGCAGCTGAAGGTGCCGGACACGGTGATCGTGCTCGGCTGGGAGATGAACGGCACCACGTACACCCATCGCTGCGGACCGGACCCGAAGAGCTGGAAGACGTACTGGAACAGGATCGTCACCACCATGCGTGCCGTGCCGGGGCAGAAGTTCCGGTTCGATTTCACGCCGAGCCGTGGCCGGGACGCGGTGCCCTGGACCCAGTGCTATCCGGGGGACCGTACGGTCGACATCATCGGTATGGATTCCTACGATCAGCCGACAGGGATGTCCTTCGATGAACAGGTGAAAGAACCCTACGGCCTGCAACAGCATGTGGATTTCGCGAAATCCCACGGCAAACCTATTTCCTACCCGGAATGGGGACTCTTCCGCAACGGTGACAACGCCGAATACATGAAACGCATGCTCGCCTGGTTCGCCGAGCACAAGCCGGTCTACAACACGCTGACCGACTACTGCCCGCACGGCGTGTGGCAGTGCGCGGCCAACCCCAGGTCCTCGCGGATCTACCACACCGCCCTGTACGGCCTCCCCGACACACCCACGCCGACTCCCACCCCCACGCCGACCCCGACACCCGTCCCGGTGCCGAAGCCGAGCCCGTCCACCGAGCCGCCGGCCGGCTGCTCGCCGCTCGACCTCGGCGACTGGGTCGAGTACTGGCTCGGCGGGAAGCTCTGCATCCGCTTCGACTGGTGGTCGCGGACCCGTTAGTCCTGCCCGCGCTCCCGCCATCCGCGCAGCACCTCCCTGCCCCGCTGCCGGGCCGTCGCGTCGCACAGGGCGGCGGTCAGCAGCGGGGCCGTGCGGTGACGGGCCATCAGCAGACGCCGGTTGGCGACCGGTTCGGGGCGCCAGTGGCGTTTGTACGGCTCGTCGCCGCGCAGCAGGCTCAGCGCGCCGCGCCCGGTCACCTGCTCCGCGCACGCGTCCAGCAGCATCACGGCCACGTCCGCCTTGCGGGCGCGCACGTCCGGATGGGCGCCGTAGAGATATCCGCCGGCGAGGCTGCGCGAGAGCAGGGTCAGGTCGACGGCCACGACGTCGCCGTCGATCCGGAACTCGGTGACCACCGCGCCGCCCTGGCGGACCATCGGGCCGACCGCGCGCACCAGATGGGTGTGGAAGCGGGGCCGCAGGTGCTCGGTCGTCACCCTGCGGCCCTGCCACTGCAGCCGGTGCAGCTCCAGCAGCCGGCCGAGCGCCGTGTCCACCTCCTCCGGGCCGACCGCCCGCCGCCGCACGCCCAGCGCGTCCAGCTTGCGCAGCTTCGCCCGGACCCGCTGCTGGGCCTTGTTCGACGGCAGCCGGGCCACCAGTTCGGCCATGGGGACGGCGGGCAGCTCCAGGCAGAGGGAGTCCCGCACGGCGCGGTGCGGGCCGGGCCAGCGGCCGTAGATCCGCTCGACCGCCGCGCCGGGGCGCACCTCGCGGAAGTCGATCAGCGCCGTGCGGGCGGCGTCCGCCAGGGACGTGGTGAGCGCGAGCGCCGCGCGACCGTCGTCGGCGTCGTCGAGCAGGACGTCCGCGTAGTCGGAGATCGCGCCGCCGAGCGGCACCAGCGCGGGCAGCGGCCGGTGAACGAGCATCAGCGGCGCGGCGGCCAGCAGGTCGTCGCCCGCGCGCACCACCAGCAGCCGCAGCCGGCCCGGGCGGCCGTACGCCAGCCACCACGAGTGCAGCCAGGCGTGGCTCTGGAACGGGGTCGCCGCGGCGCACCGCTCGTACAGCCGCCCCCACGCCGGCGCCAGAGCGGCGAAGCCGGCCTCGTCGGTGACGACTTCGGTGACCGGACGGGGGATGGCAGCGGGGGCGGGGGCCGCCGTGGCGGGTGTGGCGCGCCCACTTTCCGTGGCCGTCACCGGGCGCCGTGCGCGTCGGCGGCGACGGCCGGTCCGGGCACCGGGGCCGGGCGCGCGGTGTCCTCCTCCGGCCGGCGCCGCGGCCGTACGAGCAGCGCCAGCGCGCCGAGCAGCCCGCCCGCGCTCGCCCCGACCAGCCCGGTGACCTCGGCGGAGGCGGAGGCGGGCGCGGACGGCTTGACGGCACGGGAGAACTGCAGGAGGTCGACGTGTGTCTCGGCCTTGGCGTGGTCGGCGTGCTGCATGAGCGCGCGGGCCACCGCGTTGGCCATGTCGGCGGACTCGGCCGGGCGGGCGGAGGTGGCGGAGATCGACACCATCGGGGCGTCCGGCGAGGTAGCGGCGCGCACGCCGTCGCGCAGGGTGCGCACCGGCACCCCGGCCCACATCTGGGCGTCGGCGAGCACCGCGAGCTGGGTGGCGACCCGGCCGTAGGCCTGCGCGAAGCCGAGGGCGGAGGCGGTGTCGGACCGGTCGGTGGGCACGGCGATGACATAGCTGGTCGCCGTGTACTGCGGGGTCTTCAGCTCGCCGTACGCGCCGCCGAGCAGCCCGCCCGTGAGGACCCCGGCCGCCACCAGCGACCAGGGCGGGAGCGCGCGGAGGCGGCCGAGACGGGCGAGGCGGTGGTGGTCGGTCATGAGGGCTCTGCTCCCTGCTCGACGGGGACGGTGACGGGGGCGGTGACGGGGATGGGAACGGTCGTGGGGGCGAAGGCGGGGGCGGGGACGTGCGGGGGTGCGAGCGCCGCGGCGTAGACGTCCATGAGCCGGGCGGCGGCGCGGGTGACGCAGTAGTGGCGGGCGGCCTCGGGCACCGTGCGCGGAGCCGGTCCGGCGGCCCGGACGGCGGCCAGGGCGCGGGCGTAGGCACCGGCGTCGCACGGGAGGCGCAGCGCGCCCGGAGCGGCCTCGGGCGGCAGGTCGTCCAGGGCCGGGCAGGAGGTGTAGCGCACCGGCAGCCCGGCCGCCAGCGCCTCCACGACCGCCAGCCCGAACGCCTCCTCCGGCGACGGCGCGGCGAGCACGTCCATCGCCGAGGCCAGCGCGGGCAGGTCCGGGCCGGACTGCGCGGGGAGGCGTGGCTGTGACGATGCGAGCGGGTGCGGGTGCGGGACGGGCGAGTCGCCGGTGGCGTACGGCCGCTCGCCCGCGAACAGCACCCGATCGGCCACTCCCGCCGCCCGCGCGGCCCGCCGCAGCGCGGATTCCTCCGGACCGGCGCCGATCAGCAACAGACGGCAGTCGGACGGCAGTTGACCGAGGGCCTGGATCAGGACGTCGAAGCGTTTGCCGGGGGCGAGACGGCCGACGGCGCCGATGACGAACGCGTCGGGGGCCAGGCCGAGTCGGTCGCGGGTGTGCCGCCGGGCCGCGGGGTCGTGGGCGAACCGCGCCAGGTCGATGCCGTTGGGCACGACCGTGACGCGCGGTGCGGGAACGCCCCAGCGGGTGAGGCGCGCGGCGACCGTGGGGGAGACGGCGACGGTGGTCCGGCCGAGCCGCTCGCCCAGCAGGTACAGCCCGCGCACCCCCGCCGTGAGCGGTCTGCCCTCCGTCTGCGTCTCGCCCAGGGAGTGCTCCGTGGCGACGACCGCGCGGACCCCGGCCAGCCGGGCGGCGATCCGGCCGTACAGACAGGCCCGGTACAGATGGGTGTGCACGAGGTCGTAGCGGCCCCGCCGGATGATCCGGGCGAGCCGGGGCAGGGCGGTCAGGTCGCGGTTGCCGGCCATGCCGAGGTGGGTCACCCGCACCCCGTCGGCCGCCAGAGCGGCGGCCACCGGACCGGGGTTGGTCAGCGTCACCACGTCGCAGGCGACCGGCAAGTGCCGCAGCAGCAGGCGCAGTTGCTGCTCGGCTCCGCCGACGCCGAGGCCCGTGATGACGTGCAGCACCCTCATCGCAGCCCCTCGACGGGGCGGCGGCGCAGCCGGTGCAGCCGGTACTTCAGGAACAGCCGTACGGCGCTGTCGTTCTGCCCGACGTGCACGCGCGGCAGGACGTGCGGGCCGCTGAGCGGGCCGGGGTCGATGGCGCAGGCGTAGCCGTACCCGGCCGTGCGCACGGCTTCCACGGCGCGCCGGTCGACCGTGCCGTACGGGTAGCAGAAACCGCTGACCTCGCTCCCGGTCAACTCCTCCAGCGCCGCCCTGCTTTCGGCGGTCTCGTCCCGCAGCCGCGCGTCGTCGGCGCGGGTGAGGTCCACGTGGGTGAGGCCGTGCGAGCCGATCTCCACGCCGGCGGCGGCGGCCCGCCGGATCCCGGTCGCGGTCAGCAGCGGCTTGCGCGGGCCGAGCGGGTCCCAGGCGTTGACACCGCCGAGCCGGCCGGGCAGCACGAACAGGGTGGCCGTGCATCCCCAACGGCGAAGGACCGGAAGGGCGTTGACGACGAAGTCGGCGTATCCGTCGTCGAAGGTGAGGCCGACCAGGCCCCGCCCCTCGCCCCGCGCGCGGGCGGCGAGCAGCTCGGCCACGGACACGCCCCGCAGCCCCCGCCGACGCAGCCAGCGCAGCTGCCGCTCCAGCCGGCCGGGGGTGACCGTGACGCGGTACGGGTCGTCGGAGCAGTCGCCGACGGAGTGGTACATGGCGATCCAGGGCACCGGGCCGGGTCTGGAGTGCCGGACCGAGGTGGCGGCGGTCTCAGCGCAGGGGAGCATGGGCGAGCCTTCGGGTCTGGGTGTGTACGGTGCGGACGGCTGCGGCGCAGGCCCGGTCGCCCAGGGCCCGGCCGAGCAGGACGAACACGACGGTCACGGTGGCGCCGCCGACGAGGAGCCCGGCGAGCGGCGACGCGGGCAGCCGGGCGGCGAGGGCCCCGGCGAGGGCCGCGACCGCCGCCGCCACCAGTGGCCGGCTCACCTCTCGCAGCACGAGCGGTGTGCGGATCGGCACGCTGCGGGCCCGCATCCCGGCGAGCAGCAGTACGGCGGTGACGGTGATGCCGGCGGCGTTGGCGGCGGCGATCCCGGTGACGCCCCAGCGGCCGACCGACGCGGCGCCGATCCAGGACGTCACGGCGATCCCGGCGGCCATCGCGCCGACCGGGTACCAGGTGGCGCGGCCCGCCGAGAAGTAGGAGCGGACCAGGACACCGGTGAGTGTCTGGCCGAGCAGTCCGAGCGCGTAGGCCCGCATCACGCCGGCGGTCGCGGCGGTGTCCCGGGCGGTGAACGCGCCGCGCTGGAAGAGGAGGTGGATCAGTTGCGGGGCCGTGGCCACGACGGCTGCCGTGCCGAGCAGCACCAGGGTCGCGGCCAGCGCCAGATCCCGCTCCACCCGGTCCCGGGCCCGCCCGGTGTCGCCCTCCGCCAGCGCCCGCGCGACCACCGGGAAGGTGACCGTGCACAGCATCAGCGACAGTGACATCGGGATCTGCGCGACCTTCTGCGCGTAGTTGAGGTGCGAGATCGCCCCGGCGGGCAGGCTGGAGGCGAGGAACCGCTCGATCAGCACCTGCGACTGGCGGCACAGCGCGAAGAGCAGGACGGTCGCCATCAGGGGCACGCGCAGGGCGTCGGCTTCGGGTCCGTGTCCGGGTCGGGTTTCGGGTCCGTGTCCGGGTCGGGTTTCGGGTTCGGGGCCGTGTACGGACACCGGGCCCGGCGCGGGATCCGCCGTATCGCCGCGCCGCAACTCACGTGTCAGTGAGGGGAGTTGAAGCAGCACCATCAGCAGACCGCCCGCCGCGACCCCGAACGCCGCGGAGCGCACGCCCCAGTGGCCGCCGAGCGCGTACACCGCCGTGACGATGCCGAGGTTGTAGGCGATGTAGATCGCGGCCGGGGCGAGGAAGCGGCGGTGGGCGCGCAGGGCCGCGCTGGCGTATCCGGCGAGGCCGAAGCTGAGCACGCAGGTCGCGGTGAGCCGGGTGCAGTCGACGGCGAGCCCCGGATCGGGCAGGCCCGGCGCGAGTGCGGCCACGAACTGTGGAGCGGCGAGTGCGAGCAGCCCGCCCACCGCCGAGAACGCCAGCGCCAGCCGGGGCAGCGTCCCGGCGACCAGCGACCGCACCGGGTCTCCGGGAGCTCTCCGGCCCCGCCGGGCCAGCGCCCTGCTGAACGCGGGGATCAGCGCGAAGGCCAGCCCGTCCTCGATGAGCAGCGTGGCCGCGAACTCCGGCACCGTCCAGGCCACCAGGAACGCGTCGGTGTCCCGCCCGGCCCCGAACAACCGCGCCAGCGCCTGGTCCCGCACCAGCCCGAGCAGCGCCGCCGCGACGGAGAGGGAGGCGGTGACGAGCGCGGCCCGGGCCAGAAAGCGGCGGGTGGGCGGGAGCTGACCGGCGCCGGGCCCCCGGCACGGTTCAGAGGCGGAGGAGGGGGCCGGCGGGGTGGACGGGACGGTGGCCGCGGGCGGGCACGTCTCGGGTGCGCCCGCCCGGGCCGGCGGCAGCGCGACCGCGCCGGTCTCCGGTCCCGGCACGCCGTCTGTCCTCGGGCCCGTCATCCGATCCGCTCCCACCCGCGACGCCGTACCCCCACCGGGCCCCGCACCGGCGGCCACACCCCCGCCCGCACCCGGCACCGCAGCCCGCGGGGCACCCGCGCTCTCGCCGTCATCGCACCGCCGCCTGTCCCGTCGCCGCTCCCCGCTGCGCCGACGCGCCGCGGTCACCCGGCACGCCGGGGTCGCCGCCGGCGTCGTCGGAGCCGACCAGGGCCCACCAGGCGACCAGGCCGAAGCAGACCGCCGTCAGCACGGTGGAGGGGCCGCCGATGTCGGCGTAGACGAAGTCGACCAGTTGCCAGAGCAGCAGGCCGCAGGCGGCCAGGGCGCAGTCCAGGCCCCGTCCGCCGGGCACCCGGGCCCGCCACAGGCCGCGCAGGGCGCACACCAGCAGGGCCAGCCAGCCGCCCGCGAGGCACAGCAGGCCGATCAGCCCCTGCTCGCCGAGGACCAGCAGGTACATGTTGTGCGGGGACAGCAGCGGCTGGCGGCGGAACGCGGCGCCCGCGCCCCCGACGTCGCTGCCGGAGGACAGCGCGAGGGAGGAGTGGCCGTCCCGGTACTCGGGAAAGCCCTTCAGGCCCACACCGGTCAGCGGGTGCTCGCGCCACATGCCGAGCGCCGCCGCCCACATCGTGTACCGGTCGGTGACCGACTGGTCGGGCGCGTCCGTGACCTGCGTGATGCTGTCGATCCGCTCCTGGAGCATCGCCGTACCCGCCCCGAACCCGCCCACCAGCACCACGCACGCGGCCACGGCCGCCGCCCCCGCCTTCAGTGCCCGGCGCACTCCGGCCAGGAGCAGCTGTGCGGTGAGCGTGACGGCGGTGGCGATCCAGGCGCCCCGGCTGAAGGAGACCGCCAGTGGCAGCAGCAGCGCCAGGGCGCAGGCCACGGCCGTCACGCGGACGCGCACCGGGCCCCGGCCCAGCGCCAGCGCGCTCGCGCAGACCAGCCCGAAGGACACCACCGTCGCCATGCCCATCACGTCCGACGGCCCGAACGTGCCGACCGCGCGGATGTCCTCGCCCTGGTAGGACGCGCCGGTGCCGGTGACGTACTGGTGCACGCCGACCGCGCCCTGCCACACCGCGAGCCCCACGAACGACCAGGCCAGCAGCCGGACATCGCGCCGGTCACGGACGAGCAGGACCACGGCGGCGGGGACGAGGACGAAGATCTGGAGGTACCGGCCGAGGCCGGCGACGCCCGCGCCCGGCGAGACCGCGTGCAGCGCGGCGAGCGCGACCCCGGCCACCGGCAGGCCCAGTACGAGGGCCGCCCGGCGGGGCAGCGGGCGGCCCCGCGCGCGCAGCAGCCGCACGGCGCAGTAGGCCACGACCAACGCGGACAGCGCGTCGGCGGGGCCCGCGCCGCCGACGCCGCCGGGGTCGGACGGCAGCGCGAGCAGCGCGACCACGGCCGGCAAGGGCAGGACGGGCAGGAAGGACCGCACGGCACGAGCGGCCCGCACGGCGCGCACGGCCGGTACCGGGGCGGTGCACGCGGGTCGGACGAGGGGCGGGGCGGGGGCCATCGGTCGGGTCAGCTCCCCGTCGAACGCACGAGCGCGGCCGCGGTGCGCAGCAGCACGCAGATGTCCTGCCACAGCGACCAGTTGTCGATGTAGGCGTTGTCGAAGCGGGCCCGGTCCTCGATGGAGGTGTCACCGCGCAGCCCGTGGATCTGGGCGAGCCCGGTGATGCCGGTGCGCATCCGGTGGCGGGCCGCGTAGCCCGGGTAGGCCTGGCTGAACTGCGTGACGAAGTACGGCCGTTCGGGGCGCGGGCCGACCAGGCTCATGTCGCCGCGCAGGACGTTCCACAGCTGGAGCAGCTCGTCGAGCGAGGTCTGGCGCAGGAACCGGCAGAAGGGGCTCATCCGGTGCTCGCCCGCCACGCTCCACCGGGTGGCCGCCTCGTGCTCGTCGGCCGGGCGGTGGGTGCGGAACTTCAGCAGTGTGAAGGGGCGCCCGTCCTTGCCGATCCGTTCCTGCCGGAAGACCACGCCGGGCCCGTCGGTGGCCCGGAGCACCACCGCGCACACCAGCAGCACCGGGCTGACCAGCACCAGCAGCGCTCCGGAGACCACCACGTCCAGCAGCCGCTTGCCGGCGCTGCCGCGCCGTCGTGAGCCGAGGTCGAGTCGGCGCAGCGCGAACCCGGCGAGATGGTCGCGCATCTCGTACGACGGCGAGTCCGCGTCCAGCTCCCACACGGTGCAGCCCGACTCGGCGAGCGCCCGCAGCAGCGGCCCCTTCCCGGTGCGCACGGCGGGGTCGACGGTGAGCACGGTCCGCACCGCGTTCTGGATCAGGGCCCGTTCCACCTCCTCACCCCGGGTGAGTACCGGCAGGCCGCCACCGATCCCACCGGCTCCGCCGGACTCGCCATGCCCGCCGAAGTCGCCGTTCCCGCCGTGCGCACGGTGTCCGCCGTACTCGCCCTGTCCGCCGTACTCGCCGGGTCCGCCCTGGCCGGCGGGGCGTTCGGCGACGACGCCGACGGGCCGTACGCCGCAGCGCGGGTGCCGCAGCAGCGCGGCGGCCACCCGTTGCGCGGTCGTGGCGGGGCCGATCACCAGGGCGGCGCGCGGGTGGCGCAGCAGCGAGCCCCGGCGCCGCCAGTGCACCGCCCCCCGGCCCGCGCACGCCGCCGCCGTGTGCAGGGCCACGCCGAGCAGCAGGCCGCGTGCGGACAGGGCGCGCTCGGGTGCGTACGCGGCGAGCAGCGTGGCGAGGCCCAGCCAGGTCACCGCGATCCGCCCGCAGACCGCGGGCAGTTCGTCCAGTACGGCGGGTACGAGACGGGGCGTGTTCGGGCGCAGCAGCAGGGCGCCGCAGACCAGCGCGGCGACCAGCAGCGGGCGGCACGCGGTCTCGGCCGGCGCGAGTGCGCCCGCCAGCGCCGCGAGCAGGTCGGCGGCGAGCAGGGGGAGTGGCGAGGCGGGCCGGGCGGGCGGGCGCCGCAGCGGGAACCGGAAGCCGCCGGCCGCGCGGGCCGGCAGGACCGAGACGGCCGGGAATCCGGGGCCCCAGGGCTGTGCCCCGGGGGAGGGAACGGTTCTTTCCGCGGTCACGGTTGGATGGACTCCCTGCACTCGGAGGGCACGCGCGGGCGTGCTGCCCTGTCCAGAACTTCGCGGTCGAGGAGTTCGCCGTAGACGGCCGCGATCCGCTCGGCGGTGTGCCGTACGTCGTGCGTGGCCAGGACATGCCGCCGCCCCTGGTCGCCGAGCGCGGCGCCCAGCGGCGGGTCGGACAGCAGGGCGGTGATCGCCCCGGCCAGTGCCGCGGGATCCTCCGGCGGGACCAGACAGCGGGCGGCGAGGGCGGGCGGCAGGCTCTCGCGGGCGCCGTCGACGTCGGTGAGCACGACCGGCCGGCCGCAGCCCATCGCCTCCAGCGGGGCGAGCGCCATGCCCTCCCAGCGGGAGGGGAGCACGACCAGGTCGGCGGTCCGGTACCAGGGCACGGGGTCCGCCACCGCCCCGGCGAACCGCACGGAAGCATGGGCGAGCCGCCGTAACGCCTCGTGGTCGGGGCCGTCACCGACGAGGACGAGCCGCGCCCGCGGCAGCGCCGCCCGTACGGCGTCCCAGGCGCGCAGCAGCAGGTCCTGGCCCTTCTGCCGGCACAGGCGGCCGACGCAGACGACGACGGGGGCCGCGGGGCCTGGACCGGGCGGGAGTGCGGCGCGGGGCCCCGGTGAGAAGCGCTCGGTGTCGATGCCGTTCGGGACGACCGTGCAGGCCGCGCGGACACCGGCGCGCAGCCCTGTCTCGCGTTCGGCCGCGCTGACGCACACGATCCGGTCGGCCCAGCGCGCCGCCCGGCGCTCCCAGCGCAGCGCGAGTGCCGCGGCGGCGCCCCCGACCGCCTCGAAGGACCAGGCGTGCGGCTGGAACACGGTCGGGATCCGGCCGCGCACGGCCAGCCGGCCGGCCAGGCCCGCCTTGGCGCTGTGCGCGTGCACCAGTTCGGGCCGTACCTCGTCGACCAGCCGTACGAGCCGCCGTACCTCGCCCGGCAGGCCCGGCCCGGGGGGGCGGACCGCCTGCCAGTGACGCACGTCGGCGCCCAACCGGCGGGCCGAGTCAGCGAGTTCGCCGCCGGGACAGGCCACCGTGACCTCAAGGCCCGCGGTGAGCTGGGCGCGCGCCAGGTCCAGGACGACCCGGGCGACACCGCCGTCGACGGGCTGCGCGAGGTGCAGTACCCGGGTCCGGGGGGCGGGTGCTGACTGGTGCATGGGCGGGGTACCTCGCTCACAGGGGGCGTGCTCGCTCGCAGGGGGCGCTCGGGACAGCGGCAGGGAACGCGCCTCACACCTGTGCGTCCACGGCGGCGCGCGCGTCCGGCCGGGAAAGGAGGCGGAAGCCCGGCGGGTCACCGCCGTCGAGCGGAGCCGGGCCGGGATCGCACAGGGCGCGAGGGCGGCCGGGCGCCTTGGCGCAGCCGGGTCTCCGCCGAGCGGGTGCGGCACCCGGGCGGCCGGCCGCAAGGGCCGCTACGCCGCCCGCCGGACGGGCCGAGCCGCCGAGTGCGACGGGCGTACGCCGGAGCCCCATGGGGAGTGTGAGCCGGTCGCCCGGGCCGGTGAGGTCCTCGCCGACCGCGTGCCGCGCCGCGTGGGGACCCAGGAACTTGCGCATGACCGGCGGTGCCCTTTCGCATGTGCTGGAGAGATCCGTAACTCTAGTGGCTATGCGTATTAATCCGGAGAAAAAGGACAACTGTGTCGGAAGTGTGAAGGGAGGGCTGGGGATACACCACTCCTTCGGCGGCACCACCCCATCGCCGGGGCGCGCCGACACAGCGCCGGGTCCCGCGCATGGATCACGAACGGACCGCGAGCGGTTGCGGTGGGTGATCAGTGAACGGACGGTGGGCGTCAGGTCCCGATGTCCACGGACGGAGGCGGCGGGACCCGGTGTCCACGGACGGTGGGCGGCGGGTCCCGATGGTCGCCGACGTTCCCCGATGCTGCCCGAAAGGAACGCACCGCCATGCGTGGTCTGCCCGCACGACGCCTTGCGTCGACCACCCTCTGTGCCGCCGTCCTGATCGGTGTCGCCGGCCCGGCGGCCGTCGCCGCCGACTCGGCCGGGGACGGCGCCCACAGCATCTCCCGGTCTCCCGCACCGAGCGCGGAGAAGCTGCTCGAACAGGTCAGAGCGCTGGACAACACCGGCTCCGTCATCCGGCCGGTCGTCGACCTGCTCAAGGCGTCGCTGAGCGAGGGCAGGCTGAACGCCGAGAAGGCCAGGAAGCTCGGCGAGGCGGCCCGGCAGGCCATCGCCGAGGCCGCGAAGACCGCCCCGGCCCCGCTGACGAGCTCCTCGTCGGCGCTCCCGACGGCTTCGGGTGCGCCCACGGTGCCGGCCGCGCCCACGGCGCCGAGCACGGCGGCCAAGCCGGCGACGGCGGTCAAGCCGGCCGTTCCCACGACTCACACGACCCCGACGGTTTCCGCGAAACCGACCGCGCCGACCCTCCCGACCACTCCGGCCGTCCCGAGCCTGCCGGCGACTCCCACGGCGACTCCCACGGCTACGGCACCTACCGCCGCTGCCGCCCCTGCGACGCAGTCGCTGCCGTTGGCCCCGGCCGTCCCGGCCGCCATGAAGCACGGCGGCGACGGCACGCCGCCCTCGGCCCGCGACCTCACCGACGAGGCGCTGACCGCCCTGCAGAACGCCGTCGACAAACTGGTGAAGGCGGTTACCTCCGACCTGTCCTCGGTGACGTCGGCCGCCGAGGGTGTGGTGTCCGGCCTGGTCAACCTGGTGACGACCACCCTCCTCGGCAGTGGCCTGCCCGCCCCGAGCCTGACCTCCCTGCCCTCGCTGCCGTCCGCACCGGCACTGCCGAGCCTGCCCGCGACCAGCTGATCCCCTCCCGTTCCCGGCTCTTCGGGAATCTCCTGATGTATCGGTTCTCGGGGATCTCATATGTCTTCTCGGCGTGGGGTTTCCGGCCCGCTCGGGCCTCGTTAGGCACGGCGTCAGAACTCCCTGGGGCGACGTGAGTTGCCGAAGAAAGGAACACGATGAAGTCCCTGAAGGCTGCCGCTGTCGTTGCCGGTTCCGTGGCCCTCGCCGGCGTCGCCGCGCCCGCGTTCGCCTACAACACCACCGACGTGACGCCCACCAGCCTCAACGGCGCCGTCAACCAGCTCACCAAGAGTCCGCTCACCCTCCACGACGCGATGCCGCTCCAGCACCAGTCGAACGCGCTCAACACCGAGAACAAGGACTCCGTGCTCCACACGGTCAAGGGCGTGGCCGGCGCGGCGAACCAGCACACCCCGCTGCTCGGCGGCCTGCCCCTGCAGCACTGACACCCCGCCGTCCCACAGCCCGCGCCGAGAGCGTGGCACGCGGAGAACAAGGGCCGATACCGCACCCGCGGCACCGGCCCTCGGCCTTTTCCGCCCCCTTCCCTCGATCGTGTGGAGCCCCACCGGGCACTGCTCCGGAAGGGTGAGAAGCCGCCCGGCGGCGCGCGGACGCGTCGATAAAGTCGCGCGATGACCCCTACCTCAAGCGACATCCGCCCCGCCGACCTCGGCACGCTCGTCCTGCTCGCCTGGAGCGGCGAGGCACCCGACGGCGCCGACATGCCCTATCTGCTGGCGTACTCCCTCGGGGACGCCGAGGGCGGCCCGGAGACCACCGCGGCCGCGGTCGAGCACCTGCTGACCAGCAATGAGCTGCCGGTCGGCGGCGACCTGATCGACGGCAACGGCCGGCCCAGCCTGCCCGTCAGCCTGCTGGTCGAGGCCGGCCAGGCCGTCGTACGGATGCCGCAGCTGGTCGCCCAGGCCGACGTGCCGCCGGAGTGGCTCGCCGCCGTCGAGGAGCGTGGTTACGCCTACCTCGTGTTCACCACCCGCGCCTGGCCCGAGGGCGAGCCCGGCAAGACCGTCGAGGCAGCCGACCTCGCCGCCTTCGCCGGCGCCGACGAGACCCTCAACGCCGCCGCCCACATCGTCCTTCCGGCCATCAGCGTGCGCCGCTGAGCGCCGACAGCTCTCAGCCGAACAGCTATGACAGCTATGAGAGCCCTTACGGCTATGAGGGCTGTTGCGGCTATTACTGCAGTCGGGCGAATGGTGAACAGAAGCGGCTTTCCGGCTCGTTACGCGGTACGGACGTCGAACTCCCCCATCCTGGAAGGGACCGTACCTGACGTGAAGCCGACCACCCGAGGAACCCTTGCCGCCGTCGTCACGGGCGTCGCGGCCGCTGTGGGTACCGCAGCCACCCCCGCCGCCGCGGTCGGCGCGGTCCCCGTCCCCGTGCCGTTCGACGGGGTCTCCAGGTCCCTCGGCACGGAAGTGCCGAAGGCCGGCCTGGAGCTGCCGGTGCCGCTGCTGGTGCCGGGCGCCCCGGACGGCCCGCGTTACGTCACCGGCCGCCTGCTGCCCGACCACACGCTGCCCCAGGTGCCCTTCCGCGGTGCCCTGCCCGGTGCCGACCTCCGCGCGCCCCTGCCGCGCGTCCCCGGCGACGGCTTCGACCACGTCGGCGTCCACGCCCCCGCCTCCGACCTGCACGCGCTCGCACCCGGCCTGAACGTGGACGCCCCCCTGACCCGGCCCGACCCGGACGACGCCGGCCTCCCGCACCTCAAGCTCCCCGAGGTCGCCGTCCTCGCCCCGGTCGTCCGCACGGTCGCGGGCGCGGACCTCACCAGCGGGCCGGGCCGGTAGGTCCGCAGGGCCGTGGCGGCCCACCCGTCGCGGCTCCTCCCCACCGGATGGCCGTGCCGCGGTGACCTCGCGCGCCTCGCGCCGGTTAGCCGGTACGGATATCTGATCCCGGATGTGTGATCCCGGACGCGGACCCCAGAGGAGTGAGCGATGGTCGTCGGTGTCGGTGTCGGTGTCGGTGTCGGTGAAGTGGCAGTGGGCGCGGGGCGGCGGGGGAGAGCGGGGGCGGGGGCGGGGATGGCGAGAGCGCCGCGCAGACAGGTGGTGCGGGGCCTGCTGGCCTCCGTCGCCGCGCTCGCGCCGGCCCCGGTCGTCGCCGCGTTCCGGCCCGTGCCCCCGGCCCGGGCCCTTGACGGCGGCTCTTTCGACGAGGTCTACCGGGGCCGCCGTATCCAGGGCGTCCGGGTGCCGGTCGCGGGGGGCGGGACGGCCGAGGGCGACTGGCGGATCACCGTCGACGGTCGCCCGCTGCACCTGATGCGGCGCGCCGACGGCACCTGGCTCAGCATGGTCGACCACTTCACGTCGTACCCCACGCCGCTGGAGGCGACCCGGGCGGCCGTGGACGAGATCGGCCCCGGCCAGCGGCTGCGCGACGACATGGCGCCGGGCCCGCCGGGCACCGGCCACACGCACCCGGCGAGCGCGGGGGACATGGGGAGTGCCGGACGGGCGTAGGACACGGGGGACATGGGGCCGGCATGGCGTACGTGCGAAGGGACGTCCGCACGCTCACCGGGAGCGAGCGGCGCCGGTGCGTGAGCACGCTGCTCGCCTGAAGCGGCGCGGCGAGTACGGCGGGTTCGCGCGCATGCACGTCGACTACCGCACCCCCGACGGCGAGGCGGGCCCACGCACCGCGCACCTGGCACCGTCCTTCCTGGTGCCGGTCGCGGAGGGGGCGATCGCACAAGGACTGGACCCGGGACCGTACGACGACCTCGGTTCCGTTCGAGTGTGTGGCGGGGCACTCGACCATCCGGAGGGCATCGCCGACGGCAGGTTCCTCACCCGGGACATGGGCCGCGCCGGCGCCCCGACCCAGCTGCCCACCATGAGTGACCTGCGGTGGGCGCTCGACGATCCCGTCCACGACGCCCGGCCCGGTGACTCGACCGTCACCAAGGGCTTCGCAACCCGCTGGAGGGCTGAGGGCAGGGCGTCGGCCAACGACCCGGTGTTCTGGGCCACCACGCCTCCCTCCACCGGCAGTGGCGGCGCCGGCAGCGGGCGCACCGCCACCTGCCGGCCGAGCCGCCCGGCACCGCGGACGACCAGCACGGCCGGGTCGTCGCCCGGCACGAGAACCTCCCGCCGTGGGCGAGAGCCCGGACCAGCTGGAGGACCCGGGCCGGGGCTACCGGTACGCCTGAGGGGCCGGGGTTGCCGTGCTGTTCCAGCTCGCCGTTGTTCACGCAGGTGTCGCCGAGGGCCGGGTCCGGCAGGGCGATGACGTCGACGGTGCTCCGGCACACGTCGATCGGGACGTCGATCGGGACCTGGCCGACGGTGCCGGACGCGACACCCGGCGACGCGGGCGCCGAGGGCGCGGCCATCGGCCTCAGGGCAGCCGGCGTACGGGGGAACCGGCCAGGTAGGCCCGGATGTTCTCCACGGCCTGGCCGTAGTACGTCGTGTAGTTCACCCGCGACACATAGCCGAGGTGGGGCGTGGCGAGCAGGCGGGGCGCGGTGCGCATCGGGTGGTCGGCGGGCAGCGGTTCGATGTCGAAGACATCGACGCCGGCCCCCGCGATCCGGCCTTCGTGCAGCGCGGCCAGCAGCGCGTCCTGGTCCACGACGGACGCGCGGGAGGTGTTGATCAGGTAGGCGGTCGGCTTCATCAGGTCCAGCTCGGCGGCGCCGATCAGGCCGCGGGTGCTGTCCCCGCCGGGCACCTGGACGGAGACGAAGTCGCTGTCGGCGAGCAACTCCTCCTTCGATCCCGCCAGTTCGACCCCGTGCTCGGCGGCGCGCTCCTTGGTCAGGCGCGGGCTCCACGCACTGACCCGCATGCCGAAGGCGAGTCCGACCCGGGCCACGCGGCCGCCGATCCGGCCGAGGCCGAGGATGCCGAGCCGTGCGCCGTCCAGGTCGGCACCGACGGTGGACTGCCAGGGTCCGCCGGAGCGCAGCGCGGTGTTCTCCGCCACGATCCCGCGGGCCAGCCCGAGCATCAGCGCCCAGGTCAGCTCGGCCGGCGGGATGCCCGAACTCTGCGTCCCGCACACCGTGACGCCGTGCTTCTCGGCGGCGGCGTAGTCGATGACGCTGTTGCGCATCCCGGAGGCGATGAGCAGTTTCAGCCGGGGCAGCCGGGCGATCAAGGACCCGGGGAACGGGACGCGTTCGCGCAGCGTGACGACGATGTCGTAGTCGGCGAGAGCGGCGGCGAGGTCGTCCTCGGCCGCGAGATGCTCGCGCAGGGCGACCACCTCGACCTCGTCCTCGAGCACCGTCCAGTCGGCCAGCGTGGTGGCCACACCCTGGAAGTCGTCCAGCACCGCGCAGCGAAGTCGCATGTCGAGTCTCCTTTCCCCTGGTTGACTGTAACGTGCCGTTTCGATGCCGCGGTTGCCGGTGAGGGCGGCCGCGGCATCGAGATCGTGACATCCAGCAGGACCGCGCGGAGGACAAAGCCCTCACGAACCGGCAGCACGTCCAACTGATCAACCAGAACTCGGACTTCGGCCCACGGATGCGTCCACCGCCCGCTTGACTGTGCGCGCCTCACCGTGGACGAGGACCTGCCTGCCGCCGGGCGGGAACGCCATGGCGGTGACCGCCTCGACGAGGGCGCACCGGGCTCGCGGAGGCCACCCGGCCCCGCGCGGACACCGGCAGCTCTGTTGGCCCGGTTCAGCATGGGGGTGGGCCGGTTAGGCGATTGAGCCCCGATCCGTCATGAGTAACGATGAGCCTATGAGTCATGGCTTACGTCGCATCAGTGGACTGGCTGTTCTGATCGCGGGCTTTGTGTTGGCTGCTTGGGTCGTCTTCGGGGCGCCGCACGACTGGCACGGGGCCAAAGCCCTTGGGCGTCTGGCCCTCGGACTGGGATCCCTCGGCCTGATCAGCGGTTCGCCGGGACTGATCTTTCCGGATGGCAGGCGAGATGGGTCCAGCAGCCACAATGGCGAGGCGTGAACCCTTGCGTGCGATCCCTGCTCGCCCCCACTTCCGCCGACTTGCTCGATCGAGGGGACGTTGCCTAGCGATTGATCGGGATCTCGTAAACGATCTCGCAGTGCGCGGCGGGCACCACGATGTCGGCCGTCTCCACGGGCCGTCCCTCGTCGCTGTAGTACGTCCGCCGGATGTGCGTGACGAGCGCGGCCTTCTGAATGCCGAGGAGTGACGCCTCCTCGGCGGTGGCCTGCCTCGGCTCGGGCTGCTCCACGGCGTGGCTGACAGTGATCCCGATGGCGGCCATGCGGTTCACGACGCCCGCCCCGGCGTGCGGCCCTCCCTCGGGGAGGACGACGAGGGTGCCGGCGGTGAGGTCGTACGGTTCCCAGCTCGTGGACAGCTGCACGGGCCTGCCGTCGGCCAGGAACTCGTACGTCGTCCTGACGCACAGATCGCCCTCGGCGATGCCGAGCCGCGCCGCGATCTCCGCGGGCGCCGGCACCTTGGCATCGGTCCGGCTCTCCCAATCACCCTGCCTGCCCACGGCCTTCATGTCCGCGCGAAACGGTGATCCGATGGGCTGCTCCCGCGCTGAAGACCGGACGACCCGCACTCGCTGCCGGGGCTCGGCGACGTAGGTCCCCGACCCGGCCCGCCCCTCCAGCACCCCCTGTGAAATCAGCAGCTCCTGCGCCCGCCGCACCACGTTCTCCCCAACGCCGCACTCCTGGCCGATCTGCGCGCGGGACGGCAGGCGGTCTCCCGGCTCCCATACGTGCTCCGTGATCCGCCGCCGGAGTTCGTCGGCGATGCGGAGGTAGGGCGGCTGCTCAGGCATATGGAAAATCTAGTCCACTAGCTCTAATCTAGTTAACTAGCTTCACTGAAAGTGATCGCCGGTGACGGAGGCTGCCCTGTGCCCGCTTCGGGAGTTAGCGCGGCGGCCATCGCTGCCCGGCTGTCCGCCGTCGGGCTCGTCGCGCGCGTGGAGGAGCACGACCGGCACGCAACGGTCGAAGCGGAGGTGCCGGACTCGCTCTCCGCCGACTTATGGCGGGAGGTCCTGGAAGCGGTGGCCGAGGCCGATCGGTTCGGTCTCGTCGCCACCAGCCTGAACGGCCGCACTCTCTGGGCGGTCGTACGCAAAGCGGTCCCCATGACGGGCGATGTCAGGGGACCAGCCATCAGCGATAGGAGCTGAGTAGCGTGCTCAACCGTATCCGCCGTGCCGTCTCGCTCACCAGAGCGCGGTACGCCCCCAAGGGCAGGCACCGCCGCCCCTTAACGCCCTCCCGGCCGCCGGCCGCCCCCGCCTTCCCTGCGTCCGCTGATGGGTCGACGGTCATCCTGGGTCGGACTTCCGATACCGCGAACCACCGACACCCGCTCGCGGGGGAGGACAACGCGCTCGTCCGCCCGTACATGCTGGCTTGGGAGGAACGAGTACGGCCGCGACCGGTGATCGTCGCCTCCCATCTGCCGGCTGAAGCCTGGTCGGCTCTGGCAGGGGTCCGCTGATGCCTCCTCGCCGACAACTTCACGTCCCCGACGTCTCGGCCGTCCCGTACCGGTCGACCGCCTGTCGAATCGGCACGCACCTTGCTTGTGTGGAGTCCTCGCCTGTCTCCGCACCGATTGACCTACCGGTTGTCTACGAGACGTGCGGGTGCCTCTGTCACTCGGCGTCCGACTGGTCCACGCCCGTGGAGGTGGAGCGGTGAGCGGCCGGGCACCCGGCGGTGCGCTGGTGTCCACCATCGAGGTCACCGCGACCACCGTGCAGCGTGGCGACGTCATCCAACTCGGCGGCCGCGCCTGCCGGGTGACAGACCTCTTCCAACTGGCCCAAGGTGCAAAGCAACTCGTCTTCGAGTCGGGTGAGCTGCTGACCATACACACGCGATCCCGGCTCGCCGCTGTTCGCGTGCTGAGAAGGCGGTGACCCGGTCCATGCCATCACGCCACCATGACATCGCCGACGATCTCCGGCACCAGATCACAACCGGCCACCTCAAACCCGGCGAACGCCTACCGTCCGAAGCCTGCCTCGCCAACCGATACAAGGTCAGCACGGTGACACTGCGCAGCGCCCTTGCGGTCCTCCAGGGCGAAGGCCTCGTCGAGAAGATCCACGGCAAAGGCAACTTCGTCCGCCGCCCACTCCGCAAGATCGTGTACGTCGGCGGATGGGGGACGCTGGACCCGTGGACCGCTGCTGAAGCAGCTTTGAGTATCACCGTTCGCACCACCACGGTTCCGGCAGACAGCCACCTGACGACGTTGCTCAAGGTGCCGGCGGGCAGTCCACTCGCTGAGTTCTTCTGCGTCAGTCACGAGGAAGAGTCCCCGCGCGGATTGGCTCGCATCTACGTCCCGCGCGACCTGGTCCCCGCCGAAGCGCTGGATGACGAACCCTCCTGGCAGGAGTCCGCCCGACGACTCGCCATTCTGGGCTCGCCGCCGGCAACCGTCCGAGAGACGGTATGCGCCCGACCGCCAACACCGGACGAAGCATCGGCTCTCCGGACCGGCTCCTCCAAGACAGTCCTCGCGATCACACGCGTTGCGATCGACACCGCCGGGCGAGTCGTCGAGGCCGCCCTTCTGGCGTTCCCCGGGGATCGCGTCGACGCGGTCTTCACCACCCATCACGTGACCGATGAGAGGCAGACGCAAGGATGACGGCACCGAACGAACTACGACTCCTCCCGTGGTCGGGGCCGGAAGGAAAGCCCTGCTACCTGAACACCGACGACAGGGGCGGCTACATGTCCCGCCTGGCCGACAACATCGAAGCGGTACAACTGGGAACGGCAGCCGAGCTGCTGGAGCATGCCTCGGACACCCTCGACGACCAGGACCAGGGCCCAGAGGACCTGCGACGGTTGGTCAAGGAACTGACCGGGGCATTGCGAGACGTGCTCCGCGTTGCAACCAGCCGCGGTCACCTCCTGACAGTGAGCGACCCTCATCGCCTCTGAAGGGACGGCGCATTCGGCGGCTACAGCCTGCTCAGCGCCGCCTAGCTTGCCGGTCTACTGACCACCTGTCCCGCTGTCCTGCGGGCCTGACGCAGCCCACGGCTCTGATCTGGTCGGATGCCGTGGGCTTCTGTCGTTTTTGGTCGACGTCGGGCACCCTCGTACGGCCCAGAGACGGCCCGGGCTCCACCGTCGGCTGTCGCCAGCCTGGGGAGGACCTCCTCTTCCCGAGCTATCGGCTGGACGGACAATGCGGTCCGGGACATTGGGCGTGAGGTCCTCGAAGGCCTTTGGTGATCAGCTCCGATTCCACACCCGACTGCAGCCAGTTGATCTTCATCAAGCGAGCCGAGCCCACTGCGGTCGGCCAAGTCCGTCGGCACATCTGGGAGCGCCTGGAGATCTTCGATTGCTGGGGTTACGACTGGCTGTAGTCCAGCCAGGCCTTGGTGATGAAGTCGTCGATGTGGTCGTCCAGTACTGCGCGTCTGGCGAGGTTGGCCAGAGTCCGCTTCAGATGTGACCAGACTGCTTCCCCGATGCATTCGATCGTGTGGGGAGTAAAATAGGTCGCTGTAGACAAGCTGTCAGAGCCTGCTCTGATTGCTCTTCCCCCTTTGTGGACGGGAGGGATGCCGATCCCTCACAGTGCGTTCATTCATCGGACCACAGATCGTCTGAGCGGCTCGCAACCACCGCTCTGTCGGCGGTGGTCGTCGAAGCCGCCGCGGGATCATCTCCGGTACAGAGGCAGTAACGATGAACCCGTCCGTCGACCCACGTGCTGGCCAGCCTCATGACGGCCCGTCTGTTCCTCCTCCGACTCGCTACGACGTGAGTCGGTACCTATGCGCCGCGATGTACACCGATATCGCGCTCGCCCGTAAGGCCGTAGCTCGGATCATGAACGAGCCGCGCCTCGCTGCGGCCTCCTCGCCCGGCGTAGACCTCGGCTGCGTTCTGCGACATGCCTTGGCTGCCCGCAGCCGGCAGGAGCGTCGAGACGTCGTACTCGCGCTCCTTCTGCTCAGCGCGTTGATCACTCTGCCGCTCAGTTCCGGCGTGTCTCTACTCCTGGGTCTTCTCGCGGCCTGGGTAATAGTGGCCGCTGAGCTACTCTCGGTGCACTACAGAGTCGTCTCCCGGCAGCTGAAGCGGGAGAACTTCGACCCAGGCAACGCTCCCCGGCCTCCGAGCCCCCAGGACGCCGCCCGCCTCGAAGCGATTGAACTCCGTGACCGCGGCAACGTCGTGATCTCCTCGCGCTTTGCACCCTTTGTCGGGCACGGCGCCCCGTACAGCATTTGGTCGTTCGCTCTGAACACAGCACGTCCAGCGACGGGTAAGCAGGTCATTCCGTTCACCGTCCACGAGCTCAACGGACATATTGCTAACCGGGTCGGGGCCCTCCGTCTGCCCGGGATGAAAATTGCCGACGTGCTCCTGGTCAACGGGGCGGACTTGCTGCTCGGAATCGACGACCGTACGCGCGCCGAAGTGCTCCGCAACCTGGCTGGACCACCAGGAGCCCAGGTCTCGGCGGCTCTTCTGCGTGAGCTGCGTGAGGACGGCAAAGGCAGGGCGCGGCCCTATCTGGCGATCCGTGTTACCGGCTGGAGCGGCGAGCTGGTCAATACCCTGTTTCTCAGGTGCGCACTGCTGCCCGACTGTGAAATCGCGTTCATCGAAGGCAGCAGCTGTCTGCTCGCGCCCGTGCGTGAGCGGTACCGGACCGTGGACTCGCTGCTGGACGCCCCGACGTTTCGACAGTGGTGCCGGTTGGTGGGCGAGGCAGGCCTGCGTACCCCGATTCTGCTGGTCAGCGCCCCCATCTCGGTTGCCAGAGTTTTCTTCGCACCTCTCTTCGAGAGGCATGAGCAGCGCCGCCAGGAGCGTAAGATCCGCTTGCGCTCTTTCAACTACGGTGCGAAGTTCAGCCTCAGGGAGGAGGCGAGCGATCAGCTGTATTACCGGTATTTCCAGATGCTGGACCGGGAGCTATACGCCAAGACGATCGAACATCGCGTACTGGATGCGCTGGTGGAGTTCATGGAAGATCACAACATCGACACCAGCGACCTGATTCAGCGGCAGACGACCATTTACAATTCCGGCTTGTTCGCGGGACGCGACATCTCTGTCACCAGTTCCAGCATTCGAGCTGGGAGCGGTGCTCAATGGAACAACCCCCAATGGAACAACCCCCAGCCAGTGAAACAGAGGTGACACTGTGTCGGATCAACGGGCAAGCGACGTCAGCGGTATCCAGGCGGGCCGGGACCTGCGGATCGAGCAGAGTACAGTCGCCGTGGGCCACTCCTCGGTGACCGGGTTTTCGACGCCGCCCGAGCGTGAGGAGGCCGTTGCGGAACTCCGCACTGCCGTGGGCTTGCTACTGGACCAACTCCGCCGGTCCGAGGAGCAGTACGAGGACGGAGCGGGGCTTGTCGAGGCTGCGGAGCGGGTCGACGCGGAACTCGCACGCGACGAACCTCGTCGCAACATTATCCTGCGATGGCTTGGCTTCATCGCCCCAGGCGTTCAGGCGACGGCCGCAGTCGCGGCGGACGTGGCGGCGATCCAACAGAGCGTCACGGCGCTGTTCTAGAGATCTCCGACAGCTGACGTGTAGAGATCTGCAAATGGCTGAAGTTTCGGCGCTCTGAGAAGCTTCAGCCGGCATCGACTCGCTGAGAGCGCTGGACAACCACTTTAGACCGTGTCCTATGTGGTGAGGCGGATCAATCGCTTGTAGCAGCACAGGGTGGCGGCGAGGCCCAGAAAGGCGAGGTAGTTGCGAGGATCGCGT
>NZ_JBVJMF010000010.1:0-281062 GCF_055584345.1 Streptomyces sp. NPDC104106
TCGGCCTTGAGGACCCGGCACGCCTGGGTGCCGGAGTAGTCGAACTCGGCGGCCTGGCCGATGACGATCGGGCCGGAGCCGATGACCAGGACGGACTGGATATCGGTGCGCTTAGGCACGCTGGCCCTCCATCAGGGAAACGAAGCGGTCGAACAGGTAGGCGGCGTCGTGCGGGCCGGCGGCCGCTTCGGGGTGGTACTGGACGGAGAAGGCCGGCTGGTCGAGCAGCTGCAGCCCCTCCACGACGTTGTCGTTCAGGCAGACGTGCGAGACCTCGACCCGGCCGAACGTGGTCTCGCTGACCTTGTCGAGCGGCGCGTCCACGGCGAAGCCGTGGTTGTGCGCGGTGACCTCGACCTTGCCGGTCGTGCGGTCCTGGACCGGCTGGTTGATGCCCCGGTGGCCGTACTTCAGCTTGTAGGTGCCGAAGCCGAGGGCGCGGCCGAGGATCTGGTTGCCGAAGCAGATGCCGAACAACGGCGTCTTGCGCTCCAGGACGGCCGTCATGAGGGCGACGGGGCCGTCGGCGGTGGCCGGGTCGCCGGGGCCGTTGGAGAAGAACACGCCGTCCGGGTCGACCGCGTAGACGTCCTCGACGGTCGCCGTCGCGGGCAGGACGTGCACCTCGATGCCGCGCTCGGCCATGCGGTGCGGGGTCATGCCCTTGATGCCGAGGTCGATCGCGGCGACGGTGAACCTCTTCCTCCCGGCCGCGGGGACGACGTAGGCCTCCTTGGTCGCGACCTCCTCGTACAGGCTCGCGCCCTTCATGTGCGGCTGCGCCCGCACGCGCGCGAGGAGGTCAGACTCGGCCGCGATCGCCTCGCCGGAGAAGACGCCGGCGCGCATCGAGCCGCGCTCGCGCAGGTGACGGGTCAGCGCCCGGGTGTCGATCCCGCAGATGCCGACCACGTCCTGCCGCTGCAGCTCCTCGTCCAGGGAGCGCTTGGCGCGCCAGCTGGACGGCACGCGCGCGGGGTCGCGCACGACATAGCCGGAGACCCAGATCCGGCCCGACTCGTCGTCCTCGTCGTTCCAGCCCGTGTTGCCGATCTGCGGCGCGGTCGCCACGACGATCTGGCGGTCGTACGACGGGTCGGTCAGGGTCTCCTGGTAGCCGGTCATACCGGTGGAGAACACGGCCTCGCCGAAGGTCTCCCCCACGGCCCCGTAGGCGCGGCCGCGGAAGATGCGGCCGTCCTCCAGGACGAGTACGGCGGGAACCCTGGCGGCTCCCCTGGTGGAGGTCGTCATCGCGCGCCTTCCGTGTCGTTGGTCATGTGGTTCAGGGTGTCGACCCACTCGGTGTGCTCGGCCACCTGGTCCGAGCGGAAGCCCGAGTCGATCAGCTTGTCGCCGAGTGCCCAGGTCACCACCAGCAGGCCGCCCTCGGGGAGGACCTTGCCGGCGATGGCCTTGTCCAGCCGGGCCCCGCGCAGTGCGGCGACGGGGACGAAGAAGTCGGACGCCCCGGGACGCTCGACCTCCAGCCCCGCCTCGGTCAGGGTCAGCTCGGCCCGGCTGCGGGTGCCCAGGCCGTGGGCCACGATGCGGTCCAGCCACTGCCCGGCGGTGGTGGAGCCGTGGTAACGGCCGCTCAGCCTCAGTTTCACCGGGCCGGTCTCCTCCGGCGCGCCGGGCGGCTCCGGAAGGTCGCTCTGGAGCGTGCCGCGCCACTTCCAGCCCTCGCGCATCAGCCAGTAGACGAGCGCGACGAACAGCAGGAGTCCGACGAGCCAGCCGATGCGGGCCGGCCAGTCGGTGACGTCGGCCGACCTCTTGGCCTCGGCCAGCAGGATTACAGGTGTCACGTGAGCTTCCCGTCGACGAGCGTGGCCTTGCCCCGCAGCCACGTGTGCGTCACACGGCCCGGCAGCTCACGCCCCTCGTAGGGGGTGTTGCGGCTGCGCGAGGCGAAGCCCGCGGGGTCCACCTGGCCACGGTATTCCGTGTCGACGAGGGTGAGGTTGGCGGGCTCACCAGCCGAGACGGGACGGCCGTGCCCGGTGGCCTGTCCGATCTGCGCGGGCTTGACGGACATCCGGTCGGCGACGCCGGCCCAGTCCAGCAGGCCCGTGTCGACCATGGTCTCCTGGACCACTGACAACGCGGTCTCCAGGCCGACCATGCCCATGGCGGCGGCGGCCCACTCGCAGTCCTTGTCCTCGTGCGGGTGCGGGGCGTGGTCGGTGGCGACGATGTCGATGGTGCCGTCGGCCAGGGCCTCGCGCAGGGCCATGACGTCGCGCTCGGTGCGCAGCGGCGGGTTGACCTTGTAGACGGGGTTGTAGGTGCGCACCAGTTCGTCGGTGAGGAGCAGGTGGTGCGGGGTGACCTCGGCGGTCACCTGGATGCCCCGGGACTTGGCCCAGCGGACGATCTCGACGCTGCCTGCGGTCGACAGGTGGCAGATGTGCACGCGGGAGCCGACGTGCTCGGCGAGCAGCACGTCCCGCGCGATGACCGACTCCTCGGCGACGGCCGGCCAGCCGCCGAGGCCCAGCTCGGCGGAGACGACGCCCTCGTTCATCTGGGCGCCCTCGGTCAGCCGCGGCTCCTGCGCGTGCTGGGCGACGACACCGCCGAAGGCCTTCACGTACTCCAGGGCGCGCCGCATGATCACGGCGTCGTCCACGCACTTGCCGTCGTCGGAGAAGACGGTGACCCCGGCGGCCGACTCGTGCATGGCGCCCAGTTCGGCGAGCTTCCTGCCCTCCAGGCCGACGGTGACGGCGCCGATGGGCTGGACGTCGCAGTAGCCGTGCTCCCGGCCGAGCCGGTAGACCTGCTCGACCACGCCGGCGGTGTCGGCGACCGGAAAGGTGTTGGCCATGGCGAAGACGGCCGTGTAGCCGCCGGACGCCGCCGCGCGCGTCCCGGTCAGCACGGTCTCGGAGTCCTCCCGGCCGGGCTCGCGCAGGTGGGTGTGCAGGTCGACCAGGCCCGGCAGCAGCACCTTGCCGGCGGCCTCGACGACCTCGGCTCCCTCGGCGCTCAGACCGGTCCCCACCTCGGCGATGGTCTCGCCGTCGATCAGCACGTCCTGCGGCTCGCCGCCGAGCACCTTCGCACCACGGATCAGGATCTTGCTCATGGGTCTCACTTCTCCTCGTCGGTGCGGGCGTGGGTGACGGCGGGCACGTTCTTCGAATCGAACACGGCGCCGCCGAGCAGCAGGTACAGGACGGCCATCCGGATGGAGACGCCGTTGGCGACCTGCTCGACGACCGTGCAGCGGTCGGAGTCGGCGACCTCGGCGGTGATCTCCATGCCGCGGACCATCGGGCCGGGGTGCATCACGATGGCGTGCCCGGGCATCTTCGCCATGCGGTCGCCGTCGAGGCCGTAGCGCCGCGAGTACTCGCGCTCGGTCGGGAAGAAGGCGGCGTTCATGCGCTCGCGCTGGACGCGGAGCATCATCACCGCGTCGGCCTTCGGCAGGGCGCTGTCGAGGTCGTACGACACGGCGCAGGGCCACGTCTCGACGCCGACCGGCACCAGGGTGGGCGGGGCGACCAGGGTGACCTCGGCGCCGAGGGTGTGCAGCAGGTCGACGTTGGAGCGGGCGACCCGGCTGTGCAGGACGTCGCCGACGACGGTGATGCGCTTGCCGGACAGGTCCTTGCCGAGGCCGGCGTCGCGGCCGATCAGCCGGCGGCGCATGGTGAAGGCGTCCAGCAGGGCCTGGGTGGGGTGCTGGTGGGTGCCGTCGCCGGCGTTGATGACGGCCGCGTCGATCCAGCCGGAGTTGGCGAGACGGTAGGGGGCTCCGGAGGCGCTGTGCCGGATGACGACGGCGTCGACGCCCATGGCCTCCAGGGTCTGGGCGGTGTCCTTCAGGGACTCGCCCTTGGAGACGCTGGAGCCCTTGGCGGAGAAGTTGATCACGTCGGCGGACAGGCGCTTCTCGGCGGCTTCGAAGGAGATGCGCGTGCGCGTGGAGTCCTCGAAGAACAGGTTGACGACGGTACGGCCGCGCAGGGTCGGCAGTTTCTTGATCGGCCGGTCGGCGACCCGGGCCATCTCCTCGGCGGTGTCGAGGATCAGGACGGCGTCGTCGCGGGTGAGGTCGGCGGCCGAGATGAGATGACGCTGCATCTGTCAGGCTCCGTAAGGCAGTTAAATCGGGAGAATCGGGGCAGACGGGCGCGTGCGCGGGTACGCCGAAGCGGACCCTCGCGCCTGACGTGCTACTGGCCGGTCGGCTTCACACCGAGCAGCACGGTGTCGCGACCGTCCTCCTCGGCGAGCTGGACCTTGACCGTCTCCCGCAACGACGTGGGGAGGTTCTTGCCGACGTAGTCGGCGCGGATCGGCAGCTCACGGTGGCCCCGGTCGACCAGGACCGCGAGCTGCACCGCGCGCGGGCGCCCGATGTCGTTCAGGGCGTCGAGGGCGGCGCGGATGGTGCGGCCGGAGAAGAGCACGTCGTCGACGAGGACCACCAGCTTGCCGTCGACGCCGTCGCCGGGGATCTCGGTGCGGGCCAGCGCGCGCGGCGGGTGCATGCGCAGGTCGTCGCGGTACATGGTGATGTCGAGCGAGCCGACGGGGACGGCGCGCTCGGTGATCTGCCGGAGCTTGACGGCGAGCCGCTGGGCGAGGAAGACGCCACGGGTGGGAATGCCGAGGAGGACCACGTCGTCGGCGCCCTTGGCGCGCTCGACGATCTCGTGGGCGATGCGGGTCAGCACCCGCGCGATGTCGGGGCCTTCGAGAACGGGCCGCGCATCGGATGCCTGCGCGATGGCGGGCGAGTCATGCTTGTCCATACGAAACGGACCTCCTTCTCCGCCTCACGGGACGGACCTTAAAGGACGTCGGATTTGCGCCATCCACCGTAGCAGGTCATCGGGAGAGCCTCACCCACCCCCTCCTTCACCCGCTCGGCCCAATCGACCGCCACTACCACGGAAGAGTCGGTGTGGACCATTCGGCTTGACGCAGAAGAGTCACGCTGCGTAACCTCACAGTGAGTTACCAGCCGCGCGGTGGGCAACCCAGCCGACCGCGTCGACACAGTGTCCGGGGAGCTATATGTCCAGCGAATACGCCAAACAGCTCGGGGCCAAGCTCCGGGCCATCCGCACCCAGCAGGGCCTTTCCCTCCACGGTGTCGAGGAGAAGTCCCAGGGTCGCTGGAAGGCCGTGGTGGTCGGGTCCTACGAGCGTGGCGACCGTGCGGTGACCGTGCAGCGGCTCGCCGAGCTGGCCGATTTCTATGGTGTTCCGGTGCAGGAGCTCCTGCCGGGCACGACGCCGGGCGGCGCCGCCGAGCCCCCGCCGAAGCTGGTCCTGGACCTGGAGCGGCTGGCCACCGTGCCGGCCGAGAAGGCGGGCCCGCTCCAGCGCTACGCGGCGACGATCCAGTCCCAGCGTGGTGACTACAACGGCAAGGTGCTCTCCATCCGCCAGGACGACCTGCGCACACTCGCCGTCATCTACGACCAGTCGCCCTCGGTCCTGACCGAGCAGCTGATCAGCTGGGGCGTGCTGGACGCGGACGCCCGTCGCGCCGTGGCCACCCACGAAGAGGGCTGAGCCGCTTCACACCTGCGCAGAAACGTGCCGTCGGGGTGGCCGGAACCGCATGGTTCCGGCCACCCCGACGGCCTCTCCACGGCGCGGCTTTGGTGCTCCCGGCCCGCCCGGTCCGTCCGCCCGTGAGGGGAGGCGGGGGTCCGCTCCGGAGCTGACGTCAGGCACCGTGCGCGCGCCCTAGTGCCCCGGCAGGCAACGTTTGCCCGTCAAGGAGCGGCGTCCGGTGCGTGCTGTCGGCGTGCCGGCCGGAAGTCCTCGTACTGGGCGTGCTTGGGCTTTCGGCCGGTGCCGCGAGTGGGGGCACCTCCCGCGCAGCGGGGGAGCGTGCCGGGCGTCGCGACGGGGCGAACGTTGCCTGCCCGGGCACTAGCGTCCTCGCATGAACAGAGTCCGACGCACGGCCGCGACCGCCGCGCTCACGCTCCTGCTGCCGCTGCCCCTCACCCCGACAGCCTTCGCCGCCGCGGAACCCGCCGCCCACACCACCCCCGCCGTCCGGCTCGCGCTCCCGCGTCCCACCGGCCCGTACGCGGTCGGCCGCACGGTGTTGCACCTGGTCGACAAGCACCGCACGGACCCGTGGGTGCCGTCGGCGGGCGCCCGCCAGCTGATGGTGTCGATGTAGGCACCGGCACGGGAAGCCCGGCCCCCTACATGACCGTGGCGGAGGCCCGGTTGCTGGCGGCCAAGGCTCCTGGCCGTTCCATCCCGCCGCAGGTGCTCAGCTCGACCCGTACCTGGGCGCGTACGGACGCCCGCCCGGTCTCCGGCAGACATCCCCTGGTGGTGCTCTCCCCCGGCCTCGACCTCCAGCGCTCCAGCCTGACCGGTCTCGCCGAGGACCTGGCCGGCCGCGGCTACGTGGTCGCGCTGGTCGACCACACCTATGAGGCGCTCGGCGTCACCTTCCCCGACGGCCGCACGCTCGCCTGCGCCATCTGCGACCGCCGGGACATCACCCCCGAGGCGGTGGGCGAGAGCAGGGTCAGGGATCTGACCTTCGTCATCGATCAGCTGACGTCCCGGCACCCTGCCTGGCGCTACGCGCGTCTGATCGACCCCCCGGCGCATCGGTATGGCCGGCCGACTCCTGGCTGATCCGGAAGGCGGCCAGGTCGATCTCGGGCGGGCAGCGGTCGCCGCCGTCCCCGCCACTCGACCTCGACCGCGAGTCCTGCCTCGGCGGCCCTCTCGACCAGCCGACCGACGCCCTCCAGGCCCTCCGCCGGGGCTTCGGCACCGGTCTGACGGAGCGAGACGAGCATCCGCCGCAGCCCGGCCAGGGCCTCCCGGCTGGTGCTCTCGATGGCGGCGAGCGACTGCCGCACCCGTTCGGGCTGGGTGCCGAGCACGAGACCGGCCGCCCCGGACTGGATGGCGATCACGCCGATGCCGTGGGCGACCATGTCGTGCAGCTCCCGCGCGATGCGCAGGCGTTCCTCCGTCACCGCCCGGGCGGCGGCATGGTCGCGCAGGGCCTGGCCGTACAGGCGCTGCCGGCGCACCGAGTCACCGACACCATCCACGGGACGGCGACGGTCGCCACCATGCCCAGAACGGTGCCGGCGGCGTCGCCCAGCGTGTCGCCCCGGTGGTCGCCCGCCGCCCACTGGGCGACCCCCAGGGCGACGGTGACGCCGACCGCCGGCACGGAGGTCCGGTGGGTCCGGCCTGCCGCGAGGCAGCCGGCCAGGCAGGCCATGGCCAGGAACAGCGGCCAGGTGTGCTCGCCGAGCGCGAACGTCAGGACCGACTCGGCGGCGACGCAGGCGGACACGGCCACCGGCCGACGCCGGGCCCAGCCGACGGGGAGCGCCAGCAGGACGGCCATGGCCCCGCGGAGCCAGAGACCCTGGACAAGGGCGCCGCGCTGCCCGTGCAATGCGATCTGGTAGGCCGTCGACGCGAACAGCAGCAGCGCGAACAGGGCGGCGGCGCACCAGCACAGCGCCGTCCACACCCCGGAGGGCAGCCGTCTCAGCCACGGAGCACGCGGCAGTGCTTGATCCACCGGTGGATGGTAGCCAGCTCCTGCCCCGCCGGACGTCCGCCCGGAGGACTACCCCCGGCAGCGGACCGGCGCCGAGCACGACGCCGGAGGGCCGCAGCGCAACAAGCGTGTGCTGCGGCCCTCCGGCGTCGACGTACCGTGCGCTACGCCTCGTCCCGGCGCAGGGACGGCTTCAGCTCCTTCAGGCGGCCCAGCAGGCCGTTCACGAACGAGGGCGACTCGTCCGTGGAGAACTCCTTCGCGAGCTGCACCATCTCGTCCAGGACGACGGCGTCCGGGGTCTCGTCGACCCAGATCAGCTCGTACGCGCCCAGCCGCAGGATGTTGCGGTCCACCACCGGCATGCGGTCGAGCGTCCAGCCGACCGCGTACTGGGCGATCAGCTCGTCGATGCGCTTGGCGTGGACCGCGTAGCCCTCGACGAGCTGCATCGTGTACTCGCTGACCGGCGGCTGCCGGGTGTCGGACCGGGAGTGCCGGACCCAGTCGGCGAGGACCGTCAGGACGTCGGCGCCACGCTGGTCGCCCTCGAAGAGGATCTGGAAGGCGCGCTTGCGGGCCGTGTTGCGGGCAGCCACGGTTAGCTGTTCACCCGGCCGAGGTAGTCGCTCGTGCGGGTGTCGACCTTGATCTTCTCACCGGTGGTGATGAAGAGCGGGACCTGGATCTGGTGGCCGGTCTCCAGGGTGGCGGGCTTGGTGCCGCCGGTGGAGCGGTCGCCCTGGACGCCCGGCTCGGTCTCGGCGACGGTCAGCTCGACGGCGGCCGGCAGCTCGACGAAGAGCACCTCGCCCTCGTGACGGGCGACGGTGGCCTCGAAGCCCTCGATCAGGAAGTTCGCGGCGTCGCCGACGGTCTTCCGGTCGATGTGCAGCTGGTCGTACGTCTCCATGTCCATGAAGACGAAGTAGTCGCCGTCCATGTACGAGAACTGCATGTCGCTCTTGTCGACAGTGGCCGTCTCGACCTTGACGCCGGCGTTGAAGGTCTTGTCGACGACCTTGCCGGACAGCACGTTCTTGAGCTTGGTGCGCACGAAGGCCGGGCCCTTGCCGGGCTTGACGTGCTGGAACTCGACGACGGACCAGAGCTGGCCGCCTTCCAGCTTGAGCACCAGGCCGTTCTTGAGGTCGTTCGTGGAAGCCACGGTTGCGGAATCTCCTGGACTGACGTACGACCCCGGGTCACGCGCTACAGCGCGAGCAGCTCCTTGGTCGTGATGGTGAGTAGCTCGGGTCCGCCGTCCGCCTCGGGGCGTACGACGAGCGTGTCATCGATCCGGACACCGCCCCGGCCCGGGAGGTGGACCCCCGGTTCGACGGTGACCGGCACGCAAGCGTCCAGTTTACCCATGGCCGCGGGGGCCAGCTGCGGGTCCTCGTCGATTTCGAGTCCGACGCCGTGTCCGGTCAGCGGCGGCAGCGCCTCCGCATAGCCGGCCGAGTCCAGGACCTGGCGCGCCGCGCGGTCCACGTCGCGGTAGCCGGCGCCGGGCGCCAGGGCCTCGCGTCCGGCGCGCTGGGCGGCGAAGACGAGGTCGTACAGCTCGACCTGCCAGTCGGCGGGCGACGTGCCGATCACGAAGGTACGGCCGATCTCGCAGCGGTAGCCGCGGTAGGTCGCGCCCAGGCACACGGAGAGGAAGTCGCCCTCCTCCACCCGCCGGTCGGTGGGGCGGTGACCGCGCCGGCCGGAGTTGGGGCCGGTGGCCACGGAGGTGGGGAAGGCCGGTCCGTCGGCGCCGTGGTCGACCAGGCGCCGCTCCAGCTCCAGCGCGAGGTGCCGCTCGGTGCGGCCGACGAGGATCGACTCCAGCAGCTCGCCGAGGGCCTGGTCGGCGATCTCGGCGCCGATGCGCAGGCAGGAGATCTCCTCCTCGTCCTTGACGACCCTGAGCTGCTCGACGGCCCCGCCGACGTCGGTGAGGCGCAGCGCGGGGGCGGCACCGGCGATGGCCCGGTGCCGGGCCACCGTGAGGTGATGCTCCTCGACGGCGAGGGAGTCGGCGTCCTGCGCCGCGGCCAGCTCCGCCGCCGCGACCGCCGTGTCGGCGCGGGCGGCCGCACCGGTCCCGGCGGCGCTGCGCGGCACGTACAGGCGCAGGTTCTCGTCGGGCCGGCCCTCGTAGGGACGGTCGTCGGGCGGGCCGGCGCAGACGAGGAGGTCCTCGCGTCTGCCGAGCAGCAGGGCGGAGCCCCGCGGGGCGGCGGCGGCGAGATAGCGCACGTTCGCCGGGCGGGTGACGAGCGCTGCCGCGGTGCCGGCCGCGGTGAAGTGGTCTCTCAACCGGGATCGGCGGTTCGCGTACACCTCTGACATGAGACGAGCGTAGGAGTTCTGGGACGATTGTGCTGATTTGTGGGGGCCGAGTGGGGTTGTCCTTCCCTGGTTACCAGCTCGGGGGGCTTGCAATCGCCCGTGCCAGGACTTCGTCCAGAACCCTCGCCGTGCCGGGGACGTCCAGCTGGGAGTTGTCGATGATCGGCAGGCCCGAGCCGTACCAGCCGGCCATGCGGCCGTGGATCCGGGCCACCTCCTCGTCGGTGAGGCGGCGGTTGCCGGAGCGTTCGGCGTTGCGTTCCAGGACGATGTCCAGGCCCGGCAGGAGGACGACCGGGAGCAGGCCGGGGCCCACGTGGCGCTTCCAGCCGCCGAGGCCCACGACCGGGCGGTCCGGGAAGACGGCGTCGTCCAGGATGCAGGAGATGCCGTTGGCGAGGAAGTTGCGGGCGGCGAAACCGCAGGTGCGGCGGGCGAGGCGGTACTGGGCCTCGGAGTTGTCGTTCCAGCCGGACTGGGGGTCGGCGAAGCCGGAGCGGACCCATTCGCGGACGTCGTCCAGGCTGATGTGCGCGGTGGGCACCCTGCGGTGGTCCGCCCAGTACTTCGCGACGCTGGTCTTGCCCGCGCCCGCCGGCCCGATCAGCAGGACGGCCAGGGTGGTGGTCGTCGGATCGGGCAGTGCGGCCGGGGCCGGGGGCGCCGTGGGCACGCCGACCGGACCGCCGGGCGGCAGGGCCACGTGGCCGGTGGTGTCGGGAGCCGGGGGCGCGGGCTGCGGCCCGGGGGGCTGCGCGACCGGCGGCTGTGGGGCGGGGGGCTGGGCGGGGGCCGGGGGGACGGGGCCGGCCGGGGCCGGGAAGCCCGGCGCGGGAGGCACGGGGACGGGCCCGTGGGCGGCTCCCGAGTGCGGGCCCGGGTGGTGGTGTGCGGCCGACGCCCAGCCGGCGTGCGGCAGCTGCCCCGGCTGGTGGGGCGGCGGCAGCGGAGACCCCACTGCGTGCTGCATCCGTTGCCACTCCGTCTCGTACAGGCAAATGGTGCTGGTAGCGGGGGTGCGCCCCCGTTCTCCACCGAACGGTACCGTCCCCGGCCGTCGTTCGGTGAAACGGCCGGGGGCGGCCCGAAGTGCCCAATGCGCCAAGGAAGTCGAGGCGGGGAAACGGACGGACGGAACAGTCGGGACTTAACTCCCGACCTCGCCGTACGCGGCGAGCAGGACGGCCGGGTCCGGGCCCTCCATGACGGTCGGCTTGGCCAGGCCGTCGAGGACGATGAAGCGCAGGAGGTCGCCGCGGGACTTCTTGTCGACCTTCATCGTCTCCAGGAGCTTCGGCCACTGGTCGTAGCGGTAGTGCAGCGGAAGGCCGACCGCCTCCAGGATCGTACGGTGCCGGTCCGCCGTCGCGTCGTCCAACCGGCCCGCCAGGCGCCCCAGTTCGGCGGCGAAGTGCATGCCGACGGCGACCGCGGCGCCGTGCCGCCACGTGTAGCGCTCGTTCTTCTCGATGGCGTGGCCGAGGGTGTGGCCGTAGTTGAGGATCTCCCGCAGGCCCGCTTCCTTCAGGTCCGAGGAGACGACCTCGGCCTTCACCCGGATCGCGCGCTCGATCAGCTCGGCCGTGTGCGGGCCCGCCGGGCTCCGGGCGCTCTCGGGGTCGGACTCGATCAGATCCAGGATCACCGGGTCCGCGATGAAGCCGGCCTTGATGACCTCCGCGAGCCCGGAGACGTAGTCGTGGACGCCGAGGGAGTCCAGCGCGGCGAGGTCGCACAGCACGCCGGCCGGCGGGTGGAAGGCGCCGACGAGGTTCTTGCCCTCGGCGGTGTTGATGCCGGTCTTGCCGCCGACCGCAGCGTCCACCATGGCGAGCACGGTGGTCGGGACGGCGATCCAGCGCACCCCGCGCAGCCAGGTCGCGGCCACGAATCCGGCGAGGTCCGTGGTCGCGCCGCCGCCCACGCCGACGATCACGTCGGTGCGGGTGAAGTTCGACTGGCCGAGCGCCTTCCAGCAGTAGGCGGCGACCTCGGCGGTCTTCGCCTCCTCCGCGTTCGGCACCTGGATGGCGATGACCTCGAAGCCCTGCCCGGCCAGGTCGGCGCGGAGCGCGTCGCCGGTCTCGGCCAGCGCCTCCGGGTGGATCACCGCGACCCGCTTCGCCTTCGGACCGACCAAGGCGCCCAGCTCACCGAGGAGTTGACGGCCGACCAGCACCTCGTAGGGCTCGGTGCCCGCCGTGCCGGCGACCTGGATCCGGGTGACTGCCTCGCTCATGCCTTCTTCAACTCCAGTGCTTCCAGGGCCGCTTGCGTGACCTCTTCGGGGGTACGCCCGTCCGTCGCCACGACGGCCGAGGCCACCTCCTCGTACAGGTGCCGCCGGGCCTCCATCAGCTCGCGCCACTGCTTGCGGGGGTTGACCGCGAGCAGCGGTCGGGCCGCGTTCAGCCCGGTCCGCTTGACGGCCTCGTCCACGTTCATCGAGAGGTAGACCACCCGGTGCCCGGCGAGCAGCGCGCGGGTGTCCGCGTCGAGGATCGCGCCGCCGCCGAGGGCGAGGACGCCCTCGTGCTCGGCGAGCGCGGCGGCGACCGCCCGCTTCTCGATCGCCCGGAAGGCGGGCTCGCCCTCGTCGACGAAGATCTCGGCGATGGCGCGGCCCTCGGCGGCGACGATGTCGTCGTCGGTGTCCCGGTAGCCCAGGCCGAGGTGCCCGGCCAGCAGCTGTCCGACGGTGGACTTGCCCACGCCCATCGGGCCGACCAGCACGATCGCAGGCACGGTGCTCACCGGATGCGCAGGTTGTCGAGGTACGAGCGCACGTTGCGGCGGGTCTCGGCCACGCTGTCGCCGCCGAACTTCTCCGCGACCGCGTCGGCCAGGACCAGTGCGACCATGGCCTCGGCGACGATGCCGGCGGCCGGCACCGCGGAGACGTCGGAGCGCTGGTGGTGCGCCTGGGCCGGCTCGCCGGTGGTCACGTCGACCGTCTTCAGGGCCCGCGGCACGGTCGCGATCGGCTTCATCGCGGCACGCACCCGCAGCAGCTCGCCGGTGCTCAGACCGCCCTCGGTGCCGCCGGACCGGCCGGAGACCCGCCGGATGCCCTCGTCGGTGCGCACGATCTCGTCGTGCGCCAGGGACCCCGGCACCCGCGCCAGCTCGAAGCCGTCGCCGATCTCCACGCCCTTGATCGCCTGGATGCCCATGAGCGCGCCCGCGAGCCGGGCGTCCAGCTTGCGGTCCCAGTGCACGTGCGAGCCGAGGCCCACCGGGACGTCGTAGGCCAGGATCTCGACCACACCGCCGAGAGTGTCGCCGTCCTTGTGGGCCTGGTCGATCTCGGCGACCATCGCCTTCGACGCGTCCGCGTCCAGGCAGCGCACCGGGTCGGCGTCCAGCTTCTCGACGTCGGCCGGCGTCGGGTAGAGGCCCTGCGGCGCCTTGGCGGCGGCCAGCTCGACCACGTGCGAGACGATCTCGATGCCCGTCGTCTCCTTCAGGTACGACCGGGCCACCGCGCCGAGCGCCACGCGGGCGGCGGTCTCGCGGGCGGAGGCGCGCTCCAGGATCGGGCGAGCCTCGTCGAAGCCGTACTTCTGCATGCCGGCGAGGTCGGCGTGGCCGGGCCGGGGCCGGGTCAGCGGGGCGTTGCGGGCGAGGCCGTCGAGGATCTCGGGGTCGACCGGGTCGGCCGCCATGACCTGCTCCCACTTGGGCCACTCGGTGTTGCCCACCATGATCGCGACGGGGGAACCGAGGGTCAGGCCGTGCCGGACGCCGCCCAGGAAGGTGACCTCGTCCCGCTCGAACTTCATGCGCGCACCGCGGCCGTAACCGAGCCGCCGCCGCGCGAGGTGGTCCGCCACCATCTCCGTGGTGATCGGCACGCCGGCGGGAAGGCCCTCCAGCGTCGCGACAAGTGCGGGACCGTGGGACTCCCCCGCGGTCAGCCAACGCAGCCTGCTCAACGGTCTGCTCCTCAGTGCTCGCGCCCGGTACTGCCCTGCGTACGCGCGTCCTCGCGTACGGCGACGGCGTCACCGGGTGCGCGACCCCGGTACGCCACCTTACGATCCTCCCACGTCCGGGGCGGTTGTCCGGCCGCCGGTCCAGCAGGCGGACGCGACCAGGCGGCTCGCGGCGGCCCGCGGTGCGGTCAGCGGGCGGCGAGCGCCTTCTCGCCGGCGCGGCGCATGGCCACCAGGGGTGCCGGGCGACGGCCGGTGATCTGTTCGACCTGGAGGACGGCCTGGTGGACCAGCAGGTCGAGACCGCTGACCACGGCGCCGCCTGCCATGGACCAGCGGGCCGCCAGCTCGGTGGGCCAGGGGTCGTAGAGCACGTCGAAGAGGGTGGCGGGGCGCTCGGGCACAGCGGCGGCCAGGGCGTCGGTGGTCCCGGCGGGCGTGGTGGCGACCACCAGGGGGGCGCGCAGCGCCTGCCCGGCGCCGGCCCAGTCGACCGTGCGGACGTCCACGTCGAGCCGTGCGCCCCACTGCCGCATCTCGGCGGCGCGGGCCTCGCTGCGGACGTAGACGGTGATCTCGCCGGTGCAGATCCGGGCGAGGGCGGCGAGGGCGGAGGAGGCGGTGGCGCCGGCGCCGAGGATGGCGGCGGAGCCGACCTGTTCGATGCCGTGCTCGCGCAGGGCGGCCACCATGCCCGGGATGTCGGTGTTGTCGCCGAGGCGGCGGCCGTCCTCGGTGAAGACGACCGTGTTGACGGCGTCGACCGAGGCGGCCGTCTCGCTGATCTCGTCCAGCAGCGGGATGACGGCACGCTTGAGCGGCATGGTCAGGGACAGCCCCGCCCACTGCGGCCCGAGTCCGTCGAGGAAACGGGGCAGGCCGGCCTCGTCGACCTCGAAGCGCTCGTACGACCAGTCGGTGAGCCCGAGGTCGTCGTACGCCGCCCGGTGCAGCACCGGGGAGAGCGAGTGGGCGATGGGCTTGCCGAGAACGGCCGCCCGGCGGGCGTCAGTTGCCCGATGTGGCATTGAACTTTTCCTTGAGCTGCTTGAATTCGGCGTAGGTCTTGGCGAATTCGGTGTTGTTCTGACCGTCGGTCGCCACGAAGTAGATCCAGCCGTCGTGCGTCGGATTCAACGCCGCCATGATCGCGTCCTCGCCGGGGTTTCCGATCGGACCGGGCGGCAGGCCCTTGTGGGTGTAGGTGTTGTACGGGTTGTGGTTCCCGTTGATCTCCTTCTCGGAGATGTGGATGTTGCTGGTGCCCTTGAGGTAGTTGTACGTCGAGTCGAACTGGAGCAGCTGGTTCGTCTCGGTGTTGCTGGGCTTGAGACGGTTGTAGACCACCTCCGCCATCTTGCGGAAGTCGTCGTGCGTCTTGCCCTCCGCCTGCACCAGGCTCGCGACGGTGACCAGCTCGAAGGCGTTGTTCAGGCCCAGGGACTGGGCCTTCTCGGTGAGGCCGTAGGCGTCGTACTTGGACTTCGCCTGGGCGACCATCTGCTTCAGGATGCTGTCCGGCTTCATGCCCTTGGCGGCCGGATAGGTGCCCGGGTAGAGGAATCCCTCCAGCGGGTCCTTGATGTCGGCGGCGTACTGCGTGTTCTGCGCCCAGGCCGGCAGGCCGAGAGCCTTGTATTCCTGCTGGGCGGTCTTCTGGGTGGTGCCGGCGGCGAGTTCGAGTTTCTTGTCGATCGCCTGGTAGACGCCCACGTTGCGCTCGCCGGGAGTCACCACGACATTGTTCTGGCTCTTGGGGTCCAGCATCATTTGCACGGCACTGGCGGCGGACATCTCCTTCTTCAGGAGGTACGCGCCGGCCTGGATGCTGTTGCCGCCCTTTATGTCGTTCTGCGCGTGCACGAAGGCCTCGGCGCTCTTGACGACGCCGGCCTCCTTCAGACGGTTGCCGATGTCCCAGCCGCCCGCGCCCTTGGGGATCTCGACGACGACCGTCTCTCCGGTGCCGTCGCCCGTGTAGTCCGGGGCCGGGGCGAAACGGTTCTGGTAGAAGGTGTAGCCGAAGTAGCCGACTCCGCCGAGGCCGCCGCCGAAGACCAGGACGACCACCATGCAGGCGCAGCCGGTGCGCCGCTTCTTGGCCTTGACGGGCTTCTTGCCCTTGCCCTTGCCGCGCCGGCCCGGCCGGTCGGCGAGTTCGTGCTCCTCGTCGTCGTCATCGTCGCCGCCCCCGGTGAAGAAGGGGTGCTGCTCCTCCTCGTCGGGCGCGGACTGCGGCTCCGGCTCCGGTTCGGCACGCCTGCGGCCGGGCGGCTCGGGCGGCGGGTAGGCGTCCTCGGTGCCGTAGAAGTCGGGCTGCTCCCCGCCGTAGGCGACGGGGTGCTGGCCGTAGGGGTCGCCGGGGTCGGCCGGGTACGGGATCTGGCCGTGGGTGCCGGCCGCGTCCCAGCCGCCCTGCTGGTGGTACTGCTGCTGGGGGTGGCCGGCGTGCTGGGGGTGGCCGTGCTCGTCATAGTAGGGGTACTGCTCATGGCCGTATCCGGACTGCTGCCCCTGGCCCCAGTCGTCGTAACTCGGCTGCTGCTGCGGCTGCTGCGGGTAGTGCTGCGGCTGGCCGCCGTAGGACTGCGGGCCGCCGTGCGGCTGCTGTCCTTCCCATCCGCCGTCCCCGTACAACGGGTCCTGCGGATGCCACGGTTCGGGGCCTTGGCCCCGGCCATACTCAGTCATCGATCCCCTAGAGCCGCGAGGCCGAGCGGCCACGCGGCCGGTGGGCCGGCGTCCGTTCCGCCTCTCTTGCTGTGTCCCGGTTGTTCGAACACCGGCACATCGCGCGGAACGTTACCGTATCGCGATCAGATGACCACTTCGACGCCCTCGCCGGGTGCTTTACCTGACACCCGTTCGGATTCCAGGGCCTGCTGCAGGATGATGACGGCGGCGGCCTGGTCGATGACCGAGCGTCCCTTCTTCGACTTCACCCCCGAGGCGCGCAGTCCCTGGCTGGCCGTCACGGTCGTCATCCGCTCGTCCACGAGGCGGACCGGCACCGGTGCGATGCCCTTGGCCAGTTCCTGGGCGAAGGCACGGACCTTGACGGCGGCCGGGCCCTCGCCCCCCGCGAGGGAGCGAGGGAGTCCGACGACGACCTCGATCGGTTCGTACTCCTCCACCAGGTGTCGCAGCCGACGGTGGGCGGCGGGGATGTCCCGGCCGGGGACCGTCTCCACCGGGGTGGCGAGGATTCCGTCGGGGTCGCACGAGGCGACCCCGATCCGGGCGTCCCCGACGTCGATCGCAAGTCGACGTCCTCTGCGCATTTCCGACCGTTTCCTTACTTCGCCGTCGGTTTCGCCGTCACTTGGCGGTGTCGGCGACGAGACGCTCGACGGCCTCGACGGCCTCGCCGACGGCGGCCGGGTTCTGACCGCCGCCCTGGGCGACGTCCGGCTTGCCACCACCGCCGCCGCCGAGGGTCTTGGCGGCGGTGCGGACCAGGTCACCGGCCTTGAGGCCGCGCTCGCGGGCGGCCTCGTTGGTGGCGATCACCGTGAGCGGCTTGCCGTTGTTGACCGTGAAGAGGGCCACGACCGCGGCCCGTCCGCCCTGGATGCGGCCACGCACGTCGAGGACCAGCTTGCGCAGGTCGTCCGGCGTGGTGCCGTCCGGGACCTGACCGGTGACGACGGCCACACCGCGCACGTCCTTGGCGGACTCGGCGAGACCGGCGGCGGCCTGCAGCACCTTCTCGGCGCGGAACTTCTCGATCTCCTTCTCGGCGTCCTTCAGCTTGCCGAGCATCGAGGAGACCTTCTCCGGCAGCTCCTCCGGGCGGCCCTTGAGCAGCTCGGTCAGCTGGTTGACGACCGTGTGCTCCCGGGCCAGGAAGTGGTAGGCGTCCACGCCGACCAGGGCCTCGATACGGCGCACGCCCGAGCCGATGGAGGACTCGCCGAGCAGCTTCACCAGGCCCAGCTGGGCGGTGTTGTGCACGTGGGTGCCGCCGCACAGCTCCTTGGAGAAGTCGCCGATGGTCACGACGCGGACCCGCTCGCCGTACTTCTCGCCGAACTCGGCGATGGCGCCCTGCTTCTTGGCGTCGTCGATGCCCATGACCTCGGCGCGCACCTCGAGATCGCGGGCGAGCACCTCGTTGATCTTCTGCTCGACGTCGGACATCACGGCCGTGGGCACGGCGGACGGGGAGCCGAAGTCGAAGCGGAAACGGCCGGGCTGGTTCTCGGAACCGGCCTGGGCGGCCGTCGGACCGAGGGCGTCGCGCAGGGCCTGGTGGGTCAGGTGCGTGGCCGAGTGGGCGCGGGCGATGGCCTTGCGGCGGCGGGCGTCGATCGAGGCGTGGGCCTTGTCGCCGATGGTCACCTCGCCGACCTGGACGACGCCCTTGTGGACGTACACCCCAGGGACCGGCTTCTGGCAGTCGCGGACCTCGATGACGGCACCGGAGTCGACCTTGATCCGGCCGGTGTCGCCGATCTGGCCGCCGCCCTCGGCGTAGAACGGGGTACGGTCGAGGACGATCTCGACCTCGTCGCCCTCGGTGGCGGCCGGCGAGGAGATGCCGTCGACCAGGATGCCGACGATCGTGGACTCGCCCTCGGTGGAGGTGTACCCGATGAAGTCGGTCTCGCCGGCGTTGTCGGCGATCTCCCGGTAGGCGCCCATGTCGGCGTGCCCGGTCTTCTTGGCCTGGGCGTCGGCCTTGGCGCGCTCCCGCTGCTCCTTCATCAGGCGGCGGAAGCCTTCCTCGTCCACGGAAAGGCCCTGTTCGGCGGCCATTTCGAGGGTGAGGTCGATCGGGAAGCCCCAGGTGTCGTGGAGCAGGAAGGCCTTCTCACCGGAGAGGACCACGCCGCCGGACTGCTTGGTCTCGGTGACGGCGGTGTCGAGGATGTTGGTGCCGGCCTTCAGCGTCTTGAGGAAGGCGTTCTCCTCGGCGAGGGCGACCTTCTCGATGCGCTCGCGGTCGGTGATCAGCTCGGGGTACTGCCGGCCCATCATGCCGATCACGGTGTCGATCAGGTCCTTGACGACCGGACCGGTGGCGCCGAGCAGGCGCATGTTGCGGATGGCGCGGCGCATGATGCGGCGCAGGACGTAGCCGCGGCCCTCGTTGCCGGGGGTGACGCCGTCGCCGATGAGCATCACGGACGTGCGCATGTGGTCGGTGACCACGCGCAGGGAGACGTCCGAGTCGTGGGCGTCGCCGTAGGCCACGCCGGTCAGCTCGGTGGCCTTGTCGATGACGGCCATGGAGGTGTCGATCTCGTACATGTTCTGCACGCCCTGCAGAATCATGGCGAGCCGCTCCAGGCCGAGGCCCGTGTCGATGTTCTTGCTCGGCAGTTCCCCGAGGATCTCGAAGTTGTCCTTGCCGATGCCCTCGCCGCGCTCGTACTGCATGAAGACGAGGTTCCAGATCTCCACGTACCGCTCGTCGTTGACGGCGGGGCCGCCCTCGACGCCGAACTCGGGGCCGCGGTCGTAGTTGATCTCGGAGCAGGGGCCGCACGGGCCGGGCACGCCCATGGACCAGTAGTTGTCCTTCATGCCGAGGCGCTGGATGCGCTCCTTCGGCACGCCGACGACCTCGTGCCAGATGCGCTCGGCCTCGTCGTCGTCCTGGTAGACGGTGATCCACAGGCGCTCCGGCTCCAGGCCGTAACCACCCTTGTCCTGGGGCGTGGTGAGCAGCTCCCAGGCGTAGGTGATGGCGCCTTCCTTGAAGTAGTCGCCGAAGGAGAAGTTGCCGCACATCTGGAAGAACGTGCCGTGGCGCGTGGTCTTGCCGACCTCTTCGATGTCGGGTGTGCGCACGCACTTCTGCACGCTGGTGGCGCGCGGGAACGGCGGCTTGACCTCGCCCAGGAAGTAGGGCTTGAAGGGCACCATGCCGGCGGGGACGAGGAGCAGAGTCGGGTCGTCCGCGATGAGCGACGCCGAAGGCACGACGGTGTGCCCGCGCTCCTCGAAGAAGCTCAGCCAGCGGCGGCGGATCTCAGCCGACTCCATCAGTGGTCCTCATTCCGGTTGTACGAGTGCTTCGACTGCGAAGAAATCACGGTTTCGATGTGCTTCGGTGTGCTGCGGTCGGTGCTCCGGTTCGTCTCGATGGCGGCGAACCGGCGGGGTGCGGGGAGTTCGGGGTTCTCGTGGATCCCCAGGGCCTCCTCCAGCTCGGCCTCCCGTGCGGCCATGTTGTCGCGGACGTCGAGCGCGAAGCCCACCGCGCGGTCCTTCAGGCGCTGACCGGTCTCCACGGCCTTGTTCGCCGCGCTGACGGCGAGGCTCTCGGGGGTCAGCTGCTTCAGCTTGCGGTTGACCTTGGTGGTCGCCCACACACCGGCGGCGACGCCCGTGGTGAACCAGAACGTACGGCGGAACATCGCTCGGTCTCTGTCCTTACTTCCGCTTGCGTCGCGCGGCGGGGACCGTGCGGCCCACGATCACCGTACGCCGGGGCGCCTTCGCGGGCACGTCCTCCTTGCGGCCGCCCAGCGCCCGGCGCACGCCGTAGCCGAAGGCCGCCACCTTCACCAGTGGGCCGCCGAAGGTGGAGGCGACGGTGGTGGACAGCGCGGAGGCGTTCGACGTGACCTCCTGGACGTCCGAGGCGATCGCGTCGACGCGGTCGATCTGGGTCTGCGCGGAGCGCACCGCCTGGGAGGCGTCGGCGAGCAGCGGGACGGCCTGGTCGGTCACGTCCGCCACGAGCTTGGTGGTCGCCTTGAGCGTCTGGGCCAGCCTCGCGAGAGCCACCGCGAGGAAGGAGACCAGGATCGCCCAGAAGACGGCCACCAGGATCCCGGCCACCTCTCCACCGGACACTGTGCGCACCCGCTCCCTGAAACGTGCCTGAGCATCGAAAAAGTCGTGTGCCGAGCCTATCGCGCCGTGGCCGGGGCTCCGTACCGGATTACCCGGCGGCGGGGACGGAGTTGCGGGAAGCGATTGTACGCACTGAACACACTTCAGTACGCTCCGTGTCCCATGCGACGTCCTCAGCGCCCGGTCCCTTTCCCGCACGGCGATCCGCCCCTGGAACTGACGTCCTTCGTCGGGCGCTCGGCCGAGCTGGCCGCGCTCGCGGCGGCGCTCGGCGAGGCGCGGCTGGTGACCGTGACCGGGCTCGGCGGGGTCGGGAAGTCCCGGCTCGCCGCGCGGGCCGCCGCGAGGTGGGGGCCCGGGTCCGCGCGGGTGGAGCTGGCGGCGGTGCGCGATCCGAAGATCGTGGAGTACGCGGTGGTGGAGGCGCTCGGCCTGACCGACCACACCACCCGGCTGCCGCGGGAGACGCTGCTGGAGCAACTCGCGGGCCGCCCGGTGCTGCTGGTGCTGGACGGGTTCGAGCACCTCGTCGAGGCCTGTGCCGAACTGACGGCGGAGCTGCTGCGCCGGCTGCCGGAGCTGAGCGTGCTGGCGGTGGGCCGGCGCCCGCTGGGGCTGGCGGGCGAGCGGCTCTTCCCGCTGGCGCCGCTCGGCGAGGACGACGCGGTGGCGCTGTTCACCGACCGGGCGCGGGAGCAGGGGCTGGCGGTGTCCGACGGGCCCGACGTGCGCGAGCTGTGCCGCCGGCTGGAGGGGATCCCGCTCGCCCTGGAGCTGGCCGCCGGGCGGACGCGGGCGCTGTCCCCGGCGCAGCTGGTGCGACGGCTGGACGACCGGTTCCGGCTGCTGGTCGCGGGCGCCCGGGGCGACGCCGCGCGCCCGGTGCCCGGCGGGCCGCCCGCCCGGCACCAGACGCTGCGCACGGCGATCGGCTGGAGCCACGAGCTGTGCACGCCGGCCGAACGGCTGCTGTGGGCGCGGCTGTCGGTGTTCGCGCAGACCTTCGACCTGGAGGCGGCCGAGTACGTGTGCAGCGGGGACGGACTGCCCGCCGAGGAGGTCCTCGACGTGCTCGCGGAGCTGCTGGCCCAGTCCGTCGTCACCCGCGAGGACACCCCGGCCGGCCCGCGCTACCGGATGCTGGACACCGTGCGTGCCTACGGCGCCGACTGGTTGGAGGCGGCCGGGGACGCGGGCCGGCTGCGCAGGCGGCACCGGGACTGGTACCTGGGCCTGGCGACCTGGTGCGAGCTGGACTGGTTCTCGCCCCGCCAGCACGAGATCGCCGAGCGGGTCGAGGCCGAGCTGCCGAACCTGCGGGCCGCGCTGGAGTTCTCGCTGGCCGAACAGGAGGAGGCGCACCTCGGACAGTGCCTGGCCGGGTCGCTGTGGTTCTGCTGGGTCGGCTGCGGGCGGCTCGCGGAGGGGCGGCGCTGGCTGGAGCGCAGCGTGGAGCTGGAGACGGAGTACGAGCAGTCCCGGCTGAAGGCGCTGTGGGTGCTCGGCTACGTGGCGATCCTGCAGGGTGACACCGTGCCGGCGCTGGCGGCGCTGCGCGAGTGCCGGGAGCAGGCGGAGCGTGCGGCGGACGCGACGGCGGTGGCGTACGCCGAGCACCGCACCGGTTGTCTCGCCCTGGTCAGCGACGACATGGCGCGCGCAGAAACGCTGCTGCGCTCGGCGCTGGAGCGCTACCAGGAGATCGGCGAGCTGAACAGCAATGTCCTGATGGGTCAGGTCGAGCTGGCGATGACCCGGGCCTTCCAGGGAGACCTGCCGGACGCGGTGCGTCTGTGCGAGGACGCGTGGCAGGTGTGCGAGGACCACGGGGAGCGCTGGGCGCGGTCGTACGCGCTGTACGTGCTGGCGTACGCGGCCTGGCAGGACGGCGCGTACGCCCGCGCGCGGGAGCTGCTGTCGGACTGCCTCGGCCATGCGCACGCCTTTCGCGATCTGCTCGCGGAGGTGCTGTCCCTGGAACTGCTGGCGCTGGTCACGGCGGCCGAGGGCGACGCGGCGGAGGCTGCGCTGCTCCAGGGCGCGGCGGCGCGGCTGTGGCCGTCGGTGGGGCTGCCGCTGTTCGGCTCGGCCTACTACAACGCCCCGCACGAGCGCTGCGAGGCGCTGGCCCGGCAGACGCTCGGGGACGCGCGGTACGAGCAGCGCGTGCGGGAAGGGCGCCGGCTGGAGCGCGCGCAGGCCGTGGCCCGGGCACTGGGGCCTGCGCGGTCACGGCCGCTGGACAGGCTGCCGGCTCCGCGGGGGCCGGTGGCGCAGGACGGCGGCGGCGAAGACGGCAGGACCGGGAACCGCGCGGAGGCCGCCGACTCCACGCGTAGCTGACGCGCCCCGGGGGAACGCCGGGGCGCACACGCGAACCCGCCGCCTCGCCCGCCCGGCTGGACCGGGTGGGGAGACGGCGGGCTGAGGTGGTACGCCGGGGCTGGGGTCAGCGGGCGTAGTACTCGACGACGAGCTGCTCGTCGCAGATCACCGGGATCTCCTTGCGGTTCGGCTCGCGGTCCAGGCGGAACGCCAGGGCCTTGAGGTTCACCTGGAGGTAGCGCGGGGTCTCGCCCTCGGGGGCGAAGCCACCCTCACGGGCGATCGTGAAGAGCGTCTTCTCCTTGGAGCGGTCGCGGACCTGCACGACGTCGTCCGGACGGACACGGAAGGACGGCTTGTCGACCTTCTGACCGTTGACCTGGATGTGGCCGTGGACGACCATCTGACGGGCCTGGTAGATGGTGCGGGCGATGCCCGAACGCAGGACCAGGGCGTCGAGGCGGCGCTCCAGCTCGATGATCAGGGCCTCACCGGTCTTGCCCTGGACCTTGGAGGCACGCTCGTAGGCGCGGACGAGCTGGCGCTCGGACACGTCGTACTGCGCGCGCAGACGCTGCTTCTCCAGCAGACGGACCTTGTAGTCCGAGTTCTGCTTGCGGCCGCGGCCGTGCTCACCCGGCGGGTAGGGGCGGGCCTCGAAGTACTTGACGGCCTTCGGGGTCAGCGCGATGCCGAGGGCACGCGACTTCTTGACCTTGGGGCGGGACTGGTTCGCCACTGTCTTTCGTCTCTTTCGTAGTGTTCGGCTCGTCAGGGTTGAGGGAGGTCGCATCCGCAGCCGGGAAAACCCGCCGGACCCCGGGGGGACCTGCCGGGCAGCCGCTTCCCTGGTCTGGGCACATACGTGCAGCACGCGAGTGGCCCACCGACCCGTCCCGGGAATCCGAGGGGTGGTGGGCTGCCCGCGACACCGATCGACGGTGCGCGACGCTCCTGGAGCCGGTCCGCGCGGGACCGGGTCTCCGGCTGGCTGTCCCGCTCTGACAGCGCGGGACTCAGCACTTCGGGGCAGTCTACAGGGTGCTCAGGAGCGCTTGCGACCGAGGTGCTTCCTGGTCCACTCGACCGCGTCGGCGTAGCGGGCCTCGGCGCCGTGCCGGCTCGGGGTGTAGTACTCGCGGTCCTTCAGCGCGTCCGGCGCGTACTGCTGCTCGGCGATGCCCTCGGGCAGGTCGTGGGGGTACACGTAGCCCTGGGCGTGGCCGAGCTTGGCCGCGCCCTTGTAGTGCCCGTCGCGCAGATGCGGCGGGACCGGGCCGGCCAGGCCCCCCCGGACGTCCTCCAGAGCGGCGCCGATCGCGGTGGTCGCCGCGTTCGACTTGGGGGCGAGGGCGAGGGCGATGGTGGCGTGGCTGAGGGTGAGGGCCGCCTCGGGGAAGCCGATCATGGCGACGGCCTGGGCGGCGGCGACCGCGATCGGCAGGGCGTTGGGGTCGGCCAGGCCGATGTCCTCGCTCGCGGAGATCATCAGGCGGCGGGCGATGAAGCGGGGGTCCTCGCCGGCCTCGATCATGCGGGCCAGGTAGTGCAGGGCGGCGTCGACGTCCGAGCCCCGGATGGACTTGATCAGGGCGCTGGCGACGTCGTAGTGCTGGTCGCCGTCGCGGTCGTACTTCACGGCGGCCCGGTCGACCGTCTGCTCCAGGGTCTGGAGGCTGATCTCGCGCTCGCCCTTGTCCAGCGCGGCGCCGGCGGCGGCCTCCAGGGCGGTCAGGGCACGGCGGGCGTCGCCGCCGGCGATGCGCAGCAGGTGCTCCGCGGTGTCGTCGGGCAGGCCGACGGCGTCCTTCAGGCCGCGCTCGTCGCTCAGGGCGCGCTGCAGCAGGCCCCGGATGTCGTGGTCCGTGAGCGGTTCGAGGGTGAGCAGGAGGGAGCGGGAGAGCAGGGGGGAGATCACCGAGAAGTACGGGTTCTCCGTCGTGGCCGCGATCAGCGTCACCCAGCGGTTCTCGACGGCGGGGAGCAGAGAGTCCTGCTGGGCCTTGCTGAAGCGGTGGATCTCGTCCAGGAAGAGGACGGTTTCCTTGCCGAAGCCGCCGGTGGCGCGGCGGGCGCCGTCGATGACCGCGCGGACCTCCTTGACGCCCGCGGTGATGGCGGACAGCTCCACGAACCGCTTGTTCGTCGCCTTGGAGACGACGTAGGCGAGCGTCGTCTTGCCGGTACCGGGCGGGCCCCAGAGGATCACCGAGGAGGGTCCGGCGGGGCCGCCGGAGCCCTCGCCGACCAGCCGGCGCAAGGGTGAGCCGGGCTTCAGCAGATGCTGCTGGCCCACGACCTCGTCGAGGGTGCGCGGGCGCATGCGCACTGCCAAGGGGCTGCCTGCCGGGTCCTTCTCCTGGCGTTCGTCTGCTGCGGCGGTGAAGAGGTCGGGTTCCACGCTGAAACCCTAAGACACCGCACTGACAACGCGGCCCCGTGCGTGGGTCAGGCCCAGAGCTGGCTGCCCCAGCGGGTGAGGATCAGCATCGCGATGACGCCGCAGTGGGTGACCGGGATGACCCAGGTGAACTCGGCGAGGAACCGCTTCAGCCAGCCCGGCGCCGGCAGGAAGCCGCTGCGGACGTTGGCCGAGGTCACGTACCAGAACATGGTGATCGTGGCGACCCAGGCCAGCGAGCACCACAGGCACAGGGCGTTGATCCGGTACAGGGACTGGAACTGCAGCCAGGTGACGAAGCAGACACCGAAGAGCGTGCCGAAGTTGAAGGTGAGCCAGTACCAGCGCGGGAAGCGGGCGCGGACCAGCAGGCTCATGCCGACACAGACGACGATGCCGTAGCAGACCAGGCCGAGCCAGGGGTTCGGGAAGCCGAAGGCCGCCGCCTGCTTGCTCTCCATGACGCTGCCGCAGGACACGATCGGGTTGACGCTGCAGCCCGGTGTGAACGTCTTCCCCGCGATCTTCGCTTCGAGGATCTTGTTCTTGTCGAGCGTGATGACCCAGGACGCCAGCAGTCCGGCCGCGCCGGTGATCATCAGCATGAGAGCGAAGGCGCGGCTGCCGCCCACCACGCGCGGGGCGTCGGCGGCACGCTCGGGACCGGGCTCCGTGGAGACGTCTTTCACTGTCGTCTTGCTCATCTCACGCCGATTCCGTCACTTGAGAATTGGACCATCTTCGGGCACGGGCCATTGTGCCGCACGCGCGCGTGTGTGCACCGTTCGATGGACATAAAGAGGCAGGCACGTTGGTCACGGACCGTTCCGTTCCGGCCGAGGCTCGGGGGCATGACAGCACACGCGAACGAACGGGCGATGGGCCTCGGGGCTGCGCAAGCGGTACGGGGGGCATGACCGCGCTCGACGGTCTCGATCTCGGCATTCAGCGCGGTGAGGGTGTTCGGCCTGCTCGGACCCGATGGCGCGGGCAAGAGCACCACGGTGGAGATCCGCCAGGGCGACCGGACCCGGGGCGGGGCCGACGTGTCCGTCCTCGGCACGGCCCCGGCGGCAGGTACGCGCGCGTGGCGATCCCGGGGGGAAACGTCTGGCAGGACGAATCGACGCCCGCCGAGTTGACGGTCCGCGAGAGCGTACGCACTTCGCCCGCTACTACCCGCGGCCCCGCGACCCGGGCGAGGTCATCGGCCTCGTCGGCCTGGACGCGAAGGCGGACAGCCGGATCAAGGGCCTGTCCGGTGGCCGGCGGCGGCGCCTGGACGTGGCGCTCGGCGTGATGATCGGCGGCCCGGGAGCTGCCGCTGGTGGCCGACCGCTGCCCGAACGCGGCGACCGGCCGGCAGCCCGCGCGGCGGCGGCCGCACACCGGACAGAGGAGCGCGATGCGGTACGGCTTGCCGGGGCAGTGAGGAGGGCGCCGGGAGGCCCGGCGCCCTGTGCGCGCAATCGCGGACTAGCCGAGGCGGGACCGCAGTTCCGTCAGGACGTCGGTCACCGGGATCGCCGTCTGCTCGCCGGACTCCATGTCCTTGAGCTGGACGACGCCGTCGGCGAGGTCGCGCTCGCCGGCCACCAGGGCGTAGCGGGCGCCACTGCGGTTGGCGTTCTTCATGGCGCCCTTCAGCCCCTTGCCGCCGTACGCGAAGTCCGCCGCGATGCCGGCCTTGCGCAGCTCGGTGACCTTGGCGAACAGCAGGCGGCGGGCCTCGTCGCCGAGCGGGACGGCGTAGACCGACGTGGTGGACGGCAGGTCCAGTTCGACGCCCTCCGCCTCCAGGGCGAGGACCGTGCGGTCGACGCCGAGGGCCCAGCCGACCGAGGGCAGCGCCGGGCCGCCGATCATCTCGGACAGGCCGTCGTAGCGGCCGCCGCCGCCCACCGCGGACTGCGAGCCCAGACCGTCGTGCACGAACTCGAAGGTGGTCCGGGTGTAGTAGTCCAGGCCGCGCACCAGCTTCGGGTCGTCCTCGAAGGCCACGCCCGCCGCGGTCAGCAGCTCGCGGACCTCCTCGTGGTAGGCCTTGCAGCCGTCGCACAGGTAGTCCCGCAGCAGCGGCGCGCCCGTGAGCTGCTTCTGCACCGACTCGCGCTTGTCGTCCAGGACGCGCAGCGGATTGATCTGCGCGCGGCGCATGGTGTCCTCGTCGAGGTCGAGGTCGCGCAGGAAGTCCTGGAGCGCGGCCCGGTACACCGGCCGGCACTCCTTGTCGCCCAGGCTGTTGAGCAGGATGCGGAAGTCGCGCAGGCCCAGCGAGCGGTACGCCTGGTGGGCCAGGATGATCAGCTCGGCGTCGACCGCCGGGTCCTCCACACCGAGCGCCTCCGCGCCGACCTGGGAGAAGTGCCGGTAGCGGCCCTTCTGCGGGCGCTCGTAGCGGTAGTACGAGCCGGAGTACCAGAGCTTGACCGGGAGGTTGCCCGACTTGTGCAGGTTGGCCTCCAGGGCCGCGCGCAGCACGGAGGCCGTGCCCTCGGGGCGCAGGGCGAGCTTGTCGCCGCCCTTGGTCTCGAAGGCGTACATCTCCTTGGTGACGATGTCGGTGGACTCCCCGACACCGCGCGCGAACAGCTCGACGTTCTCGAAGCCGGGCGTCTCGATGTAGCCGTACCCCGAGTCGCGCAGCGGAGCGGCGATCGCCTCGCGCACCGCGAGGTACTTGGCGGAGTCCGGTGGGATCAGGTCGTAGGTGCCCTTGGGGGCCTGGAAGGTACTCACGGAAAGCTCTCTCGTCACATTCCTCGTCGGGGAGCGGCGTCCACGTCCGCTCCCTGGCCGACGGCCACCTGCCGCAGATACGGGTTGGCGGCGCGCTCCTGGCCGATGGTCGTCTGGGGGCCGTGGCCGGACAGCACCACGGTGGAGTCGTCGAGCGGCAGGCACACGCGGGCCAGCGACTCGAGCATGTCCGCCATGGACCCGCCCGGCAGGTCGGTACGTCCGATGGAGCCGGCGAACAGCAGATCCCCGGAGAAGAACACCGCCGGGATGTCGGCGGTCTCGGGCATCCGGAAGGTCACCGACCCCTTGGTATGGCCCGGCGCGTGCGCGACGGAGAACTGCAGGCCGGCCAGGTCGAGGGTGGTGCCGTTCGTCAGCTCCCGGACGTCGTCCGGCTCCCCCACGGTCAGCTCGCCCATGAGCGGCGCGCCGATGGAGCGGCCGAGCGCCTTCTCGGGGTCGCTCATCATGTACCGGTCCTCGGGGTGGATCCACGCGGGCACGTCGTGCGCGCCGCAGACCGGGACGACCGACGCCACGTGGTCGATGTGGCCGTGGGTGAGGACGACGGCGACAGGCTTGAGCCGATGCTTCTTCAGTGCTTCCTCGACGCCTTCGGCGGCCTGGTGGCCGGGGTCGATGATCACGCACTCCTCTCCGGGGGCGGGGGCGACGAGGTAGCAGTTCGTCCCCCAGGCCCCGGCGGGGAACCCGGCAATGAGCACGATCGTCCTTCGGTGTGTCGACGGGGATGGTCACAAGCTGTGGTCCAGAGCCTACCGGCGCTGCCGTTTCCTCAGCGAACCCATATACGGTACGGGGCTACACGCAACGGTCGGCTCACGAGCACGCACGCGTACCGGTCGACACACGACACGCATGAGGAGAGAACCCGGTGGTCAGCCAGGAGCAGCGGCGGCGTCAGCTCGCCCGGGAGAAGTTCTTGCGGCAGCAGCAGCGGCGTACCCAGGCACGGCGCAAGGCCCGCCTGCGCAACTCCGTGATCGCGTCGGTACTGGGCGTGATCGTCATCGGCAGTGTGGCGCTGTACACGACCGATGTGCTGAAGGGCAGCGACGACAAGAAGAAGACGAACGCAGCCGCCGACGTCACGCCGAGCGCGTCGCCGACCAAGGCCGCGGACCCGTGCGCCAAGCCGGCCACGGGCGCGGTGAAGAAGCTGAGCTGGAAGAAGGAGCCGGCGATGACGATCGACACGTCGGCGAACTACACGATGAAGCTGGCGACGACGTGCGGTGACATCGGCATCGCGCTGAAGACGGCGGCGGCCCCGCACACGGTGAACTCGTTCGACTTCCTGGCCGGCCAGGGCTTCTTCGACCACACCAAGTGCCACCGCCTGACCACCAACGGCATCTACGTGCTCCAGTGCGGCGACCCGCAGGGCACCGGCATGGGCGGTCCCGGCTACACGCTCCCGGACGAGAACCTGAAGGACGAGAGCCTGAAGAGCAACACGTACCCGGCGGGCACGGTGGCGATGGCCAACACCGGCCAGAAGCACACCGGCGGCAGCCAGTTCTTCCTCGTCTACAAGGACAGCCCGCTGCCGCCCAGCTACACCCCGTTCGGCACGATCGACGCGGCCGGCATGAAGGTGCTGCAGAAGATCGCCGCGGCGGGCGAGAGCACGGGGCAGGGCGACGGGGCCCCGAACGCCACCGTGGTGATCAACAAGGCGACGGTGTCGAAGTCCTGACGCCGTCGTGAACACCGAGACCGCCAGCTGCGGAATTTCGGTCGCGCTGGATGCGGACAGGCCACCCGCCGGTCGCCTATGTTGGCCGTGACGAAACTGTGGACGATGCCCGGGGTGCGCGACACCCCGGAGGCATCATGTGGATGGAGGCGCTGTGAGCAGCGACCCGTGGGGCCGCGTCGACGAGACGGGGACCGTGTACGTGCGTACGGCCGACGGCGAGCAGGTCGTCGGATCCTGGGCGGCCGGCTCCCCTGAGGAGGCGCTCGCCTACTTCGAACGCAAGTACGAGGGCCTGGTTGTCGAGATCGGCCTCCTTGAGAAGCGAGTGCAGACCACCGACCTGTCGGCGAAGGACGCCCAGGCCGCGATCGACCACCTGCGCGAGCAGGTGGACGCGCACCACGCGGTCGGTGATCTCGACGCGCTGCGGGGGCGGCTGGACAAGCTCGTGGAGACCGTCGAGGCGCGCCGCGAGGAGCGCAAGCAGCAGCGGGCCAAGCAGTCCGACGAGGCCCGCAAGGCCAAGGAGGACCTGGTCACCGAGGCCGAGCGGCTGGCGCAGTCCGACCAGTGGCGGGCCGCCGGTGAGCGGCTGCGGGCGCTGGTGGACACCTGGAAGGGTCTGCCGCGGCTGGACCGCAAGTCCGACGACGAGCTGTGGCATCGCTTCTCGCACGCGCGCTCGGCGTTCTCCAAGCGGCGCAAGGCGCACTTCGCGCAGCTGGACGCGCAGCGCGAGGAGGCCCGCCAGACCAAGGAGCGGCTGGTCGCCGAGGCCGAGGCGCTGTCCGGTTCGACGGACTGGGGTCCGACGGCGGCCCGCTACCGCGAGCTGATGGCGGAGTGGAAGGCCGCGGGCCGCGCCCAGCGCGAGCACGAGGACGACCTGTGGAACCGCTTCCGCGGCGCCCAGGACGTGTTCTTCGCCGCCCGCAGTTCGGTGTTCGCCGAGCGGGACGCGGAGCAGACGGAGAACCTGAAGCTGAAGGAGGAGCTGGCCGAGGAGGCCGAGAAGCTCCTGCCGATCGGCGACCTGAAGGCCACGCGGGCCGCCTTCCGCTCGATCAACGAGCGCTGGGAGGCCATCGGCCACGTCCCGCGCGACGCCCGCCCGAAGGTCGAGGGCCGGATGCACGCGGTGGAGCGGGCGATCCAGGACGCCGAGGAGGCCGAGTGGCGCCGGACGAACCCCGAGGCACGCGCGCGTGCCGAGGGCCTGACCGGCCAGCTCCAGGCCGCCGTTGACAAGCTGACGGCGCAGATCGAGCAGGCGCGCGGTCAGGGCAACAACGCGAAGGCCGAGAAGCTGGAGCGTGAGCTGGAGGGCCGCCAGGCGCTGCTGGACCAGGCTCTGAAGGGCCTGCAGGAGTTCGGCGGCTGACCCCCACCCACCCACATGTGGAAGGGCCCCGTACGCGCGTACGGGGCCCTTCCACATGCCTGCTCACGAACGCGAGCGTCCCGACGTCACGCGGTACACGTCGTAGACGCCCTCGACGCCCCGTACGGCCTTCAGGACGTGGCCGAGGTGCTTGGGGTCGCCCATCTCGAAGGTGAACCGGGAGGTGGCCACGCGGTCGCGGGAGGTCTGGACGGCCGCGGAGAGGATGTTGACGTGCTGGTCGGACAGGACGCGCGTGACGTCCGACAGCAGCCGGGAGCGGTCCAGGGCCTCGACCTGGATGGCCACCAGGAAGACCGAGGACTGGGTGGGCGCCCACTCGACGTCGAGGATGCGCTCCGGCTCACGGGACAGTGACTCGACGTTCACGCAGTCGCTGCGGTGCACCGACACCCCGCTGCCGCGCGTGACGAAGCCGATGATCGGGTCGCCGGGCACCGGCGTACAGCAGCGGGCCAGCTTCACCCAGACGTCCTCGACGCCCTTGACGACGACACCCGGGTCGGCGCTGGAGCGGCGCTTGCGGCCGCGGCTGCGGGAGGGCGGGACCGTCTCGTCGATCTCCTCGGTGGCCGCCTCCTCGCCGCCGAGGGCCTGGACGAGCTTCTGGACGATGTTCTGCGCGGAGACATGGCCCTCGCCGATCGCCGCGTACAGCGCGGAGATGTCCGAGTAGCGCATCTCGTGCGCGAGGGTGACGAGGGAGTCGCCGGTGAGGATGCGCTGGATCGGCAGGTTCTGCTTGCGCATGGCCCGCACGATGGCGTCCTTGCCCTGCTCGATCGCCTCGTCGCGGCGCTCCTTGGAGAACCAGGCCCGGATCTTGTTGCGGGCGCGCGGCGACTTGACGAAACCGAGCCAGTCGCGGGACGGTCCGGCGCCGGGCGCCTTGGAGGTGAAGACCTCCACCAGGTCGCCGTTGTCCAGGGTGGACTCGAGCGGTACGAGCCGGCCGTTGACCCGTGCCCCTATGGTGCGGTGGCCGACCTCCGTGTGGACGGCGTACGCGAAGTCCACGGGGGTGGCACCCGCCGGGAGCGCTATGACGTCGCCCTTCGGGGTGAAGACGAAGACCTCGTTGCGGGACAGGTCGAAGCGCAGGGACTCCAGGAACTCGCCCGGGTCCTCGGTCTCCTTCTGCCAGTCCAGCAGCTGGCGCAGCCACGCCATGTCGTTGATGGCGTCCTTGTCCTTCGCGGACGTCCTGGGCGCGTCGGTGCGGACCTTGGAGGCGCCGGCGACGGCCTCCTGCTTGTACTTCCAGTGCGCGGCGATGCCGTACTCGGCGCGGCGGTGCATGTCGAAGGTGCGGATCTGCAGCTCGACCGGCTTGCCGTTGGGCCCGATGACCGTCGTGTGCAGCGACTGGTACATGTTGAACTTGGGCATCGCGATGTAGTCCTTGAACCGGCCGGGGACCGGGTTCCATCGCGCGTGCACGGTGCCGAGGGCGGCGTAGCAGTCGCGGACGGTGTCCACGAGGACGCGGATGCCCACCAGGTCGTAGATCTCCGCGAAGTCACGGCCGCGCACGATCATCTTCTGGTAGACGCTGTAGTAGTGCTTCGGGCGGCCGGTGACGGTCGCCTTGATGCGGGCGGCGCGCAGGTCGGACTGGACCTCGTCGGTCACTATCGCGAGGTACTCGTCCCGCTTGGGTGCCCGCTCGGCGACGAGCCGCACGATCTCGTCGTACATCTTGGGGTAGAGGATCGCGAAGGCGAGGTCCTCCAGCTCCCACTTGATGGTGTTCATGCCGAGGCGGTGGGCGAGCGGAGCGTAGATCTCCAGGGTCTCGCGCGCCTTCTTCTCCTGCTTCTCGCGCTTGAGATAGCGCATGGTGCGCATGTTGTGCAGGCGGTCGGCGAGCTTGATGACCAGGACGCGCGGGTCCTTGGCCATGGCGACGACCATCTTGCGCACGGTCTCGGCCTGCGCGGCCTCGCCGAACTTGACCTTGTCCAGCTTGGTGACGCCGTCGACGAGCAGCGCGACCACGTCGCCGAAGTCGCGGCGCAGGTCCTCCAGGCCGTACTCGGTGTCCTCGACGGTGTCGTGCAGCAGGCCGGCCATCAGCGTGGCCGGGTCCATGCCCAGCTCGGCGAGGATGGTGGTGACGGCGAGCGGGTGCGTGATGTACGGGTCGCCGCTCTTGCGCTTCTGGCCGCGGTGCCAGCGCTCGGCGACCTGGTAGGCGCGCTCGATCTGGCGCAGCGTGGCGTTCTCGATCTTGGGGTCGTTGCTGCGCACTATCCGCAGCAGGGGCTCCAGGACCGGGTTGTAGGGGTTGGCCCGCTGTACGCCGAGGCGGGCCAGGCGGGCGCGGACGCGGTTGGAGGAGCCGGTGCGCGTGGGCTGGACGGCGGGCTGACGCACCACGGGGGGCTGCGCCGGGCGCGCCGGGTCGACGGTGGGGGCGGGCTTGGGGCGGGAGGCCTCGGCAGCCTTCTCGACGGGCGCGGACTGGGCGTGCTCGATCGGCCCGCGGGTGTCGTTCTTCGCGTCGGACGCGTTCGGCGCGGGCTTGGCCGCGGGCGCCGAGGCGGGCTCGGGCTTGGCGGCGGTCAGTGGCTGGGCCTCGTCTGGCAAGAGGACTCCTCGTGCGCGATCCGGGTCCCCCGGTCAGGCTCCGGAAACCCCATGGTAGCGATCCCGCGGCTGCTCATCGCCTTCAGCCTGCTGTGAGGACCGTCAGCTGGTGAAACACGGGAGGCGTCCGCGGGATTCCGGGAGCTGGAGTCCGGGTGGCCGGGCGGCGTGCGCGAGGTGTCCCGGGGTGGTCGTCGCGACGGCCCGCAGATACGTGACGGCCGCCCCGGCGCGGTGCCGGGGCGGCCGTACGACGACGCGGGCGGGCCGGTCAGACCTGGAGCAGCGCCTCCAGCGGGGCGCCGGCCAGGGCCGGCTCCAGGCGGGCGCGGGCGTCGAGGAAGCCCAGCTCCATGAGGACCGCCAGGCCCGCGACCTGGGCGCCGGCGCGCTGGATCAGGTGGATCGCGGCCTCGGCCGTGCCGCCCGTGGCGAGGACGTCGTCCACGATCAGGACGCGGTCACCGGAGGTCAGGTCCTCGGCGTGGACCTCGATCTCGGCGGAGCCGTACTCCAGGTCGTAGGCCTGGCGCAGGGTGGCGCCGGGCAGCTTGCCGGCCTTGCGCACCGGGACGAAGCCGAGGCCCGCGCGGACGGCGACCGGGGCGCCGAGGATGAAGCCGCGGGCCTCCAGGCCGACGACCTTGGTCGCGCCGGTGTTGGCGGCGATCTCGGCGAGCGCGTCGGTGAGCGCCGTGAACGCGGCCGGGTCCGCGAGGAGCGGGGTGATGTCCTTGAACATCACGCCCGGCTCGGGGTAGTCGGCGACGTCGCGGATACGGCTGAGCAGCAGCTCCTGGATGTCGGTCATCGGCGCTTCCCGGAGGTTCGGCCGCGGCCCCGGTTGCGGGGCGCCGGCTGGTTGCGGGGGCCCACGACGGCGGCGGCGGTGTCGTCGGAGTCGTCGTCACCGGCGGCACGGCCGCCCACGAGGTCCTCCTCGGCGGCGGCCTGGGCGCGCTTGGCCAGGACCCGCTTGGTGAGGGCCTTCATCGCAGGCTCGCGCTCCTTGAGGTCCGCGACGAGCGGCGTGGCGATGAAGATCGAGGAGTAGGCGCCGGCGGCGAGGCCGACGAACAGCGACAGCGAGATGTCGTTCAGCGTGCCGGCGCCGAGGAAGCCGCCGCCGATGAAGAGCAGGCCGGCCACCGGCAGCAGGGCGACGACGGTGGTGTTGATGGAGCGGACCAGCGTGCCGTTGATCGACTGGTTGGCGATGTCGCTGTAGGTGAAGCGGGTCTGCTTGGTGATGTCCTTCGTCTGCTCCTTGAGGCTGTCGAAGACGACGACCGTGTCGTAGAGCGAGTAACCGAGGATGGTCAGCAGACCGATGACCGTGCCGGGGGTGACCTCGAAGCCGACGAGGGCGTAGATGCCGGTCGTGATGGTGATGTCGTGGATCAGCGCGACGAGGGCCGCGACCGCCATGCGCCATTCGAAGGCGATGGCCAGATAGATCACGACGAGCACCATGAAGATCGCCAGGCCTTCCCAGGCCTTGGTGGCGATCTGCTGGCCCCAGCTCGGGCCGACCAGGTCGGCGGCGAGCTTCTCGGGGTTGAGGTTCAGGTCCTTGGCCAGTTCCTGCTTGATCTTGTCGGACTGGCCGGTGTCGATGCCGGCGATCTGGATGCGCAGGCTGCCGTTGCCGAGCTTCTGCACGATCGCCTCGTGGCCGGAGGCGTCCTTGGCGTAGTTCTCCGCCTGGGTCACCGAGGTGCTCATCTTGGTCGGCGTGGTGAACACCGCGCCGCCCTTGAACTCGATGCCCATGTTCAGCCCGCGCACCGCCAGGCCGACGATGGCCGTGATGGTGATCAGGATGGAGACGCCGTACCAGATCTTGCGCTTGCCGACGAAGTCGTACGAGATCTCGCCGCGGTGCAGTCGAGCGCCGAGGTTGCCGAGTTTCGACATCGCTCAGGCCTCCTTCGGGTCGACAGAGCCGGTGGCGGGACCGGCGGGACGGCGGGTGCGGCGCAGCGGCGGCTTGGCGCCCAGGCCCTTGGGGTCGAGGCCGGACCACTTGTGGCCGCTCGCGAAGAACTTACGGCGGGCGAGCAGCGTCATCAGCGGCTTGGTGAACAGGAAGACGACCACCACGTCGAGCACGGTGGTCAGGCCGAGCGTGAACGCGAAGCCCTGGACCTTGCCGACGGTCACGATGAACAGCACGGCGGCGGCGAGGAACGACACGAAGTCGGAGACGAGGATGGTGCGCCGGGCGCGCGGCCAGGCCCGCTCGACGGCGGGGCGCAGCGAGCGGCCCTCGCGGATCTCGTCCCGGATGCGTTCGAAGTAGACGATGAACGAGTCGGCGGTGATACCGATGGCGACGATGGCGCCGCAGACGGCCGGCAGGTTCAGCGCGAAGCCGATGGCCGGGCCCAGCAGCGACATGATCACGTAGGTGAGGATCGCGGAGACCAGCAGCGAGGCCATCGCGACGAGCGACAGACCCCGGTAGTAGACCACCAGGTAGAGCACGACCAGCGCGAGGCCGATGGCGCCGGCGAGCAGACCGGCGTGCAGCTGCTCACCACCGAGCGCGGCGGTGACCGTCGTGACCGACTGCTCCTGGAAGGACAGCGGCAGGGCGCCGTACGACAGCATGTTCGCGAGGCTCTGGGCGTCCTGCTGGGTGAAGCTGCCGGAGATCTCCGCCTGGCCGCCGGTGATGGCCTGGCTCACGTACGGGCTGGAGACGACCTCACCGTCGAGGACGATGCCGAACTCGTTCTGCGGCTGCTGGTTCTTGGCCAGCTGGCCGGTGATGTTCGCGAACTTCTTGGCGCCGCTGGAGCTGAAGGTCATCTGGACCTGCCAGCCGGAGGCGCCCTGGGTGTCGAAGACGGCCTGCGCCTTCTTCACCTCGGTGCCGTCGACGGCGGCCGGGCCGAGCACGTACTTGTACCAGGCGCCGCGGATCTGCCCGCAGGCCACGGTGGACTCGCCGGGCTTGGCGGCCCCGCCGACCTTGGCCCGCTGGCCGGGCTTGGTGCAGTCCAGGGCGGCGTACTGGGCCTGGAGCCTGGCGGCGTCCGAGGCGGCGCCGGAGGCGGAGGCCGAGGGAGTGGCCTTCGGCGTGGGGCTGCCGGAGGCGGAGGTGCTCGGCGAGGGAGTGGAGCCGGCCTTCAGCGCGTCGGTGACGGCACGGCCCTGGGAGGTCGCCGAGGACGAGGGGGAGGCGGAGGAGGAGCCGGAGGAGGCCTTCGCCTTGGAGGAAGCGCTCGCGGAGGGGCTGGCGCCGGCGCCCGGCTTCTTCGAGGCGCCGCTGGACGAGGCGCTCGGCGACGGGCTCGGCGTGGCGGTGCCGCTGGGCTCGCTGGCGAGGACCGGGCGGAAGTACAGCTTGGCGGTCGTACCGACCTGCGCTTGCGCTTCCTTCGAGTTGGTGCCCTTGGGGATGTTGACGATGATGTTGTCGGTCCCCTGGGTCTGCACCTCCGCCTCGGAGACGCCGAGGCCGTTGACACGGCGGTTCATGATGTCGACCGCGGTGTCCATGTTGGCCTTGTTGATCGCGGACCCCTGGTCGGCCTTCGCCTTGAGCGTGATGCTCGTGCCACCGGCGAGGTCGATGCCGAGACGCGGAGTGGTGTTCCCGGACAGGAACATGCCTCCGGTGAGCGCCACGATGGCGATCAGGATGAGGGCCAGCGAGCGCCCTGGCTTGCTCTGGGCGCTCGCGCTCCGGCCCCTCTTAGGTGCTGCCACCTTCTCGTACTCCCTCTCGGGCCGCCCCGCGCCGGATCGGCGCGGTCGGCCATGACATGGTGTCGGGCTCCCGTGAAACAGGCACGCCCGGTGGTGCGCGGGGCGTGATTATGCCCCGCGGCGCGCCACCGGGGCGTGACTACTTCGCGTCGGAGTCGCCGTCGGACTTCTTCGGCTCGTCCTCGGCCTTGGCTACGGCGGCCTCGACCGCGTCGGTGCCGTCCTCGGCAGCATCCTTCTTACCGAGATCGACGGCCTTGTCGTCGGAGGCGGCGGCAGCGGGCGAGTCGGACTCGTCGGTCTCGGTGAGGGAGGACGCGTCGTCCGGGACGATGCCGGCGTCGGACTTCAGGTCGTGCTCGATGCCGTGGACGATGCGGTTGTACTCGTCGTCGCCGAGGACGGCGCCGATCGCGTTCTTGGCGAAGAGCAGCTCGACACCGGGGCCGGCGTCGAGGAGGACCGTCTCCTCGCCCACCTCCTTGACCGTCGCGTACATCCCCCCGATCGTGCGGACACCGGAGCCGGGCTGCATCTCGTTCCGCATCTGGTTGGCCTGCTGCTGCTTCTTCTTGGCCGAGCGTGTCATCAGGAACATGGCCGCGATGAGCACGATGAAGGGGAGAAGGGTAAAGGCATTCACGGGACGGAATTTCCTTCGCGCGACCGCGACGGGGAGCGGCCTTTGACGGGGGTGTGGGTCGGCGCCGCCCGCAAGGGCGGCATCGGCGGAGTCTAAGCGAGTCCGCGCGCATGGAACAACGCTCAGCATGGCACCTGGGTTCCTGCTGGGGCCAGTGCTCTCGTCGCCACCGCGCCGTCACCGAGCCGTCGCGGCGCCCGCGCGGCGCCGTCAGCTCCCGAACAGGTTCTGCTGTCCGTTTCCCCCGGCCGGCCCGCGCGGCGGGGTCAGGCCGAGGTGCGCCCAGGCGGCGGGTGTGGCGACCCGGCCACGCGGCGTGCGGGCGAGCAGGCCCTCGCGGACGAGGAACGGTTCGGCGACCTCCTCGACGGTCTCCCGCTCCTCCCCCACGGCGACCGCGAGCGTGGACAGCCCGACCGGGCCGCCGCCGAACAGCTTCAGCAGGGCCTCCAGCACGGCGCGGTCCAGCCGGTCCAGGCCGCGGGCGTCGACCTCGTACACGGCGAGGGCGGCCGCGGCGATCTCGCGGGTGATGACGCCGTCCGCCTTGACCTGGGCGTAGTCACGGACGCGACGCAGCAGGCGGTTGGCGATGCGGGGCGTGCCGCGGGACCGGCCGGCGATCTCGGCGGCGCCGTCCGGCTCGATCTCGACGTCCAGCAGGTGCGCCGAACGGTGGACGACGCGCTCCAGCTCGTGCGGCTCGTAGAACTCCATGTGCGCCGTGAAGCCGAAGCGGTCGCGCAGCGGCGGCGGCAGCAGGCCCGCGCGCGTGGTGGCGCCCACCAGGGTGAACGGGGGCAGTTCGAGGGGGATGGCGGTGGCGCCGGGGCCCTTGCCGACGATGACGTCGACGCGGAAGTCCTCCATCGCCATGTACAGCATCTCCTCGGCGGGCCGGGACATCCGGTGGATCTCGTCGAGGAAGAGGACCTCGCCCTCCTGGAGCGAGGAGAGGATCGCGGCGAGGTCGCCGGCGTGCTGGATGGCGGGGCCCGAGGTGATGCGGATGGGTGCGCCCATCTCGGCCGCGATGATCATCGACAGGGTGGTCTTGCCGAGGCCGGGGGCGCCGGAGAGCAGCACGTGGTCGGCGGTGGCGCCCCGCGCGCGTGCGGCGCGCAGCACGAGGTCGAGCTGTTCGCGGACCTTCTCCTGGCCGATGAACTCGTCGAGGTCCTTGGGGCGCAGCGCGGCCTCGACGGCCTGGTCCTCCCCGTCGGCGGCAGAGCCCACCAGCCGCTCCGGGGCGGGGGTGTCGGGGGTGTCGTCCCAGTTCATGTACTCTGCCTCGATCGTCGTGGGTCAGCGTCGTGCGGTCAGCGGGCGCGGTTGAGGGTCTGCAGGGCGGCCTTCAGCAGGACGCCGACCTGGGGCGTGCCGCCGGCGGCCTCGGCCTGGGGGGCCACGGCGGTGACGGCCTCGTCGGCCTCGCGGGTGGCGTAGCCGAGCCCGATGAGGGCCGCGTGCAGCTGGTCGCGCCAGCCCTGGGTGACCGGCGCGCCGATCGCGGGGGCCGTGCCGACGGGCTCGCCGAGGCGGTCCTTCAGCTCCAGCAGCAGCTTCTGCGCACCCTTCTTGCCGATGCCGGGGACGGCGGTCAGGGCCTTCTCGTCCGCCGTCGCGACGGCGCGGCGCAGCGCGTCCGGGGTGTGCACGGCGAGCATCGCCTGGGCCAGGCGCGGGCCGACGCCGCTCGCGGTCTGCAGCAGCTCGAAGACCTGGCGCTCGTCGTCGTCGGCGAAGCCGTACAGGGTCAGCGAGTCCTCGCGGACCACCAGGGAGGTGTGCAGTTTGGCGGGCCGGCCGACGCGGAGCGTGGACAGCGTGTTCGGCGTGCACTGCACGGCCATGCCGACCCCGCCGACCTCGACGACCGCGGCGTCGGGGGCGAGCGCGGCGACCGTGCCGCTGACGAAGGCGATCATGCCGTACGGCCTTTCGTTGCCTGGGCGTTCGTTGCGTGAGTTCTCGTTGCGTGCGGGGAGTGGCGGGCGACCGCCTGCTGGAGCCGGTTCTGGGCGGGGGCGCGCCAGATGTGGCAGATGGCGAGCGCCAGGGCGTCGGCGGCGTCGGCCGGCTTCGGTGGCGCGGCGAGCCGGAGCAGCCGGGTCACCATGGCGCCGACCTGCGCCTTGTCGGCCCGGCCGCTGCCGGTGACGGCGGCCTTGACCTCGCTCGGGGTGTGCAGGGCGACGGGGATGCCGCGGCGGGCGGCGCACACCATGGCGACGGCGCTGGCCTGGGCGGTGCCCATCACCGTACGCACGTTGTGCTGGCTGAAGACGCGCTCGACGGCGACGAACTCCGGCCGGTGCTCGTCCAGCCACTGCTCGATGCCCTGCTCGACGGCGAGGAGGCGGTGGCCGAGATCGGCGTCCACGGGCGTGCGGACGACTCCGACCCCGAGCATCGTGAGCGGCCGGCCCGCGACCCCCTCGACGACGCCGACACCGCACCGGGTCAGCCCGGGGTCCACCCCCAGTACGCGCACCGTGCCCCTCCCTCCGATCGCCTCGATCACGTGTTTGTGCAGGCTATCGGGTCCCACTGACAATGACGGCGGGCCGGTGGGACGTGTCCCACCGGCCCGCCGGAAACCCGCTGAACCCGCGGGGCGTTACGCGTCGACCTTCTCCATGATCTCGTCGCTCACGTCGAAGTTCGCGAAGACGTTCTGCACGTCGTCGCTGTCCTCCAGCGCGTCGATGAGCTTGAAGATCTTCCGGGCGCCCTCCTCGTCCAGCTGGACCTGCATGGTCGGGACGAAGTTGGCCTCGGCGGAGTCGTAGTCGATGCCGGCCTCCTGCAGAGCGCTGCGGACCGCGACCAGGTCGGTGGCCTCGCTGAGCACCTCGAAGGACTCGCCGAGGTCGTTGACCTCCTCGGCGCCCGCGTCCAGGACCGCGCCGAGGACGTCGTCCTCGGTCAGCTCGCCCTTGGGGACGATCACGACGCCCTTGCGGTTGAAGAGGTACGACACCGAGCCCGGGTCGGCCATGGAGCCGCCGTTGCGGGTCATGGCGACGCGGACGTCGGAGGCGGCGCGGTTGCGGTTGTCGGTGAGGCACTCGATGAGCACCGCGACACCGTTCGGGCCGTAGCCCTCGTACATGATCGTCTCGTAGTCGGCGCCGCCGGCTTCGAGACCGCCGCCGCGCTTGATCGCGGAGTCGATGTTCTTGTTCGGCACCGACTGCTTCTTGGCCTTCTGAACGGCGTCGTAGAGCGTCGGGTTACCGTCGAGGTCGACGCCGCCCATACGTGCGGCGACTTCGATGTTCTTGATCAGCTTCGCGAAGAGCTTGCCGCGCTTGGCGTCGATCACGGCCTTCTTGTGCTTCGTCGTAGCCCATTTAGAGTGGCCGGACATCTGCCTGTCTCCTTCGCGTAACCATCCACATAACGAACGCCAGAGATCCTACAAGGACTCCGCGGCCCGGTTCGCGCGCACCATGTCCACGAACAGGCCGTGCACGCGGTGGTCGCCCGTCAGTTCGGGATGGAACGACGTGGCGAGCGCGTTGCCCTGGCGGACGGCGACGATGTGGCCGCCGTGCTCGGCGAGCACCTCGGCGCCCGCGCCCACGGACTCGACCCAGGGGGCGCGGATGAAGACGCCCTCCACGGGATCACCGGGGATGCCCTTCATGTCGAGCGCGGCCTCGAAGGACTCGTTCTGGCGCCCGAAGGCGTTGCGGCGCACGATCATGTCGATGCCGCCGACGGTCTCCTGGCCCGAGCGCGGGTCGAGGATCTTGTCGGCCAGCATGATCATGCCCGCGCAGGTGCCGTAGACGGGCATGCCGTCCCGCACGCGCGCCCGGAGCGGCTCCATCACGCCGAAGAGGACGGCCAGCTTGGAGATGGTGGTCGACTCGCCGCCGGGCAGGACGAGACCGTCGACCTCGGCGAGTTCCTCGGGGCGCCGCACCGGCCTGGCCACGGCGTCGGCCGCGGCCAGGGCGATGAGGTGCTCCCGTACGTCGCCCTGCAGGGCCAGGACGCCTATGACGGGTGCGTCAGTCATGTGTTTCGCGCAGTCCTCTGGGGGGTGGGATTACCAGCCGCGGTTCGCGTAGCGCTCGGACTCGGGGAGGATGTCGCAGTTGATGCCGACCATGGCCTCGCCGAGGTTGCGGGACGCGTCCGCGATGATCTTCGGGTCGTCGTAGAAGGTGGTGGCCTTGACGATGGCCGCGGCACGCTTGGCCGGGTCGCCGGACTTGAAGATGCCGGAGCCTACGAAGACGCCCTCGGCACCGAGCTGGCGCATCAGGGCCGCGTCGGCCGGGGTGGCCACGCCGCCGGCGGAGAACAGCACGACCGGGAGCTTGCCCAGCTCGGCGACCTCCTTGACCAGCTCGTAGGGGGCGCGCAGCTCCTTGGCGGCGGCGTACAGCTCGTGGTTGTCCAGGCCACGCAGGCGGGCGATGTCGCCCTTGATCTGGCGCAGGTGGCGGACGGCCTCGACGACGTTGCCGGTGCCGGCCTCGCCCTTGGAGCGGATCATCGCCGCGCCCTCGGCGATCCGGCGCAGGGCCTCGCCCAGGTTGGTGGCACCGCACACGAACGGGGTGGTGAAGGACCACTTGTCGGAGTGGTTGACCTCGTCGGCCGGGGTGAGGACCTCGGACTCGTCGATGTAGTCGACGCCGAGGGACTGCAGCACCTGGGCCTCGACGAAGTGGCCGATGCGGGACTTGGCCATGACCGGGATGGAGACGGCGTCGATGATGCCCTCGATCATGTCCGGGTCGGACATGCGGGCCACGCCGCCGTCCTTGCGGATGTCCGCGGGGACCCGCTCCAGGGCCATGACGGCGACGGCGCCCGCGTCCTCGGCGATCTTCGCCTGCTCCGGCGTGACGACGTCCATGATCACGCCGCCCTTGAGCTGCTCGGCCATGCCACGCTTCACGCGCGCGGTGCCGGTCTCGGGAGCCTGGTTCTCGATGGTGGACACGGGTGACCTCACTGAAGGGAAAGAGGGTTTCTGCCTCACCGAGGAAACGCGAGTGGACCAGGCCACAGCAAGGGCCAATGGAAAGCCGGTGGATCATTTTCGTCCGCCTGGGGTTCAGGCGGCCCGCTCCACCAGGGCCGCGGGCGGCTCGTCGTCCATCTCGAAGGCCAGCGGGAACGGGGCGTGGCCGGCGAGCCGGAACCAGCGGACCTTGCGGTGTTCGCGGAGCCTGCGGGCGGCCCCCACGGCGTCGTTGTGGAACCGGCGGGCCATCGGCACCCTGCGGACCGCCTCGGCCAGCTCGTGGGCGGCCTCCTCGCCCCCTGGGGCCTCGCGTACGGCCTCCACCTGGGCGGGGTCCCCGAAGACCGCGCGCAGGGCCTGGCTCAGTTCGCTCTCCGCGACCTCCCGCTGCTCCTCCTCGGCCTGCCGCGCCGCGTGCGCGGCCTCGTACAGCACGATCGAGGCGGCCGGGTCCAGCACGCCCGAGGTGGCCAGTTCCTGGGTCACGGAGGCCCGCCGCAGCAACTGCGCGTCCAGCGCGGCCCGCGCGGCGTCCATCCGCACGTGCAGCCGGTCCAGGCGCCCGGCCGTCCAGCTGAGGTACACGCCGACGGCGACGAGGACGACGAGGATCCAGATGAGGGTTGCGGTCACGCGGGAAGGCTATCGGCTGCCACCCCACGCGCCTCACGGCAAGCCCCCGCCCCGGCGGTCGCCCTGCCCGCACGTCCGGCCCGGCGCCGTGTCACGCCCGTGAGCGGCGTCAGCCGGAACCGCCACCGCGCACACCGCGCCCCGGCCGCCGCCCGGAACGGCCGCCCCCGCGCGGGGCCGCCTGCTCAGTCGCGGGCCAGCCCGAAGCGCGCTCGCAGGCCGGTGGTCCGTTCGTCGGCCGCGACCGCCGCCGCACCGGCCGTGACCGTCTCGTAGACGGACAGGATGTCCGCGCCGACCGTCGACCAGTCGAAGCGCCGGACGTGGGCGCTGCCGCGCTCGCGCAGGGCGGCGCGGCGGGCGGGGTCCGCGAGGAGCCGTACGGCCGCCTCGGCGAGGGCGTCGGCGTCCTCGCCCGCGAAGACCTCGCCGGCCTCGCCCTGGTCGAGGACCTGCACGAAGGCGTCCAGGTCGGAGGCGAGCACGGGGGCGCCCGCCGACATCGCCTCGACCAGGATGATGCCGAAGCTCTCGCCGCCCGTGTTGGGCGCGACGTACAGGTCGACGCTGCGCAGCAAACGGGCCTTGTCCTCGTCGCTGATCATGCCGAGGAACTCCACGCGCGCGTGCAGCTCTTGGGGGAGGTCCGCCACGGCCGCCTCCTCGTCACCCCGCCCGGCGACCAGGAGGCGCGTCTGCGGGCGGGCCGCGAGGATCTTCGGCAGGGCCTTCATCAGCACGGGCAGGCCCTTGCGGGGCTCGTCGATACGGCCGATGAAGCCGATCGTGTCGCCCTGCCACTCCGGCTTCGGCTCGGCCCCGGCGAAGAAGTCCACGTCCACGCCGTTGGGGATGACCACCGCGTCCCCGCCGAGGTGCTCGACCAGCGTGCGCCGGGCGTACTCGCTGACCGCGATCCGCGCGCTGATCTTCTCCAGCGCGGCCTGGAGGATGGCGTACGCGGCGATCATCGCGCGCGAGCGGGGGTTGGAGGTGTGGAAGGTCGCGACGATCGGGCCCTGGGCGGCCCAGCAGGTCAGCAGGCCCAGCGAGGGCGAGGTCGGCTCGTGGATGTGGACCACGTCGAAGCGGCCCTCGTGCAGCCAGCGCCGTACCCGCGCGGCGGACAGGAAGCCGAAGTTGAGCCGGGCCACCGAGCCGTTGTACGGCACCGGGACGGCGCGGCCGGCGGAGACGACGTACGGCGGCAGCGGGGTGTCGTCGTCGGCCGGGGCGAGGACGGAGACCTCGTGGCCGAGGCGGAGGAAGTAGGCGGCGAGGTCGCGGATGTGGAACTGGACGCCGCCGGGCACGTCCCAGGAGTACGGGCAGACGATCCCGATTCTCACGAGGGTCCCTTCGCGGGGTCGAGGTCGGCGAGCCACAGGCGCTGGAGCATGTGCCAGTCCTCCGGATGGTCGGCGATCCCGGTGGCGAAGGCGTCGGCCAGCGCCTGTGTCATCACAGACGTCCTCTCCGCGCGCGTGCCTGTCCCGGGTACCTCCACCGGGGGATGCACCTGTCCCCGCATGACGGGCGAGTCGTCGTACCAGAGGGTGACGGGCAGCAGCAGCGCGCCGGTCTGCTGGGCGAGCAGGGCGGGGCCCGCGGGCATCCTGGTGCGCTCGCCGAAGAAGTCGACCTCGACGCCGGACGACGACAGGTCGCGGTCGGCCACCAGGCAGACCAGGCCGCCGTCGCGCAGCCGCCGGGCCAGGGTGCCGAAGGCGGAGCCGCCGCTGTGCGGCAGGACCTCCATGCCGAGGCCCTCGCGGTAGGCGACGAAGCGGTCGTAGAGGGTCTCGGGCTTCAACCGCTCGGCGACCGTGGTGAACGGCGTCCGCAGCTCGGTGGTGACCCAGGCGCCGGCCAGGTCCCAGTTGGCCATGTGCGGCAGGGCGAGGATCACGCCCTGACCGGAGGCGAGGCCGTCGGTCAGGTGGTGGACGTCCTTCGGGTCGAAGCCCGTCCTCACCCGCTCGGCGCTCCAGGCCGGCAGCCGGAAGGACTCCATCCAGTAGCGCAGGTACGAGCGCATGCCCGCGCGGGACAGCTCGGCGAGCCGCTCGGGACCGGCGCCGGGCACCACGCGCGCGTAGTTCGACTCCAGGCGCAGGACCCCCTTGCCGCGCTGCTTCCAGGCGAGGTCGGCGATGGTGCGGCCGAGGCGCGCCGCCGCGGGTTCGGGGAGCTTCTTGACGGTGCTCCAGCCGAGGCCGTAGAGCGCGTCGGTGAGCCGGTCCGCGGTGCTCACTTCGCCGCCTCGGTCCCCTGGGACGCGTTCTGCCCGGCGGCGGCCGCCTCCGCCTCGGCGGACTCGCGGCGCACGGTGACGACCCGCTGGACGAGCGTGACGAGGCTGCCGGCGGCGACGATCCACAGGGCGATCGGCAGCAGCCACTGGACGCCCGGGATGCCGAACTTGTGCATGCCCGCGAAACCGGCCGCGACCAGTGAGATCACCAGGCGCTCGGCGCGCTCGACCAGCCCGTTGACGGCGACCGGCAGGCCGATCGACTCGCCGCGCGCCTTGGTGTACGACACCACCTGGCCGCTGGCCAGGCAGAAGATCGACACCGCGCACAGCATGTTGTCGTTCCCCTGGCCCGCGTACCAGAGCGCGAAGCCGCCGAAGATGGCGCCGTCGGCGACCCGGTCGAGGGTGGAGTCCAGGAAGGCGCCCCAGCGGCTGGAGCGGCCGAGCTGGCGGGCCATGTTGCCGTCGACCAGGTCGGAGAAGACGAACAGGGTGATGACGACCGTGCCCCAGAAGAACTCGCCCCGGGGGTAGAAGACCAGCGCGCCCGCCACCACACCGGCGGTGCCGATGAGCGTGACCGTGTCGGGGCTCACCCCCCGCCGGATGAGAAACGCGGCGAACGGTGTGAGGACACGCGTGAAGAATGCACGCGCGTACTTGTTCAGCATGGCCTTCCCGACGGTCGGTGTCGCGCCGTGGCCCTGGCGGCCTCCGGCTGGCCCATCGTAGCCACGCGCGTGCGTGCGTGGCGGGCGGGCACCCGCAGCCCGTCCGGCGAACCGGCGTGCGCCGCCGTGCGCGGGGCGCGCGTGGCGCGATCGCGGTCCGCGGCCGTCCTTCGTATGGACGCCGCGTGACGGGAGTGGAAAGCTCGAATAACCGCGGGCGTCGCCGGAGCCGCCAGAGCACGCGGATCCCGCGTGTCCGCGCCCACACAGACCTCACCGTGCACGGGAGGCAGGATCATGGGCGACAAGACTCAGACACACCCCGGGGCCGCCGGCAGGGCTCTTGAGGCCGACCAGCCCGCGTCCGTACGGAACGTGGTGCTGGTCGGCCACTCCGGTTCGGGCAAGACCACGCTGGTGGAGGCTCTCGCGCTCACCGCGGGGGCGGTGAACCGGGCGGGCCGCGTCGAGGACGGCGCCACCGTCTCGGACTACGACGAGATCGAGCACCGGCAGCAGCGCTCCGTACAGCTCTCCCTGGTGCCGGTCGAATGGAACGGCATCAAGATCAACCTCCTCGACACCCCCGGGTACGCCGACTTCGTCGGGGAGCTGCGGGCCGGTCTGCGCGCGGCGGACGCGGCCCTCTTCGTCGTCTCGGCCTCGGACGGGGTGGACGGCTCGACCCGGATGGTCTGGGAGGAGTGCGCGGCCGTCGGCATGCCCCGGGCGATCGTGGTCACGCATCTGGAGGCCGCGCGCGCGGACTTCGAGGAGATGACCCGGACCTGCGCGGAGGCCTTCGGCGGGGACGACCCCGACGCGGTGCTCCCGCTGTACCTGCCGCTGCGCGGACCGGAGGGCCCCGACGGGCACGCGCCCGTGACCGGGCTGGTCGGGCTGCTGACGCAGAAGCTGTTCGACTACTCGACCGGGGAGCGCAAGGAGTCCGAGCCCGGCGCGGACCAGCTGCCGGACATCGAGGAGGCCCGCAACCGGCTCATCGAGGGCATCATCGCCGAGAGCGAGGACGAGACCCTCATGGACCGCTATCTCGGCGGTGAGCAGGTGGACGTCAAGACCCTGATCGAGGACCTGGAGCGGGCCGTCGCCCGCGGCTCGTTCTACCCGGTCCTGGCGGCCGCCCCGGCCGCCGAGGGCGCCCGGCAGGGGCTCGGCACGGTCGAGCTGCTGGAGCTGGTCACCGGCGGCTTCCCGACGCCCTTCGAGCACCCGCTGCCCGAGGTCACCTCGATCGACGGCGAGCCGCGCGGGCTGAAGCCCTGCGACACCTGCGGCCCGCTGGTCGCCGAGGTCGTCAAGACCTCCTCCGACCCCTACGTCGGCCGGGTCTCCCTCGTCCGCGTCTTCTCCGGCACACTACGCCCCGACCAGACGGTGCACGTCTCCGGGCACGGGCTGGCCGACCGCGGTCACGAGGACCACGACGTCGACGAGAAGGTCGGCGCCCTCACCATGGCCTTCGGCAAGCAGCAGCGCCCGGTGACACACGCCGTCGCCGGCGACCTGGTGTGCGTGGCCAAGCTCGGCCGCGCCGAGACCGGGGACACGCTCTCCGCGAAGGACGACCCGCTGCTGATGGAGCCGTGGCGGATGCCCGACCCGCTGCTGCCACTGGCCATCCAGGCGCACAGCAAGGCGGACGAGGACAAGCTCTCGCAGGGCCTGGCCCGGCTGGTCGCCGAGGACCCGACGATGCGCCTGGAGCAGAACCAGGACACCCACCAGGTGGTCCTGTGGTGCCTGGGCGAGGCGCACGCGGACGTCGCCCTGGAGCGGCTGCGCAGCCGCTACGGCGTCCAGGTCGACGTCGTCCCGCACAGGGTCTCCCTGAGGGAGACGTTCGCGGGCAGGGCGAGCGGACGCGGCCGGCATGTGAAGCAGTCCGGCGGGCACGGGCAGTACGCGATCTGCGAGATCGAGGTGGAGCCGCTGCCGGGCGGCTCGGGCATCGAGTTCGTGGATAAGGTGGTCGGCGGCGCCGTACCGCGCCAGTTCATCCCGTCCGTCGAGAAGGGCGTACGGGCGCAGGCGGCCAAGGGCGTCGCCGCGGGATACCCGCTGGTGGACGTGCGGATCACCCTGCTGGACGGCAAGGCGCACTCGGTGGACTCCTCCGACGCCGCCTTCCAGACGGCGGGCGCGCTGGCGCTGCGGGAGGCCGCGGCCGACGCGAAGATCCACCTGCTGGAGCCGGTGGCCGAGGTGTCCGTGCTGGTCGGCGACGACTACGTGGGCGCGGTGATGAGCGACCTGTCGAGCCGGCGTGGCCGGGTGCTCGGCACCGAACAGGTCGGCACCGGGCGGACCCTGATCCGGGCCGAGGTGCCCGAGTTCGAGATCGGCCGGTACGCCGTCGACCTGCGCTCGCTGTCCCACGGCACGGCCCGCTTCGACCGCAGCTACGCCCGGCACGAGCCGATGCCGCCGCAGATCGCCGAGCGCATCCGCGAACAGGCGGACGAGATGGCGTAGTTCACCGGCGCACACCGTTCGGGCGGGCGGCTTCGGCCGTCCGCCCCCGCGCTGTCAGTGGCTGAGGATACGCTGATGACCTGATCAACAGGTGTGCGGAGTACGGAAGTCGGGAAGGCCGCAGAAGCGGGACGGCGGCAAGTGGGGGCGGGAATGAGCTTCGAGGACTTCTTCGGGCCACAGGTGCCGAGGCCGGGCGGCGATGCGCAGGCCCCGACCCTGGCCCTGGCCTCGGCGGCGTACCGGGACACCCCGATGGAGGAGATCAAGAAGGCCGACAACGAATGGCACCGGTCGACGGTCAACGAGCACCGCAGGTGGGCGAAGATCTTCCGGCCGAACTTCGGTGAGGCCTACTCCCAGGCGGTGATCGACCGCATGCTGGGTGTCGACCGCAAGCCGCTCATCCAGTCCTTCGGCTGCGAGCCCCAGGTGGTCGTCGAGCACTGCCTCGCGGCCAACCGCATCCGCCGGGAGCGGGACACCAGGCTGACCGCCCTCATGGTGCTGTGCGGGCTGCTCTTCCTGCCCGGCCTGCTGGTCTGGCTGCTGGTCTTCCAGCTGCGGGCGACCATGCTGAAGAACGGCGACAAGCGGGTCTCGGGGCTCGGCACCGTCCTGCTCGCCGCCGTCGGCATCCTCGCGGTGCTGTTCCTGGTCCGCACCCCCTTCACCGGCTTCTGGCAGTGGTACGCGCGCGGCTGCGTCGTGGTCCCCGTGGCCGGCTGGTTCCTGGCCAAGCGGATCTGCGAGCGCACGGCGAGGGACCTGCGCGAGCGCTGGGGCGAGCTGCTCTCCGGCGGCAGCGTCGGCGCGAAGGTGCCCGAAGCGGTGCCCACCAGCCCCGACCAGGCCGCGGCCGAGCAGCTGCGCCAGTCCCTGGCGCGGCTCAGCGCCGAGCAGCAGTCCAACTCCGTCTTCTACGCCGGTCCCCGGGGCATCCTCGGCATGGGCACCCGCTGGGGCGCCTGGCACATGGCGGAGGAGCTGGTCCCCCTCGACCCGGTCAAGGGCATCCACGAGTTCCGCAGCTGGACGGTCGTCCGGGCCATCCACGAGGAGCTGAGCGTGCTGCACCGGCAGCACCTGAAGACCGGCGGCTTCCCCGAGCCGCAGGTACGGCACTGGATCGTCACGCATGTGGGCGAGGGCGCCACGTCGGTGTCCCGGCCCGAGGGGACGGACGTCGAGGCGTACCAGGTCAAGCCGAAGGCCGTCGAGGACATCTGCAACAACCAGCAGTTCGACAGCGGCGACCGGCACTACCTCGGCGTGCAGTGGCCGCATCTGTGGAGCGGCGACCTCATCCTCACCATGATGATCACGGTGACCGTGCTGAAGGAGACCCTGCGCATCGAGGTCACCGGACACGCCCTCGGCCCGGTCAACGGCCTGTTCCGCGGCAAGCCCGAGGATCCCGTCAAGAAGGTCGCGAAGACCGTCAAGTTCTGGGAGACACGGACCGTCAGGCTTCCGCTGGTCACCACCGACGAGGTGGTCCGGCTCGCCGCGCGCGCCGCCCTGGGCTGGTATCCGCCGCTGCTGAAGTGGCTCGGCGGCTCCATCGGCCTGCCCGAGCCCTTCGGTCTGCGGCACGCCTGGGCCGACCAGCCCTGGCGGCACCGCTTCATGGCCGACGACGCGCTCCGCGCGGCCACCCCGATCCTCCGCGCGGTGCACCGGGCCGCGCTCCGGGTGCTCAGGGAGCACGACGTCGACGTCGAGAAGTTCAGCTCCCGCGCGTCCGCCCTCAGCGGCTCGGTGCAGGACGCTTCGCCGAAGAAGGCCGACACCTACGACGCGTAGGGTCTGGGGGCACCGCCCCCAGACCTCGCTTGATCACGCCGGCCAGGCCTCCGCCAGCATCTTCCTGGTGTCGGCCAGCAGCTGCGGCAGCACCTTGGTGTGGCCCACCACCGGCATGAAGTTCGTGTCGCCGCCCCAGCGGGGGACGATGTGCTGGTGGAGGTGGGCGGCGATGCCGGCGCCCGCGACGGTGCCCTGGTTCATGCCGATGTTGAAACCGTGCGCGCCGGACGCGATGCGCAGCGCCGTCATCGCCTGCTTGGTCAGCTCGGCCAGCTCGGCGGTCTCCGGCCCGGTCAGCTCGGTGTAGTCGGCGACGTGCCGGTACGGCACGGTCATCAGATGGCCGCCGTTGTACGGGTAGAGGTTGAGCACCGCGTACACGTGCTCGCCACGCCGGACGACCAGGCCGTCCTCGTCGGACATGGCCGGGATCGAGCAGAAGGGACAGCCGTCGTCGGCCCCGGGGCCGGTCGGCTTGTTCTCGCCCTGGATGTACGCCATCCGGTGGGGCGTCCACAGGCGCTGGAACGCGTCCTGCGTCCCCACTCCGATCTGCTGTTCCGGCTCAGTCGTCATGCCATGCAGCATATGGCGTCCAGGTACGGCACAAGGCAAGGCCCCCGGCGGGATCGGTTCGCCGGGGGCCGTGCGGAACGCCTGCTCAGACCTGGGCCCGCTCGGCCACGATCTTCGCGATCTTCGCGATGGCCTCGTCGAACGGGATGCCGTTCTCCTGCGAGCCGTCGCGGTAGCGGAAGGACACCGAGCCGCCCGACATGTCCTCGTCGCCCGCGATGACCATGAAGGGCACCTTCTGCTTCTGGGCGTTGCGGATCTTCTTCTGCATCCGGTCCGAGGAGGAGTCCACCTCGACGCGCAGCCCCTGCTTGCGGGCCGCCGCCGCGAACTTCTCCAGGTACTCGACGTGGGCGTCGCCGATCGGGATGCCGAGTGCCTGGACGGGGGCCAGCCAGGCCGGGAAGGCGCCCGCGTAGTGCTCCAGGAGCACCGCGAAGAAGCGCTCGATCGAGCCGAAGAGGGCGCGGTGGATCATCACCGGGCGCTGCTTGGAGCCGTCCGGGCCCGTGTACTCCAGGTTGAAGCGCTCGGGCAGGTTGAAGTCGAGCTGGATGGTCGACATCTGCCAGGTCCGGCCGATCGCGTCCTTGGCCTGGACGGAGATCTTCGGGCCGTAGAAGGCGGCGCCGCCCGGGTCGGGGACGAGGGGCAGGCCCTGCTTCTCGGCGACCTGGCGCAGGGTCTCGGTCGCCTCCTCCCAGACCTCGTCGGAGCCGACGAACTTCTCCGGGTCCTTGGTGGACAGTTCCAGGTAGAAGTCGGTCAGGCCGTAGTCGCGCAGCAGGCCGAGGACGAAGGTGAGCGTCTTGTCCAGTTCCTCGGACATCTGCTCACGGGTGCAGTAGATGTGCGCGTCGTCCTGCGTGAAGCCGCGGGCACGGGTGAGGCCGTGCACGACGCCCGACTTCTCGTACCGGTACACGGTCCCGAACTCGAAGAGACGCAGCGGCAGTTCACGGTAGGAGCGGCCGCGCGCGTCGAAGATCAGGTTGTGCATCGGGCAGTTCATGGGCTTGAGGTAGTAGTCCACGCCCTCGTCGAGCTGCATGGGCGGGTACATGCCCTCGGCGTACCAGTCCAGGTGCCCGGACGTCTCGAAGAGCTTCCCCTTCGTCGCGTGCGGGGTGTAGACGAACTCGTAGCCCTCTTCCTCGTGGCGGCGCCGCGAGTAGTCCTCCATGACCCGGCGGATGATGCCGCCCTTGGGGTGGAAGACCGCGAGGCCGGAGCCGATCTGCTCCGGGATGGAGAACAGGTCCAGCTCGGTGCCGAGCTTGCGGTGGTCGCGCTTCTCGGCCTCGGCGAGGAAGTCCAGGTACGCCTTCAGTTCGTCCTTGGACGGCCAGGCGGTGCCGTAGATGCGCTGGAGCATCGGGTTCTTCTCGCTGCCGCGCCAGTAGGCGGCCGCGTTGCGCATCAGCTTGAACGCCGGGATGAGGCGGGTCGAGGGCAGGTGCGGACCGCGGCAGAGGTCCTTCCAGCACAGCTCGCCGGTCTTGGCGTCCAGGTTGTCGTAGATCGTCAGCTCGCCGGCGCCGACCTCGACGTCCGCGCCGTCGTCGGAGGAGGCCGCCCCCTTGAGGCCGATCAGCTCCAGCTTGTACGGCTCGTTCGCCAGCTCCTCGCGAGCGGCCTCGTCGGTGACGACGCGGCGGGCGAAGCGCTGCCCGCGCTTCTGGATCTCCTGCATCTTCTTCTCGATGGCCTTGAGATCCTCGGGCGTGAACGGCTTCTCCACGTCGAAGTCGTAGTAGAAGCCGTCCTTGACGGGCGGGCCGATGCCCAGCTTGGCCTCGGGGAAGATCTCCTGCACGGCCTGCGCCATGACGTGCGCGGTGGAGTGGCGCAGGATGTTCAGACCGTCCTCGGAGGAGATCTCGACGCCCTCGACGGTCTCGCCGTCCTTGACCTCGTAGGCGAGGTCCTTCAGCTCGCCCCCGACCCGTGCGGCGATGATCGAGCGCTCGCCCGCGAAGAGGTCGGCGGCCGTAGTGCCCGTCGTCACCACGCGTTCTTCCCGCTCGGAATCGCGTTGGATGATCACACGGACGTCTGACACCGGTCTCTCCTGACTGAAGGTGGGTGCGGCGCCATACCAGGAGCGCGCGCACAGGCGATCGTACCGACCCGACGGCACCGACCGCTAAACGGTCACCCTCAGTCCCCGTCCCCGTACTCTCCCGGCTCCCCGTCGCCGCACGCCTCCCCGAAGCAGTCGAGGTTCTCCTGCAGAGCCTTCATCAGCCGGTCCCGCTCGGCCTCGTCGACCTGGACCGGTACGACCCCGCGGGCGCCGGTCAGCCGGCGGAAGCCGCCCCGGCGCTCCAGCCGGCCGTGCACGCGCACCGGGAGGCCGACGAGGTGGGCGTGGCCCGCGATGCGGTAGTCCTCCTCGCCCAGGGTGACGCGGACGTGCGCGACCTCGGCGCCGGCGAGGACGCGCAGCCGTACGGTGCCCTCGCCGCCGGGGCCGGAGCGGCGCATGCGGACCACGGCGCCGGTGATCCCGACCGGCACGGAGGGTTCCTCGCGCAGATAGCGGGCGGCGGCCTCGCGCAGCACGGGCAGGTCGCCGGGAGAGAACTCGACGGGTTCGGCGGAGGGGGCACAGCCCTCGGGGACGCCGGCGCCCGGCGCCCAGGCGACGGCGATGCGGGCGCCCTCGGTGCCGCGGACGAGCGCGGCCAGCGCCTCGGTCAGCTCGCGGCTGACCCCGGCCTCGACGGCGCCGTCGAAGGCGTCCATGCCGCCGGTGGCCCGCTGGTAGTCGATGGCCTCGCGGGCGGCGAACAGGGCCTGGTGGAGGCGGACGGCGAGCGGGCGGCCGGTGGGCACGGGCGCGAAGGCGGTGACGGCGCGCCCCTCGGCGGCGGGTCCGACGAGGACGTGTTCGAGCAGGGCGGCGGCCGCGCGGCGGTGGCGGGCGCCGTGGTAGCCGGCACGCGCGCGTGTGGCGAGCGCGGCGGCGAGCAGCATCTGCCGTGCCGCGCCGCGCAGTTGCTCCTCCGCGCTCCAGGGCGCGGCGCCGCCGGGCCCGCCCGGGGTGTCGCGCCACCAGCGGATCTCGTCGCTGGGCACGGCGAGCGAGATCAGCACCTCGCGCGCGCCGGGCGTCTCGCTGCGCGCGAGGGCGTCGAGGGCCTCGCCGAGCAGGTCGTCGCTGTCGGGGAAGGCGCGGCTCTCCGGCACCAGCAGGCTGGTCGCCCCGCCGCCCGGCCCCGGCGGGGTCCAGCGGCCGTAGCGCCCGGGGGCTCCGCCGCGCCGCTGCCAGCCGTGCCGGCGCAGCAGGGCGCCGAGCACGGCCGGGTCGACCCGGGCGGGGTCGGGCGGCTGCTGCCGGGCGGGGTCGTCGGGATGCGGCCGGACCTGGCGCGGCAGTTCCTCGTACGGACGGCTCCTCATGGCCTGCCTCCCGTCCCGACCCGCGTCATGATCTCGCACAGCGCCCGGTCGTCGAAGATGCGCGAGGTCGGGATCCGCACGGTGGTCCGGTGCCGCCCGGTGACCGGGTGGCCGGCGAGGTTGACCCAGTAGCAGCAGTGCCTCAGGTCGAGCCGGTCGTGGCTGGCGCGCAGCCAGTCGTCCTGGGAGCGCGGGACCAGCATGACGACCAGGATCTTGTGCACCGAGACGGGTGTGCGGGCGAGCTTGCGCAGATGGTCGTTGTCGAGGGTGAAGGAGAAGAAGCGCCCCGGCGGACTGGGCGCGACCTGGTACGTGGCCTTCAGCTGCACCTTGATGGTGACCTCGTCGTCCACGGTGTGGCCGGGCGCGCTGTGGCTGACGTGCCAGTCGATGCCGTTGTCCGGGAAGGGCTGGGACAGCGAGCATCCCGCGGCCGCGGCGACCGCGTGCAGATAGCCGACCTGCAGTGTCTCCATGCAGGCCGTGGTGGCGAGCGTGCCGCGGACGGTGCCCGGGCGATCGGGCAGCAGCCCGCCCCGCTCGGGCTGCGCTATGGCCATGACCAACAGCCTTCCAGGCAATGGGTGTCTCCGCTGCGGGCCGCTGAACTGCAAAGACCCGTACTCCTGTTGTCTCCTCGCGGCGTACGGCGCAAACGGCCCGGGTATCACCAAACGGGCAGAAGACGGAACGTCACCTGCCGTGGGTGAACGAGGAGTTGGGTTCAGATGACGACCTGGTACGAGGGGCCGCTGGCCGCCTTCGACACGGAGACGACGGGTGTGGACGTCGAGACCGACCGGATCGTGTCGGCCGCAGTCGTCGTCCAGGACGCACCGGGCACCCGGCCCCGGGTCTCCCGGTGGCTGGTCAACCCGGGAGTGCCCGTGCCGGAGGCGGCCACGGCGGTGCACGGGCTGACGGAGGAGCACCTGCAGCACAACGGCCGCTGGCCGGCCCCGGTGATGTACGAGATAGCCGAGCAGCTGGCGGAGCACGCGGCGATGGGCCGCCCCCTGGTGGTGATGAACGCGCCGTTCGATCTGACACTGCTGGACCGGGAGTTGCGCCGGCACCGGGCGTCCGCGCTGGACCGCTGGTTCGAGTCGGTGCCGCTGAGGGTGCTGGACCCGCGGGTGCTGGACAAGCACCTGGACCGGTACCGCAAGGGCCGCCGCACGCTGACCGACCTGTGCGAGCACTACGGCGTGGCGCTGGAGGGCGCGCACGACGCGGCGGCGGACGCGCTGGCCGCGCTGGACGTCGTACGGGCGGTAGGGCGCCGCTTCGCGACCCGGCTGGAGCGCCTGACCCCCGCCGAGCTGCACACGCTCCAGGCCAACTGGCACGCGGCGCAGGCCCGCGGCCTGCAGGCCTGGTTCGCGCGCAGCGGCTCGGAGGAGATCGTCCACACGGACTGGCCGCTGCGGCCGGAGCTGCCGGCGGCTGCCTGAACACGTGAAAGACCGGCCCGCGTACGGACCGGTCTTCTCCGGGTGGGCGATACTGGGTTCGAACCAGTGACCTCTTCGGTGTGAACGAAGCGCTCTCCCACTGAGCTAATCGCCCGGGAACGCACTGAACAATACAGGCCCGGACGCCGACCTTTCAAACCGCTGCGAGACGCCTGACCAGTCCCCGCCGCCCGGCGGCCATCATCAGCCGGTGGTTGGCGCGGAAGACCGGCCGTCCCGGCACGGCCAGCCACCGCAGCAGGGGCTTGTTCACGCGCACCACCTGCTCGTACCGGGCGAGGGTGCCGGAGCCGCTGGCGGTGACCGTCCAGCGGGCCCAGCCGTCGATGTCGCCCGACATGGTGATCTGCAGGACCCCGGCGGCCGGGTCGCGGCACGTCTCGCGTGCGGTGAACGTCATGGCGTACGGCAGCGCGGACCGGACGGTGATGACGCCGGTGCGGTCGTCGAGCCGGGTCACCGCGCGCACCTGCGGCCACCAGCGCGGATAGTCCTCGGGCTGCTCCAGCACGGCGTAGACGGCCGCCGGCGGGGCGGGCAGGGACCACAGGCTGCAAAAGCGGTAGCGACGCCAGTCCATGGCAGGAGTCTGCCCGCCCGGGCGCCGCGGTCTTGAGTACGCGTACTCATGCGCCGTGCCGCACGGCGGGACAGACTCGTGAGGCGAGCGCCGCCGCCCGTGCGACGGCGCTCCCCCGGACCGGCTAGGGCATCCTGTCCCCGAGCAGTGCCAGGTTCTCGATCGCCGCGAGGCCGTAGAGCGCGGTGTCGTTGCTGGACACCCAGGCCGCCTCGCTGCCCGCGACCAGCGTGAGGGGTCCGGTCAGCTGCTCGGTCTTCCACGGCGAGGACTCGGTGTAGCCGTCGGAGCCGTAGAACTTGCTCCAGGCGCGCTTGGCGAGCGTCGCGTCACCTGTCTGTACGGCGGCGTAGGCGTCGAGGCGCGAGTGGCCCTGGAAGAGCAGCAGGGTGCCGAAGTCGGAGCCGTAGCGGGCCTTCTGTTCCGCCTTGGTGGCGTTGAAGTACCGGCAGTAGTCCAGGTAGGCCTCCTTGAACTTGGGCATGTCGACCAGGTGGATCAGCTCGGCGCACAGTTCGTTCAGGCCGAAGACGGCGGAGAGGTGGGACACCGAGACGACCGGCTTGTCGGCGACGGCGAACTTCCCCGTGTCGAGGTCGTACAGCCCGCTGCCCTGGACGAAGCCGTTGGGCTGGGCGGCGATGCCCTCCATCGTGGACAGCACGCGGGCCTTGGCCTTCTCCCACTTCGGGCCCTTGCGCTCCCACTCGGTCAGCCAGGCCGAGACCAGGCCGCTCCAGTCCGTGCCGAAGCCGATGGACAGGGCGTGCCGGTCGGGCGTGTAGGGACCGGTGCGGACCTTGCGCTGCGGGTCGAGGACGAGGAAGGTCTCGTCGGAGTCGACGTTGGCGTGCATGAGGTCGCCGACGCGTTCGTCGCCGGTGAGGAAGTAGTAGAAGCGGCGGTAGGTGGTGTTGGCGATGCGCTGCTGCTTGGCGCTGTCGCCGAAGTGCTGCACGCCGTGCCGGGTGCCGAGGCCGGCCCACTTGCCGAGGTGGTAGACGTCGACCTCGCCGGTGTGCCGGGTGAGCGCCTCGGCGAACCGGAAGAGGTCGGAGCGGCCGCTGCGCAGGTAGGCGTACCAGAGCCACAGGTCGGGTGACAGCTCGGAGTTGTCCCAGGCGTAGCCGCCGACGTCGTAGCGCCACTGGTGGCGCACGGTGTCGTAGGTGTGCATGAAGTCGCCGTAGTCCCAGAAGCCGTACCAACGGCGTTGCTCCACCTGGTCCTTGTAGTAGGCGAACAGGAAGTCGAGGTGGTCCTCGATCTTCGCCTTGGCGACGGTGGAGCGGTCCGGCTCGCAGAACAGGCCGCGGCCGAAGACCTCGGCCCTGACCAGCTGCCTGGGCGGGGCCGCGAGCTGCGGCAGCACCCGTACGGCCTGGACCTGCCCGGCGAGGGTGTCGGCGTCGGGCGTGGAGTCGTGGGCCCAGAAGAGGAGTTCCGAGGTCCGGGCGATGCCGTAGGGGGTGCCGAACTCGGGCTCGTAGTCCTCGTAGGTGATGTTGAGGCCTTCGAGCTGCTTGGCGTACGTGTCCTGGCCCATGCCGTCGTGGTAGAAGCGCAGGTCCATGGGCTGGGCCTCGGGCGACCAGAGCCAGAGGGTGACGGTGGCCTCGTCGGTGTGGGCGTCGCGGATGTCCAGCTGGGCGGGGAACTTCTCCCAGAAGTCCCTGAGGCCGAAGGAGAGTCCGCCGCTCACACCGCCGACGTAGCCGAAGCCGGAGGCCCGCTTGCCGCCGCCGGCGGCGATCCAGCCGTAGCCCTTGCGGGTGCGCTTGCGCAGGGTGAAGCCGTCGGCGGAGAGCTGGGCGAGGGTGTAGTCGCCCCAGTGCGGGATGTACTGCAGGCGGGTCGTCACCCGCTGGTCCCAGGTGGCGGGGTCGGGCAGCTTCCGGCCCGCGTACTGGGCGGCCTGCACGGCGGCGCCGGGGTCGCGGCGCAGCCCGGTGACGCCCTGGACGGCCTCGCGGAGCAGGCCGGTGCCCTCGCCGCCGAGGCGGATGTGCCGGTCGTACGCCGCGTCGCGCATCGGTACGGAGAAGCGCACGCCGAGGCCGCGGACGAAGTCGCCGGAGGCCTTGCCGGGCTCCTGGGTGCCGTCGTAGGTGATGGTGTGCACCATGCGGAAGGAGTCGGCGCCGGCGTAGAAGTACAGGCGGACGGAGAACGGCAGCCAACCTCGGCCGCCCTTGCGGTGTTTGCCGTCGATGCGGACCACCGCGCGGACCGGGCCGTCCTGTTCGACGGTCACCGCGTCGATGGCGCCGTCGAACCGCTCGGTCTTCACCGTGCCCTGGTCCTCGTCCTCGACCTCGGGCTGCCGGATGAGGACGAGCCGGCCGTTCCGGGCGATCTCGGTGGAGCCGCGGGTGACGGACTTGATCAGGGTGGCGCCGTCCTTGCCGATCTTCGCGGTGAGGACGCCGGTGGAGACGTCGATGGTGCCGCCGCTCTTGTCGACGGTGACCTTCCGGCCGGGGGCCGCGGGCGTGCCGGCGGTGAGCGTGAGCTTGCCGCTGCCTGAACTCACCGCGTGGGCGGTCCACTTGAGGGAGCCGTCGGGCCAGTAGGCGAGCGGCCAGGTCTGGACGGGGACGTCCTTGCCGCCTTGGTCGGTGAGCGCGAAGGTCTGGTCCTCCTGGTAGGCGCCCATGGGCCAGGGCACGCCGACGGTGGAGCCGGGCGCGGCGCCGAGACCGCCGTCCTCCAGCCAGTCGAGGGTGACGGGGTCGGCGCCCCCGGCTCTCGGCGCGGCCTCGGCGTCCTTGGCCCCGAGCGCCCAGCTGAACTGGGCGGCGGCTCCGGCGACGGCGGCCGCCCTGAGCAGGGACCTGCGGGGAATGGGAGACATGGTCTTCCTTCCAGAGTGACTAGTCAGGGGCATGACAGAGGACGCCGCGGCGCCCGGGGCACCGGCCCTGGCGCGGGTCAGCGGCCCCGGTACCGCTCCTCCACGGCGACGGCCGCCGCCGCGACGGCGCCCAGCACGGGGACCGCCAGGGGGGCGATGAGCAGGGCGGAGCAGCAGACGAGCACCGCTCCGCCGACGAGCAGGAAGGATCCGGCGGGATCGAGCACCGTACGGCGTCCGGCCGCGGCGAGCAGCGCCCGCCAGCTCTCCCCCGGCGCCCAGACGGCCGCCGCGCGCAGCCCGGCCACGGCGAGCCCCAGGAGCGCGAACAGTCCCACGGCACCGACCGGCGGCCCGCCGGGCAGCCCGGCCCGTACGGCCTGCACCTGGAGCCAGGCCAGGGCCGCCACGGCCCAGCCGGCCAGGCCGACCGCCCAGCCGCCGCGCAGCGCGGCCCGGAAGTCGGCGGCGAACTCCCGCCCGCCACCCGCCCGATGACCGGTACGGCGGCGCAGGTGCCGGGCGCCGGCGGCGAAGGCGGCCGGATAGGTGACGATCCCCAGCGAGGCCACCGCGATCCACACGCCGGTGAGCAGACACTCGGCGAACACGGCGAACCTCTCCGCGAAGACCGACTCCCCGCGCGGCTTCACCCGGGCCTGGGCCATGGCCCGCCTCACCCCTTCAGTCCGGAGGTCGCCATGCCGTCGACCAGATGGCGCTGGAAGGCCAGGAAGAACAGCAGCACGGGCAGCAGCGCGACCAGGGACATCGCGATCATCCCGCCGTAGTTGGCGGCGACGCCGTCGGAGTCGCGGAACATCATCAGGCCCAGCGAGACGGTGTACTTGCCGGGCTCGTTGAGGTAGATCAGCGGGCCCATGAAGTCGTTCCAGGCGTTGATGAAGGTGAAGATCGCGCTGGTGATGAGCGCGGGCCGGGACAGCGGCAGCACGATCGACCAGTAGATGCGCAGGTGCCCGCAGCCGTCGAGCCGGGCGGCCTCGTCCAGCTCCGGCGGCAGGTTCCGCATGAACTGCACCATGAGGAAGACGAAGAAGGCCTCCGTGGCGAGGTACTTGCCGATCAGCAGGGGGATGTAGGTGTTGACCCAGCCCAGCTTCTGGAACATCACGTACTGCGGGATCAGCAGCACGTGGTACGGCAGCAGCAGTGTGCCGATCATCAGCGAGAACAGCAGGTTGCGCCCGGCGAACCGGATGCGCGCGAAGGCGTACGCGGTCAGCGAGCAGGAGACGAGCACGCCGACGACGGCACCACCGGCGTAGAAGAGGGAGTTCTCGAAGAACGTCCAGATCCGCACGTCCGCGATGCCGTCGGAGAGGCCCTTGAAGTTGCTCAGGATCGGGTGGGACGGGAACAGCGTGAGGCTGTTGATGATGTCCTTGCCGGGCTTGAAGGAGGCACCGATCACCCAGATCACCGGGTAGAGGATCACGGCGAGGATCAGCAGGGCGCCGACGTGCCAGGCGAACGAGCCGGTACGGCGGCGGCTCAGCAGGGGCTGCTTGGTCGCGGTGTCGGTGGTCGCACTCATCGGGCGCCCTCCTCGTAGTGCACCCACTTCTTCTGGGACCAGGACAGGACGGCCGTCACCAGGGCCACGGCCAGCAGCAGCATCCAGGCCATGGCGGAGGCGAAGCCCATCTGGGCGTTCTTGAAGCCCTGCTGGTACAGGTAACAGGTGTAGACGAGCGTGGCGTCGGCCGGACCGCAGTAGGTGTTGGAGACGACGTAGGCCGAGCCGAAGATCTGGAAGGAGTGGATGGTCTCCAGCAGCACGTTGAAGAACAGGACCGGGGAGATCATCGGCAGGGTGATGTTCCAGAACTTGCGGAACGTCCCGGCGCCGTCCATCTCGGCGGCCTCGTACAGCTCCCTGGGTACCTGCTTGAGCCCGGCCAGGAAGATGACCATGGGCGCGCCGAACTGCCAGACCGTGAGGGCGACCAGGCAGTACAGCACCCAGTCGGCGTTGCCGACCCAGCCGCCGACGTGCCAGCCGAAGAAGGACTGGGTACGGTCCACGATCGCGCCGTCCGAGAACAGCGACCGCCAGACGAAGCCGACGGAGACGCTCGCGCCGATGAGCGAGGGGGCGTAGAAGGCGGCCCGGTAGAAGGCCTGGCCGCGCCTGCTCTGGGCGAGCAGGAGGGCCACGCCGAGGGCGAGCAGCAGCTTCAGCGGGGTGCCGATGATCACGTACTTCGCCGTGACCTCCACCGACTTCTGCCAGCGGGGGTCGTGGAACATCTCGGTGAAGTTGTCGAGCCCCACCCACTTCGGTGCGTTGAAGAGGTTGTAGTCGGTGAACGCGAAGTACAGCGAGGCGACCGTCGGGCCCGCGGTCAGCAGCAGGAAGCCCGCGATCCACGGGGACATGAAGAGGTAGCCGGCGAGGTTCTCCCGCCGGCGGCCGGGCCGCCCCGCGGGGGCGGAGGCGGCCGAACGCCCCTGGCGGGCGGCGGGCACGGAGTCCCTGACGAGCGTCACGGCACGTCCCGTCAGGCCTGGAACGCGGCGTCGGACTCGGTGAAGAACTGCTTCACCGCGTCGGAGACCTTCGTCTTGCCCTGGCCGAGGTCACCGCCGATGCGCAGGAAGGACGCCTCGACGGTGTCGGCCCCGGACGGGTGCGGGGTGATCGTGCCGAGGACACCGGCCTTGGCGGTGTCGACCTCGTACTGCGCGATCTCCTTGTTGGCCGGATCGGCCGGCTTGTACGCGCCGTACTGCTCGGTGCTCGCGAGGATGCCGCGGTCGTAGCCCATGATCGTGCCGACTTCCGGGTCGTGGCACATGAAGTCGATGAACTGGGCGACCTCCTTCGGATGGGAGGTGTGGGAGGACGCGCTGAGCATCAGGGAGGCGAGGTACTGGCCGGTGTGGCTGCCGTCCGTGGTCGGGATCGGGGCGAGGCCGTAGGTGCTGTTGCCCTCCGAGGAGTAGCGGACGGTGAAGTTGTCCCAGGTGAACTCGGAGGCGCCGTGGCCGGCGGAGAGGGAGGACTTGGGCTGGTCCTGGGCGACGACCTTCGGGTCGGTGACGATGCCGGCCTTGACGCGGCTGTAGCCGTCGGTCCACCACTCCGTCAGATCGGCCTGGTCGAACCCGAGTCCGTCCTTGGTGAAGAACGCCTTGCCGTTCTGGCGGAGGTAGAGGTCGTACAGGTACATGATGGTGAAGTAGCCGGTGTCGCCCGGGACCTTCGTCCGGTCGTGGACGGTCTTCAGGGCCTTGAAGTAGTCGTCCCAGGTCCATCCCGCGTGCGGCTCGACGCCCGCCTTCTGGAAGACCTTCTTGTCGATGACGAGCGCCATGGTGTTGGAGCCGACGGGAATTCCGAGCTGCTTTCCGTCGACCTCGCCGACCTTCGTGACGCCGTCGCGGAAGTGATCCAGGCTCAGGTTGCCTGCCTTCACCTGGGAGTTGAGGTCGAGCAGAATTCCACGCTTGTCGTACTTCCGGAGAAAACCGACGGCGTTCTGGAAAACATCCGGAGGATTTCCGCCGGCGGCCTGCGTCTGGAACTTCTCCCAGAAGGACGCGTATGTCTGGAAGTCGGTCTTGACCTTGATCTTCGGGTACTTCTTCTCGAAGAGCGCGATGGTCTGGTTGATCTTCTTCGCCCGCTCCTCGGCGCCCCACCAGGAGTAACGGATCGTCACCGCACCGCCCCCGGAACCGCTTCCGCCGCCACAGCCGGTCGTGGCGGCGAGCCCGAGCGCGGCCGCCGACGCCCCGGCCGCCTTCAGGATCGTACGCCTCTCAAGATTCCTGCTGGTTCCCACAGTCGGGCCCTCCCCGCAGCGTCGTTGCCGCCGTCATGAATCGTTTCAAGTAAGCGCTTGCTGGCACAAGGTACGGAGAGGCCAGGGGTGCGTCAATGATTCGGACAGGATTTCTTGCGGGCCGACACACGCACGACGACGGCCCACCGACGGTCGCCGCAGGTGGGGGCGGCGTGGTCGGCGGGCCGAACGAGAGCGGCGGGACGGGGCCGGCGGGTGTACGCGATCGGGCCGGTTCAGGCGGGGAGGGCGGCGAGCCAGTCGAGCAGGACGCGGTTCGTCTCCTCGGGGCGCTCCTGCTGGACGAAGTGGCCGCAGCCGTCGAGGATGTGCGAGCCGAGCAGGCCGGGCAGGGTCTTGGGGTACGCCTCGACCGCGTCCGCCAGCCAGGCGAGCGAGGCGTCCAGGGCGCCGCCGACGAACAGCGACGGCTGGGTGATCGGGGCGCCCGCCCAGCCGGCCAGGTCCTCCCAGTCCCGGTCCATGTTCCGGTAGCGGTTCAGCGCCCCGGTCAGCCCCGTCCGCTCGAACTCGCCGGCCAGGACGTCGAGGTCCCGCTCGTCGAGCCAGGCCGGCGGCGGACCGGCGGGGAAACGTTCACGCAGAGTGCCGCCAGGGCCGACGAAGTGGGGATCGGGGGCGCCGGGTGCGGGCATGGTCCCGGCGGACAGGGCCGCGTAGAAGCCCGCGAGCCAGCCGCGCACATCGGGCTCGATCTCGGACTCGGCCCGGCCGGGCCGCTGGAAGTACGAGACGTAGAACTCCCCCGGCGCCGCGGACTCCGCGCCGCGTCCGCTCCTCGTACGGCTGCCGTCTCCTTCGCTCCGCACACGGTGGCCGCCCCCGCCGGCTGGCTGGTTGCCGATGACGTCCCCGGCGCCGCTGCCACTGCCACCCCGGGCCTCATCCTCCGCGCGAGCGCCGCTGCCACTGCCACCCCAGGCCTCATCCTCCGCGCGAGCGCCGCTGTCGCCGCCGGCGCTGCCGGCGCCGCTCATGCGCGCGAAGACGTCGCTGGGGCGCGGGCCACCGGGCGGGGTGTACGGCACGCCCAGCATGGCCACGGCATGGAAGACATCAGGCCTGGTCAGGGCGGAGGTGGCGGCGATCGCCGCGCCCCAGTCGTGCCCGACGACCACCGCGGACTCCTCCCCCAGGGCCTCCACCACGGCGACGTTGTCGGCGACCAGGTCGAGCATCCGGTACGCGTCGACGGCCGCGGGCCTGGAGGAGCGGCCGTAGCCCCGGACGTCGACGGCCACGGCGCGGTAGCCGGCGGCGGCCAGCGCCGGCAACTGGTGACGCCAGGAGTACCAGGACTCCGGGAACCCGTGCACCAGCAGGACCAGCGGACCGTGCCCCTGCTCCACGAGATGGACGCGGCCGGCCGGCGAGGGCACCAGGCGGTGGGTCGGGGCGGAGCGGGGGAGCTGGGTCACGGCGGCTCCAGGAGGCTCGGAGTGGGCGGGTGAGGGCGAAACCCTTCACGACGTCTCGTCCGATCGTCCTGTGGACGGCCCGCCCCGCACGAGGTTGGTTGCCGGTTCGGCAACACGCGCCCGCCCGGCCGCCCGGCGCCTCGCCCCGCGCGCCGCCACGGCACCGGACGCGTGCGCAGACGACGACGGCCCACCTGCTGTTTCGCAGATGGGCCGTCGGTCCGGGTGGGCGATACTGGGTTCGAACCAGTGACCTCTTCGGTGTGAACGAAGCGCTCTCCCACTGAGCTAATCGCCCGGGCGCAGGAAGAACATTACCCCATGTCAGGGGGTGCGTCCGACCAAAGGGAGGGACAGCGGGCGCCGGGGCGGCTCACTCCGCGCCGATCTTCCAGGGCACGACGAGGCCGAACCTGCCCAGGTAGATCCCGGCCAGCGCGACGACGATCGACAGCCCGACAGCGGTCAGCGTGATGTTGCGGCAGCGCACCTTGGGGTCGAGGGCCCGCTGAGCGGCCTCGGTGACCTTGCGTTTCATCCAGCGGAGCACGAGCTGGGCCCAGACGAACTCGGTCGCCCAGATCGCCATGCCGCCGAAGATCACCACCCAGCCGGGTCCCGGCAGCGGGAGCATGACGATGCCGGTGACGACGACCGCGAGGCCGACCACGAAGACGCCGACCTGCCAGCCCACATGCAGGAGCCGGCGGGCCTTGACGAATTCGGGCGCGCGGGAGCCGAGGCCCGCTCCGGCCCCTCGGCCCGCCTCCTGCCAGCCGGCCCGCGTCCCGTCCGCCGCCGCGGCCTCGTCCCGCCCGTCACTCCCCGTATTCATACAGACAAACCCTACCGGAGTGAATCCCGTCACTGAAATGGTCGTAGGTCTGGTACGAGTTCTCGGCCGGAAGAGTTACGTAAAGACACGCAAAACCCTCAGAGGGGTTTACAACGGCACCGTAGGTGGCATGTCGATTTCGCCGACGTGCGAATCCCCGAGCGCACACTGAGCGAAAGGCCCTGGCGCTTATGAACACCACGGTCAGCTGCGAGCTGCACCTGCGCCTCGTTGTGTCGAGCGAGTCATCCCTGCCTGTCCCCGCAGGCCTGCGGTACGACACGGCCGACCCCTACGCCGTGCACGCCACCTTCCACACCGGAGCCGAGGAGACCGTCGAGTGGGTGTTCGCCCGCGACCTCCTCGCCGAGGGGCTTCATCGGCCCACCGGGACCGGCGACGTCCGCGTCTGGCCATCGCGCAGTCATGGCCAGGGCGTCGTCTGCATCGCCCTCAGCTCGCCGGAGGGAGAGGCCCTGCTCGAGGCCCCGGCGCGGGCCCTGGAGTCCTTCCTGAAGCGAACCGACGCCGCCGTGCCGCCCGGCACGGAACACCGGCACTTCGACCTGGATCAGGAGCTGTCGCACATCCTGGCGGAAAGCTAGGCCGCGGCCCCTTCGAGAGCAGCCCGGCGCCGTCCACTCGGGGAGACGGCTCGGGCCAGGACAACCGCATACGGCACAGCCCGGCGCCGTCACCGTGAGCGTTCACGGGGCGGCGTCGGCCTGTATCGGCCGCGCCGGGGCCGCGGGAGGGCGGGTGGTACGGGAACCCCGTGGGGCGCCGAGGCGTTGTCCCGGCAGTCCGAGTCGGGCGGAGCACGGTGCACGGGGCCCGGATGTCGCTACGATCGGCCAGCATCGGCGGGCGTCGCCCGACCCCCCAGGCCAGGGAGCGAAACGTGCTGATCACCCACGACACCCGGTGCGCCCTCGACACCGTGGTCGATCTGGTGAACACCGCGCCGGAGGACGACGCGGCGGAGGAGGGACTGCCCGACGTCCCGGCTCTTGCTGATTTCGTTCGAAAGCACCAAATCAGCGACGTCGGTGTGCTGTCGGAGTTCGATCTTCCGGCGGTGCGACGGGTGCGGGCGCGCTTCGCGGCCATCTTCGCCGCTCCGGACCCCCGGTCCGCCGCCGGGCTCATCAACGAACTGGTCGCCGCGGCCGGCACGACGCCGCGGCTGACGGACCACGACGGCTACGACTGGCATGTGCACTACTTCGCGCCCGGTGCCTCCGTGGCCGATCATCTCGCCGCGGACTGCGGGATGGCGCTCGCCTTCTTCGTGGTGGCCGGGGAGCAGGAGCGGCTTCGGCGCTGCGAGGCTCCGGACTGCCGGCGGGCCTTCGTCGATCTGTCCCGCAACCGCTCGCGCCGCTACTGCGACAGCCGCACCTGCGGAAACCGGCTGCACGTGGCCGCCTACCGCGCGCGGCGCAAGGAGGCGACGGGCTGAGGGGCCCGCCCGGCGCCGGGGCACTCACGCCAGGTGAGACGCTCGGCGGGGCCCGGCCGACGTCGGTCCCGGCGGGTGGCGCCGGGACGGACGCGTACGGCTCACAGCAACAGCAGGTCGTGCAGCGCAGCCATGAGGAGCAGACACCCGATCACCGCAAGGAAGATCATCAGCGGTGGCTGGGAGAGGGCGAAGAGGCACCCGCGCGGCTCGTCCTTCGGCGGCGCGGCCTCGCTCTGTTTCGTGTCCAGCATCTCGCGGCAGATCATGGCGCAGAAGAGACCCTGCGCGCGACGAAGATGCCACCTGTATGCGGGAGTTGCCGCATTCCGCACCGTCTCGTCCGACTTGCTTCCCTTCGTGAACGGATCGGGGCGCGATCATGACGCACTGTGCCATTCCGGCCGGACGGGCCGACGTGCCCTTATGCCGCCGGGGCCGTCATGCGGCCGTCATATGCCGTGCTTCTTCAGGATGGCCTCGATGTCGCTGAAGTCGTCGGCGGAGCCGGTGGCGCGGGGAGCGTCGGCGGAACGGGTCGCGCGCCGGTTCCCGGGGCCGAGGGAGGGCGCGGAGGCCGTAGGAGCCACGGCGTCCGTCCCGCTGCCGCGGGCCGCTCTGCGCTCGGCCCGGGTGGCGCCACCGCGCCGGCGCTCGACGGCGCGCGTGCCCGCGAAGAGCAGCCAGGCCGCGCCCAGCACCCCGAAGCCCGCCCAGGCGACGGGACTGAAGGCGGTGTCGGCGAGCCAGCCGACGACTCCGGTCATCACCAGGCCGACGGGCACCAGGGAGTAGGCCGCGATGCGGGCCGCCGCCAGGAAACGCTTGCGGTAGGCCGTGACCACCGCGATGCCCAGGCCCGCCGCGGACACGGCGGAGCAGACGGTCTCGGCAATCATCCGGTCCTCCTGGCGGGCTCGGTCGGGTGGGGCGGGACACCGCAGCGCGGTGCGACGCGGGCACACGGCGCGCCGGTCCGGCACGCTTCGTCCCCTCCATCCTGCACCGCCCCGTCCCCGCGAGGCCATGCCCCCGGCGGACATCAGGGACATCTCCGGGTCGTCTCCTCCTGGAGTGCCGTACCCGATGAACGGCCTCCGGGGCGTCGCGGTCCCGATTGGGTCGGCCGGGCCCGGCCTGGAAGACTGGCGGCATGAGCGACTCCTCCCCCGCACGCGCCGACGCCCTCGTTCTCGACGTCTGGTGCGAGCTTCAGTGCCCCGACTGCCGCACCGCCCTGGACGACGTCCGCGCCCTGCGCGCCCGCTACGGCGACCGGCTGGAGCTGCGGCTGCGGCACTTCCCGCTGGAGAAGCACAAGCACTCCTTCGCCGCCGCCCAGGCCGCCGAGGAGGCGCTGGCCCAGGATCAGGGCTGGCCCTACGTGGAGGCCGTGCTGGGCCGGGTCGAGGAGCTGGACCGTGAGGGAGAACCCTTCCTGGTCGACGTGGCCCGTGAACTCGGGCTGGACGCCGAGGAGTTCGACACCGCGCTGATCGACGGCCGGCACATCCTGATCGTGGACGCCGACCAGGCCGAGGGCAAGGCGATCGGGGTGACCGGCACTCCGACGTACGTCATCGGCGGCGAGCGCCTCGACGGCGGCAAGAGCCAGGAGGGCCTGCGCGAGCGCATCGAGGAGATCGCCGACCGGCTGCTGGGCGGCGAGCAGGCGTAGGCCAGCGCCCCGGCCTGTCCCCCGGCGGGATCCTCCGGCCCTCCGGCACGGTCCGCCCGTCCTACAGCAGCGTCTTGACGAGGGAGCGGGACGTCGTCACGTAGCCCAGCGACTCGTACAGCCGCTCCGCCGGGGTGTTGCCCGCGAACACGTTGAGGCCGAGGACCGGCCGGCCGGCCTCGATCGCCTGGCGCTCCGCCAGCAGCATGAGCGTACGGCCGTGCCCCCGGCCGCGGTGGGCGGCGTCGGCCTCGACGTCGTAGACGAACGCCTCGTCGTCGGTGAGCGCCAGCCACAGCGTGCCCACGCGGACCCCTTCGTGCTCCAGGACGCTGAAGAGCACGCCGTCGGTGGCGAACCCGTGCGGCAGCAGCCGCTCGTGGTCGCGGCGCGCCTTGGCGCGGGCCACCGATTCGGGGACCCCGCGCTCACGCCACGTGCGCGCGTACCGCTCGCTCTCATGCTCCCGCCAGGCCGCGAAGTCGGCCTCCGTCATGGGCCGCGCGGTGCTGCCCGCCGGCAGCTCGGGCGCAACGGTGCCGAGCGGCTTCGCCATGCGGCGGTTGCGCAGCGTGTAGCCGAGGGTGCCGAACAGGCGCAGGGCGATGTCCGCCGAGGCGGGGACGATGGTCTCGATCTGGGTGCAACCCCAGCCGCGTACCACCTCCTCCGCGGCCAGCGCGGCCACCGTGGCCCGGCCGCGCCGCCGGTCGGGCTCGGCGATCCACAGCTCATGGACGCTCGCCACCGAGTCGCCGAGGGTCGGCGAGGTACCGAGGTGGATCTCGCCGACGGGACGGCTGTTCACGCACACCTGGTAGCGGCGCGAGCGGGTGCCGTCGGGGTGCTGCTGGAGCGGCTCGATCGGCCGCAGGGTCGTCGTCATCACGGCTGTTCTACCCGCGCCCGACCGCCGAGTCAGCCGGTTTTCCGACGCTGCGGGCAAGGCGCCCCGGCTCAGGGGTCCAGGTCCTTCCCGGCCCGCTCCTCGAAGATCCGCATCGCCTCGGCGGTCACCGGACCGGGGGCGGCGGGCAGGGCGCGGTCGTCGACGCGGTGCACGGCCTGGATGTCGCGCAGGGTGGAGGTCAGGAAGATCTCGTCGGCACGCCGGAGGACGTCCAGCGGAAGGTCGGTCTCCTTCGCGCCCGTCCACTCGACCGCCAGGGCGCGTGTGATGCCGGGGAGGCAGCCGGAGGCGACCGGCGGGGTGTGGATCTCGCCGTCCAGGACCACGAAGACATTGGAGCCGGTGCCCTCGCAGAGCTGTCCGACCGTGTTGCCGAACAGCGCCTCGGAGGCGCCCTGTTCGTGGGCGCGGGCGAGCGCGACGACGTTCTCGGCGTACGAGGTGGTCTTCAGGCCGGCCAGGGCGCCGCGCTCATTGCGGGTCCAGGGGACCGTGACCACGGCGGTGGTGTCCGGGCGGCGGGTGGTCGGTCCGAGGGCGACCACGAGGGTCGGGCCGTGCTCGCCGCGGTCGGAGCCGAGCGGACCGTGGCCGCCGGTGTAGGTGATCCGCAGCCGGCCGAGCGGCATCGCATTGGCCTCCAGCACGGCCGCGCAGGCCGCGCGGATCTCGTCGTGGTCGGGGTCGGGCAGACCGAGGCCCCGGGCCGAGCGGGTCAGCCGGTCGAGGTGACGGGTGAGCGCGAAGGGCTTGCCGTCGGCCGCCTTCAGCGTCTCGAAGATACCGTCGCCGACGGTCAGTCCGTGGTCGAAGACGGAGACGCGGGCCGACTCCAGGTCCCGCAGCCCGCCGTCCAGCCAGATCCTCATGCGCGCACCCCTCCGCTCGCCTCGTACGTCCCCGACGCTACCGCGAGCAGCCGGGACGCCTTCAGTTCGGTCTCCCGCCACTCCGCCTCGGGGTCGGATCCCCAGGTGATGCCGGCGCCGGTGCCGAAACGCAAGCGCGCCGCCGCGCCGCCCGGTCGGTCGATCCAGAAGGTGCGGATGCCGACGGCCAGCTCGCCCGTGCCCCGGTCGGCGTCGACCCAGCCGATGCCGCCGCAGTACGGCCCGCGCGGGGCCGTCTCCAGGGCCTCGATGATCCGCAGGGCGCTCGACTTCGGCGCGCCGGTCACCGAGCCGGGCGGGAAGGCGGCGGCGAGGAGGTCCGGCCAGCCGGTGCCGTCGCGCAGCTCGCCGCGGACCGTGGAGACCAGGTGGACCAGCCCGGGATGCTTCTCGACGGCGCAGAGATCGGGGACGGTCACGCTGCCGGTCGCGCAGACGCGCCCGATGTCGTTGCGCACGAGGTCCACGATCATCACGTTCTCCGCGTAGTCCTTCTCCAGGAGGTCCGCCTCCGTGCGCCCGGTGCCCTTGATCGGCCCGGACTCCACGACCCGGCCGCGGCGGCGCAGGAACAGCTCGGGCGAGGCGGTGGCGATCTCCACGCCGTGCTCCGGCAGCCGGATCGTCCCGGCGTACGGCGCGGGGTTGCCGCGGGCCAGCACGGCGGTCAGGGCGTCCACGTCGGCGTCGGGGGCCACGGGCGCGCTGAGCACCCGGCAGAGGTTGGCCTGGTAGACCTCGCCGGCCGCGATGTGCTCGCGGATGCGGCGTACGCCGGCCGTGTAGGCCCCGTGGTCCAGGGAGGAGGTCCACTCGTGCGCGGCCGGGCCCCGCCAGCCGCCCGGCACCGGGGCGGGCACCGGCTCTTCGCGGACGTCCGCGAAGCGAGCGCAGGTCAGCCGGCCCTCGAAGTCCGCGCAGACAGCCCAGAAACCGCCGGAGTCCAGGGCGGACGGATCGCTGGTGACGTCCAGGAGGCCGGTGGCGACGCGGTCGCCGAAGCGGGCCAGAGCGGGGAGGCCGAGAGGGTGGTGAGGCACGTGATCGAGTCTAGGTCGGGTGTCCGACAGGTGGCTCCGGGATGTCCCCGAGGGGGCCCTGACCTCGTGCTCCAGGGGGTGCACCGCAGCACGCTGCGCAAACGCGTTTTTGTGCTGGCCCGGGAATCCGCTAGAGTTCAACACGTCGCCGGGACGTGGAAGCGGACCGAAACGACAAGCGGACGTAGCTCAGTTGGTAGAGCGCAACCTTGCCAAGGTTGAGGTCGCGAGTTCGAGCCTCGTCGTCCGCTCGAAGGAAGAAGGGGTCATCCCGATCCCCTACACTCCTGGTGGAGTGGCCGAGAGGCGAGGCAACGGCCTGCAAAGCCGTCTACACGGGTTCAAATCCCGTCTCCACCTCCAAGGACGATTAGCTCAGCGGGAGAGCGCTTCCCTGACACGGAAGAGGTCACTGGTTCAATCCCAGTATCGTCCACTGGATCTCCTCGGAGATCTTGCGGATCTTCTCGAAGATCCTCCCCGCGCGATTAGCTCAGCGGGAGAGCGCTTCCCTGACACGGAAGAGGTCACTGGTTCAATCCCAGTATCGCGCACTGACTGTGACTGCCTTGTCACAGCCCGCGGACGATTAGCTCAGCGGGAGAGCGCTTCCCTGACACGGAAGAGGTCACTGGTTCAATCCCAGTATCGTCCACACATCGAAAAGCCCCCGGCCGTCTCGTACGGCCGGGGGCTTCTTCGTGATCGCGACCGCACCGAGGCGGGCGGGTGGCAGGGGCGCATCGGCGCATGGCGTTTCGGACCATGCAGGGTTCGGCCCGACTCCTCGCCGGTCGGTCCTGCTTGGTCTTTCCGCGGGAGAGACTCCGTGTGGCCGCGGGCGGTTACGGCGCGGTTCGACGGTCAGGGCGCCAACTGATGCAGAGCATGCAGACATATGCGTTGATCAGCGCCTTCTCGACATCCTCCAGCGGACGGCATCTCCTGAGCGCTTTGACGGCCATCTGCGCGGTGAGCGCGCGGGCGGGACGTACAAGGGCGGTCCAGGGGTCGCCGGACGCGGGCACGGCCGGTCCGCGGGCGCGCCGGTAGGGGGCGAGGAAGCGAGCCCACGTCTCGGGCGGGAGAGGACCGCAGGCGTACCAGGCGGCCGACCGCGCGGGCGGCCCGGGCATCGATGCCGCCCCGCGCGCCCAGGCGGGAGGGGCGGCCCAGGCGGCCGGAACGGGAACGGCGGCTCGGTGGGGTACGGCGTGGGGAGCTGGGGGTTCGGGGGCTCAGCCCGCTCGGACAGCGGCATCGGAGGCCTGGGATTCCCGGCGGCTTCGGCGGGCGTGGGCTGGGGCGGTACGGCCTGGGACGCCGGGGGCGGGCTTTCCCGCCGGGCGCGGGCACCGGGGAGGCGGCTTCGAGGTCGCCAGTCCCTTGAGGGGCCGCGCGTGGAGGCAGGCCATGGGGGCGGGGCATGCGCGGTGCAGGCGAGCGAGGGGGGGTGGCGGCGGCTTCCCTGGGGGCCGCGTCGGGGTCCCCGGGGGTGCCGCAAGTCGGGGCCGGGGGCGTGCGCCTGCGCGCCAGTGGCGTGGTGGCCGTACGACGGTGGCGTCGGGGCGGTCGGCGAGCGGCGTGGGCGCAGCGGGGCAGGCACAGTCGGCCCCGCCCGGGTGCGCGCAGGCGACGGCCGCGAAGGATGGTCAAGGGGGCCTTGGGGATCGGGTATGCGGGTGTACGTACGGCGGATTCGGGGCGCGTCGCCCGCCCCCGCGGGCGGGGGTCACCGCCCGCCCTGGGCGCGTGCCCCCGCTCGAAGAGGTTCGGCGGGAGGTACGACTGCCCGCGGCCGCGCTCGGCGTACGACGGCTCGCGCGCTCGTGGACGCGCACACGGTGGCCCCGGAAAACGGCGCAATGCCGGCGCAGCTCCCCAGCTGCGCCGGCATTCGTGCCGTCCGCCGCACCCCCGTCCCCACGGGGTTTCCTGGATGGATGTCCCTGCCCGGACCGCTCTTCCGGGCCTGGGGTCGCCGCTCAGCGCCCCAGCATCGCACCCACGGACGACGCCTGTGTGGCCACCGTCTCCCAGCCGTCGAACACGAGCAGGAGCAGGGCCGCCAGGGGAAGGGCCATGAGCGTCGCCACCAGGGGGTGGCGGCGGCCCGTGCGGCGGGGAGCGAACGCGGTGCGTCGCGGTGCCGTGTGGGCCATGGTCCCTCTCCTGACCGTCTCGGTCGTCTCGGAGCGGCGGGTGTCTGACCTCGGGGGACGAGTGCTGCACCCGCCGCTTGTCCTCAAATCTAGGCGCGCGGCCCCCACCCGGCGTCATGCCCTCGTACCGATTGCCGGGCCTCCCGGAGGATGAGCCGTCACCGGGGGAGTACTCCCCAGGTTGGAGACGATGGTGGAGGTCTCGGGGTCTTCCCGGAGGGGACGTCCGCCGTATCCCCTCATTTCCGGAGCACCCGGCGGCGAATGGAGTGACTTCGATCACTCTGGTGACGGCCGGGAGAGCTGTCGCGTCCGGCCCGCCGGGCATCCGGCCGGTGATCTTCCGGCCGGCCCCCGGGGTCCGTACGACGGCCTCGCGGACCTGCTCCACCTGGCCTCTTGTTCCACCAACATCCCTGCCACCGAGCCTGGTTGGGGGCACCGACTGCCCAAGGGCACCGCGGTGCGTGGGGTGGTGACTCCTTTTCACCTGCGGGGTGCGGTCCACGCAATCCGTTCGGGCCCGAGGGCGCGGCCTCTGCGCGCCGACGGCCGTGGAAACGTAAGCTGTGCCACGTCACAGGGACCGGGCAGCGGGGATGAACATGGCGATGATGCGCCTGAGGCGCGAGGACCCGCGCGTCGTCGGCTCGTTCAGGCTTCACCGACGGCTCGGCGCGGGCGGGATGGGCGTGGTCTACCTCGGCTCCGACAAGAAGGGACAGCGGGTCGCGCTGAAGGTGATCCGGCCCGACCTCGCGGAGGACCAGGAGTTCCGGTCGCGGTTCGCCCGGGAGGTCTCGGCGGCCCGGCGCATCCGGGGCGGCTGTACGGCCCGGCTGGTCGCCGCCGATCTGGAGGCGGAGCGGCCCTGGTTCGCCACCCAGTACGTACCCGGCCCCTCACTGCACGACAAGGTCAACGACGAGGGCCCGCTCGGCGCGGCCGACGCCGCCGCGATCGGCGCGGCGCTGTCCGAGGGCCTGGTCGCGGTGCACGAGGCCGGGGTCGTCCACCGGGACCTGAAGCCCTCCAACATCCTGCTGTCCCCCAAGGGCCCGCGGATCATCGACTTCGGCATCGCCTGGGCCACCGGCGCCTCCACCCTCACCCACGTCGGCACGGCCGTCGGCTCCCCCGGCTTCCTCGCGCCCGAGCAGGTGCGCGGCGCGGCCGTCACCCCGGCGACCGACGTCTTCTCCCTGGGCGCGACCCTCGCCTACGCCTCCACCGGTGACTCGCCCTTCGGACACGGAAGTTCCGAGGTGATGCTGTACCGGGTGGTGCACGAGGAGCCGCAGCTGTACGGCGTACCCGACGCGCTCGCCCCGCTGGTGCGGGCCTGTCTGGCGAAGGACCCCGAGGAGCGGCCCAGCACCCTGCAGCTGTCGCTGCGGCTGAAGGAGATCGCCGCCCGTGAGGCACAGGGTCTGGACGTCGGCGTACGGCCGCCTGCCCCGCGCGCCGCGGAGGCGGACCGGCCCACGGGACGGCTCGTCGACACCTATCCCGAGCAGCAGCGCACCCAGCGGCGCCCCGCCCCCGGCACCCCGCTGCCGCGCGGCGGGGTCGCCTCGCGGAGCGCCGGCGTGCCGTCGCGGGGCGGGATTCCGCAGCGGAGCGGCAACGGCGGGCGCGCGGCGGGCGCCGGATCACGGCCCGGTACGGCCCGTGCGACACCGGCTCCGCGCGGTGGCGGTCCGCGTTCCAGCGGTGGCCGGCCCACTCCGCGCACCGGGCGGCCGGGGCAGCGTACGACGGGGACCGGACTGCGACCGGCCAATCCGCGGCTGCTGCGGCAGCGGCTGTTCGTGTTCGTCGTGGTGACGCTGCTCGTGGCGCTCGGGATCGCTCTGGCACAGGGATGCCAGGGCCCGGCGCGCGGGCTCGGCGGCACCGGCGTGCACCAGCAGCACGCCCAACAGCAACCGCAGCGACAGTAGCCTCCGCTACGGAGACGGCCGTCAGGACCGGGGGCGGCCGGTCGCCACGGCGTAGAAGGCCACCGCGGCGGCCGCGCCCACGTTGAGCGAGTCGACTCCGTGGGACATCGGGATGCGAACCCATTCGTCGGCGGCGACCAGAGCCTGGGTGGACAGCCCGTCGCCCTCGGCGCCCAGCATCAGGGCGACCCGGTCCATCGTGTGCGGAGCGGCCTCGTCGAGGGAGCGGGCCTTGTCGTCCGGGGTGAGCGCGAGCAGCGTGAAGCCGGCCTCGCGGACCGACTCCAGCCCCTTGGGCCAGGTCTCCAGCCGGGCGTACGGCACCGAGAAGACCGCGCCCATCGAGACCTTGACGCTCCGCCGGTACAACGGGTCGGCGCAGTCCGGCGACAGCAGGACGGCGTCCATGCCGAGCGCGGCCGCCGAGCGGAAGATGGCACCGATGTTGGTGTGGTCGTTGACCGACTCCATGACCACGACCCGGCGGGCGGAGCGCAGCAGTTCGCCGGCCGTGGGCAGCGGCTTGCGCTGCATGGAGGCGAGGGCGCCGCGGTGCACGTGGTAGCCGGTGACCTGTTCGGCGAGTTCGGGGCTCACGGCGTAGACCGGGGCGGGCAGTTCGTCGATGACATCGCGCATGACGTCGATCCACTTGGCCGAGAGCAGCATGGAGCGCATCTCGTAGCCGGCTTCCTTGGCCCGGCGGATGACCTTCTCGCCCTCGGCGATGAACAGGCCTTCGGCGGGCTCGCGCTTGCGGCGCAGTTCGACGTCGGTCAGCCCGGTGTAGTCGGCCAGACGCGGGTCGTCGGGGTCCTCGACGGTGATGAGATCGGCCACAGGGTGATACTGCCTTGTCCTGGGTGTGCTGCCAACGGCTGGGACGGTACGGGTTACCCCGGGTTACGCGTGATCAAGCCATGGGTCACGCGGTATCGAGCCATGGGGCGTGCCCGAGCGGGCCATGCGTCACGCGATCGGCTCCGGGCCGACCCGCACGACCTCGCCGACGACGATGACCGCCGGGGGCTTGACGTCCTCGGCGCGGACGGCCTCGGCGACCGTGGCGAGGGTGGCGTCGACGCGGCGCTGCGCGGCCGTCGTGCCCTCCTGGACCAGGGCCACGGGCGTGTCGGGGGACTTGCCGTGCGCGACGAGCGTCTCGGCGATCCTGCCGATCTTGTCGACGCCCATCAGGATCACGAGCGTGCCGGTGAGCTTGGCCAGCGAGGGCCAGTCGGCCAGGGAGCGCTCGTCGTCCGGGGCCACATGCCCGCTGACGACCGTGAACTCATGGGCGACGCCCCGGTGGGTGACCGGGATGCCTGCCGCGCCGGGCACCGAGATGGAGCTGGAGATGCCGGGGACGACCGTGCACGGGATGCCGGCCTCGGCGAGCGCCTGGACCTCCTCCATGCCCCGGCCGAAGACGTACGGGTCGCCGCCCTTGAGCCGGACGACCGACTTGCCCCGCTTGGCGTGCTCGATGAGCGCGTTGTTGATGGCCTCCTGGGCCATGAAGCGGCCGTACGGGATCTTCGCCGCGTCGATGACCTCGACGTGCGGCGGGAGTTCGGCGAGCAGGTCGCGCGGGCCGAGCCGGTCGGCGATCACGACGTCCGCCGCGGCGAGCAGGCGGCGCCCGCGGACCGTGATCAGGTCGGGGTCGCCGGGGCCGCCGCCGACGAGGGCGACGCCGGGGGTGCGGGTGCGGTGGTGGGGTGCCACCAGGGTGCCGTCGCGCAGCCCCTCGACCACCGCGTCGCGGATGGCGGCGGTGTGCCGGGGGTCGCGGCCGCGCGCGTCCGTGGTGAGGACGGCGACGGTGACGCCCTCGCTGTGCCCCGTCGCCGGGGTCCAGGCGGTGGCCTGGTCGGCGTCGTCGGAGCGGACGCACCAGACGCGGTTGCGCTCCGCTTCGGCGGACGCCCGCGCGTTGGCCTCGGAGTCGCTGGTGGCGATGAGGGCGTACCAGGCCCCGGCGAGGTCGCCGTCCTGGTACGGGCGCCGGATCCAGGTGATCTCACCCGTGTCCGCCATGGCCTCGACCGAGGGGGTCGCCCCGGGTGATACGACGACGACGTCCGCGCCGGCCGCGATGAGGGCCGGGAGGCGGCGCTGGGCCACCGTGCCGGCGCCGAGGACGACCACGCGGCGGCCGGAGAGACGGAGGCCTACGGGGTAGGCGGGGTGTTCGGCCATGGCGGTGGCTCCTCCGGTGGCTCGCGGTGGCGCTGACGTGCGGATTTTACGTGGGGGGCGGTGAAGGACGGCTGCGGTGTCCGAGGGCTGGGCAGTGCCGCCCGGCGCGGGCGCGTGCCACGAGGGGCCCGGCACCTCGGTCCCGGGCCCCTCGTGGTCGCCGCTACTTCTCGGTCACTCCCGCCGAGTCGAACGTCGCCACCTCGTGCATCGCCCGTGCCGTGCTCTGGACCAGCGGGAGGGCCAGCAGCGCGCCCGTGCCCTCGCCGAGGCGCAGGTCGAGGTCGACCAGCGGGCGCAGGCCCAGCTTGTTGAGCGCCGCCACATGGCCGGGCTCCGCGCTGCGGTGGCCGGCGATGCAGGCCGCGAGCACCTCGGGGGCGATGGCGCGGGCGACCAGGGCCGCGGCGCCGGCGCTGACGCCGTCCAGGATCACGGGCGTACGCAGCGAGGCGCCGCCGAGCAGGAGGCCGACCATGGCCGCGTGCTCGAAGCCGCCGACGGCCGCGAGGACCCCGAGCGGGTCGGCCGGGTCCGGCTGGTGGAGTTCCAGGGCGCGGCGGACGACCTCGGTCTTGCGGGCCAGCGTCTCGTCGTTGATGCCCGTGCCCCGGCCGGTGACCTCGGCCGGGTCGGCGCCGGTGAAGACGGAGATCAGCGCGGCGGACGCGGTGGTGTTGGCGATGCCCATCTCGCCCGTGAGCAGCGCCTTGTTGCCGGCCGCGACCAGGTCGCGGGCGGTCTCGATGCCCACCTCGATGGCCGCCCGGGCCTCCTCGCGGGTCATCGCGGGGCCGGTGGTCATGTCCGACGTACCGCCGCGGATCTTCCGGGGCAGCAGGCCGGGCGTCGCCGGCAGGTCGGCGGCGACGCCGACGTCCACGACGCACACCTCGGCACCCACCTGGGCGGCGAAGGCGTTGCAGACCGCTCCCCCGCCGAGGAAGTTGGCCACCATCTGGGCGGTGACCTCCTGCGGCCAGGGGGTGACGCCCTGGGCGTGCACGCCGTGGTCGCCCGCGAAGATGGCGACGGCGGCGGGCTCCGGGATCGGCGGCGGGCACTGCCGGGACAGCCCGGACAGCTGCGCGGAGATGATCTCCAGCATGCCGAGCGCGCCGGCCGGCTTGGTCATGCGCTTCTGGCGCTCCCAGGCCTCACCGAGGGCCTTGGCGTCGAGCGGGCGGATCTGTGCGACGGTCTCGGCAAGCAGGTCGTGGGGTTCCTCTCCGGGCAGGGCGCGGCGGCCGTACGTCTCCTCGTGCACCACCCAGGACAGGGGGCGTCGCTTGGACCAGCCGGCCTGCATCAGCTCGGGCTCGTCCGGGAACTCGTCGACGTACCCGACACACAGGTACGCGACGACCTCCAGGTGCTCGGGCAGGCCGAGCGCGCGGACCATCTCCCGCTCGTCGAAGAAGCTGACCCAGCCGACGCCGAGGCCTTCGGCGCGGGCGGCGAGCCAGAGGTTCTCCACCGCGAGCGCCGAGGAGTAGGGCGCCATCTGCGGTTGTGTGTGACGGCCGAGGGTGTGCCGGCCGCCGCGGGTGGGGTCGGCGGTGACGACGATGTTGACCGGCGTGTCGAGGATGGCCTCGATCTTCAGTTCCTTGAACTGCTTGGCCCGGCCCTTCGGCAGCGACTTGGCGTACGCCTCGCGCTGTCGCATCGCCAGTTCGTGCATCGTCCGCCGGGTCTCGGCGGAGCGGATGACGACGAAGTCCCAGGGCTGCGAGTGGCCCACGGAGGGCGCCGTGTGGGCGGCCTCCAGGACGCGCAGCAGCACCTCGTGCGGGATGGGGTCGCCGCGGAAGCCGTTGCGGATGTCGCGGCGCTCGCGCATCACCTTCAGGACGGCCTCGCGCTCGGCGTCGTCGTAGCCGGGCGCCGCCGGGCCGGTGGAACGTCGTTCTTCCGCCACTGCGGCCGTGCTCTCTTCATCCTGGTCGGCGGCCCTGGTCTGCAGGTCCTCGGCGTGCTGTACGACATCGGGGGCCGGCACGGCCGCGGGCTCGCCCTCGCGGGGGGCGGGCACCGTGGCCACCGGCTCCTGCGTGGCCTCCGTGGGGAGGATCAGGGGCTGCGGCGGGGTCGGCGCCAGGTGCGGGGTGGTGGGCACCTGGCCCTCGACCGGCACGAACTGCCCCAGCGGCTGCTCCGGATGCGGCTCCAGCGGCACCTGGGAGGGCAGCGGGTCGGCCTGCTCGGCGGCGGTGACCTGCTCCTCGACCGCTTCAGAGGGTGCGGTGGCGGCACCGGCGGGGCCGGTCGCGTCGGCAGGGGCGGCGGCCGGTGCCGGGACGGCGGACTGCGTCTGCGGGCCCGCGGGCGCGCCGGGATCGGTCACGGGAGCCCCTTCGGGAGCGGCGGGCTGCTGGACGGCGTCCTGGGCGGTCGGCTCGGACGGCGTCTGCGACGCGGCGGCGGCCTGGGCCTCCGGCGCGCTCGGCAGCGCTTCGGCGGCGGGCGCGGCAGGCGCGAGGGGCTCGGCCAGCTGGGGGCCCTGGGCCGGGGTGGCGGGGGCCTCGACGGCGGCGTCCTGCGCCGGGGTGGCCGCGAGGACGTCGGTCCCGGCCGTCTCCGCGGCGGCAGCCGGGGCAGCGGACTCGGGCGGGGCCGTCGCCTCGGGGGCGGGTACGGCTTCGGCGGCGGGCGTGAGCTTAGAGGCGCCGATCTGAGCGTCGGCGGGTTGAGGAGCGGCGCAGTGGACCTCGGCGGGCTGGACCTCGCCGGGCTGGACCTCGCCGGGCTGGACCTCGCCGGGCTGGACCTCGCCGGGCTGCGCAACGGCGGGAGCCCCCGCCGCGGGCACCTGCGGCTCCGCCACGCCGGGCTGGGCCTCCACGCCGTCGCCCTGAGGGGCGACGGGGATGGGCGCGGCCTGGTCGGTCACGGCGGCAGCCGGATCGGTCGTGACCGCGGCCGGACCGCCGTCGGCGGTGGCCGGATCGGCGGCGGCGGCAGCCGGGTCGGTGACAGGAGCGGACACATCGGCCACAGGGGCCGCCTGGTCGGCCACGGCGGCAGCCGGACCGGTGCCCGCGGCCGGAGTGGCCACGGGGACGGCCTGGTCGGTGACCGGGGCGGCCGGGTCCGGATGCTGCGCCGGGGTGGCCGGCTCCGCCTGGGCCGTGGCCGTCTGCGCGGCGGCCTCGGCGGAGGCGGCTCCCGGAGCGGCCTGGGCGGCGGCTTGCGACGCCCCCGGTGCGGATCCACCGTCGACGGCCTGGACCGCGCCTTCCACGCCGCCGACGTCCTGGGCGGCCAGCGCGACCGGCACTGCCTGCGCCTGGGCCTGGGCCGACGGCTCGCCCTCGCCCGGCTCGGCCGCGTCGGACGGCTGGACGGACTCGACGGGCCGCGCCGGTCCGGACGGCGGGGCGACGGTGCCGTCCGCGCCCGGTTCCGCCTGCGGTGCCTCGGACGGCGCGGCCGCGTCCGGCATCACAGGCGCCTGCGGCTCCTCGACGGCGACGGCGACCTGCTCGGCGGGGCCCACCGGAGTCTCGTCGGTCTCGTCCGGCTCCTCGGAGAGGGCGGGCGCGGCCTGCGTCACCGGGTGCCCCTCGGCCGCGGCCGCGTCGCCGCCGGGCATGGCCTGGCCGGCGGTCCCGGAGACAGGCTGGGTGGCGTTCTCCGCGCCCTGCTCAGGGGCGAGCGGTGCGACACCTTCCGGGGACGCCTCGGCGGGAGCCGCGTACACCCCGTCGTGGCCGTGCGCGGGCTGCACGCCGTCGTGGCCGTGCACCACCTGGACGGTGTCCGGCGCCGGCGCGGCCGCCTGGGCGGCGGTCTCCGGCGCGGCGGTCTCCGGGGTGCCGACGGCCTCCACCGGGGCCGCGGCGTCCGCCGCGGTCATGACCGGGTCAACCGTTTCGGCAACCGGGGCCTGTGCGTCGGCCCCGGCCGCGGGGCCGGGCACCGGCGCCGCGCCCCAGGGGGCGGCGCTCTGCGGGGCCATGTCACCCAGCGGCTGGGCGTCGAGGTACTCGGGGCCCGGCGCCGGGACCGGGGCGGGCTGGCGCACCGGCGCTCCGGCCGGACCGCGGTCGGCGAGGGAGCGGACCGGGCTGGCGGAGGCGTCGGGGATCGGCGGGCCGAGGTGCAGCGGGCGGCGCGGCGGCTGCGCGGCCTGCTGGTCCTGCGGCGCGGTGAGGACGGGGGACGGCGGCACCGGCCCGGGGGCCGGGCTCGGCAGCCGGACGCCGCTGAGGTCGACCGAGCCGCTGTCGCGGCCGGCCGTCTCGTGCGGGCCCGGCTCGTGGACGGCCTCGACGACCGGCTCCGGGGCGGGCGGCGCCACCTCGTTGCCCCACGCGCTCTGGGCACCGGGCAGCAGCAGCTCTTCGTCCTCGGCGGGTGCCTCGGCGAGGTAGGTGTACGCACCGTGCGCGGCAACGCCCGGCTGCTCCACCATGCCTGCGCTCTCCGGCTGTCCCTCGCCCGGGATCTGGCCGGTGTCGGTCATGCGTACCCCTCGCCCATCGGTTAGTGCTCTCCTACGACCAGCTCACCCGGAACGGCGCACCGACCGCCCGCAGTGAAGAACGAGCGTCCGTGCCCAGCGGCACGAACGACCCGCCGGAAAAGGCGACAAAGCCATTCAGTGGCATTGTCCCGGCCGTTGCGCCATCGCGACAGCATGATCCGCGACAGCCCGCTGTGGACTGCGCCACGTTGCGCGTCCTCCGGTTTCGCAGTACCACACCCACCCCAAAACGGGCGCGCTTTCCGGACATTGGCGAACGAAGTTCCGGGCCGCCGGTGCGGTACAACGATCGGCCAGCCTACCCCGCGCAGTACGACAACAGGATCACGGGGCGCGATGGAGAACACCGCTGAGCAGGAACACGACGTTCCGCTCGGTCTCGGTCCAGGCGCGGGTGTCGAGGGCGACGGACTGGAGCAGGGCGCACTCGACGCGGTAGCCGTGCTCGGTCAGGTCGCGGCCGACGAGTTCGGCCGCGTCGCGGGTCGCGGCGTGCGTGACGATGCGCTCCGGGCGCCGGTCGGCGACCGCCGAGACGACGGCCGCGCCTCCCCCGCCCACCCGTACGACATCGGGCTCGGGCAGGTCCTCCAGCACGTGCGGGGCGCTGCCGTGCACCACCTGGAGCTGGACCCCGAACCGGCGTGCGGCGTCGTCGGTGCGGGCGCAGGCGCCCGGGTCCCGGTCGACGGCGATGACGGCGGCTCCGGCGCGCGCGGCCTCGGTGGCGAACGCGCCGGAGCCGCAGCCGATGTCCCAGACGAGGTCGCCGACCCGGGGGCCGAGCCGGGCGAGTTGGGCGGCGCGCAACAGCTCCGTCTCGCCCTCGCCGAGACCGGCTCCGGTTCCGCCGCCGTAGGACTCGTCGGGCTGCACCCAGCCGCGCGGGCCGGTCCCCGGGTCGCGTCCGGCGATCCAGCCGCCGCCCTCCCCCGCGGCGCCTCGCGCGGCGGGCCCGCCGATGACGATGACGACGTTGGGGTCGCGCCAGGTGTGGTCGGCGGCCTTGTCCGAGGTGACGACGCTGACCCGCTCGTGCGCGGTGCCGAGTTCCTCGCAGATGACGAAGGTGCGGTGGACGCCGTCGAGCAGCAGGCCGAGTTCGGCGGGGCCGGCGCCGGGCGAGGTGAGGACGGCGACCTTGGTGTGGGCGCGGCAGACGTTCACGGCGCGGCGCAGGGTGCGGCGGTGGGCGACGACCACCTGGGCGTCGTCCCAGGGCATGGCCGCGCGGGCGAAGGCGGCGGCGACGGAGGAGACGGCGGGGACGACCTCGACCTCCAGGCCGTACTCCGGTGCGCGCAGGGTGCGTACGACGCCGAAGAAGCCGGGGTCGCCGTCGGCGAGCACCACGGCGGTGCCGCGGTGGGCGGCGATGCGGCGGGCGGCCAGCGCGACGCTGCCGAGGCGGATGCGTTCGGCGGCGGGCGGTACCTCGGGCAGGGCGAGATGGTGGCCCGCGCCCGCCACGAGCGTGGCGGCGCCGAGCGCGGCGCGTGCCGCGGCGGTCAGCGGCGAGCCGTCCCAGCCGATCACCGTCACCCGGTCGGCCATCGTCGTCAGTCTCCAGGTTTTCGCAGGTCGTCAGGGGTACGGGCCCATGGGTGGGCTGGTTGAGGGTACCCGGTGGAGCTGTCGGAAGCGCGCCGCGCCGGGACCCGTCCTCGGCCCGGCCGTCAGTTCCAGTCGGAGTAGGACGTGTAACCGCCGGTGTCGGCGAGCTGCTCGTCGGCGCCCTCCAGGTCCTCCGGGAGAAGGCTCCAGACGATGTAGTCGCTGCGGACGTCGGTCCAGGTGCCGTTCTCGGCACGGACGCGGACTATGCAGGCGTTGCGCAGGACGCCCTCGCTGATGCAGCCGATCTTCTGGGCGACCTGCTGGGCGGCGGCGTTGTCGGCGGCGGTGCGCAGTTCGACGCGCTCGAACCCCTGGTCCCCGAGGAGCCAGTGGGCGGTGGCGAGCGCGGCCTCGGAGGCGTAGCCCTCGCCACGGGCCCAGGGCGCGACGATGTACGACATCTCGGTGGAGCGCACGTGCCAGTCGGTCCTGGCGAGCTGGACGACGCCGACCAGGCGCTGGGTGAGGAACTCGGTGACGGCGAGGTCGAGGCCGCGGCCGGCGGTGCGTTCGGCGGGGGCGTACCGGGTGATCCAGTGGCGGGCCCGGTCCTCGCTGTACGGCTGCGGGACGCCGGTCCAGGCGCCGACCTGCTCGTCGTTCATCATCTCGGCCAGTGCGGGCGCGTCGTCCGGGTCGAGGGGACGCAGCACCAACCGCTCCGTGCTGATGGAGATGTTGGGGAAGGTGCTCGTCATGCGCCGCTCCGTAACCTTCGGAAGAACTCGAAAGACCGTCAGGGCCGTCAGGGCCTGCTGAACTGCCCAGCATGCAGCATGAGACCACCGAACCGCACGACGGGGTCCGCTCCCGCCGCGGCGCGGGAGCGGACCCCGTCGTGCGTCATGGCGCCGTGGACGGTCCGTCAGTTCTGGTCGACCGGCAGGACGGATCCCTTGTACCTGTCCTCGATGAACGCGCGCACCTCGGGCGAGACGAGCAGCTTGGCGAGCTTCTTGACCCGCGGGTCGTTCTCGTTGCCCTTCTTCACGGCGAGGAAGTTGGCGTACGGGTTGTTCTTCGCGGACTCCAGCAGGACGGCGTCCTTGGCGGGCTTCAGCCCGGCGGAGATGGCGTAGTTGCCGTTCACCACGGCCGCGTCCACGTCGTCCAGGGAGCGCGGGGTCTGGGCCGCCTCGACCTCCTTGAACTTCAGGCCCTTGGGGTTCTTGGCGATGTCCTCGGGGGTGGCCTCGCTGCCGGTGCCGGACTTGAGGGTGATGAGCCCGTTGTCGGCGAGCAGCTTCAGGGCGCGGCCCTCGTTGACGGCGTCGTTCGGGACGGCGACGGTCGCACCGCTCTTCAGCGCGTCGGCCTTCTTGACCTTGTGGGAGTACAGGCCGAGCGGCTCCAGGTGCACCGTGACGACGGGCACGATGTGGGTGCCGCGCTTCTTGTTGAAGTCGTCCAGGTACGGCTGGTTCTGGAAGTAGTTGGCGTCCACCGAGCCGTCCTCGGTCGCCGTGTTCGGCGTGATGTAGTCCGTGAACTCCTTGACCTGCAGGTCGAGTCCCGCCTTCTTCGCCAGGTTGTCCTTGACGAAGTTCAGGATCTCGGCGTGCGGGGTCGGGCTCGCGGCGACGACGAGCGGGCCGCTGTAGTCGTGGGAGGAGCCGGAGGAGCTGGAGGAGCCGCAGGCGGACAGCCCGAAGGTGAGGGCTCCGGCGGCGAGGACGGCGGTGGTGAGCTTGGCGGTGTTACGCACGAAAAGTGCCTTTCCTTAAGGGTGGTGCGACCCCGTCGTGGGTGGGCGGGGAGTCCGGGGGGAGGGTGCTCAGGCGACCGTGCCGACCTCGGCGGCGGGCTCCTGGTCCTTGCCGGCCGCGGGGGACTCCTCGGCCTTGAGCAGGCGGAGCCTGGGCGCGGGGCCGGAGCGGGCGCCCCGGCGGTGCAGCGAGCGGGCGGCGAAGTCGCCGGCGAACTGGATGACGGAGATGGCGACGGCGAGGATCGCGACGGTGATCCACATCATCTGCGTCTCGAAGCGCTGGTAGCCGTAGCGGACGGCGAGGTCGCCGAGGCCGCCGCCGCCGACCGTGCCGGCCATGGCGGAGTAGCCGATGAGGGCGATGACCGTGGTGGTGGTGCTGGCGATCAGGGACGGCAGGGCCTCGGGGACGAGGACCTTGCGGACGATCGTCCAGGTGTTGCCGCCCATCGACTGCACGGCCTCGACCAGGCCGTGGTCCACCTCGCGGACGGCCGTCTCGACCAGGCGGGCGAAGAAGGGGATGCCGCCGATGGCGAGCGGCACGATCGCGGCGGTCGTACCGATCGTGGTCCCGGTGACCCAGCGCGTGAAGCTCATCAGCGCGACCATCAGGATGATGAACGGCATGGACCGGCCGATGTTCACGATCTGGCCGATCACCTTGTTGGCGACGAGGTTCTGCAGCAGGCCGCCGCGGTCGGTGAGGACGAGGAGGACGCCGAGCGGGAGTCCGGCGACGACGGCGATCACGGTGGACCAGAAGACCATCGTGAAGGTGTCGTTACACGCCTGCTGCAGCAGCGGCTGCATCTCGGACCAGGTCACTTGGCACCATCCTTCACCAGCACGGGCTCCTGGCCCCGGCCCTCGTGGCCGATGACGTCGATCTGCAGGCCCTGCTCGCGCAGGAAGCCGACCGGCACCACGTTGTCCTCGTAGCGGCCGGGCAGTTCGATGCGCATCCGGCCGATCTGCAGGCCGCCGACGGTGTCGATGGCGGCGCCGAGGATCGAGATGTCGATGTTGTAGGTGCGCGAGAGCTGGGAGATGACCGGCTGGGTGGCGGCCTCGCCGTGGAAGGTGACGTCGAGGACGGTCCGGTCGGCGCCGGTGCGCTCGCCGCTCACCGGGAACAGCGCGGCGGCGAGCGTGGAGCCCGGGGTGGCCAGCAGCTCGCTGACGGTGCCGGACTCCACGATCCGGCCCTTCTCCATGAGGGCGGCGGAGTCGCAGATCGACTTCACGACGTCCATCTCGTGCGTGATGAGCAGGACGGTGAGGCCGAGCTGCCGGTTCAGGTCGCGCACCAGTTGGAGGATGGAGCGCGTGGTCTCAGGGTCGAGGGCGCTGGTGGCCTCGTCGGAGAGCAGCACCTTGGGGTCGCCGGCCAGGGCGCGGGCGATGCCGACGCGCTGCTTCTGGCCGCCGGAGAGCTGGGCGGGGTAGGCCTTGGCCTTGTCGGCGAGGCCGACGAGGTCGAGGAGTTCGAGCGCCTTGCGGGAGCGCTCCTTGCCGGACGTGCCGAGGATCTCCAGCGGCAGCTCGACGTTGTCCTGCACGGTGCGCGTGGACAGCAGGTTGAAGTGCTGGAAGACCATGCCGATGCGGCTGCGCGCCCGGCGCAGTTCCCGGCCCGCGCGCGGGCCGCGGCCGGCGAGGGCGGTGAGGTCCTGCCCGGCGACGGTCACGGTGCCGGAGGTGGGGCGCTCCAGCAGGTTGACGCAGCGGATGAGGGAGGACTTGCCGGCGCCGGACTGGCCGATGACGCCGTAGACCTCGCCTTCGCGAACGTGCAGATCGACGCCGTCGAGGGCGGTGATCTCACGGCCGCGGGAGCGGTAGACCTTGGTCAGGCCCGAGGTGGTGATCACAGGATTTCCGTCACTGTCGAGTGCGCGGGCGTGGGTGTGCCCGGGCACGGGTGCATACGGTTCTGGCACGGGGAGCGGGTGTGCGTCTCGTACGGACTGCGGCGTACGGACATGCCACGGCTCTCGCTTCGGGGCGCGAGGCTCAGCTGATGCGGGGGCCCTCTAGAAGGCGCACATTCGACACATCAGGCGACACATACAACGAGCACCGGGCGTCATGGTCGCCTCGGTCGCAGGGGTGCGGCAGCTCGTCGTGGTCATGCGATCAGTAAAGCAGACGGACGCTCCTGACCGGTGACCGCTGTCCGCATGGTGGACAGCGGCGGACAACGGCGTCCGCGACGTCAGCGGCGGACGGAGATCTCCACGCCCGCGTCGGTGACCAGTGCGGACAACGCCGACAGGTCCTCCACCACGAGGTCGGCGTCCAGCTGCCCGGCGCGATGGGTTGTGGTCAACGCCACGGTGGTCATCCCGGCCGCGCGGCCCGCCCGGAGTCCGGCCGGGGCGTCCTCGAAGACGACGCAGCGGGCGGGGTCGACGCCCAGCCGCCGGGCGGCGAGCAGGTAGGGCTCGGGGTCGGGCTTGCCGCGCGTGATGTCGTCGGCGGCGACCAGGGTCTTGGGCAGGATGCCGACGGCATCGAGGCGGGCCTCGGCCAGGCGCCGGGTGGCGGAGGTGACGACGGCCCAGAGTTCGGCCGGCAGGGACGCCAGGAGATCGCTCGTGCCGGGCAGGAGCCGTACGCCTCCGTTCGGCACGTCCTCCACCTCCAACTGCTCGACCCGGGCGACGGCTTCCGGCACGACGCGGGCGGGCAGCAGGTCGGCGACTATCTCGGCGGCGGGCCGCCCGTGCAGCTCCACGCGCCGGAGTTCCTCGGCCGTGATCCCGTACTCCCGGGCCCACCGTGACCAGCAGCGCTCGACGGAGTCGAGGGAGGAGACGAGGGTGCCGTCGTTGTCGAAGAGGAGGGCCTGCGCGTGGATCGTCATACCCGGAACCCTACGGTGTGGTCTAGACCCTGCGGACTGAGGCGGGGTCGGCGGCCGGGGCCCGTTTCGGCCGTAATAAGGTCTCCGCATGCTCAATGCCCTGACGCTGGTGACCGGGATCACCGCGCTGCTGCTCGCCGCGTGGTGCGGCTGGGCCGCGTACCGCGACCAGCCGGCCAAGGACTGGCACTTCATCGGCATGGCCGTGGTGTCGCTCCTGGCCGTGATCCAGCTGGTGATCGGGATCGTGCAGCTGGCGCGGGGCCAGAAGCCGGACCAGGGCACGACGATCTTCGTGGCGTATCTGCTGGGCGCGTTCGCGTGTGTGCCGGCGGCGGGGATGATGTCGCTGGCCGAGCGGACCCGCTGGGGCTCGGTGACGGCGGCCGCCGGCGGTGTGGTGCTCGCCGTGCTGGAGGTGCGGCTCTATGACATCTGGGGAGGCTGACGTGACGGCGGCAGAGGAGAAACCGGCCCGGCTGATCAGCGGGCCGGGCATGCTGCTCGTCTGGTTCTACGGCGTGATGGTGGTCGGCGCGGTGTCGCGGTCGGTCTTCCAGATCGCGACGGACTTCCATCGGGCACCGCTGGCGTACTCGCTGTCGGCCGTCGCGGGCCTGGTGTACGGCTTCATCACCTACACGCTGATCCGGGGCGGCGAGACCGCCCGCAAGGCGGCGCTGGTGTGCTGCGCCGCCGAGCTCGCGGGTGTGCTTCTCGTCGGTACGTGGACCGTGGCCGACTCCTCGGCCTTCCCGGACGCCACCGTCTGGTCGGACTACGGGATGGGGTACGTCTTCATTCCCGTACTGCTGCCGATCTCCGCGATGTACTGGCTGCGGAAGTCGCGCGACACCGTCACGCCGTAGCGACGTACGTGCCCGCCTGCTTCTCCAGGATGATCAGCTCCACGCCGTCGGCACCCCTGGAGCGGCCCACGGTCTCGTAGCCGGAGCGGCGGTAGAGCCGGAGGTTGCCCTCGCTGCGGTGGCCGGTGAAGAGGCGGAACTTCCGCGCGCCCCGCTCCTGCACCAATGCCGCTTCAGCCGTGCGCAGCAGCCGCGCGCCGATGCCGTGGCCCTGGAGGCGGGGGTGGACGCAGAGCGTGCCGATGGCGGCGGCGCCGTCCTCGGTGACCTTGCCGCGCACGGAGCCGACCACCTCGTCGCCGAGCCGGGCGACGAAGACGCAGTCGGAGGCGACTTCCTGCCGGACGGAGTCCAGCGTCTGGACCAGCGGGTCGATGCGGTAGTTGCCGTACAGCGCCGCCTCGCTCTGGAAGCACAGGTACTGGAGCCTGAAGATCTGCTCCGCGTCCTGCTCGGTCGCCACCGAGATGGTCACGCTCATGCCCATGTGCGCACGCCTCCCGCTCACCTGATCACCTGTCGCTCTCACTCCTATCCCCGTGCTTCGCGCGCCGCAACCTCCGGGGTGAGCAAACGCCGTAGACATCCCAGACATCTGGAGCGTTCCGGGCCAAGACTGCCCTGTGAGATACCCAACTCCCCCGCGATCTCCCGGTATGTCGGGTCCTTCGAGGACAGCAGCGCCTCGATCAGCCGGGGGCAGCGGCCGGGCAGCCGGCGGACCGCCTCGCGCAGGGCGCGGTGCCGGGCGGCGGCGACCGCGAGCTGCTCGGGGCCGGCGCGGGTGTCGTCGGCCGGCTCGATGTCGTACGGGCGTTCGAGACGGGTGGTGCGGCGGCTGCGGCGGGCCTCGGCGCGGACGGCCTTGCGCAGCCAGCCCTCGGGGTCCGGGGGCGGCCCGTCGCGCTGCAGCCTCTCCAGCAGCCGGACCCAGACGGCCTGCTCCAGGTCGCCGGGCTCGCTCCCGGCCGCATATGCCTCGGCCGAGGCCTCGGCGGTGAGCAGCGGGCGCAGGGCCGCCACCAAGTCGTGCGTCATATGCGGAACGACGCGCCGCCCCGGGAGCAGGTTTCCGGGGCGGCGCGGAGTCAGCCCGAACGAGGCGCGGCCGGTCGAACGGTTGACGACGGCTCAGCCCGCTCGGCCGGCCAGGTGGTCGGCCCGGGCGAGCAGGGCGGTGTCGGCGTTGTCGGTGAAGACGCCGTCGATGCCGGTCGCGAAGTACGTACGGAACGCCCCGAAGGAGTCTCCGTAGGCGTCGGCCGCGCCGCCCCTGCGGTACTCGGCCGGCAGGAACGGGTTCTCGTTGCGCATGGTGTAGGGGTGCAGGACCAGGCCCACCTTGTGCGCGTCGCGGACGAGCGTGGTCGGCTCGCCCAGGGTGCCGTCCGCCTTCTTCGGGATGACCAGGTCCAGGGTCGGGCCGATGCCCTGGGCGTAACCGGCGATCTCGCGCAGCCCCTTGGGAGTGATGAGATCGGCGACCGTGCGCGGGTCACCCGCCTCGACGAAGTCGTAGGGGCGGCTGTCGGCGGAGGAGAGCAGCACGACGAGCGGGTTGTCGACCAGCTGGTTGAGCTTCTGGATGCTGGTGGGCTCGAAGGACTGCAGGATGACCGGCGAGTTCCGGCCGTCCTTGCCGTACTTGGCGAGCAGCTTCGCCACCCGCTCCTCCAGGCCGAGACCGAGCCCCCGGAAGTAGGTGGGGTGCTTGGTCTCGGGGTAGATCCAGACCTGCCTGCCGCGCTTGCGGGTCTGCTCGTCCTGCCACTTCAGGACCTCTTCGAACGTGGGGATCTCCCACCGCCCGTTGTAGAGGGTGTTGTGCGGACGGTTGGCCGGGACGCGCTCCACCGCGCGCAGGGTCTTCAGCTCGGCGAGCGTGAAGTCCTCGGTGAACCAGCCGGTGGTGGCGACTCCGTCGAGCACCTTGGTGGTCCTGCGGCCGGCGAACTCGGGATGGTCGGCGACGTCCGTGGTGCCGCCGATCTCCGGCTCGTGCCGGCAGACGAGATGGCCGTCCTTGGTGGGCACCAGGTCACCGGCCTCGACCACGTCGGCGCCGAGGTCGAGAGCCAGGTCGTACGAGCCGAAGGTGTGCTCGGGCCGGTAGCCGCTGGCGCCGCGGTGACCGATGACCGCGGGCTTCGGCAGGCTCTTCAGGCCCCGGCCCGCGGGCACGGCGGTCCGGGCCTGCGCCGCGCCCGCCGGCCCCGGCAGTCCGAGGACCGCTCCGCCCGCGCCGAACACCGCCGCGCCGAGGAGCGCCCGCCGTCCGGTGCCCTGTGTCTGCTCGTTCGTCTGCTCGCCGCCCATCAGCGTCTCCTGCCGTCCGCGTCCATGTCTTCTGAGCTCTTCGAAGTCGGGGCGATCGTAGGGTCGTACACGTGACCGAAGGGGGGCCTGTGCCGGAACAGCGGGGTGACGCCGTGTGTCCTGTGCGGTCTGTTGTGTCAACACTTCGTAAGACCTGAGCGAACCGGGCGTCCCCGATGTGCGTTCGGCGGGGGGCCGCGAGTAATGTCCTCACCTGCACAGACTCATAACGCCCCTCGACATCGGAGGACCCGTTGTCCCGCTTCCGGCTCATCAAGGCAGTGCTCGGACCGATCATGCGCCTGATGTTCCGCCCACAGGTGGAGGGCGTGGAGCACATCCCGGGGGACGGCCCGGTGATCCTGGCGGGCAATCACCTCACGTTCATCGACTCGATCGTGCTGCCGCTGGTCACCAAGCGGCAGGTGCACTTCATCGGCAAGGACGAGTACGTCACCGGCAAGGGTGTCAAGGGCCGGCTCATGGCGTGGTTCTTCACCGGCGTCGGCATGATCCCGGTGGACCGTGACGGGGCCAACGGCGGTGTGGCCGCGCTGATGACCGGACGGCGGATCCTGGAGGAGGGACGGATCTTCGGGATCTACCCCGAGGGCACCCGTTCGCCCGACGGCCGGCTCTACCGCGGGCGCACCGGCATCGCGCGGCTGACGCTGATGACCGGTGCGCCGGTGGTGCCGTTCGCCATGATCGGCACGGACAAGCTGCAGCCGGGGGGCCGGGGGATTCCGCGGCCCGGCAAGGTGACCGTTCGTTTCGGTGAGGCGATGGAGTTCTCGCGGTACGACGGGATGGACCGAGACCGCTATGTGCTGCGGGCGGTGACCGATTCCGTGATGGCCGAGGTCATGCGGTTGGGCGGGCAGGAGTACGTGGACATGTACGCGACGAAGGCGAAGGCCGCCTAGCGCCGCCGGCGGTACGGTCGGCCCAGCCCGGCGCCCCTTCGGGGCGCTCCCCTCACCCGGAGCTTTCCAGTTTCTGGTTCTTCAGCAAGAACCATGCCGCCACCGCCGTTCCGAGCAGGACCGCCGCTCCCGCGCCCGAGGCCAGGTGGAGGCCGTGGACGAAGGATTCGCGAGCCGCTGCCAGCATCTGCTGGGCCGGGTGCGAAGGCATCTTCGTCGCTGCCTCCACCGCCGCGCCCAGTGACTCGTGGGCCTGGGGCGGAGTTCCCGCGGGGCCGGTGAAGTCGCGGTAGACGCCCGTCACGATCGAGCCGAGCAGGGCGATGCCCAGGGCCGCGCCCAGTTCGTACGCCGTCTCGGAGACCGCGGAGGCTGCGCCCGCCTGCTCCTTGGGCACGCTGGAGAGGATGACGTCGGCCGTCACGGTGAAGGAGAAGCCGGCGCCGACACCGACGACCAGCAGCGCCGCGCCGAGGACCGGGTAGCCCGTGGACGCGCCCAGTGTCGTCAGCGCGGCGAGGGCGAGGCCCACCGCGGCGAGGCCGCCGGAGACCACGGCCCGTACCGAGAAGCGGCGGGCGGCACGGCCCGCCATCAGACCGGCCACCACCGCGCCGACGGCGGCGGGCAGTTCGGCGAGACCCGCCTCGAACGGGCGCCTGCCCTGGACGAGTTGCAGGTACTGGGAGAGGAAGAACACCAGGCCGGACATGCCGAGCACGGTCAGCAGGTCGGCGAGGACCGCCCCGCTGAAGCCGCGGCTCCTGAAGAGCCGCATGTCCAGCAGCGGGACCGGCATGGTGAGCTGGCGGCGGACGAAGCCGCACAGCGCGGCGGCGCCCAGCAGGCCGGCGGCGAGGGTGGGCCAGGTCGCGCCGTGCGTGGCCGCCTCCTTGACCGCGTACACGACGCCGATCATGCCGACCAGCGACAGCAGGACACTGGTCAGGTCCCAGGGGCCGGGGTTCGGGTTGCGGGACTCGGGCAGCGTGCGGATGCCGACGAGGACCAGCACCGCCATCACCGGGAGGTTGATGAGGAAGACCGAGCCCCACCAGAAGTGTTCGAGGAGGAATCCGCCCGCGATCGGGCCGACGGCCGTGCCGGCGGAGGCGGTCGCGCCCCAGACGCCGACGGCGAGGCTGCGCTCGCGCGGGTCGTGGAAGAGGTTGCGGATCAGGGCGAGGGTGGCGGGCATCAGGGTCGCGCCCGCGACGCCGAGCAGAGCCCGCGCCAGGATCATCAACTCCGGCGTCGCGGCATAGGCGTTGAGCACCGATACGGCGCCGAACGCCGTGGCGCCGCCGAGCAGGATCCGCTTGCGGCCGATGCGGTCGCCGAGGCTGCCCATGGAGACCAGCAGACCGGCGATGACGAAGGAGTAGACGTCGCCGATCCACAGCAGCTGGGTGCCGGAGGGGCCCAGGTCTTCGCTGATGTAGGGGGTCGCGAGGCCGAGGACGGTGGCGTCGACGGCCACCAGCAGCACGGCCAGGACGAGGACGCAGAGCGCGAGCCAGCGGCCCGGACGCTTCTCCGTCTCCGCCGCGCGGGCCGGCTGCACGGTGCTGGTCATGGTTCCTCTCTTCGTACGGCGCCGCCGAGCAGCAGCTCGGCGACCATGGTCGGAAAGTCCCGGGCGGCCACGCGGCCGTCCAGGATGGCCCAGGCGCAGGAGGCGGTCAGCCCGTACAGCGCCTCGGTGAGCCAGACCGGGGTGAGGTCGATGCGGAACTCGCCGGAGCGCTGCCCGCGCTGGAAGACCGCGCCGACACGGGCGTCCAGACGCTGCCAGCCGTCGTTCTGCCGCTCGCCCTCCCACAGCTGGCTCTCGCCGTAGAGGAAGGCCAGCAGTCCGGCGGCGGGCTGGATCTCGCGCACCAGTCTGCGGACGGCCTCGCTCGCGGACCCTTCGTCCAGCCGGGCGCGGTCCACGGCCGCCTCGCACTCCGCGATGCCGAGCGCCTCCAGCGCCCGCACGAGCGCGTCGCGCCCGGCGAAGTGGCGGTGCAGCGTGGCCCGGCTGATCCCGGCCGCCTTGGCGACCTCGTCCATGGTCGCGGTGGACTTGCGGGTCAGCAGGGCGGCTGCGCTGCGCAGCACGTGGTCACGATCCAGGGCCATGAGACAACAGTAGCCCATGTGAGACATCTCTGTCTCATACAGGGCATGCGTGGCTCATAGTCGCCGGTCAGCGGGGTGTGGGACGGGGGAGATCAGTGCCAGGGCAGCCGTCCGCGCCGCTCCCAGTAGGCGCCCGGCTCCTCGGCGAGCGTGGCGAGGCGGGCCAGCTGGTCCGCGTCGAGGTCGACGGCGGGGGCGTGCAGGTTGGAGAGGAGCTGCGGGACGGTCGCGGCACCGGAGAGGACGACGCCCGCCCAGGGCTGGCACAGGATCCAGGCGAGCGCCACGGCGTCGCAGCCGAGGGAGGTCTCCTCGGCGACGGCCCGCAGCGCCTCGGGCGCGTGGGGCGCGGCGAGCCGGCCGTTGGCCATGCCCTCCTTGACGATCACGGTGAGCCCGGCGTCGTGGGCCTCGGCGAGGGCGGGCGCGGCCGAGGTCTCCAGGGCGTTGTACGTCGACTGCACGGTGCGGAAGAGGGGCTCGCCGCCGACGGTGATCTCCAGGGCCGCGCGGATGGCGTCGGCCTGGGCGGGGCCGCTGGTGGAGAAGCCGACGGTGAGGCCGCCCGCGGCGGCCTCGGCGAGCCGGGCGTGCAGGTCCTTGTCGGTGAGGGCCGGGCTGTCCGGGGTCACCGAGTGGATCTGGTAGAGGTCGAGCCGCCCGCCGAGCAGCGCGTCGGTCTCGCCGCGCTGGCGCTCGTACGTCGCGAGGCCGTGGTCCTTGACCTCGTGCGTCTCGGCCCTCGCCGACCAGTCGGCGGTGTAGCTGTAGCCCCACTTGCTGCCGACGACCACGTCGTCGAGGCCGGGGTGGGCGTTCAGCCAGTCGGCGAGGAACTCCTCGGAGCGGCCGTAGGAGCGGGCCACGTCGACGTAGCGGACGCCCTGGGCGTAGGCCGCGTCCAGGAGTTCATGGGTGCGCTCGCGCAGGGCGTCGACGCTGCGGTCCTCCCCGAGGTCCTCGTCCCGGCCCAGGTTGATGTAGCCGGGGCGGCCGACGGCGGCCAGGCCCAGGCCGATGTGGCAGGTCGGGGTGGTGGCGGTGGCGAGGCGGGAGAAGGGCATCGCGGGTTCCGTTCGGTCGGCTCCGGTACGGCTTTCGACCAACGTAACCCGCGATGGCGCCCCACTCGGGGAGCGGGGCGCCTCGGAACCACTGCCCGGGCGCCGAGTGCCCGGGCAGGCAACGTTCGCCCCGTCGCGACGCCCGGCACGCTCCCCCGCTGCGCGGGAGGTGCCCCCACTCGCCGCACCGGCCGAAAGCCCAAGCACGCCCAGTACGAGGACTTCCGGCCGGCACACCGACAGCACGCACCGGACGCCGCTCCCTGACGGGCAAACGTCACCTGCCCGGGCGCTAGCTCTGCTTCTTGGCGTCCGCCCACCGGTGCTGCTGTGCGACGTCCGCCTTGACCTCGGCGAGCTGCACCGCGACCGCGCTCGGCGCCGTACCGCCGCGCCCGTTGCGGGACGCGAGGGCGCCCGGGACGTTGAGCACGCCGCGCACCTCCGGGGTGAGATGCGCGGAGATCTTCGCGAACTGCTCGTCCGTGAGGTCGTCCAGCTCCTTGCCCTCGGCCTCGGCGACCTTCACGCACTCCCCCGCGACCTCGTGCGCCACGCGGAACGGCACGCCCTGCTTGACCAGCCACTCGGCGATGTCGGTGGCGAGCGAGAAGCCGGCCGGGGCCAGCTCCTCCATGCGCTCGCGGTTGACGGCGAGGGTGGCGATCATGCCGGTGAAGGCGGGCAGCAGCACCTCCAGCTGGTCGCAGGAGTCGAAGACCGGCTCCTTGTCCTCCTGCAGGTCGCGGTTGTACGCCAGCGGGAGCGCCTTCAGCGTCGCCATCAGGCCGGTCAGGTTGCCGATCAGGCGGCCGGACTTGCCGCGCGCCAGCTCCGCGATGTCCGGGTTCTTCTTCTGCGGCATGATCGAGGAGCCGGTGGAGAACGCGTCGTGCAGGGTCACGAAGGAGAACTCCTTCGTGTTCCAGATGATGATCTCCTCGGCGATCCGGGAGAGGTTCACGCCGATCATCGCGGTGATGAAGGCGAACTCGGCGACGAAGTCACGGGAGGCCGTGCCGTCGATGGAGTTGCCGACGCTGCCGTGCTCGAAGCCGAGGTCCTGCGCGACCGCCTCCGGGTCCAGGCCCAGGGAGGAACCGGCGAGGGCGCCGGAGCCGTACGGCGACACGGCCGTGCGCTCGTCCCACTGGCGCAGCCGCTCGGCGTCCCGGGACAGGGACTGCACGTGGGCGAGGACGTGGTGGGCGAAGAGCACCGGCTGGGCGTGCTGGAGGTGGGTGCGGCCCGGCATCGCGACGTCCGGGTGGGCCTCGGCGAGGCCGATCAGGGCGTCCTGGAGGTCGGCGATCAGGGCGCCGATCGTCCGGGCGTGGTCCCTGAGGTACATCCGGAAGAGGGTCGCCACCTGGTCGTTGCGCGACCGGCCGGCGCGCAGCTTGCCGCCGAGGTCCGGGCCGAGGCGCTCCAGCAGCCCGCGTTCCAGGGCGGTGTGCACGTCCTCGTCGGCGATGGTGCCCGTGAACGCGCCGGAGGCGACGTCGGCCTCCAGCTGGTCGAGCCCGGCGATCATCCGCTCCAGTTCGTCCTCGGTGAGGAGGCCCGCCTTGTTCAGGACGCGCGCGTGGGCACGCGAGCCGGCGATGTCGTAGGGCGCGAGCCGCCAGTCGAAGTGGACGGACGCGGACAGCTTCGCCAGGGCCTCGGCGGGACCGTCGGCGAAACGGCCGCCCCAGAGCCGTACGTCACCGCTGTTGCTGCTCACTTGCGCTGCTCCTAGGGAAGTGGGTCGGTTGTGCGGGTCCTGCGTCAGGCTATGCCCGCAGATCACGCCGGGCGGCGATCTTCGAGGACAGGCCGTGGATGTCGATGAAGCCCTTGGCCGCGGCCTGGTCGAAGGTGTCGCCGGTGTCGTAGGTGGCGAGGCCGAAGTCGTACAGGGACGACTCGGAGCGGCGGCCGGTGACGACGGCTCGTCCGCCGTGCAGGGTCATCCGGATGTCGCCGGTGACGTGCTGGTTCGCCTCGTCGACGAAGCCGTCCAGGGCACGCTTGAGCGGGGAGAACCACTGGCCGTCGTAGACCAGTTCGCCCCAGCGCTGCTCCACCTGGCGCTTGTAACGGGCGAGTTCGCGCTCGACGGTGACGTTCTCCAGCTCCTGGTGGGCGGTGGTCAGGGCGATCGCGCCCGGCGCCTCGTACACCTCACGGGACTTGATGCCGACGAGGCGGTCCTCGACCATGTCGATCCGGCCGACGCCCTGGGCGCCGGCGCGCGCGTTGAGCCGCTGGATCGCCTCGAGGACGGTGACGGGCTCGCCGTCGATCGCGACCGGGGCGCCCGCCTGGAACGTGATGACCACCTCGTCGGCCTCGCGGGGCTCCGCCGGGTCGGCGGTGTACGCGTAGACGTCCTCGATCGGGGCGTTCCAGATGTCCTCCAGGAAGCCCGTCTCGACGGCGCGTCCGAAGACGTTCTGGTCGATGGAGTACGGGGACTTCCTGGTGGTGGGGATCGGGAGCTGCTCGGCCTCGCAGAAGGCGATCGCCTTGTCCCGGGTCATGGCGTAGTCGCGCACCGGGGCGACGCACGTCAGATCGGGGGCGAGGGCGGCGATGCCGGCCTCGAAGCGGACCTGGTCGTTGCCCTTGCCGGTGCAGCCGTGGGCGACGGTGGTGGCGCCGTGCTTGCGCGCGGCGGCGACGAGGTGCTTGACGATCAGCGGCCGGGAGAGCGCCGAGACCAGCGGGTAGCGGTCCATGTAGAGGGCGTTGGCCTTGATCGCCGGGAGGCAGTACTCGTCGGCGAACTCGTGCTCGGCGCCTGCGACTTCGGCCTCGACGGCCCCGCAGGCGAGGGCGCGCTTGCGGACGACGTCCAGGTCCTCGCCGCCCTGGCCGACGTCCACCGCGAGGGCGATGACCTCGGCGCCCGCCTCCTCGGCGATCCAGCCGATGGCGACGGAGGTGTCCAGGCCGCCCGAACAGGCGAGTACGACGCGCTCGGCCACGGGCCTCTCCTCACACTGCGCTCTTGTTGTGCATGAGTATGCAGAGGTGCGCATGTTTCGTCAATTCGCGGAGGGATTGAACAGCGGCAACCGCTTTCTCGTACTCCCCTCCGAACGCAGGCGCCGCGTCCCCCGCCGAACCCACTCCTGACCAAGTGAGGCATCCGCATGTCCAGGGCTCTTCCGAAGTACAACAAGCGCCGCGTGGCCCTCATCGGCGGCGCCGCCGCCGTGGTGCTGTCCGGTGCGGTGATCGCCGGCTCGGCCCTCGCCGGGACGCCCGGCAAGAGCGACGGCACGACGAACGCGCGCACGCTGGCGGCGAGCCCCGGCACGATCACCTGCCCGGACGTCGCCTCCAAGCTCCCGGCCGTCCCCGCCTCCGCCCAGGCCGAGGTCACCCGCAACCTCACCCTCCTGCAAAGCCAGATCCAGGAAGCCAACACCCGACTGCAGAACACCGTCGGACAAGGCGGCCCCAACTTCGTCAACAACGCCATCCTCGGCCCCCTCAAGGACAAGCGCGTCTCCACCATCGACCGCATCGCCACCGCCATCGGCCGCAAGGGAACCAAGCCCACCGGCCTCGACTCCCTCGCCGCCTGCACCCTGAACGGCAGCGGCGCGAACGCCGGGGGCGGGAACGCGGGTGGCGCGAACGCCGGAGGCGCAAACGCGGGTGGCGCGAACGCCGGCGGCGGCACCGCGTCGGGCGGCGCGGCGAAGCAGCAGGCGGGCGGCGGCACCGGAGCCGGGACCATCACCTGCCCGGACGTCGCCTCCAAGCTCCCGGCCGTCCCCGCCTCCGCCCAGGCCGAGGTCACCCGCAACCTCACCCTCCTGCAAAGCCAGATCCAGGAAGCCAACACCCGACTGCAGAACACCGTCGGACAAGGCGGCCCCAACTTCGTCAACAACGCCATCCTCGGCCCCCTCAAGGACAAGCGCGTCTCCACCATCGACCGCATCGCCACCGCCATCGGCCGCAAGGGAACCAAGCCCACCGGCCTCGACTCCCTCGCCGCCTGCACCCTGACCAAGTGAGGTAGCAGGCCCCGGGGCCGCCCCGACAAACGCCGGCCGGGGCGGCCCCGGCATGTCCGTTCCGGCAATTCCTTAGACAGTCGAAGGAGTTTCGCCGATAATCGTCGGACATGGGAAAGACATATGAGCGCATCGACGGCCGGCTCCGGAGGTTCATCGAGGAGCAGCCCCTGTTCTTCACCGCGACCGCCCCGCTCTCCGGCGACGGCACGGTCAATCTCTCGCCCAAGGGCCTCAAGGGCTCGTTCGCCGTGCTCGACGAACGGTCCGTGGCCTACCTGGACTTCGCCGGGTCCAACGCCGAGACCATCGCCCACCTGCGGGAGAACGGGCGGATCACCCTGATGTGGTGCGCCTTCCAGGGCCCGCCGAACATCGTGCGCGTCCACGGCCGGGGCGAACCGGTCTTCCGCGACGACCCGCGCTTCACGGAGCTGCTCGCGCACTTCCCCGGCATCGACCCGACCCCCCACGGACTGCGCGCGATCATCGTCGTCCACGCGGAGCTGGTGCGGGACACCTGCGGCTACGCCGTCCCCTTCATGGCGTACGAACAGGACCGCGACCTGCACGAGAAGCGCTTCGCGCGCGAGGACGACGCGTCCTTGAGCCTGTACTTCGAGAAGAAGGAACACGTGGCGAGCAGCCTGGACGGACTACCCGGGCTGCCGTTGCCGCTCCCCCCGTCTACCGTCTGAGCCATGCGCCCCGGTGTCCTGCTCGCCCTCGTGCCCGCCTGCTCACTCGCCCTGCTCGGCGCCGCGCCGGGGCCCGGACCCGCACCGGGATCCGGGCCGCTGCCCGCGCGGATGGCGGACACGGGCGGCGGCACCCAGCTGGTCACCGCCGAGGCGCCGGGCACCGGCGCCACGTCCGGGACGCTCACCTGGTGGGACCTGCGGGACGGCCAGTGGGTGCGGGCGGGCTCGGCGCCGGCCCGCTTCGGGGCGAACGGCCTGGCGGACGGCGCCACCCGCACGCAGGGGACGAACACGACACCGACCGGGCTGTTCGACCTCCCCTTCGGCTTCGGGATCCAGCCGGCGCCGAGCGGCACGCGCGTCACGTACCGCCCGGTGAAGGACAGCTCCTGGTGGTGCCAGGACAACGACTCGTCGTCGTACAACCGGTGGGTGGACCCGCTGCCGGCCGACTGCCGCGCCGCCGAGTCCGAGCATCTGATCACCTACGCGGAGCAGTACGCGTACGGACTCGTCATCGGCTTCAACTACGACCGGCCGGTGCGCGGACGCGGCGCCGGCATCTTCCTGCACGTCAACGGCAAGGGCGCCACGGCCGGGTGCGTGTCGGTGCCGAAGGACGCCATGCGCCGCGTTCTGCGGTGGGCCGAGCCCGGGAAGGCTCCGCACGTCGCCATCGGGACGGCCGGCGGGGCCACCGCGCTGACCCGGTACTGACGCACCGCGCGTCCCTCACATCGGCAGGGTCACCCGGAACGTCGTCGCTCCGGGCCGGCTCTCCAGCCCGACGCTTCCGCCGTGCGCCTCCGCCACCGCCGCCACGATCGACAGGCCCAGCCCCGCTCCCCCGCCGAAGGCGCCCGGGCGGCGGCGGTGTTCGGCCCGCGTGAAGCGTTCGAAGACGCCCGGCTGGACGTCCTCGGGGACGCCGGGGCCGTCGTCGTGGACGCGGAGGACGGCGGTGTCGTCCTCCTGTTCCAGGAGGACCGTCACCTTGGTACCCGCGGGGGTGTGCAGCCGGGCGTTGGCCAGCAGGTTGGCCAGCACCTGGTGGAGGCGGTGGGCGTCACCGGGGACCGTGACCGGCTCCTCCGGCAGGTCCATGGACCAGCCGTGGTCGGGGCCCGCCGCGCGGGCGTCCGTGACCGCGTCCAGGACCAGGTGCGTCAGGTCCACCGGCTGCCGCTCCAGCGGACGGCCCGCGTCCAGGCGGGCCAGCAGGAGCAGGTCGTCGACCATCTCGCCCATCCGGGAGGACTCCGCCTTGATGCGTTCCAGGGCCCGGGTGATCTCCGGCGGCACCGGACCGGGGTGCAGCAGGGCCAGTTCGGCATGGCCGCGGACCGAGGCGACCGGGGTGCGCAGCTCATGGCTGGCGTCGGCGGCGAACCGGCGCAGCCGCTCCTCGCTCGCGTGCCGCTTGGTCAGGGCGTCCTCGACGTGCCGGAGCATGCGGTTGAACGCCGCGGCCACCCGGCCGACCTCGCTGCGCGGGTCGTGGTCGGGGGCGCGCGGCGGCAGCACCACCTCGCCGGTGGCCAGCGGCAGCTCGCTGACCCGGGTGGCGGTCGCGGCGACCCGGCTCAGCGGGCGCAGCGACCAGCGGACCCACAGCGCCCCGGCCACGCCGACGGCGGCCAGGGCCAGCCCGAAGACGACCACCGCGACCGCTTCGAGGCGTTGGACCGCCGCGCGCACCGGCTCCATCGGCAGCCCGGTGATCAGTACGTCGCCGTCCCGGCCGCGCCAGGCCATCATCCGGTAGTCCCGCAGGTGGGACAGGCACACGGTGTGGCCGCGGCCGTCCACCGGGATCCCGGCCAGGGCCGCGCGGTCGTGGGCGGTCAGAGTGACACCGAGATCCTGCCCCGCCCGGGACGGGACGACCGCCGCGCTGGTGACCCGTCCGGACAGCATGCGGGCGCCGAACGTCTCGGCGGCCTGGCGGCGGGTGTCGCCGTGCTCGTCACCGTCGTGGTCCGACGGTTTGTACGTGCCGTGCTCCAGGCTCTGCGGGAAGGCCGGGCCGGCCTGCTGGATCTGCTGGTCGAGCCGGCGGGTGAGGAAGCCGTTCAGCTCGACGACGGCCGCCACGCCGACCGCGGCGCAGCTGATCGCGAGCAGCACCACCAGCCCGGCGGTGAGCCGGGCGCGCAGGGTGCGGGGCCGCGGCAGCCGGGACAGGCGTGCGCGGGGGCCCGGGCGACTCACCTGGTCACCGGCTTCAGGACGTAGCCCGCCCCGCGCACGGTGTGGATCATGGGCTCGCGGCCCGCGTCGACCTTCTTGCGCAGGTACGAGATGTACAGCTCGACCACGTGGGCCCGGCCGCCGAAGTCGTAGGACCAGACCCGGTCGAGGATCTGGGCCTTGCTGAGCACGCGGCGCGGGTTGCGCATGAGGAAGCGGAGGAGTTCGAACTCGGTCGGCGACAGTTCGATCAGCTCACCGCCCCGGCTCACCTCGCGGGCCTCCTCGTCCATCACCAGGTCGCCGACGACCAGCCGCGGCCCGTCCTCCTGCTGGCGGGCCATGCCGGCGCGGCGCAGCAGTCCGCGCAGCCGGGCGACGACCTCCTCCAGGCTGAACGGCTTGGTGACGTAGTCGTCGCCGCCCGCGGTGATGCCGGCGATCCGGTCCTCCACCGCGTCGCGCGCCGTGAGGAAGAGCACACAGACGTCGGGCTTCACCTCGTGCAGTCCGCGCAGCACGGTGAAGCCGTCGGTGTCGGGGAGCATCACGTCGAGGACGACGGCGTCGGGCAGCAGCTCGCGGGCGGTGCTGAGGGCCGAGGCGCCGTCGCCGGCCGCGCGCACCTCCCAGCCCTCGTAGCGCAGGGCGCCGGTGAGCACCTCGGCGAGGTCCGGGTCGTCGTCGACGACGAGGACGCGCAGCGGGGTGCCGTCGGGGCGGGTGAGGGCCGGACGGCCGGAGCGGGTGGAGCGGGTGGAGCGGGTCGTGTTCATCGCGTCTCCAGCATCGCCCCTGGCGGCGGGTGTGGTGTACCGCGTCCGCTCTGAGTTCCCTGTGAGTGCGCTCACCGCCACGGCGGCGCCGCACTGAACGCCGGATGAGAAAGCTCTCTGAGTCCGCTCTCAAAAGCCCAGGTCACAGGCTCGCTCAGAGGTGGCTCAGAGATTTGCCCGGCACAGTTGCCGGGGCAAGACGGACGAAAGGGCGTGGAACCTATGACCACGGTGGATGCGCGGCGGGCGGCACCGCCCGTGCCCGTGACCGCACGGCGCACCCCCGCGGGCCCCGTGCTCGCCGTGCTGTGGGCCGGCGCGGCGGGCGCGTTGGCGCTGTGGTGGACCGGCACCGGAGCGGTGGTCGGCACGGCCGGCTGGCTGACCGGCGCCGGGCGGCTCGCCGGACTGCTGTGCGGGTACGCCTGCGCGGTGCTGGTCGGTCTGATGGCGCGGGTGCCGCTGCTGGAGACCCGGGTCGGCTCGGACCGGGTGGCCCGCTGGCACGCGATGGCCGGCCGGTACACGGTCAGCCTGCTCGTCGCGCACATCGTGCTGGTCCTCGCCGGGTACGCCGCCCAGGACCACGCCTCGCTGTGGCACGAGACGGTCACCGTCGTGCTGGACTACCCGGACATGCTGAAGACCACCGCCGGCACGGCGATCCTCTTCGCGGTCGGCATCACCTCGGCCCGGGCCGTGCGCCGCCGGACGAGCCACGAGTTCTGGTACTACGTCCACCTGCTCACCTACGCGGCCGTCTTCCTGGCCTTCTTCCACCAGCTGTCGCTGGGCAACGAGTTCCACGGCAAGCCGCTGGCGACCGCCCTGTGGTACGCGCTGTACCTCGGTGTCGCGGCCCTGGTCCTGTGGTTCCGGATCCTGGCCCCCGTCCGCCTCAACCGGCGCCACCGGCTGCGGGTGGACTCGGTCCACCAGGAGGCGCCGGGCGTCCACTCGGTCGTCGTACGCGGCCGGCATCTCGATGAACTCGGCGCGCGGCCGGGGCAGTTCTTCCGCTGGCGGTTCCTCGGCGAGGGCATGGCCTGGACGTCGACGCCGTACTCCCTGTCGGCGCCGCCGCGCGCGGACCTGATGCGCATCACCGTCAAGGCCCTCGGCGACCACAGCGGCGCCGTCGCCCTGCTGAAGCCCGGCACCCGGGTGTGGGCGGAGGGCCCGTACGGGGCGATGACCGCCGACCGGGCCACCAGCCACCACTCCCTGCTGATCGCCGCCGGGGTCGGGGTCACCCCGCTGCGCGCGCTGTTCGAGACGCTGCCCGGCGAGGTCACCCTGCTGTACCGGGCGCGCGGCGCCGAGGACCTGGCGCTGGGCGGCGAGCTGGAGGCGATCGCCCGCTGGCGCGGCGCGCAGGTGCTGTACGCCCTGAACGGGCCCGGCGGTCGGCGTCCGGACATCTCGGCCGAGTCGCTGCGCGCGACGTTCCCCGGGATCGCCGGGCATGACGTGTACCTCTGCGGTCCGCACGGCTTCGCGCAGGACATGTACGAGGCGCTGCGGGCGGCCGGGGTGCCGGACCGCCGTATCCATCACGAGTCGTTCGAGCTGTGAGGCAGCCGCTGTGCACGCGTTGAAGAAGAACCGTCCGCTCCGCCGCATCGTGCTGGCCAGTGCCGCCACCGTCTCCGGGATGGTGATGCTGCTGTCGCTGAAGCCGCACACGAGTCCCACGCTGATCACGGCGAACGCCGGCCGGCCCGCCGTGTCGAGCAGTGCGGACCCGGCGGCGGGTTCCGGCGGCGCCTCGGGATCCGGCGGCACCTCCGGATCCGGCAGCGGCTCCACCGGCTCCGCCAAGGGCACCAGGACCGTCACCGGTGACACGGTGCAGACCCGCTGGGGTCCGGTCCAGGTCCGGGTGACGATCACGGGCGGCAGGATCACGGACGTGACGGCCGTGCAGTACCCGCAGGACAATCCGCGCGACCAGGAGATCAACAGCTACGCGCTGCCCCAGCTGCGGCGGGAGGCGCTGGCCGCGCAGAGCGCGAACATCGACATGGTGTCGGGCGCCTCGTACACGAGCACCGGCTACAAGCAGTCCCTCCAGTCCGCGCTGGACTCGGCGGGCCACTGAGGGCGCCGGTGAACGGCGAGCGCGCGCGGCACGTATCTGTGGGCCAGGGGCCGACTCCCCCGAGTCCCCACGGAGGAAGAACCGTGACCACCACGCTCGCCGGCGGCCGTGCCGCCCGCCGACAGACGATGCGCCGCATCCGCCCGCGCCGCTCCCCGGCCGTCCCGCTGCTGCTCGCCCTCTGGGCGGGCGCGGCGGCGGTGCTGTGGCTGTGGTGGCACAACACGCCGTCCGTCGCCGACGACACCAGCCGCATCCTGAACGCGGGCCGCATCACCGGCCTGCTCGCGGGCTACCTGATGGCGCTGGTCGTCCTCCAGATGGCGCGCGTGCCGGCGCTGGAGCGGCGGGTCGGCTCGGACCGCGTGGCCCGCTGGCACGCGATGAGCGGCCGCTACACGCTCTGCCTGATCGTCGCGCACGTCTTCCTCACGATGTGGGGGTACGCGCGCCAGGCGGGGAAGTCGCTGAGCTATCTCGTCCAGCAGACGATCGACTCCATCGACCAGCTGCCCGACATCGGCAAGGCCGCCATCGGCACGGGTCTGTTCGTGCTCATCGGGCTGACGTCGATCGGCCCGGTGCGCCGCCGGATGCCGTACGACACCTGGTACCACGTCCATCTGCTGACGTACGCGGCGGTGTTCCTGACGTTCTGGCACCAGATCACCACCGGCAACGACTTCGCGGTCCAGCCCATGGCCAAGACCTTCTGGTACGGCCTGTACGGCGCGGTCACCGCGCTGGTCGTCTGGTACCGGATCATCACCCCGGTCCGGCTGAACCTGCGGCACCGGATGCGGGTGGAGGCGGTGATCGAGGAGACCCCGGGCATCGTGTCGGTGCTGATCGGCGGGCGCAGGCTGCACCGGATGGGCGCGGAGGCGGGCCAGTTCTTCCGCTGGCGCTTCCTCGCGCCGGGCATGCGCTTCAGCTCCCACCCGTACTCCCTGTCGGCCGCGCCCCGCCCGGACATGCTGCGGATCACCGTGAAGGCGATCGGCGACCACAGCGCCCGGCTGCGCGAGCTGACGCCCGGCACCCGGGTGTGGGCCGAGGGCCCGTACGGCGCGATGACCGCGCAGCGCCGCAGCCGGGGCAAGGTGCTGCTGGTCGCGGGCGGGGTCGGGATCACGCCGATGCGGGCGCTGTTCGAGACGCTGCCGGGCGCGGCCGGGGACATCACGCTGCTCTACCGGGCCAACACCACCCAGGACCTGGCCCTGTGGGACGAGCTGGCGGCGATCGCCGACGAGCGCGGCGCGCGCCTGATGTACGCGGTGAACAGCCCGGACGGGGAGCGGCCGGACATCTCCGCGGAGAACCTGCAGCGGAAGATCCCGGACATCGACCGGCACGACGTCTTCATGTGCGGCCCGCCCGGGTTCGCGCAGTCGGTGTACGAGGCACTGCGCGGCGCGGGGGTCCCCGCCCGCCGCATCCACCACGAGTCCTTCGAGATGTGAGCGGGAGCCACGGACAGATGAGGAAGAGCCACCCGGTCCGGCGGGTCGTCCTGGCCACCGCCGCGACGGTCTCCGGTGTCGTACTGCTGCTGTCGCTGAAGCCGTCGTCGGATCCGGCGTCGGCCGCGGCGGGGGCGCCGCAGCAGGGCGTGGGCGCGCAGGCGCCGGCGCAGGGCGGTACCCGGCCGGCCGGTGCGGCCACCGGCACGGTGACGGGGGACGCGACGCCGACGCAGTACGGCACCGTCCAGGTGCGGCTGACCGTCGCGGGCGGCAGGATCACCGGGGCGGAGGCGGTCCAGGCCCCCAAGGGCGGGCTCAGCGACCAGAAGACCGCGCTGGCCGTGCCGAAGCTGAACAAGGAGGCCGTGGCGGCGCAGAGCGCGCGGATCGACACCGTGTCCGGGGCGACGTACACGAGCGACGGGTACAAGAAGTCGCTCCAGTCGGCGCTGGACAGGATGAAGAAGTCCGCCGGCGCCTCCCAGGGGTCCGGCGGGTCCGGCGCCTCCGGTTCCTCCGGCGGATCCTCGTCGTCCGGTGCCGCGCGGGCCCGTACGGTCACCGGGAAGGTCGCGCAGACCCAGTACGGCCCGGTACAGGTGCGGATCACGGTCAGCGGTGGGAGGATCACGCAGGCGTCGGCGGTACAGGCGCCCCAGGGCGGCCTGAGCGACCAGAAGACGGCGATGGCGGTGCCGAAGCTGAACCAGGAGGCGGTCGTGGCCGGGACGGCGCACATCGACGCGGTGTCCGGCGCCACCTACACCAGCACCGGCTACAAGCAGTCGCTGCAGTCGGCGCTGGACCAGGCCGGTGGCTGAGGCGATGGCCGAGGCTCCCGCCGCGGTGCGGCACGCGGAGGAGGTCATGGGGACGGTCTTCTCCTTCGACGTCCGCGGCGGGGAACCCGATGCGGTGCACACGGCTCTGGCGCGGGCGGTCGCGGGCCTGCACCGGGTGGACGCGCTCTTCTCCACCTACCGCGAGGACAGCGAGGTCTCACGGCTGGCCCGGGGCGAGCTGACGTCCGCCGGCCTCTCCCCCGAGGTGAGAGGGGTACTGGACCTCGCGGCCGAGGCGGAACGGGTGAGCGAGGGCTGGTTCAGCCCGCGCTACCAGGGCTCGGTGGACCCCACCGGCATCGTCAAGGGCTGGTCCGCCGAGCGGGCGGCGCGGCTGCTGGCGGAGGTGGAGGGGGTGTGCGGGGTCAGCGTGAACGGCGGTGGGGACGTACAGCTGCTCGGCGCTCCGGAGCCGCACCGGCCGTGGCGGGTCGGAGTGGCCGACCCGCTGCGCCCGGGCGGCCTGGCGGCGGTGATCTCGACGGCCGGGGTGGCGGAGCTGTCGGTCGCGACGTCCGGCACGGCGGAGCGGGGCGCGCACATCGTGGACCCGCGCACCGGCAGGCCGGCGGTCACGGACCTGGTGGCGGTGACGGTCGTGGGCCCCCGCCTGACCTGGGTCGACTGCTGGGCCACGGCCGCCTTCGCGATGGGTTCCCGGGCCGGTCTGGCCTGGTTGGAGTCCCTGCCGGACGTGGAGGCCCTGCTGATCACGGCGGGCGACGAGGTGCGGTGCACCGGAGGGCTGGCGGCGAGGCTGGGCTGACCGCCGGCGGCAGCCCACCCCCTAGTGGCCGTTCTGCGCCAGCCTCAGCAGGTGGTCCGCCAACGCCTGGCCCCCCGTCGGGTTCCGGCTGATCAGCAGCAAGGTGTCGTCACCCGCGATCGTCCCCAGGATGTCGTGCAGCTCGGCCTGGTCGATGGCCGAGGCCAGGAACTGGGCGGCCCCCGGAGGGGTCCGCAGGACCACGAGGTTGGCCGAGGCCTCCGCGGAGATCAGCAGCTCCTGGGACAGGCGCCGCATCCGCTCCTCCTTCGCCGACTCGCCCAGCGGAGCGCGCGGGGTGCGGAAGCCGCCCTCGCTCGGCACCGCGTAGATCAGGTCGCCGTCGGTGTTGCGGATCTTCACCGCGTTCAGCTCGTCGAGGTCCCGGGAGAGCGTCGCCTGGGTGACGCTCAGCCCGTCGTCGGCGAGCAGCTTGGCCAGCTGGCTCTGCGAGCGCACCGGCTGCCGGTTGAGGATGTCCACGATCCGGCGGTGCCGTGCGGTGCGGGTCTGCGGTACGGCGGGCCCGGCGCCCGCCGCCTGCTCGTGGTCCTGCGCCTGGCTCATCGTCGTCTCATTCTCCGGATCGTCCGTCCCCGTCCACCGGGTTCGCTGCGTCGAGGATGCCGGGCAGCGCCTGGAGCAGCGCACCCACCTCGTCGTCGCGGAGGTTCAACGGCGGCATGAGCCGTACGACGTCGGGGGCGGGCGCGTTCACCAGGAACCCGGCCTCCTGGGCCGCCTGCTGCACCTGCTGCGCGCGCGGCCCGGTGAGCACGATACCCAGCAGCAGACCGGCACCCCGAACATAATCGATCAACGGGTGGTCCAGCGCCTCGATTCCCTCGCGCAGGGCCGCGCTCTGCCGCTTGACGTTCTCCAGCAGGCCCTGGTCGGCGATGGTGTCGAGGACGGCGAGCCCGGCGGCGCAGGCGACGGGGTTGCCGCCGAAGGTCGTGCCGTGCTGGCCGGGGCGCAGCTGTTCGGCGGCCCGGCCGAAGGCCACCGTGGCGGCGAGCGGCAGTCCGCCGCCGAGCTGCTTGGCCAGCGTGACGACGTCGGGCAGGACGCCCTCGTGGGCCTGGTACTCGAACCAGGTGCCGGTGCGGCCGATGCCGGTCTGCACCTCGTCGAGGACCAGCAGGGCGCCGGTGGCGGCGGTGATCGCGCGGGCGGCCTTCAGATAGCCGGCCGGGGGGACGACCACGCCGTTCTCGCCCTGGATCGGCTCGATGATCACGAGGGCCGTCTCCTCGGTGACCGCGGCGGCGAGCGCCTGCGCGTCGCCGTACGGGACGTGGGTGACGTCGCCGGGCAGCGGCCGGAACGCGTCCTGCTTGGCGGGCTGGCCGGTGAGCGCGAGGGCGCCCATCGTGCGGCCGTGGAAGCCGCCGGTGGTGGCCACCATGTGGGTGCGCCCGGTCAGCCGGCCGATCTTGAAGGCGGCCTCGTTGGCCTCCGCGCCGGAGTTGCAGAAGAAGACCCTGCCCTCCCGGCCGAAGAGCGTCAGGAGCCGTTCGGCGAGGGCGACGGTCGGCTCGGCCACGAAGAAGTTGGAGATGTGGCCGAGCGAGGCGATCTGCCGGCTCACGGCCTGGACGATCGCCGGGTGGGCGTGGCCGAGGGCGTTGGTCGCGATGCCGCCGACGAAGTCGTAGTACGCGCGGCCCTCGGCGTCCCACACCTTCAGGCCCTCGCCCCGCACGAGGGGCAGCCGCGGGGTGCCGTAGTTGTTCATGAGCGCGCCCTGCCAGCGCCCGGTCAGCTCGGCGTTGCCGGTGTGGCCGGCGTTACCCGTGTTGCTGGTGTTGTCCGTCATGACTGCTCCCCCTCGGCTTCGTCGGGCACGACCATCGTGCCGATGCCCTCGTCGGTGAAGATCTCCAGCAGGATCGAGTGCTGGACCCGGCCGTCGATGACCCGGGCGGTCCGCACGCCGCCTCGCACGGCGTGCAGGCAGCCCTCCATCTTCGGCACCATGCCAGAGCTCAACTCCGGCAGCAGCTTCTCCAGTTGAGAAGCGGTGAGGCGGCTGATCACCTCGTCGGAGTTCGGCCAGTCCTCGTAGAGGCCCTCGACGTCGGTGAGGACCATGAGGGTTTCGGCGCCCAGAGCAGCAGCGAGTGCCGCAGCCGCCGTATCAGCATTGACGTTGTAGACATGTCCGTCGTCCTGGGAGCGGGCGATCGACGAGACGACCGGGATGCGGCCGTCGGCGAGCAGCGCCTCGATCGCGCCGGTGTCGATGTCGGTGATCTCGCCGACCCGGCCGATGTCGACCAGTTCGCCGTCGATCTCGGGGGTGTGCCGGGTCGCGGTGATGGTGTGGGCGTCCTCGCCGGTCAGGCCGACGGCGAGCGGTCCGTGCTGGTTGAGCAGGCCGACCAGCTCGCGCTGCACCTGGCCCGCGAGCACCATCCGTACGACGTCCATGGCGTCCTCGGTGGTGACGCGCAGGCCCGCCTTGAACTCGCTGACGATGCCGTGCCGGTCGAGGGCGGCGCTGATCTGGGGGCCGCCGCCGTGCACGACGACGGGCCTGAGGCCGGCGTGGTGCAGGAAGACGACGTCCTGGGCGAACGCGGCCTTCAGCTCCTCGTCGACCATGGCGTTGCCGCCGAACTTGATGACGACGGTCTTGCCGTGGTGCCGGGTGAGCCAGGGCAGCGCTTCGATGAGGATCTGGGCCTTGGGCAGGGCGGTGTGTTTCCGCGTCGTGGTCATGAGGAGTAGGCGCTGTTCTCGTGGACGTAGTCGGCGGTCAGGTCGTTGGTCCAGATCGTCGCGGTCTCGGAGCCGGCGGCGAGGTCGGCGGTGATGCACACCTCGCGGTAGCGCATGTCGACCAGGTCGCGGTCCTCGCCGACGGAGCCGTTCTTGCACACCCAGACGCCGTTGATGGCGACGTTGAGCCGGTCCGGCTCGAAGACGGCGCCGGTGGTGCCGATCGCGGAGAGCACCCGGCCCCAGTTGGGGTCCTCGCCGTGGATCGCGCACTTGAGGAGGTTGTTGCGGGCGATGGAGCGGCCGACCTCGACGGCGTCCGCCTCGCTGGCCGCGTTGATCACCTCGACCTTGATGTCCTTGCTGGCGCCCTCGGCGTCGCCGATCAGCTGCCGGCCGAGGTCGTCGCAGACCTGCCGGACGGCCTCGGCGAACGCGTCGTACTCCGGGGTGATGCCGCAGGCACCGGAGGCGAGCAGCAGCACGGTGTCGTTGGTGGACATGCAGCCGTCGGAGTCGACGCGGTCGAAGGTGACCTTGGTGGCGGCGCGCAGGGCGCGGTCCAGGGTCGCGCTGTCGAGGTCGGCGTCGGTGGTGAGGACGACGAGCATGGTGGCGAGGCCGGGCGCGAGCATGCCGGCGCCCTTGGCCATGCCGCCGACGGTCCAGCCGTCCCGGGTCACCACGGAGGTCTTGTGGACGGTGTCGGTCGTCTTGATCGCGATGGCGGCCTTCTCACCGCCGTGCGGGCTGAGCTGGGCGACGGCCTTGTCCACGCCGGGCAGCAGCTTGTCCATCGGCAGCAGCACGCCGATCAGGCCGGTGGAGCAGACGGCGACCTGGCCGGGGGCGTGGCCGCCGGTGCGGTCGTGGCCCGCGGCGTTGAGCGCCTCGGCGACCTTCTCGGCGGTGGCGTGGGTGTCCTGGAAGCCCTGGGGGCCCGTACAGGCGTTGGCACCGCCGGAGTTGAGGACGACCGCGGTCAGCTCGCCGCCCTTGAGGACCTGCTCGGACCACAGCACCGGCGCGGCCTTCACGCGGTTGGAGGTGAAGACGCCGGCGGCGGCGCGGCGGGGCCCGTCGTTGACCACGAGGGCCAGGTCGGGATTGCCGTTCTCCTTGATCCCGGCGGCGATGCCCGCCGCCGTGAATCCCTTGGCTGCCGTCACACTCACGGCGCGACTCCGATCGTCGTAAGGCCGGTGGTCTCGTCGAGACCCAGGGCGATGTTCATGCTCTGGACGGCACCGCCCGCGGTGCCCTTGGTGAGGTTGTCGATGGCGCTGATCGCGATGATGCGGTCCACGGCCTCGTCGTACGCGACCTGCACCTGAACGGCGTTGGAACCGTGGACGGACGCCGTCGCCGGCCACTGGCCCTCGGGCAGCAGCCGGACGAACGTCTCGTCGGCGTAGGCCTTCTCGTAGGCGGCCCGCAGGGACTCGGCCGTGACGCCGGGCTTCGCCGAGGCGCTGCACGTGGCGAGGATGCCGCGGGGCATCGGGGCGAGGGTCGGGGTGAAGGAGACCGCGATCCGCTCCCCCGCGACGCCGCTGAGGTTCTGGATCATCTCGGGGGTGTGCCGGTGGCCGCCGCCGACGCCGTACGGCGACATCGAGCCCATGACCTCGCTGCCGAGCAGGTGCGGCTTGGGGGCCTTGCCCGCGCCGGAGGTGCCGGACGCGGCGACGATCACGGCCTCGGGCTCGGCGAGTCCGGCCGCGTACGCCGGGAACAGGGCGAGGGTGACGGCGGTGGGGTAGCAACCGGGCACCGCGATGCGCTTGGACCCCTCCAGCGCGGCGCGGGCACCCGGAAGTTCGGGGAGGCCGTAGGGCCAGGTGCCGGCGTGCGGGGAACCGTAGAACCGCTCCCAGTCGGCGGGGTCCCGCAGCCGGAAGTCGGCGCCCATGTCGACCACGAGGACGTCGGGGCCGAGCCGCTCGGCGACGGCGGCGGACTGTCCGTGCGGCAGCGCCAGGAAGACCACGTCGTGCCCGGCGAGCGTCTCGGGCGTGGTCTCGGTCAGGACCCGGTCGGCCAACGGCGGCAGATGCGGCTGCAGCGCGCCGAGCCGCTGGCCGGCGTTGGAGTTTCCGGTCAGGGCACCGATCTCGACCTCGGGGTGCGCGAGGAGCAGGCGCAGCACTTCTCCGCCCGCGTACCCGCTCGCTCCGGCCACCGCCGCACGTACCGCCATGTCCATCCTCCTCGTGATGGCATGACTATACGTATCGTTGCAGTTTTATGCAATCACTCCGGTGAAGGCCCTCGCCCCGGCCGGCCTTCCGGGCGGTTTCCCGCGCCCGTGGATCGTCCCCACGCGGGTCGCCGGTGAACCGCCGACCCACCCCCCTGCGCCGCGCGGTGAACTCCCTGGCGCCCTTCCTCGCCTCGCCCGCCGGCCGGTATCGGCGAGGGCCTCGCCCACTTCCCGAAGGAGGCGGCCGCTCGCGGGCTGGTCACCGACCCGGGCGAGCTTCTACGTCTACAACACCCCGGCCGAGATGGACGCGCCGGCGGACGGGGCCAGGGCGGCCCAGCGGTACTTCGGTCGCTGAGCCGCACCCGCTTGACCTTGAGTGCGCTCCAACTCCTAGCGTTGCGGCCATGAGCAACGCACAGAGCACCACCCGCGACGAGCGCTTCGCCCACGGCCTCGAGGTCCTGAAGAAGGTCGACGGGGAGGCCGGGCAGCGGGTCGTCGACTCCCTCGCCGACATCAGCCCCGAGCTGGGCCACCAGGTCGTCGCCTGGGCCTTCGGCGAGATCTACGACCGCCCCGGACTCGCCCCGCGCGACCGCCAGTTGGTCACCTTGGGCATGCTGACCGCACTCGGCGGCTGCGAGGCCCAGCTGGACGTGCATGTGAACGCGGCCCTGAACGTGGGCCTCACGCCGGAGGAGATCACGGAGGCGCTGGTGCACTCCGCCGTCTACTGCGGCCTGCCGAAGGCGCTGAACGCCACCTTCGCCGCGAAGAAGGTCTTCGCCGAGCGCGGGCTGCTGCCGCTCGGGCAGCAGCCCGCGCGGGAGGCTGCTTCCGCCTGATCCGGAGGAACGTGACGGAGTTCGCCGGGAAGGTGGGGGTGAACCTGTCGGCGACCCCGGTGAAGGTGGACGTGACCGGCGCGACGGCCGTCGCCGTCTCGCTGTCGACCCCGTCCGGGGCGGCGGCCGGCGTGGTCACCCCGGCCCTGGACGACACCTTGGCGCCGCCGAGGCCGATGGTCGTACGGGCCGCCGAGGACTGGTCGTTGACGACCTTGACGATCAGCTCGCCGGTCCTCGCGTCCCGGGTGACGACCTGGCGGAACGGCTCGGCCGGTCTCGACGGAGCCGGGCCCGGAGATCAGCGTGGACTTGCCGCCGTCCACGGCCATGGTGTTCTGGGCGGTGGTGTCGGTCTGGACGTACTGGCCGTCCTGGACGCTCCAGCTGCCGGTGCCGGTGCGGGTCCACTTCGAGGCGTCACCGGAGAAGTCGTCGCCGGAGAAGTCGTCGCCGGAGAAGTCGTCGCCGAGCAGGGTCGAGCCGTCGGCGGCGGCGACCTTCACGTCGCCGTAGGCGGCGCTGGTGTTCCAGGTGGACAGGCCGACGGCGCCGGTGATGGGGCCGCCGGCGTTCGGCGTGGTGGTGGCCGCGCTCGGCACCACCCGGTCGCCGACGTCGTTCATGAACAGCTGGGCTCGCGCTTGTAGGTGTCGCGGGGGAGGAGGGAGACCACGTCGAGGGCAGCGGCGGCGCTGGAGCCGACGGTGAGCCGGCCGGTGCTGCCGGTACGGGTCGCGGTGAAGCCGGCGCGGTATCGCGCCCAGCCGTCCTTCCGCCCCTTGATCCGCCGGCCGGCGGCGAGGGTGCCGCCCGCGTCCTGGAGGCTGACGGTGAGCGTGGTGCCGGCGTCGGGGCGGGCCCAGACCGAGAAGTCGTCCTGCCGGCCGTCCTGGACGGCGATGCCGGTGTTGTAGCCGGAGCTGGTGACCGACGAACCGGCGCCCAGCGAGAGATCGGCGCGGTTGCGGTCGTCGAGACGGCCGGAGTCGTCGCGGACCCGGGTGCTGCCCGAGACCGTCCAGGCGGTCAGCGGGGTGTACGACGCGTTGTCGGCGGTGGAGTACTCGAAGGACCGGTTCTGCACCGGCTCGGCGTACAGACCGCCGTCGGCGGCGCGGTTGACGTCCTCGAAGGCACTGTTGTGAGCACGTCAAAGCAGCGGACGGGGTGAGCCGTAAGCTCGACACATGCACGCACCGCCGCCGTACTGGCCGATCGCCGACGTCCTGGCCCATCTGGCCGGGCGCTGGCACGTCGAGCGGAGCGTGCGGGACCTGACGAGCGGGGAGGAAGGGCAATTCCGCGGGGCGACCCTCTTCAGCCCGCTGGACGGCGGCGGGCTGCTGCACGAGGAGTCCGGCGACTTCACCTGGCGGGGCGTGACCCGGCCCGCGACCCGGACCCTGCGCTTCCTGCCGGGCGCCGCCCCGGGCACGGCGGACGTGCGGTTCGCCGACGGGCGGCCCTTCCACCCGCTGGACCTCAGCACCGGGCGGTACGTCGCCGACCACCCGTGCGCGGCCGACCTCTACCGAGGCGAGTTCACCGTCCGGAACGCCGGCCACTGGCGCACGGTGTGGCGGGTCGGCGGCCCCGTGAAGGACCTGCTGCTGACCACCGACTACACGCGCGAGAGCTGAACACGACCCGCCCGGGGGGGACTTCGTCAGCCGAAGTAGTGGAGCATCCACCGCTCGGGACGGTCCAGCGGCTGGAAGCCCACCTTCTGGTACACCCCGTGCGCGTCCTCGGTGGCGAGCAGGATCCGGCGCACACCGTACGGCTCGATGTGCGCGCGGATGCGGCCGACGAACGCCGTGCCGATCCCCTTGCCGCGCGCCGACGGGTCGACGTACACGTCCGCGAGCCAAGCGAACAGCGCGTGATCGGTGACCACGCGCGCGTACGCCACCTGCGCCCCCGAGGCCCGCTCGTACACCCCGAAGTTCAGCGAACCCGCCATCGCCCGCTCATGCCGCTCGCGCGGCCGGTCGAGCGCCCAGTAGGTGTCGGTCGACAGCCAGCGGTGGACGCGGTCGACGTCGACGCGGGCGGTGTCGGCGGAGAACTCGTAGCCGTCGGGGAGTTCGGGTAGATCGCTCACAAGCCGATGTTCGCAGAACTGTCAGTGGCACCTGACATGATTTTCGCCATGGACGAGATCACCACGGCCGCCGACCACGGCTGGCTCAAGGAGCGGCACAAGGACCTCCTGGAGGCCTACTGCCTCACGCTGGTGCGGGACATGACGCCTGGTCAGCTGCTCCGGGAGCTCGGCGCGCAGCCGGACGGGCGGGTGACCGGCGTGGCCGGGCTCGCCGAGCCGTCGTACGACGCGTGGGACGAGTACGAGGACGAGAAACTGCTGGTCGGCGTCGCGGCGGTCGGGAACTGGACGGTGATGGTCGAGTACAACGGGTTCGTCGGCAGCACCGCGCCGGTCATGCTGCCGATATCCCGGGGGCGTACGGTCGTCTCCCACTTCCGCAACGTCAACGCGGTCGACCACTTCCACTGGTTCGAGGACGGCACCGAGCGCCTGCACTTCGAGCCGCTCTTCCCGGCCCAGCGGGACGGCAGCGACCCGGACGCCCTGCTCACCGAGATGCGCGAGGCCGGGTTCGATCTGCGCCCCGGCGACGAGCGGGACTTCGCCCTGCACACCGAGGCCGCCTTCGCGCTCGCCGAGCGCATCACCGGAGTGCGGCTGACACCCGAACTGTTCGCGTCGCTGGAACTGGACTGCGCGCTGGTGACGCTGCCCTAGAGCACCTCGTCACAGGCCGCCCGCAGCCGCCGTACGCCCTCCGCGATCTCGCCGGTGCCGGCGACCGCCGCGAAGCTCAGCCTCAGGTGGGCCGCGGGGGGTTCGGCGCTGAAGTAGGGGCGGCCCGGGGTGAGGGCGACGCCCGCGCGGAGGGCGGCCGCGGTGAGGGCGGACTCGTCGGTGCCGTCGGGCAGGCGCAGCCAGAGGTGGTAGCCGCCGGAAGGGATGTGCGGCAGGGCGAGTTCGGGCAGGCGCGAGGCCAGCGCCGCCGTCATCGCGTCCCTGCGCTCCTTCAACGCGGCCGAGATCGCCCTCAGATGGCGGGGCCAGGCCGGGGAGCCGACCAGTTCCAGGGCCGCCTCCTGCAGCGGCCGGGGGACGAAGAAGCTGTCCACGACCTGGATGGCGCGCAGCCGTTCCAGCACCGGCCCGTGCGCGGCCAGGGCGCTCACCCGGAAGCTGGGCGAAGTCGCCTTGGTCAGCGAGCCGACGTGCACGACGACGCCGTCCGGGTCGTCGGCGGCCAGTGGGCGGGGCAGGGGGCCGGCGTCGGCGTGCACCAGGCGCCGCACGAAGTCGTCCTCGACGACGAACGCGCCCGCCTCGCGGGCGATGCGCAGCACCTCGGCGCGCCGGCCGGGGGCCAGCACGGCGCCGGTGGGGTTCTGGAACAGCGGCTGGCACACGAACACCCGGGCGCCGCTGGCCCGGAAGGCGTCGGCGAGCAGCTGGGGGCGCACCCCGTCGGGGTCCACGGGCACCGGCACCGGGCGCAGTCCGGCCGCGCGGGCGAGGGCCAGCATGCCCGGGTAGGTCGGCGACTCCACGAGCACGGGGGCGCCGGGCGGGGCGAGCGCGCGCAGGGCGGTGGCCAGTGCGGACTGCCCGCCGGCCGCGATCAGCACCTCCGCCGCGGTGACGGCCCCGCCGATCCCGCGTGCGAACCACTCCCGCAGCTCCGCCAGCCCCTCCAGCGGCGGCCGCCCCCACGCGCCGGGCCGCCGTCCCGCCCGCGCCAGGGCCGCCGCCATGGCGCGCTCGGGCTGCAGGGACGGGTGCAGATAGCCGCCGTTGAACTCCAGCACGCCGGGCGGCGGCGCGGCCAGCGAGACGGTGACCCCGGAGGCGTCCACCGTGCGCGGTACGAGTTCGGCGGCGCCGTCGGCGCTCAGCGCGACCTCCTGCCAGGAGGTGTCCCCGGCCGGGGTCCCGGCCGTGCGGGGCCGCGCGCGGAAGGCACCGGCTCCGGGTCGGGTGACCACCAGTCCCTCGGCGGCCAGCTGGGCCAGGGCCCGCGAGACGGTGACCGGGCTCACCCGGAACCGCTCGACCAGGGCCCGGCTCGACGGGAGCTTTCCGCCCGGAGAGTAGCGCTCAAGGTCTCGCCGTAGCTGTTCTGCCAGTTCACTCACGCTGCTACGCTGGTGCATGAAGACACAGAGTAGCGCTACTGCACCGACCTCGATAGCGGTCACCGCTCCGCGCGAGCGGCGCGGCCTCGGTACCGCCCTGGCCTTCCTCGGCGTCGCCTCCTTCTCGCTCACCTTCCCGGCCACCGCCTGGGGCCTTCAGGGCTTCGGCCCGTGGTCGCTGGTGGCCGCGCGCTGTGTCCTCGCGGCGCTCGTCGCGGGCGGCTGTCTGCTCGTGCTGCGGGTACCGCTGCCGGAGCGACGGCACCTGCCCGGCCTCGCCGTCGTCGGCGCCGGGGTCGTGCTGGGCTTCCCGATGCTGACCACGCTCGCCCTTCAGACCTCCACCACCGCGCACGCCGCCGTCGTGGTCGGGCTGCTGCCGCTGACCACGGCCGTGTTCTCGGCGCTGCGCACGGGCAGCCGCCCCTCGCGCCGCTTCTGGCTCGCCGCGCTCGCGGGCGCCGCGGCCGTGGTCGCCTTCACCCTCGCCCAGAGCGGCGGCGCGCTCACGGCCGCCGACGGCTTCCTCTTCGGGGCGCTGCTGGTGTGCGCCGCCGGATACACGGAGGGCGGCCGGCTGGCCCGGGTGATGCCGGGCTGGCAGGTCATCGGCTGGGCGCTGGTGCTGTGCGCGCCGCTGGCCGTCCCGGGCGCCGCGGTGGCGCTGGCGTACGAGCCGGTGCACCTGACCTTCCACGGGATCGCCGGTCTGCTCTGGGTGGCTCTGGGCTCGCAGTTCCTCGGTCTGGTCGTCTGGTACCGGGGCATGGCGGCCATCGGCATCCCGCGGGCCAGCCAGTTGCAGTTGGCCCAGCCGCTGCTCACACTGGTGTGGTCGGCGCTGCTGCTGGGCGAGCACTTCACGACGGCCGCTCCCGTGACCGCCGTGGCCGTGCTCGTGTGCATCGCCGTCACTCAGCGGTCGTGAGCGTGAGGAGGGCCCGACATGCGCGCTTCCAAGGGCGACAAGCTGGTGCAGCACGGCAGGGTGGTCGGCCAGCACGACCAGGAGTCCGAAGTCGTCGAAGTGATGGGCGACAAGGGCGAACCGCCCTACCGGGTGCGGTTCCCGGACGGACATGAGGCGATCATGTCGCCGGGGCCGGACTGCCAGGTCAAGCACCAGGACAGGCAACAGCAGTGACTCACCGCGGTGGTTTCGCCGGTCGCCCGTAGTGATCGGCGACCACGCGCGCCATCGCACCGATCGGGTCCGCCGCCATGTCCTTGGCGGCGAAGAAGACGTGCCCGCGCACCTGCGGGCAGCGTGCGGCGAGCGTGAGGTGCCGGGACAGCTCGACGGGGTCCTGCCAGGCCGGGGGCTGTCCGGCGGCTCCGGCCTTGTACAGGGCCTCGCCGATGTACAGCCGTGTCGCCGTGCCCTGCGCGACCGACGCCCACCAGTCGACCAGCTTCGCGTAGTCGGCGGCGGCGAAGCCGATGTTCCAGTAGATCTGCGGGACGATGTAGTCGATCCAGTGCTCGCGCACCCAGCGGCGGGTGTCCGCGTAGAGATCGTCGTACGTCTGCACGCCCGCCCGGGTGTCGGAGCCCCGGGAGTCGGTCGAGGCGTTGCGCCACACCGCGAAGGGGCTGATCCCGAACCGGGTGCCGGGCCGGACGCGCCGGATGCCGGCCGCCGTCTCCCGCACCAGCTTGTCGATGTTGTCCCGCCGCCACGCGGCCCGGCTGCCGAATTCGCCGCCGTAGCGGTCGTAGGCCGCGTCGTCGTCGAAGGTCTGCCCGGCGACCGGGTACGGGTAGAAGTAGTCGTCGAAGTGGACGGCGTCGACCGGGTACTTCGCGACCGCGTCGAGCATGGCCCGCCGGACGAAGGCGCGGACCTCGGGCAGGCCGGGGTTGTAGTAGAGCTTCCCGCCGTAGGTCACCACCCAGTCGGGGTGCCGGCGGGCCGGGTGCGTGGGGGCGAGCCGGCCGCGGTCGGACTGGAGCGAGATCCGGTACGGGTTGAACCAGGCGTGCAGCTCCAGCCCCCGGCCGTGGGCCTCGGCGACGGCGGTGCCGAGCGGGTCCCAGCCCGGGTCCCGGCCCTGGGTCCCGGTGAGGTACTCCGACCAGGGCTCGTACGGGGACGGCCACAGCGCGTCGGCGGTCGGCCGCACCTGGAGCAGCACGGTGTTGAGCCGGTCCCGCACCGCCTTGTCGAGGTAGGCGACCAGCTCCCTGCGCTGCTCGTCGGCCGGCAGGCCGGGCCGGGAGGGCCAGTCCCCGTTGCTGACGGTCGCCAGCCACACACCCCGCATCTCGGCCCTCCCCCGCGGCCGGCCCCCCGGCTGCTCCCCGGCGCGCGGCAGGGCCGCCGCACCGGGCGCCCCGGCCAGGGTCGACAGCGCCGCCAGCGCGAAGGCCCGCCGCGACAACCGCCCCATCCCAGACCCCCATACACTCCGGATCCGTCCCGTCACGGATCGTCCCGCGCTCCAGGATGTCTCTACCCGGGCGATCGATCATCGATACTTGGCGGTAACGTGCACGATCGGAGCAGGCGCCGAAACCCGGTGGTCCTGCCAGTGCCGTAGATCAGCGAAGGGGTCGATGTGACGGGCATCCCAGCGGGAGACATCGCACGCGTCGGAGTCGTGGGCTGCGGCCAGATGGGCGCGGGCATCGCCGAGGTGTGCGCCCGCGCCGGACTGGACGTGAAGGTCGCCGAGACCACCGGCGAGGCTCTGGAGATCGGCCGCACCCGGCTGCACAACTCCCTGGCCAAGGCCGCCGAGCGCGGCAAGATCAGCGAGGCGGAGCTGGACGCCACGCAGGCGCGGCTGAGCTTCACCACGGATCTCGGCGAGTTCGCCGACCGCGACCTCGTCATCGAGGCCGTGGTGGAGAGCGAGCCGGTGAAGACGGAGATCTTCCAGGTGCTCGACCAGGTGGTGACCCGCCCGGACGCCATCCTGGCCTCCAACACCTCCTCGATCCCGCTGGTGAAGCTGGCGGTCGCCACCTCCCGCCCGGACCATGTGGTCGGCATCCACTTCTTCAACCCGGCCCCGGTGCAGAAGCTGGTCGAGCTGATCCCCGCGCTGACCACCTCCGAGGGCACCCTCAGCCGCGCCCAGCTCTTCGCCGAGAAGGTGCTCGGCAAGCACGCCATCCGTGCCCAGGACCGCTCCGGCTTCGTGGTCAACGCGCTGCTCGTGCCGTACCTGCTCTCCGCGATCCGGATGTTCGAGTCGGGCATCGCCAGCCGCGAGGACATCGACAACGGCATGGAGATGGGCTGCGCCCACCCGATGGGCCCGCTGAAGCTGTCCGACCTGATCGGCCTGGACACGATCGTGTCCATCGCCAACTCGATGTACGCCGAGTACAAGGAGCCCCTGTACGCCGCTCCCCCGCTGCTGCAGCGCATGGTCGAGGCGGGACGGCTGGGCCGGAAGACCGGCTCGGGGTTCTACACGTACTAGCGAGTGCGGCGACGCCGCCAAGTGGCGCTGTTCCAGGGCGAGTTCACCCGGACCAGCACCCACGGCGGCGCTGCCGCGGGGTGACTCTCTCGGCGCCCGCCAGGTCCTTATCCGCGCATCCTCGCCCAGCTCATGTGGACTGCACGGGGACACGGCCTGGTGAGCGGCATCGGCCGACATCAAACCGGCCCTGACCTGGGACTTTGTGTCTTTCCAAGCTGTCAGGGCCTTTCCCGCTTACTCAGCGGAAAATCCCTGGAAAGTCCCTGGGACAGAGCTGAAAGTCCCTGAAAAGTCCCTGGTTCAGAGCGGGCCGTCCAGCGCTTGCGAGTCCCCGCACGGGTGTCGCGGGTAGCCGGGTTCGAACCCGGGACCTGGGCATTACGAGGGCCTGCAAGATCGTGACGTGTACTGCCGGGCGATCACGCAAGGTCCTGTTTCGCATGGTCAAAACCTTTGAACCTCGCGGCATGACGCCAGATCCAACGGGTGCTGCCCTGCCCCCTCACGCATCGCTCACGCGGCATCCACCTCCACCGCTGTCCGCCGAGGGCCGCCCTTCACGCTCGAGGCCGGCTACGAGCAGCGTGGCCTCGCAGGTGCACGTGGTGCCGCACAACGCCTCCCTTCGATCGTCACAGCCCGCCGGCATGGTGCTGCATGTCGCAGGCCGACCCATATGCCAGCCTCTGCGAGGACCGAGCGACGACGATCTGCCCCCCAGGGGCCTCGCAACCCAGATCGGTGCCGACTTCTGATGACGCAACGGGCCCATATGCGTAGGGTGGGCAGTGAGTTCGGACATGACGCTCCTGGGGGTAGCTATGGCTGTCGAGATCGTGGACCTCATCGAGCAGACAGGCCCGTATCTGTCGGCCGCCATGGCTGCGTACGGAGGTGCTGTGCTCTCGCGCGTAGAAAATGCTGCAGCAGATGCGACGGCTTCGACGGGGCGACGAATTCTCCGGGCTGTGTGGCATCGCGGGGACGAGCGAGAGCAATCAGCCTTGGAAGCTGCGATTCAAGACGTAGCCTCGGCACCACATGACAGCGATGCCTCAGCAGCGCTACGACAGCAGATCAAACGAGCCTTGCGTAGTGATGCTGAATTGATGCAACAGATCGCAGAACTAGTCTCAGAGGCGGGGGTTCCCCGCGTGACGGTAACTGCCAGCGGTGAGCGTTCTATCGCCGCACAACACCTGAATGGTGTTGCGATAACCGGCGATGTCCAGAAGTGAAGGTCTGAACGCACCTTGAGTGTCACAGATGATGACTCATTGGAGTCGAGTAGGACGGTCGCACGCGGGAATCGTTCGGTCGCTGCTCAGTACATATTCGGAACTGTAATCACAGGCGACGGTGCACAAGTCACAGTGTTGCCTACTGGCGCAATCCCCTCTCCTCGCGAGTACCCTCCGCCCCGCAGCCTATCAAACCTGCCGGGCCCCACGACCCACCTGTTCGGCCGAGAGCCAGAGTTGCGAGAGTTACATCAAGCGCTGGTTACCGACGCTGCTGCAGCACCCATCAAGGCTCACGTTATCCACGGGATGGGCGGTGTAGGAAAGACCACGTTGGCCCTGCACTACGCACACCGACACTTGCAATCTGGATACTATTCGGCGACATGGTGGATTTCCGCCGAGAAACCCGAGCGAATTGATGAATCCCTTGCAAATCTAGCTGTAGCCATTCACCCCCATTTGACAAACATTTCATTTGAATCTCAGGTGTCATGGGCTGTGGCCTGGCTTCAATGCCATGATGGATGGCTGCTGGTCTTCGATAACGCAGAAAACGCCGCCGACTTGCGACCATATCTGGGCAAGCTCACCGGCGGCCACCATTTGATCACTAGTCGACGAGCCTCAGGTTGGTACAAGGTTTCACCCCACTCCTCCCTAGATACCCTTGATTCACAGGCTGCGGTTGAACTGCTTCACGCCCTGGTCATCCCAGGGCGGAAACCCACTGCGGAACAACAGCAAGCAGCGGCCGTCCTGGCTTCAGAATTGGGATACCTCCCCCTGGCATTGGAGCAAGCCGGCGCATACATAAGTCAGACGAGCACGAACTACGTCGACTACCACGCCGCTTTGCCAGTACTGCTCGATCACGCTGCGGAAGGAATAGACCCGCAACGCACGATTGCCCGCATCTGGACTCTTGCGGTTGACACCATCACGGCCCGCAATTCGCTGGCCATCAACGTCCTGAGTATCCTCGCCTGGTACTCACCCAACATCTTCCCACGACGCAGGCTATCCAAAGCACTACAACCGCTCACTAAGAATCCTGAGGAGATTAACCACGCACTCGGATTGCTGAGCTCCTACAATTTGATCACCCTGACAGAGTTTAGCATTTCCGCCCACCAGCTCTTACTCGCCGTACTGCGGATTGATGATGAAAAACAATCCCGCAGCTACCCCGAGGAAAAGGGCGACACAATCCCAATCGGGAAGCAGCTTGCAGAATCCATCATGCTCAGATGCCTCCCGTCGCAGGGAGCAGAAAATGAAGAGCGTCAACATTGGGATGGCCTACTGCCCCACATCTATGCACTGGCGAGCTCTACACCTCCACAGCTCATCTCGGAGACCCTCCGCGACGTTTGCATTTTGACTGTAAGGCAGCTTGAAAGCCGCGGAATCTGGGCGGGTCAGGTTCCCCTACGCGAACTAATCCTTACTCACCGTCAAGAAACTCTGGGACACCATCACCCTGACACCCTTGCCAGTCACGCACGACTAGCTGACGCGTGCAAGAATTCGGGTGACTACGAGCGCTCCATCTCACTTTACGAGGAGCTATTAATTGCCCGCAAACAGCACTTCAGCGAGGACGAGATTGCCACCCTTTACGATCGTCACAATCTGGCATTAGCCCATGCGGCAGCGGGCGATACGTTTGACGCCATCAAACTGCTAATGGAAACACTTAAGCAAGCCCAGCATATACTTGGACATGAACACTCAGACACCCTTACCATCCGCAGAAACCTTGTTTCCATATACGTTGAGACAGGCGACTTTGAGCTTTCAATCCCTCTTCTAAAGAAGGAATGCGAGCGAGCCCTAGTCGTAAATGGATTGGAGCACAGCGATACGCTTTCACTCCTGAATCAACTCGCTCGCACCTATTCAGTGACAGGCGACTTCCTGCAAGCGATTGACATGCACCGTGCGATCCTTGGCGTCCGCAAGCAAATGCTCGGCGAGGATCACGTGGACACCCTTAACAGTCGTTACAATCTAGCCGACACCTATCTCTCAGCGGGCGATTGGGAGGCTGCACTTCCGCTATTTGAGGACACCTTCGGTAAATCGCATGCCATCCTCGGAGCCACCCATCCACAAACTGCTATCATCAGAGAGAAGCTAAATGTCGTTCGTCGGCGGATGGGTGAGTCATAACCTTTCTACACCTCCAGTTCACCAATCAACTGGTTGACCTCGCTCAATTGCGCATCAAGTCAGTGCCCGACCACGTTGCCCGGAGTACATGCTTCCCGAGGCGAATTTCAAACTCGTTCACGCTGCCCCCTTGGGTGTTTGATTCGCGATGACCAGAGTGCACAAGGTCGCCTAAAATGATCCGGTCGCCGCCTGCTTCCAGCCGTCCAACGAGACCTGAGGCCCGTTGGTGAGATACCGCCGAAGTGCGCTCTGGCCATGGTGTCCACGAACTCCTCCGGGATGGATCCTAAGGCTCCCCTCCTACTGTGGAGACCTTGACCGGAGGGATAGTTGGAGTCATGGCATCCAAGAAGCGCCTCTACGATGCGGAGTTCCGCGAGGGGGCGGTACGGATCGTGACGGAGACCGGGAAGCCGATCCCGGAGGTGGCCGCGGATCTGGGTATCCACCCCGGGACCTTGCACAGTTGGGTGTCGCGGGCGAGGCGTAACGGGTCGCCGTCGTCGGACCGGCCGGTGGCCGAGCCGCCGGGTGGCCGTCTGCGGGAGAGTGAAGGCGCCGAGCTGGAGCGGCTACGGGCCGAGGCGAGGGACAAGGACAAGCGCATCCGCAAACTGGAGATGGAGCTTCCCAATCAGGATGTCAAGCCGCGGTGGTGACACCCTCGCCGAGGGACTGCCCGCATAGATCGTCTCCACGCTGCGAGGGGATGGACAGGACGCATCCGGCGCGGAGGGGTCATTACTTCGACTACGGTAAGGGCGCGTAGGTGACGGAGTCAGGCAAGGAGTGCTGAGCGGTGGACGCGTTCAAGGTGCACAGGCGGCTCATAGATGACTACCGCTCGTTCACCACCAGCGCCGTCGACATCCGTGACCCGAAGATCGCCGAACACGTCCAACGGGAACAGGCCAAGGGTCGGCAGTGGCCGGATCCGTGGTTGTCCCTGACTCCCATGTTCGCGCCTGGCGACACGGTCGAGGAGCTGGCGGATCCCTCCTCCGCGGTCTTGCATCCGGACGCAGCGACGATCTTCCGTCGGCGTACACCGGAGAATGCCGAGGGCACCTCGCTGCTCCTTCATCGGCACCAGCGGGACGCTATCGATCTCGCCCAGCAGGGCAAGAGCTACGTCCTGACGACCGGCACCGGATCTGGCAAGAGCATGGGCTACATCATGCCCATCGTGAATCATGTGCTGCGGAATCCCGAGCCGCAACAGACCACTGCGATCATCGTCTACCCGATGAACGCGCTGGCCAACAGCCAGGTCGAGGAGCTGAAGCGCTACCTGGATGCCGGAGCTGCGGCTGGCGCCCGCCAGGTGACTCATGCTCTGTACACCGGGCAGGAGTCGCAAGAGCGCCGGGACGAGATCCTTCAGCGCATCAAGCCGGACATCCTGCTGACCAACTTCGTCATGCTGGAACTGATGCTCACTCGTCCCGAGGAGCGCAGGCGGCTGCTGGCACTGCTCGGCGGCTTGAAGTTCCTCGTTCTCGACGAACTGCATACCTATCGGGGCCGGCAGGGCGCCGATGTGGCCCTCTTGGTGCGCCGGCTCAAGCAGGCAGCCGGCGCCTCGGACCTCCAGTTGATTGGGACCTCTGCCACGATGGCCAGTGGCACCCTACGCAACCAGCAGAAAGAGGTCGCGGCGCTCGCCACCCGGATCTTCGGCACCCCGCTGGGACCCGATCAAGTCATCGTCGAGACGCTGACTCGGGCCACTCCCGAACGAGATCTCGACAAGGCGGATCTGACCAGCGTCGTCGACGGTGAGACACCGCCCGAGTCCTACGCAGACTTCCTTGCGCACCCATTCGCCGCCTGGCTCGAGGAAACGTTCGGACTCACCAGGGACGAAAGCGACCCCGACCGGCTGGTCCGCCGGAAGCCGACCACGGTGCGCGCTGCCGCCCAGCGGCTCGCAGTAGCTACCGAAAGGCCTCGCGCGCTCTGCGAGGAAGCCATCCAGCGGTGGTTGCAGTCCGGTACTGCTCTCGGAGACCTTGCTACCGGTCGCAAGGCCCTGGCCTTCCGGCTGCACCAGTTCCTCTCCAAGGGGGACACGGTGTACGCCAGTCTGGAGGGCCCCGACGAGAGATTCTTGACCACCAATTACCAGGTAATGGTGCCGGGGGATCAGCACAAGGTGCTGGTTCCGCTGTCGTTCTGTCGGGAATGCGGCCAGGACTACGCCGTGGTCGCACGCTGGTCCAAGGACGGGGATACCCGCTACACCGGTCGTCGCGAGAGCGAGGTGGACGGCGGCCAGGCCGAGGAGGGCTATCTGCTCTTCGCCCGCTGGAACGACGACGTGGCCTGGCCGACCGAGGCGAAGGCACAACGGGAGCGTCTTCCGGATTCCTGGCTGGAGGAGGACGATCGCCACGGTACTCGGGTGCGATCCAGTCGTCGCAAGTCACTCCCACAGCCGGTGTATGTAGCGCCGGACGGACTGCAGGTTCAGCAGGGGGACTCCGACGGGCGACGGGCGACTTTCCTACCGGGGCGCTTCCGGTTCTGCCTGCGCTGTGGTGTCAGTCACGAGTCGGCCCGTCAGAACGATTTCGGCAAGCTCGCCTCTCTTGACGCTGAAGGCCGCTCCAGTGCGGCCACGATCATGGCGACCAGCATCCTGCGGAGCCTTCGGTCTGCCGAGGTAGACCTCACCGAGCCTGAGCGCAAGCTGCTCACCTTCGTGGACAACCGGCAGGACGCCAGCTTGCAAGCCGGCCACTTCACCGACTTCGTCATGGTGTCACTGACCCGCGCCGCGTTGTACCAGGCGATGGAGGACGCGGACAAGGAAGGCACCGAGATCACCCATGAGAACCTCGCCGCCAAGGTCGCCCAGGCGCTGGGGTTGCAGTTCCATGACTATGCGCGCGGTACCCGGCCGCAGATGCGCCAGCGCAGGGATGCGGAGCGGGCGCTACGGCACGTGATGGAATACCGGGTCTTCCAAGACCTGATGTGGGGCTGGCGGGTGACCATGCCCAACCTAGAGCAGACCGGTCTGCTGCGGCTGGAGTACATGTCGCTGGACGAGCTCGCCGCAGATGACGAGTGCTGGACGTCGGCGACCGAGGTGTCGGCCGGGATGCCCACCGACCGGTGGGCGGCGGCCTCAGCAGAGCTCGCCGGGCTCACGGCACAAGATCGTTCGGTCATCGCCGAGACACTGCTGAATCTGATGCGCCGGTACCTCGCAGTACAGGCGGCGTGCCTGACCGATGAGGGCCACGAGCAGACGATGACGCTCTGTGCCAACCGGCTCAAGGAGCCGTGGGCTCTTCCTGTGAACGACCAGCGGCCCAATCCGGGTATTGCCTGGGCGGGTCGGCAGAGCGGTCGTTACCGGGGAAGGCTGGACTGGTTCGTCTCGGCCCGCGGCGGGTACGGCCTGTGGCTGCGCAAGTTCTTCCCCCAGCTGGACACTGGGCAGCGGCAGGACGTCATCCGTCGCTTGTTCGTCGCGCTTGAGGAAGCTGAACTCGTCAAGTGTGTCGGCGAGGAGCAAGGGCTCCGCGGGTATCGAATCGATGCCGGCTCGTTGATCTGGCGCAAGGGAGAAGGAGAGGAGCCCGCTCCCGATCCAACTCGCCGGAATACCAAGGATGGTGGCCGGGTCAATCCGTACTTCCGCGATTTCTACCGCCAGACGGCCCGCGAGCTTGCAGGGCTCTATGCACGCGAACACACAGCGCAGGTTATTGCGGAAGATCGACGCAAGCGCGAGGAGGCGTTCCGCAAGGGTGAGTTGAAACTGATGTACTGCTCGCCGACGATGGAGCTCGGTGTGGACATCGCCGACCTGTCTACGGTGGCGATGCGTAACGTCCCACCGTCCCCGGCCAACTATGCGCAGCGCAGCGGCCGGGCGGGGCGGGCAGGGCAGGCGTCGCTGGCGGTCACCTACTGCGCCACCGGCAACAGTCATGACCAGTACTACTTTCGGCGCTCCTCGCAGATGGTGGCTGGCAAGGTGGAGCCGCCGCGATTGGACTTGGGCAACGAAGAACTGATCCGTGCCCACATCCACGCGGTGTGGCTGGGCGCGACCTCGGACTCCTTGGGACGCACGCTCACTTCGCTGGTGGACACCGACGATCCCACGCTGCCGATCAAGCCCGATATCTGGGAGCAGCTGTGCTCAGCGGAGGCGCGCGAGCGGGCGCTCGTCCTTGGCCAGCAGCTGATCGATTCAGTCGGGAATGAAGTCTACGAGGCGCTGTGGTACCGAAGCGATTGGGTGCAGCGGGTAGTGGACCGTGCCCCCGACGAGTTCGACGCGGCCCTGGGACGCTGGCGCGAGATGTACGCGACGGCGTTGCTGGACCAGACGGCGCAGCTGGCTGCGACCAACGACCCTAACGCCACTGCCCGCGCTCGCCGGGTCGCCAAGTCCAGGCTGGATGAGCTGATCCAGCAGCTGTCACTGCTGCGGAACGACGCCAGCGATCACTACCAGAGCGACTTTTATCCGTACCGCTACTTCGCCGCGCAAGGCTTCCTGCCCGGGTACGCATTCCCCAGGCTGCCGCTGGCCGCGTACATTCCCGGAGTCCGCGGGTCGGTGCGCAACCGCGACGACGGGGATTACGTGCACCGGCCCCGGTTCCTTGCGATCACGGAGTTCGGCCCGCGTGCCTTGATCTACCACGAGGGCTACCGGTACGAGGTGCATCGCATCCAGCTGCCCACCACATCCTCACCGGAGGCGCGGGTCCAGACCGAGGAAGCCCGTACCTGCGGCACCTGCGGATACCACCACGACCGGCGGCCCGATGGTGCTGAGATGTGCGAGTCCTGCGGTGCGCGTCTGCCCGCTGAGCCGGAGAAGAATCTGCTGCGCCTGTCGAGCGTCACCACGCGGCGCCGGGAACGGATCTCGTCGGACGAGGAGGAACGCCAGAAAGCCGGCTTCGAAGTACAGCTCAGCTACCGGTTCACAGGTCCACGTTTGGAGGCGGAGGCGGTCACCCCAGACGGAACCGCGGTTGCCGAACTCTGCTACGGGGACGCGGCGACGGTGCGCATCACAAACGTCGGCCACCGCCGTCGGCGTCCTGGCCAGCGGGGCTTCTTCCTTGATCCGCTCACCCGTACCTGGCTGCGAAACCAGGAAGCGGACGACGCCTCCGATATCGACGAGGCTGTCCCCGACACGGCGGATGAACAGCAGTCCAAGGCCAAGCAGCTCGTCGTCCCATATGTCCAGGACACCCGTAACGTGCTGGTGGTCAAGCCGGAGCAGGAACTCAGCCGGCGGCAATTGATCACCCTGCAGTACGCCTTGGAACGTGGCATCGAGCGGCGCTTCCGGCTGGAAGACTCCGAGCTGGACAGTTATCTGCTTCCCGACACCGACCGCCCCAGCCGGATCCTGTTTGTAGAGTCCGCCGAGGGCGGAGCGGGATCACTCAAGCAGCTCGTGCAGCAGCCCCATCTGATCGGTGAGGTTGCCCAGGAGGCTCTGTCCATCGCTCACTTCACCTCGACAGGTCAGGACCTTCACCGGGCTCCGCTCTCTGACGACCAGCAGGAGCTGCTGGACAGCGGGGAGGAGGACCAGGAGGGTCCGGACCCCTGCGAATGGGCCTGCTACGACTGCCTGTTGTCCTTCAGTAATCAGCACTGGCATCACGAAATCAATCGTCATGAGACGGTCGACCTGTTGGTGGACCTCGGCGCGGCCCAGGTAGCGGGCATGGACGCAAGTGAGGAACAGGAGCACGCGCGGCTACTCCTGCAAGCCGCGGACACTCCGAGTGAGAAGCGGTTTATTCAGTGGCTGTACGACAACGGCTACCGACTGCCACACACCGCGCAGGCATATCTCAACGACGCCCGGGTACGTCCGGACTTTGTCTACCAGCCGACTACGGCGGTCTTCCTCGACGGACCCGTGCACGAGCGCCCCTCGGTTCAGGAACGGGACCTCGCCGCCGAAGACCGTCTCGACGACATCGGGTGGGCGGTGATCCGCGTCTCGGCCGAGGAAAGCACCTGGGCTGAGGCCGTGGCGCGCGCCCCCGAGATCTTCGGACCTGCTGGCGAGCGCCCACGGCCACCGCTGAACGACACGCCCGGTGAGGGCATGGACACCCCTGGAGAGCCTCGCTGATGCCCGCCGTCACCGATTTCCAGCCCGGCACGCTGGTACGCACCCGCGGGCGCACCTGGGTCGTCCTGCCCAGCAGCGACGACGTGTTGTTGCAGCTACGGCCGTTGGGCGGCAGCCAGGACGAGACCGCAGGCGTACTGCGTCGGGTGGAGAAGGTACGACTCGACAGCTTCGCCCCGCCGACCCTGGAAGACCTGGGGGACTCGGTCAGCGCCGGACTGCTGCGCAGTGCCCTGCGGATCGGTTTCCGCTCGGGTGCCGGCCCTTTCCGCAGCTTGGCCTCGCTGGCTGTGGAGCCGCGCCCGTATCAGTTGGTGCCGCTGTTGATGGCGCTGCGTATGGAGACGGTGCGGTTGCTGATCGCCGATGACGTCGGCGTCGGCAAGACCATCGAGGCCGGGCTGATCGCCGCCGAGTTGCTCGCTCAGGGCGACGCCAAGCGGCTGGCGGTGCTCTGCAGTCCGCACCTGGCTGATCAGTGGCAGGAAGAGCTGCGCAGCAAGTTCCATATCGACGCCGAGGTGGTCCTCGCCTCCACGTGGGGCAGGCTGGAACGCAACCTGCCGTGGGGCCGTCGGCTCTTCCAGCACTACCGTCATGTGATCGTCTCCACAGAGCTGGTCAAGAACCCGGAGCGTCGCAAGGCATTCCTGCGAGACTGTCCTGACCTGGTGATAGTGGACGAGGCTCACAGCTGCGTCGCCGACCCGGACAGTCGCAGAGCGACCGTCCACCAGCGGTATGAGCTGCTCAAGGGGGTTGCGGCCGACCCCACCCGCCATCTCATTCTGGCCACCGCCACCCCTCACTCCGGCAAGCCCGGAGCCTTCCAGAATCTTCTCGGGCTCCTCGACGAGGCGCTGCCGGGGCTCGTCGACAGCAAGAGGGAAGCCGACGCGCGCCGGGTTGCCCGCCACATGATCCAGCGGCGTCGCGCCCATATCCGCTCATACCTGGAAGAGGACACGCCGTTTCCCGAGCGGCTCCCTGCCCAGGAGTACACATACCGACTGACGCCGGCCTACGCGGAATTGCTGCGCGCCATGCTCCGGTACGCCCAGGGCCTCTCCAGCCTCAGCGAGGAGGCCGGGGAGGGCGATGGCGGGCCGACAGTGGAACATCGGGTGCTGTGGTGGTCGCTGCTGAGCATGCTCCAGGCCATGGCGTCCTCGCCGCCGGCAGCGGCGGCCACTCTGCGGGCGCGAGCGGCCACCGCCGACGCCGACACTGTTGAAGAGGCCGACGAGCTGGGCCGCCGTCTGCTGCTCGACCTCGACGCCGAAGCCACCGTCGAAGCTGACGACACCGTGCCTGGGTCCGTTCCCGACGACACCGCCGATGACGCAGGTGCCCAGGAACATGCCCCCGGTTCACGCGGCGCGCAGCTCAGAGGACTCGCCCGCCTCGCGGACCGGATCAGCCCTGCCAACGACGCCAAGCTGCAGCTCCTGATCAAGGAGGTGGCACGGCTTGTCGATGAAGGCCACGACCCCATCGTCTTCTGCCGCTACATCCCCACGGCCGACTACGTCGCCAAGGAACTGGCCAAAGCCTTGGGACGGCGCAAGACGAAGGTGACGGTGGCGTCCGTCACTGGCGTCCTGCCACCGGCTGTACGCGAAACAGAGATCGCCAAGCTCGCAGACGCCGACGCCGAGCGGCGGGTCCTGGTCGCCACCGACTGTCTTTCTGAAGGCATCAACCTCCAAGAGCACTTCGACGCTGTCATCCACTACGACCTCGCCTGGAACCCCACCCGCCATGAGCAGCGGGAGGGCCGCGTCGACCGCTTCGGGCAACGTCGGCCCACCATCCACATCGGGGTGATCTACGGCAGCGACAACCGCATCGACGCCCTCGTCCTCGATGTACTGCTGCGCAAACACGAGGCCATTCGGCGGTCCACCGGCGTCTCCGTGCCTGTGCCCGGCGACGGTGGCACCCTGCTTGGCGTCATCGCGGAGCGCCTCCTCATGTCGGCGCCGGCGTCCGGGCAGGACACGGAACAGCTCACTCTCGAATTCGCGCCCGAGGACGAGGCGGCCTTGCGTAGCCAGACCGACGACCTGCATGGCCGCTGGGACGATCTGGCCGCTCAGGAAGTGGCTACCCGCAGCCGCCTCGCACACCTGACCATCGACTCCCGGCACGTTGCCGAGGAACTCGCCGAAGTGCGAGCGGCGTTGGGCCCTCCGGAGGAAGTCGCCGCCTTCACCCGCTCTACGCTGGCCGCCCTCGATAGCGGCATTTCAACGACCGACGGCGGCTTCACCGCGACCACCGACATGCTGCCCGCCCCGATCCGCGACGCCCTGCCGCCTCGCCACTCCAACCCGCTACCCTTCCGCAGCGGCGTGCCGGTTCCTCGCGGAGAAGCCGGCCTGGTGCGGACGGATCCTGTCGTGGCAGCCATCGCCCAGTACGTCTTGGACGGCGCCTTGGACACGGCCCTGCCCGGACACCGTCGCCCAGCGAGCCGCTGCGGTGTCATCAAAACCGATGCCGTCACGCGCCGCACCGTCCTGCTCCTGGTTCGGTTCCGATTCACCCTCGCTCTTCCCAGCCGCAGTGGCCCCCGGCCTGTGATCTCCGAGGACGTGCAACTCCTGGCCTACCGCAGCGCCGACGAGGGCCCCGAATGGCTGCCGCAGGACGAGGTACCAGCCCTCCTCAGTGCCGCCCCTACGGCCAACCCCACAAGCGAACAGGTTCACCGGACTCTTAAGCGTGCACTCGCCGATCTCGAGACGCTCACCCCTGTCCTGAACGAGCGGGCCCAGCAGTACGCGAACCAACTCCTGGCATCGCACCGTAAGATCCGGCAGAGCGTGGAGGCCCGAGTCCGGGGCCTTGATGTCACTCCGCTGCTTCCGCCCGACGTGCTCGGCGTCTACGTCTATCTCCCCGCCGCTACGGGAGGCATCCAGTGAGCCCGCGAGGCACCGTCGGGGATCTGACCGCTGTCCGCGCGGTCGGCTCCCTGCTCCCGCCCGACCTGCTGCTTACCCTCCACCTGGGAAAAGCCCCCGGCAGCAGTCCCATCCCCGGTCTCAACCCGAGTGCCTACCACCTGCTGGACGGCGAAACGCTCCAGGGAGCGACTGAGCACGCGTGGAGCCGCCTCGCCGGAGCCTGGCGTGCCTTCCGCGAGGCCCTGGACAAACAGCCCGAAGGCGACCCGGCGGTCTCCCTCACCCGTAACAAGTGGCTGCTTCCGCTCTTCTCCGAACTCGGCTACGGACGCCTCCCCACCACTCCCGCCATCCGTATCGGCCAGGACTCTTTCCCCATCAGCCACGGCTGGGGCGAGACGCCCCTGCACCTCCTCGGCGCCGGAGTCGACCTCGATCTGCGCACCCCCGGCGTGGCCGGCGCGGTCACCGCCACCCCACGCGCCCTGGTGCAGCAGCTCCTCAACACCCGTGCCCATCCCAGCTGGGGCATCGTCAGCAACGGCCGTAAGCTGCGGCTGCTGCGCAACTCCACGAGCATCGCCACCGCCTCCTACGTCGAGTTCGACTTGGAAGCCATCTTCACTGACGGGCTCTTCAGCGAGTTCTCGGTCCTGTGGCTGCTGCTGCACCAATCCCGCCTGGAACCGCTGAGCACCTCGGGCGGTGAGCAACGCACTGGAGACTGCTGGCTCGAACGCTGGCGCGAGTACGCCATCAAAGAGGGCGCCCAGGCGCTCGACAAGATGCGCGACGGCGTCGAGAAGGCCCTCGCCACATTGGGCACCGGGTTCCTCAGCCACCCGCGCAACGAAGCACTCCGAAAGAAGACCGACCCTGCCCAAGACGGCGGGATCAACGCACGCGCGCTCAATCGGCTCCTGCTGCGTCTGGTCTACCGGCTGCTCTTCCTCTTGGTCGCCGAGGCCCGCGAAGCCCTCCATCCGCCGATGTCCGACCCTCCGACTCAAGAAGAGCTCGCCGCCCGCGAGCGGTACAAACAGTTCTTCTCCGTGACTCGGCTGCGCGACCGCGCCGAGCAGAGGCGAGGGAGCTCCCACGGAGACCTGTGGCAGTCCCTGCTTGTCGTGTTCTCCGCTCTTGGCGACGAGGAAGGACTTCCTGAACTGGCCCTGCCTGGCCTCGGCGGCATCTTCGATCCGGGCAGCCTCGACATCCTGGAGCACAGCGAGATCTCCAACGAGGTACTGCTGGACGCTACACGGGCGCTGACCTTCTTCCGGCAGCGCCCAGGCGCCCCTCTTCAGCGAGTGGACTACCGCCACCTCGGGGCTGAAGAACTCGGCAGCATCTACGAGTCGCTGCTGGAGCTCGAGCCGCAATTCGACCAGCTCGGGCGCACCTACACGCTGGAAGTGCTCCCCGGCAACGAGCGGAAGTCAACCGGCTCCTACTACACACCCAGTTCCCTCACGGACTTGCTGCTGCGCACCACACTGGATCCGCTTCTGGATGAGGCCGACAACTCCGACGACCCCGAAGAGGCTCTCCTCGCTCTTACCGTCTGCGATCCCGCCTGCGGTTCTGGACACTTCCTGGTCGCCGCTGCCCGCCGTATTGCCACTCGTTTGGCCGCGCACCGCGAGCACGAGGCCATTCCCTCGGACGAGGGAGTACGCCACGCCCTGCATGAGGTGATCGATAAGTGTATGTATGGCGTGGACCGCAATCCGCTCGCTGTCGAACTGGCGAAAGTGAGCCTGTGGCTGGAAGCGATGGAGCCAGGCAAGCCGCTCGCGTTCCTCGATCCTCAAATTCGTCTCGGCAATGCACTCCTCGGTGCTACGCCAGCGCTTCTCGACGCTGGCGTCCCGGACACGGCGTTCACCATTTTGGAAGGTGACATCAGCCGAATCGCCACGCGGTACCAGCGGCTTAACGAGTCCGAACGGGAGAAAGCATCCACCAAGGATGGCGACGAGCACCTCATGCTCTTCGACACCACCGAAGAGGTGCGTGATCCGGCCCATGGGCTTCATGCCCTAGCGAGCCGACTAGGTACGGACTCGGGTGGCACACTCACTGAGGTCCGGCGTGCTCGCGAGCGCTGGGAGACGTTGGAGACTTCCCCTGCGCGAAAGCATGCTCGTCTCCTTGCAGACGCCTGGTGCGCGGCCTTCGTCTGGCCCAAGACAGGTACACGCGATGCCACTCCTGTCACCCATCACGTCTTCAAACTCTTGCTGGACGACCCCAGCCAAGTCCCAGCGTCGACTCGCACACAGATCACCAGCCTCGCAGACCAATACCAGTTCTTCCACTGGCATCTTGAATTCCCCGGGATCTTCGAAGTCCCCAATGAGACAACCAGCCAAGAGGACGTCAATCAGACCACGGGCTGGCGTGGGGGCTTCTCATGCGTGGCAGGAAATCCACCGTGGGACGTAGTCGAGTTCGAGCACACCAAATTCTTTTCCGTATCGGCTCCTGAAATTGCACAGGCATCGCCTGCCGCCGAACGTAATAAGCTGATCAGTAAACTCGCCACGGAAAACCCTGTACTCCACTCGCGCTACGTCCGCAGGAAGCGCGAGGTGGACGGAGAGCGCAACCTCCTCGCTTCGTCTGGTCGGTACCCCGGAACAGCGTCAGGGAAAGTAAACGTAGCCTTCACCTTTACCGAGTTGGGAATCTCGATCATTCACGCACGAGGACGCTGCGGAGTGATCGTTCCCACGCAAATCTCAACAGGCGCAACAACCGCTGGCTTCTTTGACAATCTCGTGAAGAGCGAGCGCCTCGCAGCCCTTCACGATTTCGAAAACGAAGAGAAGCTATTCCCTGGAGTTCGCAATCATGTGCGATTCTGCTGCCTGACAATCAACGGGATGGAGCGCCCTGTCGACGAGACGGAGTTCAGCTTCTTTTCTCGACATCCACTCCAAGTTTCCGAAAAGATCTACAGGATCAAGCCTGACGAGATCACACTCCTAAACCCCAACACGGGCAACTGCCCTGCCTTCCGGACCAGGCAAGACGCCGAAATCACGTTGAGCATCTACAGGAAACATCCGGTATTGGTTCGGGACACAGGACCTGCCGGAGGCCCATGGAAGGTCCGCTTTCGACAGGGACTCCTTAACATGTCTTCCGACTCCGATGCTTTTCGGAAAGCCGCTGACCTCGAAGAGCGCGACGGCCACTATGACGGATTTCGGTGGTCGGCCCGGGAGGCCAAAGATGGCACCATTTCGACGGACGCCAAAGAACACTTCTTCCTACCGCTGTACCAAGGAAAGTTTTCGCACTTCTTTGATCACCGCTACACAACCTACGAGGGGGCCACGCAGGCGAACCTGAATTCAGGCCGACTGCCTAAAGTTCCCACGGCAAGCAAGCAGGACCCTCAGGCAGAGGTACTGCCACAGTACTGGGTTCGAGCCGACCGCGTAGCCTCAGAGCTGGCCAGTTGGACCACGCGAAAATGGCTTCTGGGTTGGCGAGATGTCGCGAAGTCGGTCGATAGTCGCACTTTCATCACGAGTGTCATTCCACGCAGTGCCGTGGGCCACAAGTTTCCATTGCTCGACATCGGGAGTGGTCCAGTAGCCGCATTCATCGCGATGATTTCCAGCTACGCTTTCGACTATGTTTCCCGACAAAAAGTCACCTCTGCGGGAATGGCATTCTTTACGGTCAAGCAGCTACCCGTCCCAGAGCCAGAGGAATTGGACGGCTTCCGCAGTTGGTCCAACGGTCGCACGCTAGCCGAGTGGATGAGGCCACGAGTGTTGGAGCTCATTTACACGTCATGGTCGATGCAACCCTTTGCTTGGGACCTCCAAGATACGGAGCCGCCTTTCGTCTGGGACGACGAGCGTCGAACCGTATTGCGCGCCGAACTGGATGCTGCCGCATTCCACGTGTACGGGCTAGAAAGGGACGAGGTGGAGCACGTCATGGACAGCTTTTTCGTCGTCCGCAAGGACGAGGAGAAAGCGTACGGCGAGTTCCGCTCCAAACGGCTGATCCTAGAGCGTTACGACACGATGGCTGCTGCCGAACACGGCGAAGCGTACGTGTGCCCGCTCACCCCAGCGCCAGGAGAAGGGCAGCGGCACAGCGAGGATTCTCGCCCCCCGTGGGCGGAAGTTGGCTGATCTGGTAGGCCAGCTCGCGAAGCGTCACGGAAGCTGCTGCAGCATGGTCCGGATGCCGATGTCGTGCCAGTCGGCCATCCGGTTCGCCGCCGACGCAGCTACGCCGTACTTGTCGGTCAATGCCTCGGCTACCAGGGCGTGTCCGGTCTCATCGAGTCCATACATGCCCTGGCGCCGGAGCCGGTGCAGCACGCCGAGACCGCGGACAGCCGGCGGTACGAGGATGAGCGTCTCCAGTCCGTCTTTGGTCGTGGTCTGCCACTTCTTGAAGTCCTTCTGGGGAAAGAAGGTGTCGAGCGCCTTCAGACCGTGCTCGGTGGCAAGTCGACTTAGTCCGACTTCGTGGCCGAGCATCTCCAGCTCCTCATCCCGGCGCTTCTCAATCAAGAACCCACCCCAGGCGGTCAGGTAGGTCTGCCACAGGAGCGGCCAGCGAGCAGACTCCGGAAGGTCCGCAAGGCTCAGCACCCTCTCGCGCCAGTGCTGCCGTAGCCCCACCTGACTCATGACCGTTGCGCTCCGCTGGGTGGCGTCAGGCAGGTGTGCGATCTCTACGACACTGGCCATCTGGGACAGGCGCGCCACATGCTGCAGCAGGAGTGCCGCCTGGACGAGCTTGACCTCCCCGGACTCCATCATCTTCTTGGGCAAGTGCCTTTGGCCCGCCGGAAGGTGCCCAAGCTCGTGGGCCACCCGCAGCGCCAACAACCGACCGAAGTTCTGGAAGCTGCCTTCCTGGCGCACCAGTCGTTCAGTAGGCCGTGCGATCAACGGCATGCTCTCCACTACCTGCTCGTTCCACTGCCGAGCAGCCACGAGCGCGGCCGGCACCGAGGGCTGGCCGGCATACCCGGCTGTCCACCTCACCGACCGCAGAACAAGCCGCTGCATCGTGTAGCTGAGGAGCAGCGTCTCGTAGAGCACGCTGTCGAAGGACCGTGGCGGAATCGCCAAACTGCCATAGAACGGCGCCATCATCATCTGGGCAGTGGGCAAGTCCTTGTCCACCGTCTTGACCATGCGCAGGCCGACTTCTCTCAGTCTGTCGGTGATCCTGTGGTCCCAGTCATTCCGCTGCGGGGTACCCCGATAGGCGAAGATCGAGCCGTCGGCGTCGACGTACCGTGCACGGCCGAGAAGCTGCACGACGTCCTTGCCGCCCCAGCCGTTGCCGCTCTTGCTCTCCAGAACCAGCAACCGGTCCCCAGCCGAGCCGAACGGTTTCCGAAGCACTGCCTCACATTCGAACAGCGGCTGATGGAGCAGATCACGCTCAATGACGTTCGGCTCGACGAACCATCCCCCGCAGTGAAGTGCCGCGTAGGTGTAGTCCTCGTACGCATGGTCCTTGGCCAGCGGAGGGTCGACCTGCTGGGCCGCTCCCGATGCGCGTGTGGAGAGCGTCCAAGGGATCACGTACTGCCCCGATCGTAGTCAGCGTTCAAACGGACATGCCATAGTCATGATGTCCGATCGTGATCGCTGTGTGTACTTGAATTCGGCCAGTCCTGATCCATCGCCTGGACTGCCTACCAGCAGGATGACTTGACCACCAGGCATCGCGACGGCGATGAGCGACACGGCAAGGTCTCGTTGAGCAGCCCCGCCTGCCAGCTGCGGGACGCTGCCGGAATAAATGCTTCCAGACCTCGATTGTCCGTTCTCAGTGACCAAGACGGAGTCAGGAAGGCGCATGAGCAACCTGAAGGTCTTCAGGGTGAGAGGCGGACGAGCGGTGGAGGTGCCGGGGGCGGCTGTGGGGGTGGAGGTCGAGCTGCAGCGGCTGATAGAGGCCAACATGGAGGCGATGCTCGGCATCCGCTTCCTGGCAACCGAGTACCGCACCGGCCATCACGGAGGCCGGATCGACTCCCTCGGCCTGGACGAGAACGGCACGCCGGTCATCGTCGAGTACAAGCGCAACCGCGACCAGAACGTCATCAGTCAGGGACTTTCGTACCTGTGGTGGCTCCACGACCACCACCACGAGTTCGAGAGCCTGACCCGGGAGAAACTCGGCGACCAGGCTGCCAGGGACATCGACTGGAACGCTCCTCGGATCGTCTGCGTTGCCGGGGCCTTCACGCACCACGACAAAGTTGCGGTGGCGATGATCGGCCACCGGATCGACCTCGTGACGTACCGGGTCTTCGAGGACGTACTCACGCTGCAGCTCATCACAGTGGCTGGCGGTACCCGCACCTCCGCGCGGGGCGGAACGTCGGGAACGATCCGCGCTGGGTCTGCTGCGCCGAAGTCGGTCCAGCAGTACCTCGACGAATCGCCCGAGGAGGTGAAGGAGCTGTACGCGGACCTCGACGAGCTGCTGCTGTCGCACCCGGGCGTCCGCAAGGAGTCCCAGCTCCACTACATCGCCTACAGGCGGATCAACAACGTCGCCACGGTGCGCCTGCAGCCTCGGAACCGGCTGCTCGCGGTCAACCTGAAGCTGGATCCGGACACCGTGGAGCTGCACGACGGGTTCTCCCGTGACATGCGCGGCGTGGGGGTCCTGGGAATCCGTGGCGGCGTCGAGGTCCGGATCGGCTCGCGCGAGGACCTAGTACGGGCTACCGATCTCGTCCAGCGGAGCATCGAGGCTGGGTAACTGCCCGTTCATGAGGAGGGCGGTTGTTCCACCACAGTGGTGGAACAACCGCCCTCCTCCGCATTCTGCGCCCGCTGTCCGAGCTTTGCGCTCTCACTCCTCGGGCCCAGCGAGTTCGAAGTCATCCTGGGTCAGCGCGCCTCGCAGCCGCTGTTCAACTGGTGCAGTGGGGTTTTTGAGTATGGGGAGTATTCCTTGGGCTAGGTTCTGTCCGGCGGGTCACGTGACGCGTCACGTTGAGCCATTGTTCGGGTGGTGGGGCGGGGCGATCTGACGCATGACGAGTGGGCGTGACTTGCGCCGCGTCTGCCGAAGTCCGGGCGCCGGAGCGCAGGTCGTGATCAGGCAGATAAAGCGGTGGTCGTCCGCCCGGCTTCCCTGCCACGATCTGGGTGTGACCACGTTGTTCCTGATGGTCGGCCTGCCTGGGGCCGGAAAGACCACGAGGGCTCGGCAGCTCGCCGAGGAGCACGGCGCGCTGCGCCTGACGCCCGACGACTGGATGGTTCCCCTGTTCGGCGCGGCGGAGGCAGACGGGAAGCGCGACGTGCTGGAGGGGCGCATGCTCTGGCTCGCCTTGGAGGCAGTCAAGCTGGGCACCAACGTTGTGGTGGACTACGGCTGTTGGTCCCGCGACGAACGGTCCGCGATCCGTTGGTTGGTGGAGGCCGAGGACGCGTGCTTCCGCATGGTCTACCTGCCGGTAGACGACGAGACCCAACGCGCCCGGATCGCTCATCGCTGGGCGACCGCCCCCGAGGAGACGTTCCCGATGACCGAGGCCGACATCCTGAATGGGCGGGCGCACTTCGAGGAGCCCGACGCGGCGGAGTTGGGAGGCTGCGGGGCCGCCGGCCCGCCCCCCGGCTGGGCGGGCTGGCGGGAGTGGGCCGCCAACCGGTGGCCGTCGTTCGCGTGACGGTTTCGGCCCAACATGGTGTCCTGACCCTGGGGGCAGGGCCCTTGGTGCATGTCCCGTGACGCTCCAAACCAATGTGGTTCAGGGGATGACGCGACCGATGTCGTTGTCTCGCTGATGGATCTCTTCAATTTCCCCCCAGGGTGGCGGACCACCCAAACGCCAGGGGACTTGCTTCGTGTCTGACGCGTGGATCGATCGCCTGGCGGCGTTGACGAACTCCCGTTGTGCAGCGTCGAGTTTCGTGTGAATCTGACGAAGCATCGCCATGTCCTTTGGCTCCCCGAACGGGAAGGCACTGAACTCTCCGATGACTGCGCCGAGTTGCTCCGCAGCCACCCCCACATCGGTATCGGCTACCAGGCTGATCGAAACCAAGGCCGCGTTCCACTGCTCCCAGTCGATCCCCTCCGGCTCGCGCTGCTCCCAGTACGCGTGTCGCATGCCGATCTCGACCGCGCCGAAGCTCTGAAGAAGACGCTCGTACGCGGCGATCTTCCGATCGCGTATCCACTGCCTGGATTCATTGCGGCGCCCGGCCAGGGTGCCCACGAGGATGCCCAGGATTGTCGCGGCCGCTCCACTGGCGGTGGATATGAGGGTTCCCCAAGGGAGATTCACGAGATTCCTGCCTTTCAGTCGGACGTCCAGCCAAGGATCAGTCGAGGCTTCTGTCAGGTCGGGTGTAGAAGGACTCGACGCCCCGCCAGGGCGAGGGGCCGCCCAGTGATCGGTCCAGGTGCTTTTGGGACGGGGCGAGGGAGCACCGGGCCGCATTGACGAAGCTCAGGTGAGCCTCGCCCAGCGCGGTATGAATCGGCCGCAGTTCCTCAAGGTCGGTCGGCTGACGACCGTGGAACAGGATGGTGAAGTCCTCCAGAATCTCGCAGACCCGCTCGGCTGCTGCGCTGGTCGCCGGGTCGGCGACGAGGCTGACCGAGTGCTGGGCGGCCACAAAAGGCGCCCAGTCGACGGCGGGCCTGCGCTCGTCGAGGAATGCCTCACGCAGTTCCGCCTCCACGGCCCCGAATGCCTGCAGGAACTTCTCGTAGGCGGCGGTCTGCGTCGCCTGCAGCCATTGCTGGTGCTGGCCGCGGCGCCCGACGACAGCGCCGGCGATGACGCCGACGACCGTTGCGGTGACACCACCTGCGGTGGATATCAGCAGATCCCATGAGACAGCCAAGCCAGGTCTCCTCACGATGGTGTGAGCAGGGCTCCCTCCGGGCAGCCCCACGCTGATCGAGTCAACGGAATGAACGTCAGTTCTCGCCAAGTGGCGATGAGATACACGCTCGCAGTCTTCTACTCGACCTTCCGGAGACGCCACCCGGTTGTGGTGCAGGACGTTCATGGCCGAGTTGGTTGCGTGGCAGCAGTGAGGTCGGTGGCCCTCGCGGTGAGGTAGGTGCTCCAGTCGCGTTGCGCGTGACGGGCCCACTTCAGTGCAGTGTGGATGTGAATGTCGAGGAGGTCGGCCAGTACCGGTGCGGGTAGTTCGGTGGCGAGGGCGATGAGGGCTGCGGTGCGAGCGGGTCTGGTGTGGATGCCCTGGCGGGCGAGCCGGTCGTTGAACGCCTTGCGGCTGAGCGGGTGGCCAGGAACGACGCCGGGGAACAGCCAGGGCGTCTGGTCCGTGACGTTTCGGGTCATAGCGGAGCGCTGGTGAGGGGCGTTGGCGAGTTGGTGGAGGATTTCGGCCAGGCGTGGTGGGATCCAGAGTTTGGTCTCGCCAAGTTGGAGAAATGTCTTGTCCGTGGTGGCGCCGTGGATCTGCTTCGTGGTCAGGTGTCGGAGTCGTTCGCCGGGGATGCCGTAGAGGAGGACAAGGGATCCGGCGACGCGTACTTCGAGCGGCAGGTTGGTGTCGGTCAGGCACCGGTGGAGCTGCTGCCAGCGCTCGTCCTCGGTGATGACCGGGGCGGCGGTGGCGGCCGGCGGTGTGGCGATGATGTGTGGGGCGGTAAGGCCGCGTTGGGCGGCCCAGTCGAGGAACGGCTTGATCTCGTAGCGGGAGCGGTTCGCGATTAGCCAGTTGTCCAGCCGGTCTTGGTCGAGGCGGGCCAGATCCAGGTGGTGGGCGTCGAGCCAGTCCAGGAGTCTCAGGGCCTGACGGACGCGACGGCGGATCTGCTGGGCCGCAGAGGCGGTGTGCAAGCGGTCGGCGGCTTGGCGGCGGGCCCTGCGGAGCAACACCCAGGTGGTGAACGGGCGGAGGAGTTGGCCGTGGTGCGGGGGGCGTTCGGCGAGCTGGGTGTCGAGCCAGACGGGGATGCGTTCGAGGTCATCGTTGCGGGGCGGCAGGACGCCGGTGGCGATCAGGGTGTGGCGAAGGTAGCGCTCGGCGTGTCCGGGTGGCAGTTCGTCCAGCAGGTCGTGGCTGATCGGTCGGTGGTCGGCGGTGAGGCGGGTCAGAAGCCGGGCGGAGGGGCTGTGGGAGAGCCAGCGCAGGGTGTTGGCGGGCTCGGTGGTGTCGGACAGGGCCTTGAGAAGAGGGGCGAGTTGCGGTTGCTGGGTCCCGTCGGGGCGGGCAAGGCGGTCGCGGAGTCGGTGGTGCAGGACGCAGCGCAGGCACTGGCCGTCGGCGTAGGCGCCCTCTTCGTTGCCACAGTTGTTGCAGCGGTGGTTGGTGTCGGCTCCAGCGCACGGTCCGCAGATCGCCGTCTCGCCGGTGTCCTGGAGGTGTGCGGCGCAGATGAGGGGGCGGCGGTTCCCGCACTGCGGGCAGGGCTCGGGGCGGGTGCGGATGCGCTGGTAGCAGGGGGTGCAGACCGGGCCCATGGGCCAGTTGGCGGCCACTGGCCGTGAGCGGCGGCAGCGGGTGCAGGTCTGCTTGGGCAGGGGTCGGCAGGCCCAGCACGTCGGCGCGCCGCCGCGCTGCCGGTAGCAGGGCCGTTGCCGGCCGCAGACCGCGCAGGGTGCCTCGATGGTGGGGCGGCGATAGCAGCGGTAGCAGATTCCTCCTTTCTCTCCGGCGGGGTGGTTGCTGCGGCGGCTGACCGGGGCAAGGTCGCCGCAGCTGGCGCAGATGTAGCGGGGCTGGCGGGTGCGCTGGTAGCAGGGCTGGCACAATGGTCCGTCAGGACCGTTCGCCTTGGTCGGGGCCGGCGTACCGCAGGCGGTGCAGGTGCGCACGGGCCGTCCCCAGCAGCGTTCGCAGACCGGGTGGCCCTGTGCGTCGCGGCCCGCGGGCGGGCGCGGCCTGCTGCAGCGCGCGCAGGGGACCCGCACCGCCGGGTCGTTGAGGTAGCACCGGTTGCAGATCCCTCCTTCGGCCCTGCGGGCCATGATCAGTGCGGTCCGGCCGCATCGAGCACAGGGCTTCGGCTCGCGCTTGGGCGCGCACCGCGGACAGACCCGGCCCTTCGGGCTGGGCCTCAAGCTGGTCGTGACCGCCCCGCAGCATGCGCAGGCCGGGAGTACGACCGGGTAGCCCGCCGTGTACAAACGGTGCGCGAGGCGGACCCAGGCCAAAGGAAAGTCCCCGACCGGCCTGGTGACGGCATCTGGGAGGCGGTGCAGGAAGACGTCAAGTTCCTTGACCGAACGGACTTCGAGCGCCTTCGCCTCGGCCAGCAACCGGACTGCTTCCTGCTCCTCCAGCCCCGGCACCGTCTCGACCAGGTCGAGCACGACCCGGGCTCGCATTTGCTCCAGCGGGCCAGCCGCCACGGGTCAAAGTCCCTCCGGACGGCGAATGGTCGAGCGGCGGACCGGCGGTGGCGGGGCAACCGTGCCAGCCCCGGTGCTCTTGCGCACCTCGGTTGCCGCCGCGGTGATCTCGATCAGGTCGTTAGGCGTGCAGCCGAGGATGTCGCACAGCGCGGCCAGGGTGTCCATGGACAGCCGCTGCGGAGGCTGGGTGACCAGCCGGTAGACCTGCTCGCGGGACAGGTGGACGCCTCGCTCAGCGAGCAGCGGCCCGAGCTCGGAGGTCTGGAACATCCCGGCGTCCGCCATCAGCTTCCGAAGGTGCCACTGGTATCCCATCTTCTTGATCACGCCGGTGCCATCCCCAACTCGTCGCCGTGTGCTTCCAAGGCCCGTACCAGCAGGCGGGTCCGGAACTCGTCCGAGACCCCCGTATACAGTGCCGTCGTCGACGCGTGCGCGTGCCCGACCTGGTCCTGCACGAACCGCTCGGGATAGCCGAACTCCACCAGGTGCGTGATGTAGGAGTGGCGCAGGCAGTGCAGGTCGAGCTCGGTCGGCAGTCCGGCCGCGGCGCGGGCGTGAGCAAACGCCTCGTTCGCGCAGTGGCGCGACAGGCGGCCCCGTCGCTCGGTCACCCACAGCGCCGGATGCTGCCCCGGAGCGAACAACGGGCGAACCTCGTCCACCCACTGCTCCAGGACCGGCACGATCCAGTCCATCTCCGGCACGGTCAACACCGTGCGCCGCTTCGGAGCCCCACCCCGCGATGCCTTGCCGTATCGCACGAACACCGCGCCGAACCGGCCGAAGAGCGCAGCCTTCGGGTTGTGCCGCAGGTCGGCCAGATCCAGGTGGCAAGCCTCCTGGCGCCGCAGGCCGTAGGCGTAGACCGCTTTCAGCAGCGCGGCATCGCGCATCGCCGCCAGCGCTCCCTTGCGCCGCTTGGTCCGGATCTCCTCCACCCGGCCGTCCGCCGCGTCGAACAACGACTGGACTTCGTCATAGGTCAGCGGACGCCTGCGCGGATCGCCCTCGTACTCGCTGACGTGCGCGATACTGTTCCACTCGTGGAAGATCTGCTGGGGTGCCTGCCCGAACCGGCGCAGGCACTCGGCCGCCCAGCCGTACCGGGTATCGATGACGAACTCGCAGAAGAGTCGCAGCACCACCTCGTACCCGCGGGCGGTCGACACCGCGATCGGCCGCCCGGCCTCCGAGCGCAGGTGGCTGATGAACGCCTCGGCCTCGGCCGGCTGCCACTCCCACGGGTACTGCCCCGAGAACGCGGCGAACCGACGTACCAACGCGATCCGCGGAGCGATCGTCTGGGACTCCTGCAGGAATCGAGCCCGCTGCTGGCGGGTCCACCCCGACAGCATCGCCTCGAACACCGCCGACGCGGGGTCCAACAAAGCGACACCATCGACCAGTTCCAGACGGGCAGACCCGGCCAACTCACCTGACTTCGACACGCCAACCTCCGTTGCATCGAATGCAACATTGTTGAGTCTGGCGTACCTCGAGGGCAATACCCGAGGTAGAAGTTTCGGGCGTTGCCCTGACGACCAATCAGCCGTCCTCGGGACCGGCGAGAACGAAGTCCTCCTGAGTGCGATTCTGTTGCATCGTCTGCAACAGTCGCTGTTCTGCCACGTCGGCGTAGTGCGAGGATAGCTCGACGCCGACGAACTGCCGGCCCTCGCGCAGGGCAGCGACGCCCGCGGAGCCGCTGCCAGTGAACGGGTCGAGGACGGTGCCGCCTTCGGGGCAGATCTGCACGAGCTGCCGCATGATCTCGACCGGCTTCTGGGTGATGTGGACGCGGTCCTTGCGGGGCTGGGAGGCGATGAAGTGACCTGGCAGGTAGAGGTCCCGGTTCCTGTCAAGGCTGCCCTTGACGCCCCAGATGATGAACTCGGCCGACTGCTTGAACCCGCCCTTGCGGGGCCGGCTGGCGGGTTTGATCCAGGGGATCGTGCCGCTCCAGGTCCAGCCCGCCATCTGCAGGGCGTCGCTGGTGGTCGGCTCCTGGCGCCAGTCGGAGAAGACCATGGCGACGGAGTGCTCGGTCGCGGCCCGGTACGCCTCGGTGAGTAGCGCGGTCAGCCAGCTTCGATAGCTCCGCTGGTCGCGGTTCTCGCCGGGGAAGTTCTGCAGGTCGTGCGCCGATCCGGCCGTGACGTACTTGGCGCGGGCGGTGCGGCCGGTGCGGTCCGAGCTGGTGCGTCCGCCGGAGTTGTACGGGGGGTCGGTGATGACGGCGTTGACGCTCTCGTCCGGGAGGGTCTTCAGCACGGTGAGGGCGTCGCCTCGGTGCAGCGTGTAGCTCATGTGCGGGGCCTCTTTCAGGGCACAACGGGACTCGGGCCAGCTCCGGGCGGCGGTCAACAGCGGCCGTTCGGAGTGGGGTTGCGCCGGAGGTTAGCCGCGATTTCCGGCCGCACCTAACGAATCTGTGCCGTGCTTCGGGCCTGGGTTCGGCGGTCGTTTGGTGCGGCCGGAATCCCGGTCTACTGTCTCGCCGTGTCACCGGGGCAGACCCAGCTCCGCCCGCACTGACCTGTGCTGATCCGTGTTGCCGTGTCCAAAAACGTGGCCCGGAAGGCGTGTTGTCCCCCGTTCCCAAGGCCGTGAGGAGACCCGGTGCACTGCCTGAGATTACGAGCGCGGCTGGCTGCCGCGCATGACTCGAGACCGGCGTCCGGGAGCTATCAACTCCCCTGATCCGGGCCCGCCCTGAGAGGCGGATTCACATCGGCGCGGTGCTGACGGCTTTGCACGAGAAGTCGGCACCGCGCCTCCTACGAACCGCGAGGAGCCGCTGCGATGCAGCACGCCCTGATACGCCCACATCCTGAGCCAACACCGTTGCCTGGCCGGGGTGTCCGCCTCGGCGAACGGCGGCGGCGGCGATGAAGAAGACCACCGGAGCAGTCGTCGGTCTCTTCGCCTCTGGTCCGCTTCTGCTGGCCGTTCCGATCCTCGCCATCGGGGCCGGGACTGCTTCGGCCTCCTGCTCGACCGGCGGTTCACGGGCTGTGGATACCTCAGCCGTTGCCGCTCAGGTGAAGGCGATCCTGGACGGTGGAGGCAAGGGCACGGTCTCCGTACCGGGCCTGGACGACCCGGCCGAGCAGATCCCCAACGCCAAGACCATTCAGGCCACCGGTGTCGCGATGAACATCCCAGCCCGGGGTCAGATCGTGGCCCTGGCGACCGCCCTGCAGGAGAGCGGCCTGCGGAATCTGACTTACGGCGACCGCGATTCACTGGGCTTGTTCCAGCAGCGGCCGTCGCAGGGATGGGGCACCGCGAGCGAGATCCTCGACCCGGTGCACGCCTCGACGATGTTCTACGAGGCTCTGGAGAAGGTCTCGGGCTGGCAGTCGCTGTCCGTCGCCCAGGCCGCCCAGGCGGTGCAGAAGTCTGGCTTCCCCGAGGCGTACGCGAAGTGGGAGCCCCTGGCCACCGCCTTGCAGCAGGCGATCGAGCCATTGCTGTCCAAGGCCGGCGGCACGTCGCCGAGCCCCTCGCCGTCCGGCTCGGACAGCACGGCCAGTCCTCCGCCGAGTACCGCGGGCGGCTGTACGGCGGACGGCACCGACTTCGGAACCATCCCGCCCGGCGCGGTGCCGGCCGGATACAAGATTCCGGCTGACGCTCCGCCCAAGGTTCAGACGGCGATCCGATGGGCGCTCGGCCAGCTCGACACCCCGTACCAGTGGGGCGGGAGTTGCACCGATTCCCACGGGCCCGACCCCATGGGTCGCTGCGACTGCTCCTCCCTGATGCAGCAGTCGTACAAGGCCGCCGGGGTCTCCCTCTCCCGGACGACGTACACGCAGGTCAAGGAGGGCAAGCCGGTATCGGTCGACGCTCTCCAGCCCGGTGACCTCGTCTTCACCGAGGGGACAGCCGAAGTCCCGGAACACGTCGGGATGGTCGTCGGCCAGGGCTTGATCGTGAACGCCCCGCACACCGGCGACGTGGTCCGCCTCGCGACCCTCGCGTCCTGGAAGCCGCGGATTCTCGCGGCCCGCCGAGTCGTCTGACCGGCGCTTCTCTCCCTCCCCCTCCCTGCGCTTGGCCCCCCTCGGGCTTTGGCGTGCACCAAATCGAACTGGAGTTCAAAATCATGTACCTCGCCGACAAGGTCGTCCAGCTCGCCTACGACCCCGGGATCAAGCCGAACGGGGGCGGGCTGCCGGGCCTGGCGGTCCTCAAGCAGGTGATGGGCTCGATCAACCTCTTCGGGATCATCGCCGTGGTCGGCGCACTCGCCGTCAGCGCGGGTGTGTGGGCCTGGGGCCACCATTCCGGCGGCCACCAGGCTGAGGCCAACGGCAAGAAGGGCGTGCTGGTCAGCGCCGGCGCGGCCCTCCTGCTGGGTGCCGCGAACGGTGTGGTGGCGTTCTTCAGCACGCTGGGGACGCAGGTCCACTGATGTCTCCCCGCTCTACGAACCCCGACGGTGCATCTCGCGTGCGCCGCCGGGCGCTGCTCGGCACCGCTGTCCTAGTGGTGCTCGTCGCCCTCGCCGGCCTGGCCGCCTACCTCACCCGCGACGGCAGGACCTCCTCCAAGGCTCCTGCACCACAGGTGAGTTCGGCTTCCCCCTCCTCCCCGACCGCTTCTGCCTCCGCCTCGTCACCACCGCACGGGAGCCGCAGCGCCCTGCCCGTTCCCCCGTCCACGCACGACCCGATCACCTTCGGTAAGGCGGCGGCCGCGGCGCTGTGGTCCTACGACACCCGCGCCTACTCCCAGCATGAGCTGCTGGCCGCCCTGCACAAGTGGCTGACCAGCGAGCCCAAGTACGCCGACACCGCCTCGGTGGACGCACTCGTCCCTTCGCGCGTGCTGTGGAAGGAGATGGCCGCCAACGGCCAGTTCGCCACCGCCACCGTGAACGAGGCGCACTTCCCTGACTCGTTCACCCAGGCCCTGCAGGCGGACCCCGGGGCGATCACCACCGCGTACGTCTACGCCGTGACGGTTTCCGGCAAACAGTCGATCGCCTGGAACGGGTCGCCGCACGGCGGCGCCGAGAACCGCGTCACCACCCTCGCGGTCCAGTGCCGCCCCTCCCAGCCCTGCGCCCTGGCCGGTGTCCTGTCGGCCGTCGCGCCCTGACCCCCGCCCCAGAAAGGAGGTATCGCCATGGGAGTCTGCGACTTTCCGCTGATGGACAAGGTCTGCGGCGCCATCGACTTCGCCACGAACCCCGCTGGGTCCGTCACCGACGGCATCGGGGCGTGGATCGCGAAGTCTGCGGGTGAGCTGGCCGCCAGCGCAGCAGATCTCGCCGCCAAGGCCGTCAACGAAACCACCGCCATCGATCTCAACGCCGGTTGGTTCCGGGACAACTACGAGCTGCTGTTGCCCATCGGCCTCGCCCTGACCGTCGGCACGTTCTGCATCCAGTTGATGTTCGCGGCCTGGCGACGGGACGAACGCGCCCTCGCTCAAGCCGCCATCGGCACGATGACCGGCGTCCTCTTCTCCTTCTGCGCCGTCGCCTTCACGTCCGTAGCCATCACGGTGGTCGACGCTCTGTCCGACGGCCTGTTCCAAGCAGCCAACAGCTCAGTGGACGACGCGATCCGCCGCGTCATCAAGGTCAACGAGTTGGGGCCGATGTACGGCCTCGGCTGGGGCGTCCCAGCCCTGGTCGCCCTAGGCTGCGCGATCGGCGCGTTCATGTACTGGGGCGTGATGGTCGCCCGCAAGGTCGGCGTCCTGATCATGGTCGCCCTCGCGGTCTTCGCCGGTTCCGGCGGCGGCTGGGAGGTCGCCAAACGCTGGCGGAGGGGTTGGACCGAGGCCACCGCCACCCTCGTCGTGTCGAAACTGCTGATGACCGTGGTCTTCCTGATCGGCGTCTCGGCGATGGGCAAGTCCGACGCCAAGGACGGAATGGCCGCCCTGTCCGACGCGATGGCCGGCATCGTCGTGATGGTCCTGGTCCTCCTCTGCCCCTACGCCACCTACAAGTTCGTCCACTGGGCGAGTGACGGCGGCGGACACGACGACCTGCACCGTACCGGCGTCGCCGGCATGGCGGTCGCCGCAGGGGCCGCGAAGACCGCGGGCAGCCTCGCGCTGCAGGCCAGCACCGGCACTCCTGCTCCGCAGGGGCCGAGCCGGGTCCCCGGCGCGGGCAGCGACGGTGTCGCCACCGGCATCAACCCCACCGGCGGCAACCTGAGTAAGGAGGGCATCGACGCCGGCCCCCCGAAGCCGCGGACCACTTTCCGGTACGGCGAGGACCCGAACGCCTCCGGCGACAAGGGCCGCGCGCTGATCCAGCGCCCCGGCATCCCTGCGCTGATCACGCGGCCTGCCGACACCGAAGCAGGAGGCTCTGAGGGGGGCGCTCCCTCCGCTGCCCAGCCCGCTGGTGCGTCGATTCCGGGCAGCAGCTTGATCCGCGCAGGTGCCGTGTCGCCCAGCGGTCCTGCCGCACCGCCGCCGCTCTCCACCGGTCCGTCGGCGACCGGCTCCCCGACTCCGACGAGCTGGGTCTACCCCAACCAGCCGCCATCCGGGTCCTGACCCACTCACCCAGGGGGCGGGCTGCGTCCCTCCAGCCCGCCCCCTCCCCCCGACCACCCGAGACGGAGTCCTGCCATGACCTGCAGAAGAGCGCCGCGCCTTCCGCCCCTTCCCGCCCGCTCCCACTGTCTGGAACCGCCATGTCTGACAACCCCCAAGCCGAAGCGACCACAGCCACGGTGAAGTTCCCGCACCGCAGCAGGCGCGGCGTCCTGCTTGGCCTGACCGCGCCGCAGCTGATCGTCGTGAGCCTCACCGGCCTGCTCCTGCTCGCCGTGATCCTCGCCCGTGGCGTGGTCGGCGCTCTCGAACTCATCCCGCTGTGGGCTGCCATCGCCCTGCTCATCTTCGTCCGATACCGAGGCCGGGCCCTGGCCGACTGGGCTCCGATCATTACCCGGTACGCGCTCCGCCGGATGCGGGGCCAGCTGATCTGGCTCGCCCGGCCCTCCCGCCGCCCGGTCCGCGAAGGACTCCTCCACCTGCCCGGTACCGCAGCCAGCCTGCACGTGGTCACCGCGCCCGACCGCCGGTACGGGGCGGTCCACAACCCCCACACCGGCACGTTGACCGCCGTCGTCAAGGTGTCCTCCCGGGCCTACGCGCTGCTCGACCCGGGCACCCAGAACGCCAACGTCAACGGCTGGGGCCGTGCCCTCGCCGCGCTGGCACGCACCGGCCACGTCGCCCGGATCCAGGTGATCGAGCGCACCGTGCCGGACTCCGGCGATGCCCTTCGCCGGTACTGGGAGGAGCACGGTCGGCCCGATGCCCCGGTGGCCGGCCAGGTCTACAGCGAGCTAATCCAGAGCGCGGGCCCGGCGGCGGCTCCGCACGAGGCGTACGTCGCGGTCTCGCTGGACGCCAAGGCCGCCAGGCGGCTGATCAACCAGGCCGGAGGCGGTCTGACCGGATCCTTCAGCGTCCTGGCGCAGTTGACCTCGACCTTCGACCAGGCCGCGCGCACCGCCGGGCTCAACCCCACCGGCTGGCTCACCGCCCACGAGATCGCGGCAGTCGTGCGAACGGCATACGACCCCAAGACCCTTGCTGCGCTGGATCGTTGGTCCTCCTCCGGGCGTCCCGAGGCTGACCCCGCCGCCGCCGGCCCGGTCGTGGTCGTCGAGAAGTCGGACCACATCGCGACCGACTCGGCCGTCCACGCCACGTACTGGGTGGAGAACTGGCCCCGGATCGAGACCTCAGCGGGCTTTCTGCACCAGCTCCTGTTCACCGCCGGGGTCCGGCGCACGCTGTCGCTGTCGTACGAGCCGAAGGGCCTGGACGCCGCCCTGCGCGACGTCCAGCGCAAGAAGGCCAGCGTGATCGCCGACGCCGCCGAGCGAGCGCGGCGCGGCCAGGTCGACTCCGAAGCGGACTCGATCGAGTACCAGGACATCAAGTCCCGTGAGCGCCAGCTCATCGCGGGCCACGCGGATGTCGCCCTGACCGGCCTGCTGGCCGTCTCGGCCGACTCCGAGGAGGAACTCCGTTCCGCCTGCGCGGTCGTGGAGACCGCGGCCGTCGGCGCCCAGCTCGACCTTAGGCCGCTCACCTGGCAGCAGGCCGAAGCGTTCACCGCCGCCGCCATGCCGCTCGCCCTCGCCGCCTGATGCCGGCCTTCCTTCCCCCCGAAAGAGCACCTCCATGTCCCGCACCGCCAGCCCGACCGCGCAGGACTTCGTGCCCTTCGCCACCGCCGCGCTCGACTTCCACCGCGCGCTCAACGTGCCAGGCGGTCCTCTCGTCACCACCCGCGCCGAGTTGGACGCCCTGCACGCCCATCTCGTCTCGCTGCACGGCCTGCTCGATGCCCACGCCGCCCGCACAGGTCGGCTCGTCCCGATCGAGGGCGACCAGCTCAGCGCCGCCCGCACCCGGATCTGGCAGGCCGCCGACTACGTCCACGCCGCCTACCACGCGGCCCCCCGGCCCGGTTCCGGCGAGGTCCCCGACCGCGAAGCGTGCCAGGCCAGCCTGCCAGAAGGGGCACCGGAGCTGACCATCTGCCAGCGCCACCAGCGCACCGCGCACCTGGTCCGACGCCGCACCACCCCGGCCGACCTCCACGCTCCGTTCACCGGCCTGATCCGCCACTGACCCTGCCTTCCGTCTGGAGAATCGTTCATGTCCCGCACCCGCGCCAGCGCCTCCCACCTGTTCGTCCCCTGCAAGGCATCGCGCGCCGAGCAGCGCGCCGCCCGCGCCGGTTTCGCCGAGGCCCGGCGCCAGGCCCGCCTCGCTGGAGCCCCGCCCAAGCGCCGCGACGAGGAGACCCTCGACCCGGAGCTGCGGCCGACCTATCCGCCGTCCGGCCGCCCCGGTTCCTCCTCGGCACGCGGCGGCAAGCTCAGCCTGCCCGCCCACCGGATGACCACCGCCACCGTGTCCGGGGCCTATCCCTTCCTAGCCGAGGGCGGCCTGGGCGCGGAGGGCATCTTCATCGGCCGCGACGTCCACGCGGAGGCCGCGTTCTGCTACGACCCGTTCTCGCTGTACAGCAGCGGCCGGATCGAGGGCTTCACCAACCCCAACGCGGTCCTGGCCGGGATCATCGGCATGGGCAAGTCCGCGCTGGCCAAGTCCATAGCCACCCGGGCGATTGCCCACGGCTACCGGGTCTACGTGCCCTGCGACCCCAAGGGCGAGTGGACGGTCGTCGCGCAGGCTCTCGGCGGCTACAGCATCGCGCTGGGCCCGGGGCTCCCGGGCAGGCTGAACCCCTTGGACGCTCCGGCCCGGCCCGCCTCGGTGAGCGAGGACGACTGGTCGACCGAGGTCCGCAAGCGCCGTCTCCTGCTCCTGGCCGGCCTCGCGCGCACCGTGCTGAAGCGCGATCTGCTGCCGATGGAGCACACGGCCCTCGATCTCGCGCTGGACCTGGTCGTCGCGGAAGCCGAGGCTGGCGGCACCGTGCCTCTGCTCGGCGAGATCGCGCACACCCTCGGCTCGCCCGAGCGCCTCGACCGGGCCCTCGGCGACCAGGCGGGGCGCATGGGAGCCGCCGCGCAGGACCTCGCGCATGCCCTGCGCCGTCTGGTCCACGGCGACTTGAGCGGCATGTTCGACGCTCCCTCGACCGTGGCCTTCGACCCGACCACCCCGATGCTGTCGATCGACCTCTCCCGCCTGGGCGGCTCGGGCGACGACACCGCGCTGGTCCTCGCGATGACCTGCGCGAGCGCCTGGATGGAGTCCGCGCTCGCCGACCCGGACGGCGGTCGGCGCTGGGTGATCTACGACGAGGCATGGCGCGTGATGAGGCACGTCGGCCTGCTGGAGCGCATGCAGAGCCAGTGGAAGCTCAGCCGCGGTCTCGGCATCGCCAACCTGATGGTCATCCACCGTCTCAGCGATCTGCTGAGCGCGGGCGACGCCGGCTCGCGCGGCCGGGTGCTGGCCGAGGGCCTCCTCGCCGACTGCAGCACCCGCATCATCTACCGCCAGGAGCCCGACCAACTCGCCGCCGCCGCGTCGCTGCTCGGCCTGACCGGTGTCGAAACCCAGGCCGTGTCCGCCCTGACCAAGGGCCGGGGCCTGTGGAAAGTCGCAGGTCGGAGCTTCATCACCCAGCACATCCTGCATCCGGCCGAGCGCGAGCTGTTCGACACGGACGCCCGGATGCATGCAGACCCCCGCGAGTTCACTGCAACTGACGGCTTCTCAATTCCTATGCAGCGCAGGGAGGTACGGCAGTGAGTCTACGTGGGGTCGTGGGTTCCCGGTCCGGGCTCGTTCCCGGTCTCTGGTTCGGTGTGGTCGAGAACACGGCCCTACACCAGCGTCACCCAACGACCGGCCCGGCCGCGAGTCCGGACAGCGGCGCACCGGCCACTGACTGGAACGACTGCCTCGCCACAGCCCGAACCGAGGTGTTCATCGACCTGTTCCACGAGGCCGTTACGGAGGACTTCGGCGCGGTGGCCCGCCTGCATCAGATGCTTGAAACCGCCTCCGAGTGGTGTCGCATCCACGGTGCCCGAAGCAGCGCGTCCGAGTTGGACGCCATCGCCTCCCAGCTGACCGACCTCGGCGAGGAGTTGCATCTCGTCGCGGAGAACGTCGACCACGAGATCCGCTCCCGGTCGCACCAAGCGGCAGCAGCGGCCCGCCTCTCGCCAGCGGCATCGACCCGGGGAACTTCCCCCTGCCAGCAGAGCGACGCTCCTGCTCCGGTCCCACCATCCGTCACGCGCTCGCTGCCGCGTTCCCAGTGAGGCACCCGTACAGAAACGAGGACGACCATGCCCACCTCCCCCGACTCCTCCGCCACCCCTGACTGCCAGCCGCAAGATGCCGGCGAGCGGGCGACATGGCGGGCGCGCGTCCAGGCCCTGGCCTCCGCCGCCTATGGCATCACGCAGGCTTCGGACCAGTGGGACGCGGTCTCCGACTCGTACTGCGACGAGCACGGCTGGCCCGTCGATGAAACCGGCTACGTCGACGGCAAGGTGGCCCGGGACGCCGCCGCCTGGGAGCATGTCGAGACCTTCCTGACCCACGGCCCCGAAGTCCTCGCTGGTGTACGGGCCGCCGCGCAACCGGCCGACTACCTTGACGGCCCGATCAGCGCCGACCTGCTGCGCCTGCGGGGGATCGACTCCGTACTGGAGCGAGTAGGCGAGATCCGCCGCGAGTGGGATCAGGTCATCGCGCTCATGGAGGGGTCCATGCCCGGGTCGCGGGAGCTCTACGAGGAACGAGCCCGCGAGATCCGCAACTCCGAAAGCTGGCACTACGCCGACGAACTCAGCTACAGCGGAGCGGCGTTGGCCAGGGCTGCCGATCACCTGACCGACCGGATCGGCGTCGACCAGTCTGCGCACACCGGGTGTGTCCAGGCGGCCCTGGCCCGGTCCGCCTCCGGCCAGCGCGGCACCTCTCCCACTTCGCCGCCCGCCTCGGCGGCGTCCGACCCCCCTGCCGTGCGCCGCTCGCGCTGACGCCTCTAGCACCGAGCTCCGGCGAGGCCAAACCGTCCGATCGCCGGATCCTCAACGAACGCCACTACCCCTACAGTCCCCGCCCGGCTGCGGCCTCCCGCCATCGTCGACCGCTGGGGACGGCCGGCCACGGAGAAGCCCAGATGCGCCCCGATCAGACCCTGGTCACCCTCCAACGCGAGGGCACACGCATCACGGCGCGCACCAGCGAACCCTTCATCCAGGAAGCCGCCGCTGGCACGTCGGAGCGTGAGCACCAGTACAGCCACTTGACCACGCCGCTTCGGCAGCGCGAGTACGGCCTCAGTGACTACATCGTCCACGCCGAACTTCCCGACGGCAGCTCGCTGATCATCTCTCCGCCTCAGGAACCGCCCACCGACCACCCGCCGGGGTATCCGGAGAGCTGGTTGGTGACGCGCGGGCATCCTGACGACTCCACGCTCCACGAAGTGATCTACGACTCGGAGCGCGACGGTCCTTACGCCTGGCATGGCGGCAGCATCCCCCGCCTGCTCGCTGCCATCGACACGCGCCTGGATCAGTTCGGCGTGCCGCCCCGACCGGAACTGTGGCGACCTGCCCAGGAGAGCGCTGCCGACGCGGTTCTCCACCGTGCGGGCTTCGTCCCCGTCGTGCTGTTCCGCGAGCGCTTCCACCGACTGCCCTCCGCCATGACCGACCTGGGCGAGCAGCGGCAGATGGTGACTCGGGCCTTCGACATGCTTCAGGCCGAGGGCTTCGACGTCTCGTGCGATCCCGACCTGCTCGACCCAAGCCTGCAGCCTCCTGGCGATCACGGACTCAGCCTCGGCGACCGGATCGGCCACCTGACCCAATCCATCCGGTCGGCGGCACATACAAGCGAGGCCGTCGCCGCACTGAGCGAGCTGACCGCTCCCGGTGACGGTGTTCTCCAGCGCGTCGTGGAGTCCCTCAACACAACGGCCGACTGGTGGGAGGGCCTGGGCGAACCCGCCGATCCCCACTACACGAACCGGCTGCGTTACATCGCCAAGAAGCTCGACTCCTACGCGCTGGAGATTCGGTCCATGCATGGCGACCTGGCCGACCGGCACACCGGCCACCCCGACAAGGTCCAGGCCCGAGTGGACCGGGTCGCCCCGGAGGAACCGGCGGCGCCCCGAGTCGCCGCCGCTCTCGCGGTCTCGCCGACCGCGCGGCGCACGACCCCAGCCGAACTGCCGTCAGCTTCAGCGATACATCCCTCCCTGCCTTCCGCCCGACCCTCGTCCGCACCCGGTCGCTGACCGCTGCCCAGCTTGGAGCCCGCCGTGTCCCGCACCAGCAGAGCCATCCCCGCCCTCGACCGCCCCTCTTCCCCTGCGCGCACCGGATGGATCCGCCATGCCCACCCCCGAGCACGACCTGCTTCCCGACGTCGCGGTCGGCCGCCACCCCGACTTCGGCATCGTCGCCTCCAACCCGAAGCATCTGGCCGCAAGTGCCTGGATGTTGAAGGGATTCGACTTCCACCCCGTCCCCGACCACCCCGACCTGTACGCGCTGGCCAACCAGCAGCGTGATGGGCAAGGCCGCGCCACCCGGGCCGTCGCGCTGCTGCGCAAGGCCGGCTACCGGGTTGACGTGGACGCCGCGTTCGACCCCTCGCTGGCCTCCGGACCAGCGCCCGCCCGCGACCGGCGCCCGCGCGTTGAGCCGGACGTCGCGTTCGCCGAGCATCCGCAGCTCGGCGTGGTCGCCGCCACCGCCGACGGTTCCTCCGCTCTCGGCGGCCCGCTCATCCTGGAAGAGCACGGCTGGCGGCATAACCCGAGCCTGGACATCTACACGCTGCCCATCACCACCGACCGCAGCGAGGCACTCGGCAAGGTCGCCACCGCCACGCTGGCAATGCAACGGTCCGACCTCAAGGTGGCCGTGCAGCCCCTCCTCGCCCAAGACGTAGCCGCGCGCCGCTCACCCGCGCTTACGACGGCAGCGCGCCACCAGCGCAGCCAGGGCTTCACCACTCACAAGTTCCCACCAACGCCGCCGCGCTCCGGCTCTGCTGGTGGACCATCTGCGGTGGCTGCGCATGGCCGGTCTTAAAGTCGGTGGAACAGGCCAGATCCTGGAGATGATCGGGGAACGCGATCATCTTACCTCACCGTGCAGACCCGGACGGAGCGGAGGAGGGTGCAGTCACCCGATCGGGCGATCGTCGCCGCCGTGCTTCACACAGCCGCTGCCGGGCATGGCAGATTCCCTCCCGCACGTCGGTGGTTCATCACCGGCGTCCGCCTCATGCCGCCGACGGCGGAGCAGGAACTGGTTGCGAAATGTCCAAGCGCCACACGGGGCGCTGTTCGGGCTGATCCTTCCTCGGACGTTGACAGTTGGACTGTACGGGGCGGAACAGCCAGGCATCCTGCAGTGGTGTCGGTCTGCATTCCGCTGGCGCGAGGCTTGATCCTCGGGCGCGTGTGACGCTCCCGAGGTACGGGGGCGTGTGATTCGCCCGGCAGCGCCGGGCGGAAGGAAGACACCCGTGGTCACCAAACGACCTGATGGCATTTTCCCGTACATCAGCAACGACGCCTACGCCCAGCGTCTGGCCGACGCCGTCGAGAACACCTGTGAGGACCAAGGAGTCGTGCCTCCCCCTCGCGTGGCCGTCATCGAGGGTCTCGCCACTGCCCTGGGCGACACCGAGATCAAGGCTCTCGTAGCCACCCAGCGCGGGAGGAAGGTACTCAAGCCCACCGCTTACCGGCTCGTACAGGCCGGCACCGACAAGGTGCTCTTGCTGATGTGCGACGTACACGGTGCTGCTGTCGTCCCCTGGGACCTCAACGACCGTACTGTCAGCACCTGGACCCCGCCCAGCCCGGAGGCGACCGAGCGTGTTGAGGCGCTCGTCGCCACGGAAGCAGCGCTACTGGAGGCGGACAAGGCGCTGAAGACTGCCGAGAAGGAGCGTGAGGCCCGCCGTCGCGCGCCGGGCGACGAGACGTTCACCGCCCAGGCACTCGCCGCGGCCGAGGAGAAAGTCACGCAGGCCGCGCGGCGTGTGAAGGAGATCGGGCGTAAGCGCGCCGCCCTGCTCTCGGCGCTCGGCGGGCGACGGCCGCGCCCCGTGGTGCGCGCGGTGGAAGAGGACGGTGAAGCAAAGTCGGCGCTCACGCTCACCGAGCAGCCGTACGACGTGGCCGTTCACCTCCAGCGATACGCCGCCGACAGCCTGGAGCGCGCCGGCAAGAGGCGCGGTTACGACCTGACAGAGTCCCTCGTCGACGCCGGCCAGCTGACGAAGGGAATGAACGTCCTTCAACAGTGGCAGATCTGCAATCCCGACGGCAGTGTGAACCGGCTGTGGCGTATGGCTGCCGTGACCGGCAACAACCGCGCCCGCTCCCGGCTTGAGGTTTTCGGCGTCCGCGCCGAGTACCTGGTGACCGGAATGCCGCAGTCGCTCGTCCCGGTTCGCAAGGAGAAGAGCGATCCCACGCTGCTCCTGCTCAGCCAGCGAGAGGTCCTAAACCGCATCTCGTGGCGGTTCAACGAGGAGAGCGCCAAGCCGGAGACGGTTCCGGAAGATCCGTCGGTCCGGGCCGGCAAGATCGCCACGGTCGCGTCGGAGATCGTCATCGGATGCAGCAGGCCGGCGGCGCTGGAACACGTTCTGCGGGCCCTGAACGTCAACGACCATCTGCGCGGTATCCAGCCCTACGAGGACGACGCACGGCTGATCGCCCTGTTCGCCACCCTCGTCGACTCATATGCCCGGGAGAACCGCCTCCAGGCGGTGCTCACCAGCGCCTTTCCCAGCGCTCGAGGGGCGGACCTGCTCGATCTGAACGGCGTACGCGACGCCCTTACCGCCAACGGACCGCTCGACCCGCTGGAGCCGCTGCTCCCTACAGGCGAGGACGTCTCTCCCGTCACTCTGCGAGACATCGCCGTCCGGGCCATCACCGCGCTCGTGTTCCCGGAACTCCCACCCGCTCCCCCGCAGACGGGCAAACGCACAGTGCGCGACACCGGGCCGTACTGGCCGATCGTGAAGGGGACGCTGCAGGAGCCGGCATGGAGCCAGATCCGGGCCAAGACTGCCGAGGACCGCACCCGGCTGTGGTCGGCTGCCGTCGCCCAGTTGTACCTGCACCGCGGCAACATCCTCTCCGCGCTGGGGATGTTCGGTGTCCCGGAGGCCAGGGACGGCTCCGGGCAGGACCCGAGGCCCCTCAAGGAACTGCTCCTGGGCGCGGAAGGCGGCGATGCCACCGCGTGGGCCGCTCTAGTCCGGCGGATGGCGCCGACACTGATCCACGCACCCGAACCCTTCATCACACCGGGCCAGGGCAGCGAAGCGGGCGACGGCCGCAAGGGCGTGCGCCGGACCCCGAAGAGCGCCCTCGCCGCCCTGACGCTGGCGTACAGCGAGAAGACCCCGAACCTCAGCAGGGAACTTCTTCTCGCCTTCGCAAAAGCCGTGCTGGAGCACCCGGACGCAACCCAGCCGCCCGAGAGGCCCGATGGCCGGCGCCCCATCTGCTACGGCGAGCGGGACTGGGGCGAAGACGAACAGACCGCGATCGTGGCCGGTATGGTGCTCGCCCCGGACACAGAAGGCCGTCCGACTTCGTACGTCGCCGACAAAGCATGGTTCGACGAGATCTTCCCGGTCGAGCTCAGCCGTGCTCTGCTCACCAGCACCACCGGTGACGCCACGGGCGACTCGTCAGCCAGCGGCGACAGCTCGGGCGCCGACCGGGACACCTTCCACGGAGAGGTGCCGCCCGACCCCAGGGACACGTTGGCCTCCCTGCGCCGAGAGCTTCCCGCCCGCGTGGAGCTCGCCGAAGGCAGCTACCAGCGAGCAGTCGACTCAGCACACGCCCTGCTGGCGGACTTTGAGGAAGCACGTCGCCTGCGTACCCAGCTGAACGCGGACACACTGCCCGCGGACCAGCGGATCGAATGGATGGAGAAACTCGCGAAAGTACGCGACGCCGCTCAGGACAGTGTCACGACGCTCAGCCAGGTGGAAGCCCTGATCTTGCAGATCTGACAGACCCGGCTGCATCAGGCCGGCCAGCCCATATGCGGCGGATCCCCCACGTGTTTCACAGGGGATCCGCCATCTTGACTGCCTGAGCCGCTTGACGCCGGTGCCGGACGCCGACACCTCCCGAGGGACCAACCTGCCCGCTGACCTGGGCATCGACCAGCGTGAATCTGCGAAGCGGCGCCCACTCATCGACAGCTGGCTCCAGCAGAATCAGCCTGGCCGCGGGCCTGCTCGGCATAGAGAAGGGCCCTGGAGCAGTTCCACGACACCTCCTCCGAAAAGCACCCGCGGCGTCCCCGCCCGGCAGATGCCCTGTGAGGAACGGTGACGCCGCACCCCATCCGACTGCCTCGGAGACCGGGAAGCAGCACGCCCGGGTTCGACCAGCCGTCACGATCAGCGTGGAGAAGTAGCCTGCGAACAGACGCTTCGATCATTGATGCAGCCGTGCTGGAAGAACCGGACCCGACGCACCCTACGCAGCCCCCGAAGATCCCGGAGGGCCAAGCACAAAGCTAAATGTCAGTGGGGGCGCGTAATCTCGGCGAGACGCACAGACAGTCACCGCAGGTGCGGTCACCCAAGTATAGGGAAACGAACAATGCGCCTTTCTGATGCTGACCGCACAACAATGCTACAGAAGTGGATATTGCCGCCCAGTCCGGCCGAAACGGAACGCCTTGAGCGTGCCGAGCGGATGGTGCGTACCGCCATCTCCAGGCACCCGGCATTCGCCGGTCTGGACGTCTCTGTTGGAGCCAAGGGCTCCTACGCCAACAACACCAACGTCCGCTACGACAGCGATGTCGACATCAAGGTGCAGCTCAACGACCCCTATGTTCACGCCTATGGCCCGGCATGGAACTTCTGGGCCTGGCGACTGCGGAACGACTACTGCGGACCCTGGACGCCCGGCCATCTCCGGGACGAGCTCGCCCTGGCACTCAAAGCCGCGTTCGGCGACATCGACGCGAGCCGCAACGTGGCCTTCTACGTCCCCGAGGTCGCCGGCAGCCGCCCGAGCATCGACGTGGTGCCTTGCTTCGCCTTCCGGCAGTACCGAAACGCGGACTGTACCCAGTGGGACGAGGGAAGCATCGTCTACACCCGCGACGGCGGGAAGATTGTCAACTGGCCCGCGCAGCAACTGGACAACGGCCGAGACAAGAACCGTCGAACCAACCGCCGCTACAAGTTCGCCGTCCGCGCTTTGAAAGCCGTCGAGAACGACCTCACCCGACTCGGGCACCTCGACGCGCTGCCGTCGTACTTCATGGAGTGCCTCATCTACAACGTTCCCGACCAGGTCCTGGTGAGCGACTCTCTGGACGCCGCTTTCCGCAGTTCCCTCGCCCATCTACGCAAGGACGTGCACGCGTTCTGGGGCAATTGGCGCGCCATGTGGGAGCCCAACGAGATGAAGAAGGTCTTCCAGGACGGCCAAAAGTGGAAGATTCAAGACGCTCGCGACCTGCTCGAAGCCGCACGGCACTACCTCAACTACGGAATCGCATGATGTCCACGGCACAGTCAATACGCTGGGGCGCCACCGCCGCGTCCACCGTCTATGGAGTCCTCCTCTATTTGCTGGGCCTGCACCCCGACAAGGAACTGAAATACGCCCTGGCCTACGTCCCCTCGCTCCTGGGCTACCTGGTGGTCATCTTCGACAAGTGGGCGTGGCGCTGGCCTGGCATTCACCGCCTCACCGGCCACCCCAAGCTGGGAGGCACCTGGCGCACCACACTCAGCCCCAGCTCTGCAAGCCACATCCCAGCTGGGGGAAACAGCGGTCCGATCCGCGCCTACCTGACCATCGAGCAGTCCTATTGGACCCTGCACGCCACGCTGCGCACCGCGGAGAGCAGCTCCCGCTCCACCAACGCCGCGATCGAGAAGACTGACGGCTCTGGCATCGCGGAGCTGAGGTTCCTGTACGAGAACACCCCACAAGCCGCCTATCAGCAGCGCAGCCCCCGCCACACCGGCGCCTGCCGGCTCAGTGTCAGCGGCTCCGCCCCGCAGGCGATGACTGGCCGCTACTACACCGACCGCTTCACCGCCGGAGACATGGACCTCGTCCTTGTCAGTGAAGCCACCGACCACGCGACGTACGAGCAGGCCAGGACCGCCGACACAGCGCCCTGACCAACAGGGGACAAGCGACCTACGCGCACAAGCAGCTTCCAGAACGGCAACCAGGTGGGAAACAGCGACTTCATATCCCAGTTCATGTGGGCTTACCAGCGTTCCTTTGCGATCCTCGTCGAACTGGAGGCCAAGCGGCTTCTGGAACGGACCGGGTTCGCAGGCCACCCCAGGGTCATACTCATCGGCTTCGAGACATCCGGGCAGCACGCCTACCCCGTGTGCATCGAGCCAGAAGACGGCCCATACGCACCGTCCGATCTCGACGGCGTGCTCGACCGCGCCGCAGACCTATACGGTCAGCACCCTGACCGCGACATGTATTACAGCGCGCCGCACTTCAGACAAGAGAAACAAGACAAGCTACGCAACCGTTTGCGCGCCCAAGCCATTGAGGATCGGCTCGGCGCCCATGCCGCATCCGCCGGCAGGGCCTTCTTCGCCTCACCGTCCGCACGCAGGGACGACTACGAGGTACACGTCGTTCTCAGTATCGACACCAATGCCCTCAAGCAGGTGCCGCGGCTGGAGGAGATGAACGAATGGCACGGTCCAGCCTCACCGTCCATTGTGGATGCAATCATCCTCGAACTGCTTGACCAAGCACACCGCGAGCTCTACCTGCCCGGAGCCGGCCACATACCCGGCGGAATCGGCTACGGCCTCCCAGAGATCTGGCAGCGGGCCCTGCAGCGTATGCTCCGCACAGCGATCGACCTGGCAGGTCACGCGGGCGGCGCGGAAACGGCCGAACAGCTTGGGAACATCGCCTCGCTGCTATACGAAGGCAGGCCCCCCAGTGCCGGGCGGCTGGTCATCTCCCCACAGGGTTCCCCCGCCGTCGATGTCGTCCTGCGCCTGCATACCCCCGTTCACCTGGCGAAGGCTCGGCACATGCGCAAGCTGCTGGAATCCAGTGGCTCAGACCTCGCACTGCTGATGGACGACCACCAGGTCTACGGCTTTGGCACAGTGACGGACAGCGATGAACACGCCCGCCGGAGCATCTTCGAGATCGACATCGACAAGGGCGGGCGCTGGCGTCTGTCCCGAGCCGGGACCACCCTGTTCTCGGCGCAGGACGGCGTGCCGCGGCTGCCCGTGCCCACCCTCGACACCGCCTACTTGCACGACGTCATCACCCGGCTCCTGCCCGACGCAAACACCGGCACCCTCGACGGCCTCGCCATGGCGGCCAGCAAGCATACCCATGGTGCGATGCTGATCATCTCCAGCGACGCCGCGGGCGAAGCGGCAAGGCTTGCCCCGCAGGCCGCGCGCACCGAGCCGATCCGCCTCACACCACAACTCCTCTCCCAGTTGACCAACATGGACGGCGGAGTCCTCGTCGATACCCAGGGTTGCTGCCATGCGATCGGTGTGATCCTTGACGGCACCGCGAACGGCAATGGAGACGCCTCACGTGGGAGCCGGTTCAACAACGCCATCCGGTATCTCGACAGCGATGCACCAGCAGCAGTCGTCGTCTGCTACAGCTCAGACGGTGACATCACCATCCTGCCCTCGCTCATGCCCCGCCGAGATCGCAAGGAGATCACCCAACTGGTTGAGCGGTACTTGGCGGTGAGCACGGCATTGCCCCTTCGCCTCGAGGACGCCGCCGAACTGAACGATGAGATCAAGGCCAACGCCTTCTACCTGTCCGCTGACCAGTGCGAGCAGGTGAAGCAAGCACGTGCCAAGATCAATGAGTGGCGAACCGAGAATGGCCGCGTCACCGTGATCGAGCCGGATCTGCTCCCCGATCCCTTGATGAATGAGAGCTACTGGTTGCACGAGCACGAAAGCTGAAGCACCGTACCAGTCAGAGGGCCACCCGGGGAGTAGCACCAGGACAAGGACAGCACGGTCCGTAGCTCTGCCAGCCACGGTCTCTTGCCCCGGGCCTTCACATCGCCGAAGAGCGCGGCCGCCTCCTTCGGCTCATTGACACCATGGTGTGTCACAGCCTCGCGCAACCGTGCGCGCTGGATTCAACGTACGCGAGCAGTACGAGCACAGCGGCGCTGTCCGCGACGTCTGATGACAGCCAACTGGTTCGAGCTGACGTGTAAGGTCCTCGACGCCACGGGCATCGAGCCGGACGGATCCGGCCGCCTGCCGGTGAGCGGCCCTGCGCAATACGACGGACGGACTCGACATCGTCGCCACCGTCATCGGCCAGAACGGCCGCTAGGCCCGGCTACACAACGACGCCCACTTCGCCCGCCCCGCCCGCGCGAACTTCTCCTACGACCACGGCGTCGACGCGCCGGGGTGACCGCAGCCGCCTACCACCCATCTTCGGCCCGGCCAAATCGCGGATTCTGCCGATCCTCTCTCTGACAGTTCGATCACCCGGGCGCCCGTTAGCCACTCCCCTTCGAGGTAGACGCCGTGATTACCCACCTGCAGCGCGCCAGCCACGCCGCCATCCAGCGGATCACGCCCTCCGCTGGCGCGACATCCGAACCACCTGCCAGCGCACCACCGCCCCGGCCGACGCGCACCCGATGACCTCGGCCTGACCCCCACCCACGCCCCCTTCCCCGAACAGGAGCTGCCCCGATGACCAGCAGAAGAGCGCCGCGCGCCCCGCCTCGCTTCGTCTCGTCCGCTCTGCCTCCCTGGATCCGCCATGCCCGCCCCGCGTACCAGCGCGCCCTCGACCACCACCGGCTCCGACGCGCTTCTCTACCTCCTGTTCGGCGTCCTCGGCGCCGCCATCACCTTCGGCTCCCTCGCCTGGCTGACCGGCAACCTCACCAACGCTCTCGTCGGCACCGGCCCCTGGGCGCCGTTCAAGGCCACCGACGCGCTGCTGCACCCCGACGTCTTGTGGCCGCACCTGAGCTCCACCGCCCTGATGGTCAGCGCGCGACTCGTCCCGGCACTGCTCTCCGCCTGCCTCACCGTCACCGGCCTGGTCCTGTGGCTGCGGCTGCGCGGCGGCGCGAAGAACGGCCTCGCCCGCAAGCAGGATCTCGCCCCGCTGATGGACAAGGAGATCACCGCAAAGGCGAAGAGCCTGCGGCCGAGCCTGTCCGGTCTCAAACAGAAAGAGGTCACTCCCGCCGACCGCGGGATCCTCCTCGGCACGCACTCCCCGGGCCGGGCCGAGGTCCGCGCCTCCTGGGAGGACGTGATCGTCGCAATCATGGCCCCGCGCTCAGGCAAGACGTCCGGGCTGGCGATCCCCGCGATCCTCGCCGCTCCCGGCCCGGTGCTGCTGACCTCGAACAAGGCGGCGAACGACGCCTTCACCGCGACAGTGGACGCCCGCGCCAAGGTCGGCACGGTCTGGACGCTCGACCCGCAGCAGATCGCCCACCACCCGCGCGAGATGTGGTGGGACATCCTGGCCGACGCCCGCGACCTGGCCGGGGCGAAACGTTTGGCCGGGCACTTCGTCGCCGCCAGCGTCGACGAATCCAGCGGCTCCGACTTCTGGTCCACCGCCGCGAGCAACACGCTGGGCGCGCTGTTCCTGGCCGCCGCCAGCCATCGGCGCCCGATCACCGATGTCCTGGCCTGGCTCGCCTCCCCTGCTGACCGCACTCCGGTGGACCTGCTCACCGATGCCGGCCACGAGGCGGTCGCCGCCCAGCTCCAGGGCACGGTCAGCGGGGCCACGGAAACGCGGGACGGCATCTATGAGACCGCGCGGCAGTACGCGAGCTGCCTGCTCGACCCGGACGTCGCCGCCTGGGTCACCCCCAGCAAGCGCCTTCCCGAGTTCAAGCCCTCCGCGTTCGCCACCTCCCGCGACACGTTGTACCTGCTCAGCAAGGACGGCGGCGGCTCGGCATCGGCGATCATCGCCGCGGCGGCCGACGCGGTGATGGGCGCGGCCGTGGTCGTCGCCGAGCGCTCCGGCGGGCGGCTCGACCCGCCTGCCCTGTGCGTCCTCGACGAGGCCGCCAACGTGTGCAAGATCTCCGATCTCCCGGACCTGTACAGCCACTTGGGCTCACGGGGCGTGATCCCGATGACGATCCTGCAGTCCTACCGGCAGGGCCAGCGGTGCTGGGGTGAGGCGGGCATGGATGCACTCTGGTCCGCCGCCACGATCAAGATCATCGGGAGTGGCATCGACGACGCCGACTTCGCCGACCGTCTCAGCAGGCAGGTCGGTGACCACGACGTGCAGACCACGTCCGTGTCGACCAGCGACGGCGGCAAGTCCACCTCGGTGAGCATGCGCACCGAGCGGATCCTGCCCCCCGACACAATCCGCGCGCTCCCGAAGGGGAATGCGCTGCTGCTCGCCACTGGTATCCGGGTGGCGATGCTCGACCTGCGGCCCTGGTACAAGGAGCCCGCCGCCAAGGTGGTCGGTCCGGCCTCGGCCCGGGCGACGAAGGCCATCACGGAGCGGGCCATCGCCAAGTCACTGGGCCGCGACGATTTCGGGCTGTCGGCATGAGCACCGCGACACTCAAGTTGCTCTCGCTCGGCGCCGGGCTCGTGTCCTCGCGCACTCCATCCTCCCCTCTGGCGCGGTCCGAACGCCTCGCCCGGTCACCGGTCGTCCGGCGCGGCGGCCAGTGGTGGCTGGTCACCGGTTCAGGCTCGATCCTCGCCACCGATCCGACGTTCACCGGCGAGTTGGACCGCTTCGCCGCCGCGATGGCCGCCGCCGACCAGGCCATCGCCGATCTCCGATCGCAGCAGGACGATCCGCCGGCTCCCCGCCCCGGGCGGCGGCGATGAACCCGCTGCTGAGTGCCGAGCAGGCGGTGCTCGGCTCGGTGCTGCTCGACCCCGGCCAGCTATCGCACCTCGACTGGCTCGCGCCGGATCATTTCTACCGGCCGGTCCACCAGGCGCTGTTCGCCGCCTTGCGCAAGCTCAGGATCGAGGGCCACCCCGCCGTGGCGACCAAGGAACCGGTGCCGCTGTCCTGGGTGACCGACTCGGTCGACGAGGCCAGCCACCACGTCCGAGGGCTGACCGCGGCATACGCCCACACCCTGATCTCGGCCTGTCCGCGCCCCGAGCACGCCCCGGTGTACGGCCGGATGGTGCTGGAGGGAGCGATCCACCGCACCGTGACCGAGCACGCGATCCGCCTCCACCAGGCAGCCCGCGCTGACGCCCTCCAGGGCGAGGTGGAGGGAGCGCTGCGCTATGCGGACGTCCTGGCCGGGGTGCTCGGTGACCTCGCGCGTCGCTGGGGGGCCGAACCGCGCCCGGTCGCCCCGGCCCCGCCGCCCTCCACGGCTCCCGTCGCGCCGCCGCCGGTACGGGCAGACCAGGTCGCCGAGGACGAGCAGTTCCTGCTGGCGGTCCTGGTCGAGCGGCCGAAGGCGATGGACGAGGTCGTCGGCTGGCTGCGACCGAGCGACTTCGACGACCCCGCCCATGTCCAGCTCTACCGCTGCCTGGGCGCACTGCACCACCGCGGCGAGCCCATCGACCGGATCACCGTGCTGTGGGAAGCCCAGCGGCGCGGTCGGCTCGCCGACGGCACGCTGACCACCGAACAGCTCACCGCCATCTGCGACGGCGTCGGCCCCGGCAGCGCTGAGTGGCTCGGCGAACAGGTCATGCGCTCCTCCGTTACCCGCACGGCCGCTGCCTCCGCCCGCGCCATCCGCGCGCTGGCCGAGAACGAGTCCTTGGCCCCGGGTCGGCTCATCAGCCATGCGCTGCACGCGCTTGGCCCGCTCGATGACGTGCTTACTCGCTGGCAAGCCGCGAATGGCCATCCCTCGCCGACGCCGCTCGCGCCGCCGACCGAGGAAGCGCCGACGGCGCGAGTCCGTGCCGCCCTCGCCCGCAGCACTCCGCGACCGGCCGCACGGCCGCCGGAACGCCCAGGCGCTGCCGCCAAGCCGTCAGCAGCACGATCCCCCTCGCGCACCCACGGCTGACTCGCCCTCACCACAGCCCCAGACCAACCGTCCGAACTCACCTCTGGAACGCCCCGTGGACAACACCCCCATCTCTGACGCCCTGGCCCTGCACGCCACGGCCTCCGCCTTCGGCGCCCAGCGCAGCAAACTGCCGGTGCCCGCAGACCCCCACCGCTCACCCGATGTCGTCGCTGTCGCACGCCAGATCCCCGAACTCGGACAGCTGATCACCGACTTGGGCGACGAGGTCCTCTTCCGTGCCACCGACCAGGACGAGGCGCCCCATACCACCCGGGTGATCACCAGCCTCGCCGCCACCGTCAAGCCCGCGAACGAAGCCGCCTCCGCCCTGGGAGCGGTGGCCGGCCAACTCGCCTTCCGGAACCAGACCGAGAGTCTGCGCGACCAGCCCGACGCCAGGGATGCCCGGGAGGCCGCCGCACGGGTGATGGAGGAAGCACTCGCCACCGCCGACGCAGCCCTGCACGACGGGGCCAACTCCCTGCGCTCCGCATCGGCAACGGTCTCTCCCCCGTCCGATCGGCTCCCGGCTGCCCGCAGCCGGTTTGCGATCACCGCGCCCGCTCCGGGGGCGCCATCGCCCGGCGTAAGCACGGCGGTCGCGGCCCCCTCGGACCGAATCACACGTGGCCGGTGACATGGAAACCACCACCGCGCGAATGCCGTTGATCGGCTCGCTCTGCTCGGGTTACGGCGGTCTGGACCTCGGGGTCCAGACCGCGCTCGGCGGCACCCTGGCCTGGCACGCCGAGATCAACCCCGACGCCGCGCGCATCCTGGCCCGGCACTGGCCCGGCGTGCCCAATCTGCAGGACATCACCGCCGTCAACTGGGCCGATGTGCCCCGGGTGTGCGTCCTGACGGCCGGCTTCCCTTGTCAAAGACGTCTCCGTCGCCGGCCGTCGGGCCGGGCTCAACCCCCACACCCGCTCGGGGCTGTGGCTGCACGTCGCCCGTGCGGTCGAAGCCCTCCGCCCCTGCTTGGTGGTGATCGAGAATGTCCGCGGACTCCTCACCTCGCCCGCCGGTTCCCCTGGCGACGTGGAATTCTGCCCGTGGTGTCTGGGAGACGACCCAACCCAGCCTCCTGTGCGGGCACTTGGTGCCGTACTCGGCTCCCTGGCCGATCTCCGGTACGACGCAAGGTGGCTCGTGCTTCGTGCCTCCGACGTCGGAGCCCCCCCATCGTCGCGAGCGGACCTTCCTCACCGCTTGGCCCGCCGAGCACCCTGTTCAAGACCCCGACGAGCAACATCGGCAAGAACGGCGGCTCCCAGCACCCGTCGAAGAGGAAGAGCGGCGGCCACGGCCCGAACTTGGCCGACGAGGTGGAGTGGCTACTGCCCACGCCGAAGGCGTCGGACGGGATCAAGGGCTCGCCGAACCAGCGGCACGGCAACGGGGACATGACGCTGCCGAGCGCGGCAGCGTCGCTGCTGCCCACCCCGAGGGCGAGCGACACCGGAACTCCTGGCCGCCGTCCGGGCAAGGGCTGGCGACCGCCCCTGTCGGCGGTGGTCCTGCCGCTGTGGGCGGAGGCGGCCCCGGGAGCGGAGGAACCGACGGGCGATGGGGAGCGTACGCCTCCGCCATCGCCCGATGGGAGAACCTCACCCGCCCCGCGCCGCCGCCCACCGACGCTGCCGGGCGCCTGCGCGCCGAGTTCGTGGAGTGGATGCAGGGCCTGGCTCCTGGCTGGGTGACCGCCATTCCGGGTCTCGGCCGACCGGCTCAGCTCACCGCGCTCGGCAATGGCGTGGTCCCCCAACAGGCCACCCAAGCCTTGCAGTTGCTGGCACCACCCTTCCCGCGCTGCCCCCGCTGTACCGCGCCGTAGCGCCCCTATCCGGTTTTCCCGGCCGCACCAAATCGCGGAATCTCCGCACCCTCTTGCCCATGCCGACCTGCGAAGGGAGCACCGCCGTGACCTCCAGAAGAGCGCGCCGCACTTCGCCCCCGCCCTGCTCGCTCACTCCCTTGGATCCGCTATGTCCGACCCCAGCAAGGCCACCCCCGAGCCCGAGCCGTTCCGCATTCCTGACGGCGATCTCGACGATCTCGCCAGCACCCTCGCCAAGACCATGGCGGAGGTACGCCAGCATGGCGTCATCCTCGACCGCCTCGGCTCCGAGCCCGTCTCCACCCCTCAGCCCACCGCGGACAACTCCACCGCAGACACGGCCGGTGCCGACAAGGCCGACGTCCCGGCCTCGGTGTTCATCCAGGCCTTGGGCGGCGAGGCATACGTCGTCGAACTGGCCGCGCTCAGCGACTGGGTGAACTACCTGTTCCTGCCCGTCTACGGACGGGAGATCAGCACTACCCGGCCGTGGTGCGACCGGTGGCACGAGCACCCGGAGGCCGTTGCCCGGCTGCACGCGCTCTGGCTCGCCTGGCAGCAGCTCACTGACGCCGAAGCAGGCCTTTCCGGTCCCTCGACGTGGCACCGCGACCACCTTGACCAGGCCCTGGTTCATCTCCGTGCCCCTGACGGCCCCTTCGCCGCATGCACGACGAGTCCGACCCGGCGCAACCACCGTGTGCTGGCCACCCCGGCGCCCGAGTTGGCGGGAGCCACCCAGTGACCGCCGAACTCGACTTCCGCCTTGACGATTTCGCGCCTGCCGACGCCGCCTCCGAACTCGCCGAGAGCAGTCTCTGGGCCGGAGACCTGACCTTGCTGGCCGAGCACCACACCACCCCGGAGGGGGCGCACAGCTATTTCGTCGCCCACTACGGGTCGATGACCTGGGGCGTCCCCGGTGAACCACAGCTCGTTGCCATCAAGATCACGCGGGATCTGCGCGAGCGCACGTTCACCTTCGAGACCGCGAACCACGCCGGTCTGGCCTTCGCCCAGAACTGGCTGATCGAGCGTGGCTGCCCGCCCGAGCGAATCGCCCAGGCCGGCGGGGACTCCATGAAGCCCGCCGACGATCTCACCCTCTGGATCGAGCAGCAGATTCGGGAGTCAGGCTCTCGCTACGAGGTCCTCGACAGCTGGACCTCGGACTTCGCCCCGTGCGAGACGTGGACGTTGACCCGTGACTCCAGCGCCGCTCAGGCACCGATTCGTGTCTTCCTCGAAGAGGCGAACCACGACGCCCACACGTACACGATGCGCGAGGGCGCCTTCGCCGATGAGGCCGCCGCCCGGCACTGGCTGGAAGACCGCAGCAGTCCGATGCCGCAGCCGCCGGATTACCGCGGTGAGGCCGCCGCCCGGCTGACGCGCGCCGCCCTCACCCGGTCAGCGGGTATCTCCGCGATCCCGAAAGCCGGCCTCGACACGGGCAACGCGCCGTCAACAGGAACGGCCAAGCGCCCGAACCCTCGGAGGCCGAGGTGAGCCGCGCCCGCTTCGCCTTCGCCGCCCACCCGGATGCCATCGCGGACCTGCGCCAACTCCCCAACGAAATCCGCGACCTGGCACTGCTGGAACTGCAGAACCTGGTCCACGGCAGCGACGACTGCCTGCCGCTGACCGGCCGCCTCGCGGGCTTCCACAAGGTCTACGTCGACCCGGCCGTCTCCTACCGGATGGTCATCCAGTTCCGCCCGGCCCCGCCCACCTCGACCCACAAACGCGAGATCTACCTCGTCGCGGCCGGTGCCCGGGAGGACTACGCGGTCTACCGCACAGCCCAGCTCCGCACCAACCGCACCGGCCTCAACCGGCCCGCCGACACCGACACGGCGGCCGAGGCCCGAGTCCAGGCAGCCCGGTCCCGATCCCCCCACGCGCTCGACCCGACCGCGCCCCTCCCGGCCACCGCACCGGCGGCCGCCGGCCCCACCGCGCCCGCCGTCTCCCGAAAGGCCCCCATGCGATGACCGCCGACCGTACTCCCCTGGCCCGCACCGAACTGGCCGGGCTGCTCACTGACGCCGCGCAGAGCGTCTCCGGGGTCCTGACGACCGAGTACCCCACCTCCGCCAGCCGCTCCTACCTTCATCCCGTTCTCGGCGCGCTGTCCGCCGGCCCCCAGGTGGTCTGCGAGCTGAACGACCGGCTCGAAGGGTTCGTCGTCGAGGAGCCGCTTCCTTCCACCCCCGCCGGTCTGTTCACCCTGGCGTCGTACGCTTCCGCGCTCGGCTGGCTCACCGAGTCTCTTGCCGAGCTGACCACCTCCGTGGACCAGATCTGCACGCGTGTCGGCATCCCCGCCGAGCCGCCGGACCCGGCCTTCGTCGCCCCCTCGCCGACGGAGCAGGACGATGAGGTCGACTTCGCGTTCAGCGCGCTGGAGCTGGCCGCCATCCGCACAGCCGCTGAGGCTGCCGGCCTCAGCCCCGGCGACTACGTCGAGGTGCTCTCGCGGTCCCTGCTCGCCGCCTCCCGAATCACCGACGCCTGCATGGAGATCTCCAGCGGCCTGCTCGAAGACGCCGCGTACGTCCTCGGCGAGGCAACCGATCACGTCTGGATCGGCGAGGGCCCCGACAGCCTGCCCACGCTGGTGCGCTCCCTTCTCGCCCGGATGGAGACGGCCGAATGAACCCCATGACATGGCGAAGCGGCCCGGCGCGCACTTGGTCGCCGAGGAGTTCGGCGTCGAGAACCCCTGGGCGCTGAGCGACGGCGCGACGGTGGCCGTGACCGGGCCCCCGACGGTAACCGGTCAGTCCGCGTCTTCGTTGCGATGGGTCTCCCCGAACCGGGAGCCCATCGCACGGGCCAGCTCCGCCAACGTCAGCTCGACGCGCCGCCCGTCCGCGATCCGGCGCTCCACCACGGCTTCCCCGTCACGCTGTCTCTCGGCCTGGGTGCCCACGGCCCACTGGCTGTCGGCCACCATCGCGATATCGCCTACCGTGCACGGCCGCCCCGCGCCACGGATCTTGCGCTCCAGCCCGGCACCGCCCCAGTGTCTACTCGACTCCCCCACGCCTGCTGCCCCTTCGGCTCTGTGCGGCCTTGCGCCGCAACCGAGTGACGACAACCGGCCGGGCCGATCCATTCCCCGGCCCGCCGGTCTCTCACCCTCTGCGGCCAGTTCGCCCTCGGCAGACAGCACCTTCCCGGAAACGACTACGTACTTCGGCACACCGCATGTCAACGTACGGACGTCGGGAAAATCGCAGGTCAACGAAGGGAACGTCCACTCGTGAACGCCTCCAGCACCCTCCTGCCCGCTGTCGTCCGCCCCGCCGCGGAGGAACGCGCCTGGCTCTCCAGCAACCACTGCGCGGGCCCGGTGCTGGAACTGCTCGGCGCACTCGGCTGGGCAATCGTTGACACCCCGGAGGCCAACGTGCACTGCACCAGCCCGGACGGCCGCGTCTACGTCGGCTGGCTCCCCGAGGACACCGCCGCCTGGAAGCGCGGCACCGTCTGGCAGGTCCGGGTCATCCCCGCCGACGCCGAGCCCTGGGTCCAAGAGTTCGGCCCCTACACCCCCTCCGAGACGGTGGCCGGTTTCCTCGCCGCGCTCATAGCCAACCCCAGCCGCTGAACCGCGCGGCAGCCGCTCTCCCTCCGGACCGCCGCACGCACCGCCCCGCCGCCGGTCGGCTCGCACGCCGGGCTGACCGGCACCGACCAAAGCGAGAGGAACACTCCTTGACCCACCGCGCGCCGCTGACCAGCCACCACGCCGACGGCACCGACTGCCCGGCCGAGCACAAGCACACCACCTCCGGCAAGCCGCTCCACCCCGACTGCCCCGGCCGCGCCTACACCCAGGCCATCTGCTCGTGCGGCGACTGACAGATGAAGAATCCCGGCAAGGGCTACGTCAACGAGTCCCGCAGGCGGCCGCTCGCCAGCCACCCCACGCCGGACCCGACCGGCCCGAAGGTCTTGCGCGACCTGCTCCACCTCGACGCCCGCTGACGCTCCACCACCAACACCGCTTCACCCGTCCATCCCGCTCTCGGAGGTTCCCGTGCCCCACTACCTGACCGTCGGCCACCTGCTCCGCCAACTTCAGAACCTCGACCCCGACCTGCCGATCCGCCTGGCCGTCAACCCCGACTGGCCCTTCGCGCACTACCTCGGCACCGACGTCGTCGTGGGCGACGGCATGGCGTTCATCGCCGAGGACGGCCAGGAGGGCTACCTCTCGGCAGCTGTCCGCGAAGCCCTCGCCTGGGCCTGACCCAGTCCCGCCGCCCCGCACCGGAGGCCCCCATCTCACCGCGCCCCTTTCCTGTCCCCCTCCTTCCGCTGCAGGCCCTCGCTCTCCGGCCCATACCGAGCGGCGTACGCGGCGCGCTGGTCCAGCGCGTCTCCGCCCAGCCCGACGGGCCGCTCGACGTCGCGTGGCACGCCACCGACACCCCGAGACTCCCTTTCGGCCGCGTCAGCCTGCACTGGGAGCCAGCCTCCCTCGCAGGCTGGGACGTCACGGCCCGCCTGGGTCTGGCCACCAGCGAGGTACATCTCGCCTCCTGGGCCGCCGTCCCCGACGACTGGCCGCGCCTGGTCCGCCCGACCATCCACGAGGTACTCGGCCTGTGCGCCGCCCTCGCGGTCGCGACCGCCGCCATCGACCTGTCGAACGGTCACGCCCAGCTCTGACCGATACCGCAGAAGGCCGCCCGTGCCGATCAGGCAGGGGCGGCCTTGCCGTTCGCCCAGCCGCGCGTTGCGTACGCTCATCCCCGACGAGCTGGGGAGGGGCCATGGCGCGCTGGGAAGTTGAAGACGATAACTGGGACGACGTCCGCGAGCAGTTGAGAGCCGAGCTGGTCAAAGTTGCTCGCAACCAATCCTTGATCTCCTACGGGAGTCTCGTGCGCATCACGCCCGAGCTGGACGGCCCGCAGTCGCACGCCTTCCACGAGATGCTGGGCGAGATCGGAGATGCTTGTCACGCCGAGGGCTTGCCTCTGCTCAGCGCGCTCGTGACCTACGACGAACCGGCGAACGGTCCAGGTCCCGGCTTCTACGCGTCCGCTACGCGCCTGGGGTTGTCTGTCGGACCCAACCGCACGGCGCAGATGGACTTCTGGGCGCACCAGGTCGGGAAGTGTCACGACGAGTGGAGCGGTAGGCGACCCTAGGGATCTACCGAGCGGCGCCTCTGCACGTGAAGGCGCGAAGTTAGTCCAGGTAGGTGCCGGCGAATGCGCCGTCGAAGCCGAGTGCGATCAGGCCCTGCTCGACGCTGGGGTAGGTCGTCCCATCCGGGATGGCGATCATGGCGTCGAAGTCGGCGCGGCTGATCTCGGGCTCGAGCCACTGGTTGCTGCAGCGGCATCGGACCCAGACGTTGCGGCCGTGGTTGATGAGCAGCCAGTCGCGCCGGGCCCGGCAGGCCGAGCACATCACAGGGATCCCGCGCAGGGACAGCTCCGGCGGGTGGCTGAGGCAGCGCATTGCGCCGGGTCCGCTGGGCGGCTGCGTCTCGTACTGGTGTTGCGGCAGCGGATCGCTTCCGGCGGGGGCGGCAGGCAGGACCGGGGGCGGCTCTACGTGGTGGTCGGTCGTTCTGAGCACGAGCGTCATCTCCCGGTCGAGGGCCTTCTCTTCATCCGTAACAGCCGGTGGAGCCAGTTGTCCAGGTGTTTCGCGCAGTCCGGCAGGCCGGTGGTGGGCCTGCCGGACTGCTGGTCAGCGGTGCGGCGGGCGGCTGCGCGGGTTCGGTGCAGCGGGCCTCGGCGAGGCAGGGGGTGCGGTCCGGACGCCGGTCCGGTTGGCGGGAGGCGTGGCGCGGCCGGTGCCGGCCTGCGGGCGTCGAGTGGCTTCGCCCGGGTGGGCGGGGAGCTGGGCGAGGCGGCGCAATCGCCAGACCAGGACGTCGTTCACGTCCTCGGCCGTCTCGAGTTCGCGCATGGCGATGGCCTTCTGCAGGAGGGCCTTGGGGTCGTGGCCTGCCTGCTCGGCCTGGGCCAATGTGGCGGCCAGGGCGTCGTTCTTCGTGTTCGTGCCGGGTCGGGTGTGGTTCTCGGGCAGGGCGGCGCGGATGATGGTCTCGTAGGCGCGGCGCTGAGCTTCGGGCAAGGCTCGGCCCTGGTCGTGCAGGGCCTGCATGGGTGCGGCGGCGGCCTGGCGGTAGGCGGCGCGAAGGTGCTCGGCGGTCTGACGGGAGGCTTCGGCCTGCTGGGCGTGACCGCGTGCGGAGTGCCAGCGTGCTGCGGCCAGCGCCACCAGGACCAGGGTGGAGACGAGCATGGCGGTGGTGCCGCCGTCTTCTCCTCGGCCGCGCGCGCTCCCGGCCTGGATGATGCCCCGGGCCGCCGAGCGGATCGCCCGAATGTCGGCGCGTTCGGCTCGGACGTGGCTGCGGGTGGCGCGTTCGAAGGAGCGAGCGGCGGCACCAAGTTCGGCACGGGTGGCGGCCGGAGAGGTCTGGGCGACCGCATCCAGGAGCTCGCCGACTCCGATGAGTTGGGCTGAGGCATCGTCGTCGTCGCTGTCCAGGAGGACTGCGATGCGCTCGGCGATCCCGGTCGCGGTGCGTCGTCCCCGCGCGGGCGGCGACCAGTCCGACCGGCCGCTGTCGGCTTCCGGCGTTGTAACCGCGTCGGAGGTTCCGTCGGCAAGGCGGCGCTGGATCTTCGGATAGGAAAGGTCGGGGGCCAGGGTCGAGCCCGCGAACCAGACTGGCTCGCGGTCGCGGTTGCGGTCGCCGGGCAGCGCGACCGTGTATCCGAGGACGTCGCCGGAGGGGGCGTGCCGGAGCTTGACGCGCAGGCCTGCCTCGCGAAGGCGGGTGAAGAACTCGGCTTCGCTGGCGGCTCCGGCGACGGCCTGGCGGACGGCTTCGCGCAGCGTCTCGCGCGGTGTCTCGGGTCGGCCGGTCCGCTCGGCTTTGAAGCGCTCGGCGCTGGTGGGCGTCTTGGCTCCGGTGCCGTCGCCGGGCTTGAGCCGGCGCAGGCCCATCTCCCGTTCGATGCGGCGGCATTCGGCCTGGGCCTTCTTGAAGTCGTAGTTCATCCTCGGGCGTCGCAGATCGCCTCGGACCATGGTGGCCAGGATGTGGATGTGGTCGTCGGCGTGGCGCACCGCGACCCACCGGCAGCCGTCCGGATCGCCCTCGGGGGCGAGGTTGACGGCGTGGACCAGGCGGCGAGCGACAGTGTTCCACTCGTCATCGGTCAAGGTCCGGTCGCCGGGGTCGGTACGCACCGAGCAGTGCCAGACATGCTCGGCGGGGGCCTTGTCGCCTGCCTGCTTTACCCGCAGGTCCAGGGCGGCAGCGAGCCGGGCAAGGGTGACCTTGGGGTCGGCATCGGGGCTGGTGTCACGGCCGGGGTCTGGGGCGAAGCCGTCCCAACTGCCAACGAGGTGGGGGGCGGTGTGCTCGTCACGCTTGCCGGGACCGTACAGGTAGACGAGCAGGCCATGGGTGCGCGAGCCGCGTCGGATCTTGGGGACCATCAGAGGCGCTTCTTCACCAGCGTGTCGGCCGCGTCGTCGATGCGGGCCAGGACGCGGGTCAAGGTCATCAACGCGTGGTCGAGTTCGCCGGGGCGAGGCTGTCCTCCGGCGTTGTAGACGAAGGCGATCTGGTTGATGTTGTTGCCGACACGGGAGATGGCGGTGCGCAGGGCGGCCAGTTCGTCGATGGCGGTGTCGAGTTGTTCGTTGGTGTGCACAGTGGTCGAACCGCGGGCGACGGCAAGGCCGGCGGCGGCAAGGAATCGGGCGACGGTGACGGCGCGCTGCTTGGCGGCGGCGGTGATCTCGGTCTTCTCGGTGTCGGACAGGCGCGTGGTCGTCTTGTGGGTGCGCTGACTCGGGTTGCGGGTGCGTCGGCGCGGCTTGCGGTCGGGGAACGCAGGTTGGCTCGGGCTCGGCTGCTCGCGCGGGGCGCGGTCGTCTGCTTCTCCTCCCACGACCGGCGCCCCCTGGTGCCGGGAGTCTGGCTGGTCCCCGAGCGCCCTCGCTCGGGGACCAGCCAGACTTCCCCCGCGCCCCTGGGCGGGGGCAAGGGCATACGACGGGCCGTAGGACCGTCGTATGCGACAACTTGCTCCGCCAGGAGCCGTGTTGGGGTCACGCTGCGGTCCGGAGTTGGTGGCCGCCGGGTCGTTGGCGGTCACCGGCCCGTCTCCGCGTCCTGCTGGCGGATGTCGCGGACGATGTCCTCGATCCAGTCCATGGCCAGGACCGGGTGGTGCAGGGTCCAGGGGCGGCTGTCTGGCCATCGTTGCACGGTCCAGGTGTTGTCGGGACCGGATTCGACGCGGTGGAGGTGGCCGCGCTGGTGCAGGACGGTCAGCCAGGTGTCCACCTCGGCGGGTGTGGCGGGGTTTGTGCGCATGGCGGTGCTCTCCGGTTTACGGGAGGACGTCGTGGGGTGGGGGTCCGGGGCGGGTGAGCGGCCGAGGTGTCCGGCTCGGTCACCCGCCCCATGGGGTGTGCGGTCAGTTCCGGGGGGTGGTGACCGACTGTCCGTGCTGCTTGCGGAGCTGGACCATCAGGGCGGTCAGCGTGTCGCTGGACAGCGGGATCTGCTGACCGCGGATCGCCTGGGCGACCACCTTGCGGGTCAGTTTGTCCTCGGCCCTGACCGCTGACCGGGCGATCTCCAGCAGTTCCTCGGTGTCCGGGTCAGGTCGCCGGTCACCGGTTGTCCGGGGGGCGCGGTCAGTGACCGGTGGCGGAGTGACCGGCCGGTCGGTGACCGGCGTGAGGTTGTCCGGGTGACCGGTGACCGGCTCGGCGACGGCCTGTCGGTCACTGACCGCCGGGGTGGTGTCCGGCTGCCCGCCCAGGTCAGCGGCCTTGGACTCCCGATCATGGTGACCGGTGTCCGGGCTGCTGCTGTCCGCGGGGGCGCTGTCCCCGGTCAGTGTCCGGGCATCCGGGGTCTGCTTGTCCAGGGACAGGCGGGGCCAGTCGGTCAGGGCGGTGACCGGCTGTCCGGCGCTGACCTGACCGGGCTGCGGCTGCTGCTGACCGGCCCGGTCAGTCCGAGTGACCGCGATGCGCTCGGGCTGCCCGGCGTGACCGGTCTGACCGAGGTCATCGCGGTCACTTCGGTCACTGTCCTTGACCGGCCCCCGGGCGATGAGGATGTACAGGTGCACCGCTCCGGCCAGGGCCAGCGGGGCGATGGTGGACAGCACCGCGACCACCGTGTCTCCGAGCCGCAGCCCCGTGGCCGAGGTGTTCTCTTCGTTGAGCCTGACTGCGTGCAGCGCGTTGGCCCAGATGCTGGCTGCGGTGGCCGTGCCGAAGAGCGTCCAGACGTAGAACCGAGCGCGCAGCGGTGCGTCGCGCAGGACCAGCAGGGCCCGGATGCCGTACGCGATGAACCCGTCGATCACCAAGGGGAAGAGGAAGGTCAGCAGAGCCCGGACGTGAATGGCGACGGCCATCTGCTGCAGGGCGTCGTACGACAGGGCGCATCCGGCACCGCCGAGGGCGATGACGACCGCGCGGTCCCACCTGGTGACGTGCGCCGTGCTCGGCGCGCTCGCGATGTTCACGCCGCCGTCCCGAAGTCGTCGCGGCCCAGGCGCTCGCCGTCGGTCTCGGGGGGTGAGGTGGTCTTCGTGGTCTGCCCCAGGTCTCGGTTGCGCAGGGCTCGGCGGGTTTCCCGGTAGAGCTTCTGGGCGTGCTCCTCGCTGATCTTCAGAAGCCAGGCCAGGCGCTGTTCCGTGAGGCCGTGACGGTAGGCGGCGCGGACGACCGCGCGACGCTCGGCCTTGGTGAGGTGGACGTCACGCCCGGCGACGGTGGCGTTGACCCTGCTGTAGTCGAGGCGGTTGGCGAGCTTCGCGTGCAGCGGCTCGCGTTCCTCCCCGGTCATCCCGCCCCGGATGCCGTGGGTGTCGCCGCCTTCCAGGGCGGCGTCCAGGCAGGTGCGGCGGACCGGGCACTGGCCGCACAGCGACTTGGCGGCGCTGATCTTGGTGGTCTCGTCGGGCTCGGGGAAGAAGATTTCGGGGTCCACCGGGTTGTACTCGGTGCTCTGGCAGACGGCCTGGTCCTGCCAGGTGTGGTCACCGAGCGAGCGGTGGCGGGCAGGGCTGATCGTCGTGGTGGTCATGCGGATTGCTCCGATCGCTCTCCGCGCGCAGGGGCGTCGGCGGAGGAGTGCGCTGGGTGGGGAGGTGCATGGGGCGGCGCGCTGGAGGCGCGGCCCGGCGGTGAGTCAGGCGGCGGGACGGTTGCGTCTGCGGTCGACCGACTCGAACTCGACCCGCGTGGTCATCTGCGCGAGCCGGGAGGTGACACGGTCGCCGAGGTAGGCCCGGAGGTCCTTGATCGCCAGGTTGGTGGTGATCAGCGTCGGGAGCATGTGGTTGTACCGGCGGTTGATCAGCCGGTATGTCACTTCCTCGACCCACTCGGATGCCTTGGCCGCGCCGAGGTCGTCGATGATCAGCAGGGGGCACCTGCTGACGGCCGCCAGTTCCCGTTCACTGTCCGTCCCGGGCCGAGGGCGAAGGTCGGCGTACAGGTCAGCGGCGGTAGTCGCGCGCCACCGCACGCCGACGCCGCTCTGCACCAGCCGTCGGACCGCGCCGTACGCCTGGTGGGTCTTGCCCGCGCCGACCACTCCGGCCATCAGTAGGCTCGGGCCGGTGGTCACTTGCCGTCGGGCTCCCAGATTGGGGGCGACGGCCTGCTGTGCGACGTCCCTGGCCCAGGCCAGGACCTTCGGGTGGTCGGCGACCGCGCCCCGATAACGCGGGGGCATTCCGGCGGACAAGGCGTCCAGCGGGGAGAAGGGTTCCCGCTCGTCGGCCAGCGCGGCGACGGCGGCCGGGTCGATGTTGCGGGCGGCCAGGATGCGCGCCATCCGGTCCAGGGTGCCCTCGCTGCCGAGGGTCTGCGGGTCGCGGTTACGGGTGCGCATCACAGCTCCTCGGCGTAGGCGGCGGCAGCATTGACCGGGTTGGTCCACGCCTGGTGAGCGGGCACGTTAGGCCCGAATCCCGGCCGCACCAAACCAGCGGACCGTGCGTTCATGGCGTCGTTGACCAGGCTCGGCAGGCGGCTGGGGTGGCCGTGGATCTCCGCGAATCGCCGCAGTCCGGTGCGGACGTGCTCCGGGGCGATCCCCTCGCCGAGGAGCTTCTTGGCGATGCGGCCGAGGTGTCCGATCACGTCGCTGGGCGGGCGCTCGTCGCACGAGGCGACGTACTCGCCGATCAGGTCGTTGGCCGAGACGGTGGCGGCGGGCGCTGTGCGCCCCGTAGGGAAAGAAGATCCAGGATCCAAGATCCTAGATCCAGGCGCCGAGTCCTCTCCGAGGTTTCGGGGAGGCTTCGGGGATTCCTCGGAGAATGCCGCATGAGCTGCGGTTTTCTTGCTGCTCTTGTCAGAGGCGTCGGCGATACCGACGGGTGCCTCCTGCTGAGCGGTCGGGGCCTCGCTTCGTTGTGCGGGAGGCGTCGACGCGGGCGGCGCGGGCAGATCGAGGGCTCGGGGAGTGCTCGGGGAAGCCTCGGCGAACACTCGGGTAGGGGTGGGCGACTCCTCGGTTCGCTTGGTGCAGGTGCCCTCGCATGGCCCGCATCGGTGGTCGGGGTGGTGGCCGGTGCAGACCGGCATCCGGGACTGGCCCCGCTTGTCGATCTTCTGGTGCTCGAACCAGCCGACGATGTGCAGGTACCGCCTGCCGTCGCATCCGGTGTACCGGCAGATCAGCCCAGCGATGGCGAGCTGGGTGAGGTCGTCCTCGACATGTACGGCGGTGTGCTCGGCACGCATGGGCCAGATGACTCCGCCGATGATGGCCGCGTTGTCCCGGTGCCGACCGTGGTCGTCGGCCTGGGGAAGCAGACCGATGTAGGTCAGTACCGCGGTGACCGAGACCTCGTTGCACCGGTCGTTGATGAACAGTTCCGGCTTGATCGTGCGGATCCGTGCCATGTCAGCGGCCCCGACGGGCGGCGGCGAGGTCGCTGACGGTGAAGGTCGCGTCGGCGAGGTCGAAGGTGTGCGGCCGGGTCCAGTCCGCGTGCGGCCAGACTCGCAGGATCCAGCGGGCTGCGACCCTGGTGGTCGTCCGATCCAACTGCATCGTCTCCCCGGCCTCGTCCTTGACTATGGCGTGCGGGTGGGGCCACGCCTGCTTCGGGTCGGTGAGACTGACGCGGATGGTGGCCGCGCCGGGGATCATGTCGGCGAGCTGAGCGGCGAGGCGGTGCCGGCGGCCGGTGTCCGGGCAGGCCAGGGTTCCGCTGGGCATGGCGAGCATGCGATACTCCGTTGTTCGTAGGAGCGCGGTACGGCGGTTCTCGTGCAAAAGCCCCGCCGCCCGCGAGATGTGAATCGGTGCCCCTCGGGGTGCTGGCCCGGCGTCCAGGAGTTGGTAGCTCCAGGGCGCCGGTCTCATTTCCACCCCGGTTCGGCGATCACGGCGGTTGGTACGTCATCGGTCCCCCCTTCGCTGGTTGGCTCCCGCCCTCTGCGGGAGCAGCACCATATGAGCACGCTGCGGCATCAGTCCAGCGATGTTCCACCCGGTCCCACCAGCCATTTCTCTCCGAGCTGGACCTGTCTTCCAACAGTCGGCCCCGGCTGCTGGGGCCCCCTTGCAGTCCGATGGGGACGCACTGATGCCGGGGCCCCCTCAGCCTCGCGAGCACCGACCACATCCACTGACGTGAAGGACCTCACCGCCACCACTTCCTACCTCAGTGGAAATCATGCGGGGGAGCGTAGCAGGATCTCCACTGTGGTGAATGCGGCACCTGGCAGCGTTTTCACTCAGGTAGAGTGATCGGGTCCATCGATCAGAAAGGAGGACACGTGAGCGAGCAGGAGAGGCGCACCCTGGCGGAGAAGATCAACCATCTCTTCGACACCATCAGGTCGCCCAGCGGGCAGGAGTACAGCAACGAGCATGTAGCCGCCGAGATCGGGAAGAGCGGTGCCACCACCATCTCCCAGAGCTATATCTGGCAGCTACGCAAGGGCAAAAAGGACAACCCGACCATCAGTCACCTGCAGGCGCTGGCTGACTTCTTCGGCGTTCCCGTTGCCTACTTCGTCGACGACGGGGTGGCCAGCAAAGTCGAGGGGAAGCTGGAGGCGCTGCAGGCGCAGCAGGTCCGCGTGAGCGAGGCCATCGGCACTGGTGATGTGAAGCTGATGGCGATGCGCGCCGGCGAGCTGTCGCCGGAACGTCGCAGACAGGTGATGGATCTCCTGGACGTGGTCTATCAGCTGGAGCAGGCGGAGCGCCGCCATCCCATGAACGACTGATCAGTACCGAAATTTATCCGTCAGGCAGGAAGGGGGAGGATCGTGCCGTATCTGTGCAGGAGAGATCTTCGTGAAGGAGCGAGAGCTTCGACGCCGCTGTAAGCGGGAACTGCGGGCCTTGGACGTGCGGCCCCCATTGCGAGTGGAGGTGCTCTGCCAGCAGCTTGGCGAGCGTCGAGGACGCCCCATCCGACTGGTAGCCCATCCGCTTCCGATGCCTGGGCCCTTCGGGGTATGGATCGCAACGGATTCAGCCGACTACATCCTGTACCAACAGGAGACCAGCAAGACCCACCAGGACCACATAATCCTGCACGAGGTCGGCCACATCATGGCTGATCACCAGGGTGTCGACACCGACGACTCATTCCTGCAGACAACCATGCCCGAGCTTTCGCCGGGCATGGTCACCCGCGCACTGCGGCGCACGTCGTACGACGAGGCGCACGAGCGCCAGGCAGAGCTGGTGGCCACGATCATCCTGGAATGGGCTTCCGTTCTGGACCGCGTGACTCCTCGTCAGGCAAGCGATCCGTCAATGCAGCGCGTCCAGACCGCCCTCGGCGACCGGCGGGGGTGGCTGTGAACTCCGCGATGTACCTGACGGCCGCGCTCCTCCTTCTCGCTGTGCTCTGGAAGGTCTACCAACTCTTCCAGGCCCCACAGGACCGTGCGCTGCGCGCGGTCACCTTCTGTCTGCTCTGCACGGCTGGTTCGTTCTCCACCGGGTTGCATGCTGAGAACCACGAACTCAACGCCCTAGCGGGCACCGGCGCAGCCAGCCTGGCATCGAACGTGCTGCTCCTCGGCGCCGTCTACTGGCTGCTCTCCTTCTACCTTCACTCCGCGACCGATCGTCAACGAGCAAGCCGGCGTGCCCGCCTTGAAGCGGTACCGCTGGCGATGGCGGTGATCGTCATCACGCTGGCCACCATCGCCACACCAGCCGGAGTACGGGGTCGTCCCTATGGCACTGCCGATCTACACACTCCGCAGGTCGCGGTGTTCTTCATCGCGGCCCAGCTCTACCTCGTCTACGCGCTTGCGACCACAGCCTGGTGGACCGGCCGCTATGCCCGGATGTCGCAGAAGCCCGTAACCATCGGCTTGTGGATGACCGCGAGTTCGCTGGTCAGCATGGCGGCGGCGAACACCCTCCGCATCGCGATGGACCTGATCGCCTGGCACGGCAGCGCCGTCCCAGCAGGGCTGAACCACAGCGTGGCAATGCTGTTCGCGCTCGCCGTGCCGGCCTTTGTCGTCGGCCTGAGCTATCCCGGTGTCATGCTGCGTCTGGCGGGATTCCGGATCTGGCGCCAGCATCGCCGGACCTACCGGCGCCTTCGCCCGCTGTGGCAGCTACTGCACGAAGCGTTCCCGGAGGACGCTCTACACCGTGAGCCCGCCGGCGCGTGGCGCGAAAACCTGACGGTACGCGGAGTGCACCGCCGCTACTACCGGCGAGTCATCGAATGCCGGGACGGCTTGGTCAGGGCCAGCCCCTACATGGCCCACCAGGATGTGCAGACCGGAGCACCCGAGGCCCTGGCCGGCCACCTGCGGTCGGCACTGCGATCCCAAGCAGCAGGCGAGCCTGCGCCAACCCAGGCCATTGCCGTAGCTCTACCAGGCGAGGACAGCCTCGACGCCGACGCACGCCAGTTGGTGGCCCTCTCCGACGCACTCGCGACACGTGGATAGGAATGACTTCATGACGGACCTGCTGATCACGGCCGGTCGGGTGCTCACCGGACCTGGCGGCGAATACATCGAGGACGGTGCCGTGCTCGTACGCGCGAGCACCATCGCCGCTGTCGGCCCGCGCGAGACGCTCGCGGGGCTGGCAATCGAAGGGCTTTCGACGAAGTCCTTCCCGGACGCCACGGTGATGCCAGGGCTCATCGACTCCCACGTCCACCTTGCCTTCGACGCGAGTTCGGACCCGGTGGCTGCTTTGCAAGGCAGCGATGACGAGACGCTTATGGCCGGCATGGCCGACCGGGCACGCCAGTTGCTTGGCAGTGGAGTGACCACGGTGCGTGACCTGGGCGACCGGAACGGACTTGCCGTACGCCTTCGTGACGTGATCGCCGATGGAGTCCTGCCTGGGCCGCGGGTCCTCTCCGCCACCACACCGCTGACCTCAACTGGGGGCCACTGCTGGTTCTTCGGCGGTGAGGTCGAGGGCGCAGACGCCATCCGTGCCATGGTGCGACGTAACGTGCGGGCTGGAGCGGACGTCATCAAGGTGATGGCCACCGGCGGCGGACTCACCCGTGGCGGGCCTGCGATCTGGCAGTCCCAGTTCAGCGAGGACGACCTCCGCATCGTGGTCGAGGAAGCCCAGAACGCCGGTCTGCCCGTTGCTGTCCACGCGCATGGCACCGAGGGTATCGAGGCGGCCGTGGCCGCAGGCGTGAACACGATCGAGCACTGCACCTGGATGGCCGAGGACGGCGGATTCGACCTCCGTGAGGATCTCGCTGCCAAGATCAAGGCCGCCGGGATCCACGTCTGCACGGCCACCAGCCCCAACTGGCGAGCGTTTGCCGAACGGGTCGGTCACGACCGAGCAGAGGAACTGTTCACGTCGATGCGGTGGATGGCGCACTTGGATGTCCCGATGATCGCCGGTACAGACGCCGGCGTGACGCGGGCGGTCTTCGACAAGATCGTCAACAGCATGGAGTTCTACCAATACCTGGGGATCCCCCTCCCGAAGATCATCGACATGGCCACCGTCAACGCGGCCCATGCGCTGGGCATCGGGTCCGACACCGGACGACTGGCTGAGGGGTACCGCGCCGACATCCTCGTAGTGGACGGCAACCCCCTCGTCGAGCTTGACGCCCTCAGGCGCGTACGCCTTGTCCTAGCCGCCGGGCGACCCTTCCACGGCTGAACATGAAGGGCTCGCCCAGTCGGCACATCCGATGCCGTCCCGGCGGTCAGGGATCGAGTGGTCACCACTTCGCTGGAATCGAGAGCGGCTGAGACTGGTCAGCCCAGGCCGGGCAGTCTCCGCAGTTCGGAGACGCGGAGCAGGCGGGCCAGCAGCACGAACAGCACCAGCATCGTGACACCGCCGGCAGCCAGCGCCAGCACAGAGCCGACGACCGGAGCAGGGACGGCACCGGAGCAGATGCGGGCCACCGCCCAGCCGACGGCGCCGGCGGCCCCCGCTGCAGCCGTGAGTTTCCCGTACGTAGGCACGAGCCGTTTGCCGTCCAGGCGGCCTTCCAAACGGCGGCGCAGCTTGAGCCCGGTGACGAGCAGGCCGCCGGCGTAGGACGCTGCGTAGGCGGCTGCCATGCCGGTGACGGCCCAGCGCGGGGGCAGGAAGAGGTGGCAGCCAGTGGCCAGGATGATGTCGAGGCCGGAGATCCAGACCGCCATCCAGAAGGGGGTGCGGGTGTCCTCGAACGCGTAGAAGCCGCGCAGCAGCAGGTACTGGGCGGAGAAGGGGACCAGGCCGAGCGCGAAGGCCTGCAGCATCTGGCCGAGTGGCTGTGCCGAGTCCGCTCCGCTGCTGCTGTAGGAGAACATCACCGTGGCGATCTGCGGGCCGAAGGCCAGGAAGAAGAAGGCGGCCGGGACGATCGCCACACCCGTCACCCGCAGGCCCCGTGACAGGTCCTCGCGGACGTCTCCCAGGCGATGCTCAGCCACCGCCCTGCTCATACGCGGCAGCATCGCGGTGACCAGAGAGACCGTGATGATGCCTTGCGGGAGCATCCAGATGTTCTGCGCGAAGAAGTAGGCACTGTTGCCGGCACCGGCCCCCTGCGCGACCGCGTCCGCCGCGTTGGCGTAGCGCGTCACCACGGTCAGGGCGACCTGGTTGACCCCCACGAACAGCAGGGTCCAGCGCGCCGCAGCCACGCTCTTGCCCAGGCCCGTACCGCGCCAGTCGAAGCGCGGGCGCCACCTGAACCCTGTTTCGGCGAGATAAGGGATCAAGCAGACCGCCTGCAGAGCAATCCCGATCGTGGTGCCGATCCCCAGCAGCCGCACCTCGGCCGGTGTCACGGACCCGGCGTCACCGGGAGCCGGCACGAGCCACCGGTACAGGCCGAACATGGTGATCAGCACGATGTTGTTCAGGACCGGCGTCCACATCATCGCCCCGAACCTGCCGCGGGCATTGAGGACCTGGCCCAGCATGAAGAAGAGCCCGTAGAAGAAGATCTGCGGCAGCAGGAACCGGGCGAAGGCCACCGTCAACTCGAACAGTTGGTGATTGCCCGGCGTGTCCGGCATGTAGAGGCTCACGATCTCCGGAGCGAGGACCACGCCGACGACGGTCCCGACCGCAAGCACGCTCAGCACCAAGGTGACCAACCGCTGCTCGTGGGCCTGACCGCCATCAGCATGCTCGGTACGCGCCCGGACAAGCTGCGGCACGAGCACCGAGTTCAGCGCACCACCGATCAACAGCGTGTAGAGACTGGTTGGCAGAGTGTTCGCAGTGTTGTACGCGCCCCCGACCGCCGCCGTCCCCAGCGCGGCAGCCTGCAGCATCAACCGGAACATCCCCGTTCCGCGCGACACCACGCTGCCCGCCGCCATCAATGCGGACGAGCGCATCAGGCCCCCGGACGCGGCCCCCGAACGACGCCTCGCATGGCGGCGCCGCCCAGAATGATCCGTCTCCGCCGCCGTGCCCCCTTGATCAACCATGGCCTCAACTCTAGAACCGCGAAGATCACTTCGGAGGTTGGTGTCGGAAAGCGACGCCCACACTCGACCCGTGATCACGAACCCGCAGGTGGGCAGTGTCGGCAACTCGCGTCGCCCACAGCAGACGGTGGGTATGGGGAGGCGGACAGGGCGATGCCCCCGTCGCAGCAGCCGAACCCGTAGTCGTTGCCAGCGCGATGAACATTTCGCCCGCCCGGCCGGAAGTCAAGCAATGTCATGATCATGTTGAAAGATCTACCAAGTCGACCTGCCGGGAGAAGCCGAAACTCACCTTGCGGCGTCCAGCCATCAGATTCACGGAACCTCTGAAATTACGGCTTTTCACTTCATTACCCTATGAAAACAAGCCCGTCGAGGAAGTATTGGCCATTACCCGTCCGAAAGGTGGGTGGAAATTTGGTCGCCGACCGGCTGTAAAGAAACCTTGTGGAGTCTGTGTGCGCCGTGTCTAATGATCAGGCGCTCCGCTAAATGGACTAGACCAGTTGCCAGGTGGCGGCGTGAACGCGCGCAAAGGCGGGGGAACGCTTTGGCACAGGTACCGAGTTGCCTCCGCACTCCATGCATTGACATGAGGGGGGCTCATGCGTCTGAGAGAGTGGGATCTCTCCTCCGCAGGCGGCAGCGGTGGCGGTGGCGGTGGCGGTGGCGGTGGCGGACACATCGTAACCACCCTGAACGGGAGAAAGAGCACACACGTCCTCACGCGGCTGGACGCCGAGGTGCAGCAGGCTGTGGACACGACGGCCGCCAAGTATCCAGGCGCATCCATGGTCGTCGTCCGCCCCCGCACCGGCGACGTACAGGCTGCCCGTACCACCGGCACAGGAGCCGACCCCACGCTGGAGGGCGTACAGGCCCCAGGGCAGATCTTCGAACTCCTCATCACTGCAGGCCTCCTGGACCTCGGCGCGGTCACCTCCAGCACCCCGGTCGGCTGCCCCGCCAGCGCCTCCTACGACGGTCAGACCTTCACTAATCCCGACAACTGGAGCGCTCCGGACGCCCCGTTCACCGACGTGTTCACCCACGCCTGCGACACCGGCTTTATCCAGGTGGCCGACACACTCACCGGCAAGGACCTCGCCTCCGAAGCACGTGACGTATTCGGCCTGGGACTTGACTGGCAGACCGGTTTCACCACGGCCGACGGCGCCGTACCCGAACTCGTCGACGCCGACAAGGCCGCCGCTGCCATCGGCCGGGGCGAGGTCCGCCTCAACACGCTGAACCTCGCCTCCGTCACCGCCACCACCCAGAGCGGCCTTTTCCGACAACCCCTGTTCGTCTCCCCGAAGATCAGCGGTAAGGCACCGGCCCGCACCCACCGCTCCCTGCCGAGCGGTGTCGTGGACGAACTGCGGGCAGTGCGTACGCCAATGCCTCCGGGGCCGAAGGTGCCGCGTTCGGAGGTGTCGCCGACCAGTTCGCCGACAGTGACCAACCCATCAGGGGCTGGTTCACCGCCTACCACGGCGACCTGGCCGTAGCGGCCACCGTGGCCAAGAACTCACACCGGCCGGAGACCGCCGAGGCCGTCGTACGCACCGTCCTCGCCTCCACCACCGGCTGACTCGCCCCGAACTCGCGCCCGCCCTCTCGCAAGGCTCTCCGACGACGGCACCTCGGTCTTCTCGCGCCTGCCGAGTAGCCGGGTCCGCCCCGGCCTGCCGACGTTTCTTTCCCCGTGGCTCCGTGACCACTCCCCTACCCGGGCGCCCTTCCGCTCCGAGCCGTTCATGGCACAGGACAGCGGAAGTCCGCGCCCTTCCTAGCACACACCGACCGGAAGGAGATCTCCGCGCATGCGGATACCACTCAGACGCACCTGCGCCGCGCTCGCCGCAGCGGCCGTGCCGGTGCTGGGGCTCACCGCCCCCGCCCATGCCGCAGCTCCGCCTGCCGCTGCCTCGTTATCGCAGCACTCAGCTGTCCAGTCCGGCACTCCTGCGCCCCACACCCCGACCAGTGTTCCCGACCCCGACCATGCCCTGGGCCAGGGCTGGAAGAACAGCAGCGACCGGGCCGTGACCACCGCCGCCGATACGGCGGGCCTGCGTGTCCTTCTCGCCGATTCGAAGGACGCCTACCGGTGGCGAACGGCTGCGGTGCTGGCCGAGCCCGGCTTCACCGACGCGTGGATCGGCCAGGACTGCCTGATGGACCGCTCGCACGCGGCAGTGGTGTACGCCCCGCGCTCGTTCACCAACCGCGAGCAGCTGATGGAGAGGGGCGCGTTCGCCGCCGTCGTGAACCTGGATACCGGACGGGTCGTCAAGCTGCCTTTCACCGCGACGCTGGCGTACTTCGATCCCGGCTGCAACACCACCGAGCACACGGCGGCTTTCAGTGCCATCGGCACTTCGGCCACGCGGATCACCACCGTCGACACCGGCGGGAACATCGTGGGCCGGGCCACCGCGCCCGGCGAGGTGACCTCTGCTGTGCCCAGCGGCGGCCACGGTCAGGTGGTGGCGGCCGAGAGCGGTCGCATCGTACGCATCGACGCGGCCGGGCACACCACAGTCTCGGCACGTACCACCGGCACGGCCTACGACCTGACTCCGGGCGACCGGGACGCCATCGCCTACCTCGACCAGCACAGGGGCGTTGCCACCGCGCACGTCCTGCACTCGGGGAAGTCCGCCGTCATCGCCGGCGGACCGCTGACCTCTCTGGCGCTGCACGCCGGAACCGACGGGCGGGTCTTCGCCACCGGCAGCACCTCTGGGCACGGCGGCTGGGGGGTGCGCCTCCTGCCGCACGCCGACGCCCATGACAGCGTGTCCACCGAGGGGCGCCTCGCTGTGCAGCCGGTGCTCACCCCGTCCGTGCGCACCGCAACGGAGAACATCGCGCGGGCCGGCCGGGACCTGTCCCACTCCGGCGGCAGCACCGAGCCCGCTCCGTCCTCACACGCGACGCCGCCGCGCCCGGACCAGGCGCAGCTCATCACCGTGACCGCGACCGCTACTGGCACCGGAAAGCAGGTCGCCGAGCAGGTCGCGCCGCTCACTTCCGCTGCCGCCGCTCCGCAGGGCAAGGCGGAGTCCCCGGCTCTCTCCGATGGCGGAAGCCGAGCCCGGACGGGGGCCAGGGTGCGCCCCGCGACCGCCACGTCGAACTCCACCATCGACACCGACCGCTGGTGCGCTGTTCCGCGCAATGACCCGAACACGCTCGCGCTCCAGCCCACTCCGAACCAGGTCGAGTGGGCGGTGGACATGGCGGTCCGGGGTGACCTCAGCTCCCAATGGCTCGCTCAGGGTGGGTGGCGCAGCCAGGAGGGCGGGGGCACCGTGGACCCGCAGAGCCTCTTCCTCCTCCCCTCGTTGACGGGCGGCGGGCGCATCCCCGCCCAGGTGCTGCTCGGCATCCTGGCGCAGGAGTCCAACCTGTGGCAGGCCGAGCCCGGCGCCGTGCCGGGTCAGATGAGCAGCCCGCTCGCCGCGTTCAACGGGTTCTACGGCCGCGCCTCGGCTCCCGGGAACAGCGGCGCAGACTACTGGGCGATCGACTGGTCCAAGTCCGACTGCGGTTACGGGGTCGGGCAGATCACCGACGGCATGCGCCTGCCCTCCCACCCCAAGCCGGGCGAGACGGAGTTGCCCGCCAACCTGCAGCGCGCGGTGGCGGTCGACTACACGGTCAACGTGGCCGCCGCCGCCGGCATCCTCGCCACCAAGTGGAACGAAATCCACCAGCCCGGCCAGACCATCACCGTCAACGACGACAACCCGGCCCACCTGGAGGACTGGTTCGCGGCCGTGTGGGACTACAACTCGGGCCTGAACCCGGCGTCGCAGGCTTCCGCCAACGGCAACTGGGGACTCGGCTGGTACAGCAACCCCGCCAACCCGCTCTATGACCCCGCACGCGGTCCGTTCCTCGACGGCAACATCACCTGCACGCTGCCCGGGAACATCAAGGAGTCCGGGTGGGTCATGTGCGCGCAGTCGGGGGCCACGAACGTCACCGACAAGCCCTCGTTCGTCGACGCCGCGCACCCGGCGAACTGGCCGTACGAGGAGAAGGTGATGGGCTGGGCCACCGAGTCCATTGATACCGGCTACTCCTACGACACCGACGGGAATCAGGACCGCCCGGGCGCCTCCGGCTACTCCACGGCGGGCTTCCGCCCCGCGTGGTGGGACACCGAGAAGGACCGGATCATGGTCAAGCCGCCGCTGGAAGCGTTCTGTTCCACCGGCGCCAACGCCTGCGACACCGCCTCCCCGCCGCAGTGCGAGCCGCAGCACCTGGGCTCCTCCTGCGACGTCCCGCACTGGTGGCACCAGCAGAACGCGACCTGGAAATCGGACTGCTCCACCAGCTGCGGCCACGAGAGCCTGAAGTACGACGCCCTGCGCGCCGAACCCGGTCGCGGCTACAACCTCCTCTACGGCCAACCACAATGCTCGGGCGGACTGCCCTCCGGCGCACAGATCGTCACCACTGTCCCCAACGGCACCCCCACCTACTCCGACTGCGGGAGCGTCAGCGGTGACGCCGGCGCCTTCTCCTTCTCCTTCCAGCCGGACGCCGACAGCCACTACGAGGCCCGCATGGACCTTCAGCAGATCGGCGGCGGCTGGGGCGGGCACTTCTGGTACGCCCACACCCGGGCCGACAGCGCCGGGGTCTCCGGCGTGGGCCTGTCCTCCGCCGTCGACGGTGCCACCGGACCGATGTCCATCGTCGGCTCCTGGAAACTGTCCAACCAGCTCAACGCCTGGACACGCGTCATGGTGCACATCCCTGACACCGGGGCGCAGACCCAGCAAGCGATCTACACGGTGCACACCGGCGCCGGCGCCGACGAGAACAGGGTCATCAATACGCACCTTGACGCCAACACCTGGGTGAGCCTCGGGGTGTTCAACTTCGTCCCGACGGCCAATGGCGACTTCCAGGGCGTCAGCCTCTCGAACTACACCCCCGATGGGACCGCCGACGACGACATCGCCTGGGACTCCGTCGCTTTCCAGCCTCTCTCCGCGAAGCCGAAGGACTTCGTCGTCCAGATGGGCGACTCGTACTCCTCCGGAGAAGGGGCCGAGCCCTATCTGCCGGGTACCGATGTCGGTCCGTACGCCGACCAGTCCACCCAGACCTCTCCCGGACGGTCGTGGAACACCTGCCGCAGGAGTAAGAACTCCTGGATTCGGCAGACCGTTCTGCCAGGCCGGACAAGCACGATCGGGACGCTGGCGGACTCCAGCGACGCAAGCCTCGATTACCATTCGGTGGCGTGTTCCGGTGCGTACTCCTGGGAAATGGATCCCGCGGTGGGACAGGCGAAGAACTGGGGCACCATCGGCGAGTACCACGAGATTCAGCAGCTCAGCTCCGGATTCCTGGACAACAACACCACGTTGGTGACGCTCACGATCGGCGGCAACGACGCAGGGTTCAGCGATGTCGTGAAATCGTGCACCCTGGTGCCTCCGCTCGGGGGTGGCTGCCCTTCGGACTCGACGGTCAAGGGCCAGATCGACACGACGGTCTCCGCGGTAAGCCAGGTGATATCGGACATCCACAACCTGGCGCCGCACGCGAAGATCGTCCTGCTTGGCTATCCGCACCTGTTCGACACCAGCACGGCGTGCACGTCCGTCGTGGGCGTCACCGCGATGATCCAGCTCAACAGCTGGGGTGACTACTTCACCCAGAAGGACGCGAGCACGGTGGCCACGCTCCAGGGCCAGAAGATCCCCGTGGTCTTCCAGGACGCGGAACCGCAATTCAAGGGCTATGAGGACTGCGGATCATCAACACCGGGGATCAACGACTTCGTTGCCGCTCCCACTGGTCCCGGGGACTTCTCCTGCCCCGTCAAGGCAGACCCGACCACCTGGGTCTGCGTCAGCATGGAGAGCTTCCACCCCAACAACACGGGTACCACACGGTACGCTCTCGCCCTGGAGGCTGCACTGAGCAAGTAGCAACGTCCAGACAGGCTTAAGAGAGCTAGAGACCGAAGCGTTGCCCGCCCGACGTGAGCCAGTCCGCGGGCGGGCAACACCGGACGGGGACAATTCCATGATTCGCTTCCGGCGTTTTCTTGGTATCACAGGCGCAGTGATATGCCTGATCGCGTTCGCGGTATTTGCCGCTTTCGCGTGGGGGCAGCAGGACAACCGCCAGCAGGCGGACCGCAACCGCGTAAAGGCGCTCCAGGAGGCTGCCGACACCGCACACAATTTCGCGACACGCCTGGACAAGGCATCCGGTTCTTCCCTGCCCGACAAGGACCGGATTCAGCAGCTGGCAGCCTCGCTCCAGCTGGGCACACCCGGAGTCGTCAGCACGAGCTCGGGCACTTCCATCACCTTCCGGGTGGACATCCCGTACGCCTCACCCGGATCATTTTCCGGTACGGCCGTCTCGGAATGCTATGAGGTGGCGCTCGCAACGCCGCCGAGGAAGAAGGTGACACTCACCTCCCTCCCGTGCGGCAAGCTCAACCAGCACTCGGGTACTTGAAGGTGATGTTCTCATCGCCTCTGGAGGCGGAGATAGACCTGCACTACATCGGCACCGTCAACGCTCCTTCCCAGCAGCTACCGACACGCTGTCGGCGTCTTCGGTTCGTGTGGTGGCTCAGAAGGCCGGAGGCCGTCCAGCGCGGGTGAGGCGGGCGACCGTGTTCCAGCTCATGGGCTCGCGTGTCCCGCATGTGTCGCGGAGGCCTTCCATGAAGCCGGCGAGTGAAGCGCGCAGTGCGGGCAGCCCGCGTGTTCGCCAGAGGGTGACGGTGGCCCAGACGGCGAGGTTGACGGGGATGAGGAGGCGGGGCAGGCGCCGGCGGGCGAGCCAGACCCGGTTGCGGGCGTTGAGCCGGTAGAAGGCTGCGTGGCGGGAGGGGTGGGTGGCGGGGTGGTGCACGATCACGTCGGGCATGTAGTAGCCGTGGTAGCCGTGGTCCCACAGCCGCCAGGCCAGGTCGACGCCCTCGTGGTAGAGGAAGAAGGAGCCGGGCCAGCCGTCGACCTGGTCGAAGGCGGAGCGGCGGATCATCACGACGCCTTCGGCCATGACGGTCACGATGCCGGGGCGGGTCGGGTCGGATGCGCGCAGGCGCGGGACCCAGCGGCGCAGGGTGATGCCGCTGTCGGGGTCGGCGATGCGGGGCTGTGTGTAGGCGAGGCCGTGATCGGCTTCCAGGCGGGCGACGAGCTGGGCCAGGACGTGGGGGGTGGGCAGCAGGGCGTCGTTGTCGAAGAAGAAGAGGTAGTCGCCCGTCACCCGGTCGGCGCCAGTGTTGCGGCCTTCGGGGATGCCGACGTTCTCGGCCAGTGTGACCGTGCGCACACCATCGGGGACCTGCTGGGGGGTGCACCCGTTGCCCACGACGACGACGTCCAGATCGACGCCTTCCTGAGCCAGGAGGGACGACATGGCCTTCGGGAACTCGTCCGGCCGGTCGTTCATGGTCAGGACCACGGCCCCCACGGTGGGTCGCGTTGCGCCGTTGTTCACGCCGATGTTCCCCTTCGTTGTGCTGCGGGCGGTCAGCCTACGGCATGGGCGCCCGCGCGCTGTGGCCGTCAGCAGCGAGGAGGCGCGGCCCGGAGCGCGCCGTCTTCACGCTCCGGGCGGGTGATAGGAGGACCAGAGCCTGCACATGGCGGTGATCACGCGGTCCACGTCACGGTCGGTCATGGCCGGGTAGCACGGCAGGGACAGCTGCTGGGCGGCGGCTGTCTCGGTGACGGGCAGGGCGCCGGTGTCCAGGTTCTGATAGGGGGCGAGAGTGTGCACGGGTTTGAAGTGCGCGCTGGTGCCGATCTGGTGCACATCGCGCAGCACCTGTGCGGCCTGGTTGCGATCCAGTGGCGCCGTGGCGGGGTCGATGAGGACCGAGTACAAGAACCAGCCGTGCTCGACGCCAGGCAGGACGGCGGGAATGGTCAGGCCGGGCAGAGTGGCGAGAGCTTCGGTGTAGGCGGCAGCGATCTCGCTGCGGCGGGCGGTGAAGGCCGGGAGCCTGGTGAACTGCCGCAGGCCGATCGAGGCGGTGATGTCTGGCATAACGTACTTCAGGCCCGGCACGCTCACGTTGTAGTCGGCGGTGTTGCGCTGTCCGTGCCGGCGCCAGGCGGAGGAGTCGATGCCGTGGCGGCCCAGCGGCCGGGCCTTGTGGATGAGGTCGGAGCGGCCGACGAGCATGCCGCCTTCGCCGGTGGTCATGACCTTGTTCGCGTAGAAGCTGAAGACGGCGAGGTCGCCCGCCGCGCCGGCGCGGCGTCCGTCGCGGCTGGCGTGCAGGGCGTGGGCGGCGTCCTCGATCAGGATGAGCCCGTGGTCGTCGGCCAGCTTGCGGAAGGCGGTGAGGTCGCAGGGGTGGCCGCCGTAGTGCATGACGACGATGGCCTTCGTCCGGCCGGTGATCGCTGCCTCGGCCGCCTGGGGGTCGATGTTGAGCGTGGCGGGCTCGATGTCCGCGAAGACGGGCTGGGCGCCGACCTGGAGCAGCGCGTTCGGGGCGGCGCAGAAGGTGAGGCTCGGGGTGATCACCTCGTCGCCGGGGCCGAGCCCGAGGGTGAGGAACGCGAGGTGGAGGGCTGCGGTGCAGGAGGACACGGCGAATGCGTCCTGGACGCCGAGGGCCTCGCGTACGGCGTCCTCGAAGCGGGCGGCTTTCGGGCCGTAGGTCAGCCAGCCGGAGCGGAGGGTGTCGGTGACCTCGGCGATCTCCTCCTCACCGATGGACGGCTGGTTCCACGGCAGGAACGGCGCGCCGGCAGGGGCGGTGGGGGTCATCGGGTCCTCCAGCCGCTGGCGGTGTACTCGGCGTGCAGGCGCTCGCACTCGGGGGTGCGCCGGGCGGTGAGGTGCGCGGCGTCGCGGGCGAGGATGAGGCCCTTGAGGTTGTCGTACTCGGGACGGTCCGGGTCGCCCAGTTTGCGGGTCTCCATGGCCTCGGCGATCTCGCGGATGCCGTCGTGGAGCCAGTGCCGGCATGCTCCGGGGAAGGCGTCGGCGAGGCGGGCGAAGGATGTGCGGTAGTCGCGGGCGTCGGTCTCGTCGCGCTCCGGGCCGCGGTCGATCTTGGTGCCGGGTAGCGTGCGCTGCACGGTTTCTGCGATGTCGGCGATGGTGAAGTTTGCCCGGTCCGATCCCACGTTGAACACCCGGTGGCCTTGGGGGGTGTTCAGGACTGCGGCGAGGGTTTCGGCGACGTCGGCGACGTGGACCAGAGGGCGGCGCTGGGATCCCCCGTTGAGCGGGATCCGGCCGGTTACGACGGCATGGGCGGTCATGCGGTTGGCGACCGAGTCCAGGCGTTGGCGCGGTGAGCGGCCGTGCACGGTGGCGAGCCGCAGCACTGTCAACGCGGTGTCGTCGAGCGTGGCGGCCAGGCGGCGTTCGGCCAGAACCTTGGTGGTGGCGTAGATGCCCAGTGGATTGGGGGCGGTGGATTCGTCCACGGTCCCGGCGTGCTGGCCGTAGACGCTGCACGAGGAGAAGAACACGTAGTGCCCGACCCCGGCCTCGTGGGCGGCCTCGGCGGCGAGGATCGGGGAGGCGTAGTTGAGTTCGACGGCCAGGCGCTCGTCGACGGCGCAGGCGGGTTCCCCGACGAGGCCGCCCAGGTGCACGACCGCGTCCGCGCCCTGGACGGCACGCCGGAGCGCAACTGTGTCCCTCAGGTCGGCGTGGACGAAGTCGGTGGCGGTCGGCACGAGCCGTGCCGGGTCGTCGCCGCGGTGGTAGATCAGCCCGTCCACGACGGTCACGTGGTGGCCCAGGGCGGTCAGGAGGCGGGTGGCGACGGTGCCGATGTAGCCGGCGCCGCCGAGCAGGACGATGCGCACGCTGGGTGCTCCTTTTCGATTCAGTGTGCTGCGGGCTCGGGGGTGGTGGGGAAGGCGGCCTTGCCCAGGGCGGTGGCCCGCAGGTCGGTCAGGCGCGGGATGAAGGTCACGTCGAGCTGGTCGACCGGGTGGAGGAAGCCGCGTTCGCAGACCTCGGCCGTCCACACCGCGTAGGAGCCGTGCGGGTAGGCGAGGTTGACGCCGATCTCCCCTTTGGGCAGGAAGCCGTTGAACGGGGTCGGGATGCCCTCGCGGTTCCAGTACGCGTACGCCTGAAGTGCCTTGGCCTGTTCGAACACCGGGAAGAGCCGCGGGTATCGGGGCTCGGTGCGCATCTCGCGGAAGACCATCTGCCCCAGCAGGTAGGGCGCGATACGGGCGAGGGTGAGGAAGTCGGCGTCCTTGAAGGAGACGGCTGCCGCGTCCTGCGAGGCTTCCAGGGCCGTGCAGGCGAACAGGTGCGGCAGGCGACGGTGAACGTAGTAGGCCACGCCCGGTGCGAGCGCGGGTTCGATCTCGCCGATCAGGCCCGTGAGCCGGTCGTGGCCCGGTGCGAACAGGGCAAGGTCGAACAGACGGTGCATGCTCTGGACCGCCGAGAAGGCGAGCTGCTTGTAGAGCCGGTTGTTCATCTCCCCGGCTTCGGCGTGCGCCCTGGTCTGCGGGGAGGTGGAGTGGAGCATCAGGTACTCGGACAGCACTTCGAAGTACAGGTAGCCCAGGAACGGAACCAGCGGCACAGCGGCGGCGAGCCGGTCGATGAACACCGTGTCCGGGCGGGGGGCGCTGCCGCATGCGGCAGCCAGGAGGGTGTCCAGGAACCCGGATGCTGCCCGTACGCGTTCCACGGCTGCCTGCCGAATCCGGGCGTCCTCGGCGCCGGTCAGGCAGTCACGGTGCTCCTCGTAGGTGCGCAGGTGGATGCGGCCGAGGCGTAGATAGTCGATGCCCTTGACCGGCACCGCCGCGCCGGGGCTGATCTCGATGACCAGGACGTCGCGGTTCTGCTTCGTCTCCAGCAGATAGGCGCCCATGTTGTGCGGCCTCAGCCCCGCCGGCTCGGGGCTGAGGGGAGCGCAGTACAGACTGCCGACCAGGCAGCCGGCCGCGGCATACAGCTGCCCGCTCGCACGGATCGCGTCCAAGGCCGCGGTCGTGTGCATCAGGTGGATCGGGCGCCCGCTGGCCAGGGTCTTCAGCATGGTGTTGCCGCGCAGCAGCCACCCGTTCGGGGTGCCGTGCTCCAGCTGCTCGCGCCACTGGGTGGGGGTCTCACTGAGGGAGGCGGGGCCGGGTGGCCGGGCGGGGGCGGCGTAGTCGGTGTGGGCGTCGTCCCATTCGGCGCGCACGTTGAGGTCTCCTACCGGTAGAGGATCTGACGGGCGTGGGTGAGGGCTTCGGCCGGGGCGGCCCCGTCCAGGCGCCTCTGCTCGCTGGAGGTGACCAGGTCGAAGGCCAGCGGGTGAAGCCACTGCGGTACGCGGATGCGTAGCCGGCGGGTGTCGGGCCACCAGCGGTCCAGCGGCAGCCGGTACCGGTCGAGGCAGTCCGCGGCCTTCAGCAGGTCCGTGAACTGCCGGGCCTGCCCGTAGGCGCGTACCTGGTCGGCCGAGAACGCGCCGTAGGGGACGTCGTGCAGGGCCATGGCGGTGGCAGCCGACGCGATCAGTGCAGGCGGGAGCTGGTGTCCGAAGGCGCGGCTGACCGTCTGGGGGTGCCGTGCGAACCAGCGGGCCGCTCTTCGGCCGTGGCCGACGTCGTCGCGGTCGTGACGGCGGCGGCAGTCGTGCACCGCCGCCGCGACGCACAACGTGGCCGCCTCCTCGCGGTTCAGGCCGTACTCGCCCGCGAGGAGCGAGGCGAGCGCACTGACGCGGGCGCCGTGCAGGACGCCATGAATGGAATCCGCGAGCCGTACGTCGGCGAACCACTCCGTGCGCGGGATCAGCAACAGGGGAGGATGCAGCACACCTGACGGCTGGTCGGGGAAGGAGGAGGGCCGGTGGGAGGTGATCCAGTCCAGCGTGGGCCGGTCCATCACCTGGTGATCACCGAGCAGCCGCCTCTCGGCGAGATCTCTGAGCGAAGGCATCAGGGCGTCCGCCTACGCCGCGGTGGGCTCGCGCAGCCACGGCGGGATCACGTCCGGACGCTCACGCAGCCACGCGGCATACCGGGCCACCCCCTCCCCCACGCTGATGCCCGGCCGCCAGCCCAGGAGATCTTCCATCCTGCGGGTGCAGGCGAACCCGCCCTCCGGATCACCCGGAGGCATCGGCCTCTCCACAAGCTTGGCGCCGGGGTAGTGCGAGCAGACCAGCTCGGCCAGGCCACGGATCGTCGTGGCCGTGCCGGTGCCGATGTTCACCGTCGCCCGGTGCGCCCGCTCGGCGGTCAGGGCGTGCAGAGTCCCAGTGGCGATGTTGTCGACGTGGACAAAGTCGCGGACCTGGTGTCCACCGCCGTTGAGGTGCAGCGGCAGTCCCAGTGCGGCGCGCATCGCGAACCAGGCGACGACCCAGGAGTGGCTGTGCTCTTTGATGACCTGCGGTTCTCCGTACACCGAGAAGTAGCGGACGATCGCGTAGGAGATGCCGGAACCGCCGAGCAGCGCGGCGGTCTCGTGTTCACCCCAGACCTTGCTGGCTCCGTACACCGAGACCGGGCGCATCGGCGCGTCCTCCCTGAACCGTGCCCCCGCCTGCCGGTGCTCGCCGTTGCCGTAGACGCTGGCGGAGGAGACGAACACCATCCGGCGTACGGTCTGCGAGCTGGCCACGGCGTCGAGGACCCGTTGGGTGCCGACCACGTTGCTGTCGATCGCGTCCAGGGGCTGGCGGGTGCAGGCCGCCACGTCGGCCAGGGCAGCGGCGTGGATGACGTAGTCGCAGCCCGGGATGAGCCTCTTGATCAGGCGGGGTTCGGCGATGTCACCAACGATGAAGTCCGGGTCGTCGGAGCGGATGCCGAAGTAGTTGCGATAGGTGCGCTCCGGGTAGGCGTCCATCTTGCACACCGACACCGTGCGCGCGCCGAGCCGGCGGAGTTGTGCGGTGAGGCGGCTGCCGATCAACCCGCCCGCGCCTGTGACGAGCACTGTGCATCCGGCGAGTTCGCTTAAGGACATGACCATGCTCCTTTGATGAAAGGGAAGTTGAGGACTGCGTGGTGCAGAGGGGGCTGCGTGGTTGGGACCGGTGGCCGGGAGGACCGTCATGCACTCCCGGCCACTGGAGCTGTGCGGTGTGCGGTTACGGCCGTCGTCAGCCCACGCGTCCCGGGTCGTTGGGGAACTGCTCGACGGACCTCATGCGGCGCTTCCTACGAGCGCGGGCGCCCGGTCGTCGTCGCGAGACTGCTCGCTCTCCGGCTCGCGGCGGTGGCGCTGCCGCAGGGCTTCGCAGGCGGCAGCGTGCGGCGGCAGGCCGACGCTGGCACGGCGGGCGTCGAGGTGATCCGGGTCCTGCGTCGGCAGCATCTGTATGCCGGCGGGGCTGCGGCAGTGCTGGGTACCGAAGACCTGCGGCTGTCTTCTCTGAACTACGAAGTGATCCCCGTTGTATGTCGAGGTCGGTCAGATCACGTTGATCGCCGCGGATGCTCGCTCCGCACGGGTCAACGCTCTGAGCAGCGCGGCTTGGCCGTGCCGTCCAGCGGCGAGTCGAGCCAGTAGCACGAGCACGGGATCGAAGGCGGCCTCCGGAAGATCTTGCGTGGTGACTCCCACGCTGACAGCGAGATCGTCCATGTGCACGGCGAGCTCCAACATCCGCGTGACCAGAAAGTCGTCGAGACACAGCGCCCATCCCGTCTGCGGCATGAACACGGCCTGGTCGCCTGAACGCCCAGCAAGATTGGTCTGCTGCTCAACGAGCGCGGTGCGGGCGCGCTCGGCCAACGACAGCACTCCTTCGGATGCGATGCCCTCGCTCTTCGCCCGGATGCCGGTGTTGACCTCTCCGTCGAGTGGTGCGTCGATCCAGGCAGCGCGCGCGTAATGTTCCAGCAACGGGATCGGCGCCTGTTGCGACTCGGGCTCTTCCAGGGCCGAGCTGACACTGAAGATCTGGTAGGCGAGGTGGCCGGCCAGACCGCCGACCGTCATCTTGGCCAGCGCGCTGGGCCGCTCCCATGCCGCGTCGACTTCTGGAATCTCCAGCAGTGATGCTGTTTGACTCGCGACGGCGAGGTAGGCGTCTATGACGCTCATGAAGTCCTCCATGATTCGAGATCTCCGACACTATGGGCCTTGGGCGGTGCGTGGGTGGCAGCTTGCGGACCGGTGGTGACGTGGCGTCCGACGATGTCGGAAAAGCCAGGCATTCCCATGTTCACGGTCGCGTTGCGGCGAGCGATGAGGTCGTCGAGCTGGGTGAGTTTCTCCTCAGCGCCGGCGAGGCTGACCTTGAGTCCTTCAACTTCGCCGAGCCAACCTTCGCGCTCGGCTTCGGCGATGCGGGCAAGCAGGTTGTCGCGGATGTCGACAAGCCGTGCCCGTTGCGTCGGATCGGGTCGAAGCAGGGCGCATCTGACACAAGCGTGCTCATGGATACAAGGTGTTCCGAAGGCGCGTGCGCAGGTTCCGACGGACACCTTCCGTTTCTCGAAGTGGCCGAGAAACTCGTCCCATTCCTCCGGTGTGGGGGTGCGGTATTCAGCGCCGGGTCTGGTTGACCGTCGCCGGGCTAGGAACCCGCGGAAGTTGTTGATAGCTTCCTGGGGATAGACGGCCTTGTAGCCCATGGTCGTATTGATGTCCTGGTGACCACAAATAACCTGGGCGATGTGGGGTGGGAGACCATTCATTACCAGGTCAGTGACGAACAGCCTTCGGAAATCATGCGGGGTGAAGGTAACTGGCTTTCCGCCAGCTGTGGCGGTGAATCCGGCTTCCCTTGCAACCTTCTTGATCAGGTCGCGGGCGCATGCGGGGCTGATCACCCGGCGTTCGGAGGCGTACTGCCGTTGGAAGAGGAAGGGCATAGGCGGGGTCCAGGTTTTTTCATGGATGTCTCTTGCGCTGACCATTGGGACTACCGCCTGGCCGGAGCGGATGCGGCGAATGACGGTGGCCAGCACTTCTCCCAGCTCTGGTGAGACCAGGACGAGTCGTTCGGTGTCTGTCTTTGATGGCACGATCTGCAGCAGTGGCACGATCTCGCCGGTGGTCGGCAGCTTGTATTGCACGAAGGCGTGGTGGGTGAGTTCGAGTGCTTCCTCGATCCTGGCCCCGCTGTGCCGCAGGACTTCGACCAGCGCCCAGGCCCAGAAGGCGCGGTCTTCCCGCATGCTCAGGTCATGACGCTGACCCGTGCTGTCGGTGGCGTAGATCTTGGGGCTGTGGTTGTAAGGCATGTGCGGACGGGTCCAGGTCTCGCTGCGGCAGGTAAATTGCTGGCCAGGCTCAGTCCCCTGGGCGGCCTGCAGGAGTTGGTCGGAGTGTTGGCGATACCGGTTCAGCGCATTTACCAGCGAGGGCAAGGTGGGAAGTTGCTCTCGAGTGCGCTGGTCCATACGCGATTTGCGGTGCAACTTCGTTTTATGGATCGCACATTCGTGGGCCTTAATGGGGCACGGAGCCACCCACTGGGCCCACCGCTCGGGTTCCTCGGCTGCCCATTGGGCGATGTCGAGGTAGAAGGCTCGAATCTGTAACAGCATCCCGGGGTAGTTCTTCCGCTCGCCCTTCGGAGTTCCATCCCTGTCACGCAGGAACTTCAGACGTTGTTTCCAGGCCGTAGCGACTTCGGGCGACAAGCGGAGGGAGTCGATACCGGGATTGTGGAGTTCCAGGTCTTTCCAGAACAGCTTTGCAAGGTCGTGGCTGGTCCTGTCCAAGGTGGCATAGTCGACTGAGGGCTGCCGCTCCTTGAGGTAGGCGACCAGAAGGTCTCGGACCGGCCGGCAGGCGACGTCGTAGCGGTCGACCATTGCCTCGACGCTGATCTGTCCGCGTCCGATCAGCGGCCGGATGTTCGGCGGGAGCCCGTCAGGCAAGACTCCGGCACCCAACAACAGCTGGTAGGCGAGGTTAAGGTTCCTTGCCCGCAGTCGGCTCCGGGCCCTGACAGCTTCGTTCAGCTCTAGGAGGTCGCCCAGGGTGACATCAGAGACGTTGCCCCCTTTGTGGATCAGGATCCAGGCGACGCGGTTCAGCGCCTGCTGCAGGCCCTTGTCATGGATGCCTTCAAGCCCTGCGGCCACCTCGTGCAGACGGTTGAAGCCGTCGGCGTCCATGACGGCCTTGGCGCGCTTGAGTAACTTCGCGGATCCGCGCTGGCCCAGCAGCCAGCGGTAGGTGGGCCGTACCACCTCGCTGTAGACCAGAGCGTTCACGCCGCTCAGGAGCGCGAAATGTTCCTGCTCGGACACTTCCGCGTCCGGCTGTAACCATTGCTCGGCGAGCTTGACCCACTCCCATCCGGCTGCATCGGCCCCGCTGACCAGCCACCGGCTCTGCCACGTCTCGCCCGGGTGGGTCTCCAGCCAGCTCAAGACCCACTTGATGCCGCGGCGGCGGTAGGACTCACTCTCACAGTTCGCTCCGCGATACCGAGTCTGAAACATCCACTCCAGCACTTGCTCGCGTGAGTAGTACGTCTGCGGCCAGGACTCAACAGGTGGCCGTGGCGGGTAGCGCCGCAGGAGATCGTCCACCGGATGCTCGGTGATGACCGTGGCTGTTGCAGCCGACGGGTGCGTGAGCACACGCCGCACGGGAGTATCCAGCTTCGAGCTCACAGTGGCCTCCCAAACAGCACCTCAAGGTCGTCTTGCCGGTAGCCGGAAGCCACAGAGGGAGCCTGCACCTGTTCACGACGCTCTGCCTGGCGTGCATGATGTGCGAGAACACTGCTGATCACCTCGTCCCGGTGCGGGGAAAGATAGATCTGAGTAGTCGTCAGATGTGCGTGTCCAAGGACCCACTGCACATCGGTAAGCGGCATCTCGGGGTCACGAGCCATCCGGTAGGCCGCCGTGTGCCGCAGATCGTGGAGGGTCCAGTTCGACCCAAGCCCGGCATTCGCCCGCTCGAACATCCGATGTGCGGCGTGATAGGTCAACGGCCGCAGAGGGTGCCGAAGTGTCCACCACAACGGCCGACGCTGCCCAGCCGGGACCTTGCCTTGCAACTGCTGCTGGTAGAGCCGCAGCCAGACGAACGCGTCGGGAGAGGCAGGCAGTTGCTGGACCGCCCCGGTGCCCTTGCGCACGACGGAAATCACCTGCTGGCCGGGGTCGGCGTCGCCGCGGCGAGCGCCGAGAAGCTCCGAAGCCCGCGCGCCGGTCGACACCCAAAACGCCACAAGCGCACGGTCCCGGTCGCTGGGCAGGTCCGCAAACAGCCGGTTGAAGAACTCATCCGGCACGCTGCGAGGCAGACGCTTCGCGACACGGGGGCGATAGAGCCCGGACCGCTCGTTGCGGCGCGGCTGCATCGGACTCTGGTGAGCATGGGCCCGCTGGTGGAGACGCTCCCTCACCAGAGGGAAGGGGTTCAAGACAGGCCCACTGCCAGCGTCGCGGTGAAAATCGTAGAAGCTCCTCAGAACAGTTTCACTGTGCGCGCGCACGGACTGCGCGTACTTCGTTCCCGGTTTCGGCTTGCCCGTGACCTGGTTGGGAACGCCGGCCGATCGACGCTGCCCGAGCCCGGCCATCGCCGTGGTGGCCTCGCCAGTGGAACGGTTACGCCAGTGAACTCGGACGGGCTTGTCGGCGATCTGCATCCATCGGCTGAAGTCACGGGCCTCGATCCTGGTCGCCCGGTCCCAGCGCACGCCGACCGCCGCGAGAAACCGGTACCAGCGCAGCAGATCCATGCCATATGAACGCAATGTCGAGGGCCGGCGTCCTGCCGCCTGCATGTCCGCCAGGAAGAGTGTGACTCCTGGCTCGGCGAGCCCATGCTCATTCACCACTTGGTACGGCTCCCATTCGTTGCCGGTGGCCTTCAACGCACCGACCAACGGCACGGACAAGGCGGCAAGATCTCTCGGAGGCGTGCTGAGTTCGTCCACGAACGACCTAACTGACGGGACGAAGAAAGGTCACCTGACCTGCGAAGACTCCCTTCTTAGTTCAGTCAACAGGACCGGCATTAACGCTGCACCGGTCGCGCAGGTGCGCCCACTGCTGGATCGTCGCCTCACCTTCTTCGACGGCGGCGGCCAGGAGGCCGAGAGCCAGCTGTTGAAGGGCCGGGTCGTGGTCGGCGTGCAGGGCGAGGTGCCAAGCGGCTTCGGCGCCTTCCTCTCCGACGAGGCTCGTGCCGGGCCAGCCGTGGTCCGTGAGGATCCGCCGCAGCACCTGGGCGTCGGCGCGATCGACGTGCCGTTCCATGTCGATCGCGGTGGGGCTCAGCAGCCCGCGGACGAGGAGAGCGCGGTGTGCCCGCGCTCTTTCGTCACGGTCGATGAGGGTTCGGGCGAGGTCGGGCCGCTGCGGTTGTGTGGTCATGGTCAGGCTCCGAACTGGAGGGCGTTGACGAGGCGGCGTGCGGTTTTGACGGGGATGGAGCCGAGGCTGATGGCCGCGTCCGTGTCGCAGCGAAGGCAGTCCGGGTGGAAGTAAAGGTCGATGAATCCGCCGCGGGTGGCGGTCTTGAAGGCGCAGCTGAGGCGGTCCATGACCTTGTGCGCTTCGGTCCACTCGTTCAGGTCCAGACGGGATTCCGGCTGGGGCGGCGCACCGAGCAGGCAGGCCAGGCGGTCAGCCGTCTCGACGGAGACGTCACCGAGATCGATCTTGCCGTCCTGCACGGACAGGTCCGGGATCGCAAGCCCGTGCGCCTGGCAGACAGCCTGTAGGCCGTCGACGGTCCTGTAGGCCCGCCTCATTCCGCTGCGAATCAGCCGGGCCAGCTCGGCGGCCGTCTCCGGAGTGACCTTGCCCAGGTCGACGTACTCCCTGGGCCGGTCCATGTCGGGCATCGGCGAGACGCTGAGACCTGCGGCCCGAGCGGCGCGGTTCAGCTCATTCGACGCTTCTGCGGTCGTGGGGCGGGCAGGCCTCACCGGGGCATCAACAGTGATCGTCATGACTGGTTCTCCGAGCAGATGGTGCGCTGACAAAGCCGTGAGCACAGATGTGTCCGTCACGGGGGCCCGCCGATGGCACCGACCGGGGCTAAGTGCCGCATACGAGCAGCCGGGACGGAGCAGCGTTCCACCACAGGGAGCAAGGAGACGGGGTACGCCGTCCATGTCCAGCGGCCGGCCGGGCTTGGCACCGTGAAGGTGTACGGCTTGCCCCTGCGCAGTTCAACGACGGCCGCGTGGACAGCGCCGTGGTCACCGAGCCAGCCCCACACCGCGTGGAAGGTCTCGCGCTCCAGCGTGGAACTGATATCGCGAACGGCCTCACGCACCCACACGACTGCCAATCCGGGGGCATTGGTGGTGATGTCGGCCGGGCCCCAGTTCTGAAGCTGCCGGCCGTCGTGGTCGACGTGGCACCAATACGCTCGCGGCAGCAACTCGCTCACGCCGACCACCAACCACGGAATGGGGGGCGGGCGTTGAAGGTCGGGAGCGGACCGTCGTCATTCTCGGCCACCCGGTCGAGCAGGTCCGAAACGAGCATGGCGAGACGGCGTACGTAGGCGTCATCGGGATGGAAACCCTCCGCTGCCCCCTCGACGTCGAGGCACACCGCAAAGCCGATCCGCTTGATCAGATCCTGGTCCGGACGCCCCTTGACGCGATTCATGGCCTGGGTCACGAGCCCCCACAGGCAGCCCTGCAAGCAGGACACGATCTTCGGAATCTCGTCCGGCTGCAACGGTGCGGCACCCCAGCCGAGGACCAACTCCAGGTAGTCGTCGAGGAGCGCGCCACCAAGCGCCCCCAGCAGGTCGAACAGGGTTCGTGGGGCAGCGGGCGGGGCGGACCCGACCTTCATACTGCGGGCTGCGGCTGCATTGCACAGGGCCAACGACGGGTGCGCAGCGCTCACTTGGTCTCACCGGCGTCCGAGCGGGAGAGCGGAGTCCACGAGTAGCGCACTTGTACCCCGCGCTTCATGAGCCAACGGATCTCACGGTGGCGCAACTCGTGTGAGCCGTCAGGGGCGATGGCCGCCGGCCAGCGGACGATCACGACGCCGACCGAACCGGCTTCCGCCAGCTCCCGCACGCGCATCCAGCCCTCGCGGCGGCGAGGATCGGGTTCACCGTACGGGTCACGGATCGTCTCCGTAACCCGCAGGCCCCGCTCCGCCGCAAAGGATCGGCCCTCGCCTTCCGCGCGCTGGGTGGCCTGGCTCGGCGCCAACTTGCTGCGCTCAACGCAGACATATAAGACGGCGGCTACCGAGTCGCGGCTGGCGGCGATGGCGATCCCCTCCTGCATGGCGGTTGCTTTGGTCATTGGATGCCTCCCAGCTCCGCGTAGATCTCGAACCATTCGGTGGTCCAGTCGGAAACGTCGCCGTGTTCGTCGGCGTAGGTGCGGGCAGCGGGCGACACCGGCCCCGTACGGGCGTGCTCCGTCGCGGGGGTGCTGGGGTGGTGGTGCTCTTGGGGTGCGTGTGGCGTCATTGCCGCCTCGGCTCGCTCGCAGAAAGTCATGTGGGGGGCGGCGGACGGACCCCAAGGGGTGGGGTCCGGCCGCGCTGCCGGGCGGGTAGCTCGGCCGCCGCCTGGGCAAGGCCGCATGGGCGCACGAAATCACTGGTCGTGCGGAGAGCGGTACCTACCGTGAGCGACATCGGTAGAATCTCGCACAGAGCCAAAACTGACAAGTGGCTCGGTGACACGTTTTCACTTTTGACGAGTATCCGAACTGGCCTGCAACGCATGGAAACAGACACACTGACAGGCGCGATCCAGTACTGACGTGGAGGTCACATGGCCTACAAAGGCGTTCCCACCGTCCGAAAGAGGCTTCTCGGCGGGCAGCTCCGCCGCCTGCGCGAAGAGCGTGGCATCTCCATCGAGGACGTGGCGCAGAAGCTTGGCGTCGGCCACAGCACCGTGCGCCGCCAGGAGTCGGGCCACACCGCTGTCAGCGTCGCCGACGCCATCGCGTACGCGAGTATCTACGGCCTTGGAGACGACGATGTGAAGCAGCGACTCGTCGCGCTCGCCAAGCACGGCAGGGCGCGTGGCTGGTGGACGGCCTACGGCTCCAAGGTCGGCCCGACCGCCGTGGACGTCGCGGACGCGGAAGACCTCGCGACCGAGGTACGTACCTTCCAGCCACTCGCTGTGCCGGGCATCTTCCAGACAACCGACTACTCGGCAGCGATCATCGAGGCCCAAAGGTCCATCCGACCGGCCGACTCCCCATTGCCGGTTGACGACGCACTCACCCTGCGTGAGCGTCGCAAGGAAGTGCTGGTGCGGAAGAACCCGCCGCAGGTATGGGCGGTCATCGGAGAGGCCGTCATCCGTACCGAAGTCGGCAGCCCGCAGGTAATGCAGGAGCAGATCGCACACCTTGTGGACCTGGGGAAACGGAGCAATATCACGCTTCAGCTCCTCCCCTTCTCCGCCGGCGCGCACGTTGGCATGAACGGGGCGTTCATGCTGCTCAGCTTCGGAGACACCCTGGACGGGAGCATCACGTACGTGGAGTCGGGTGGACCGAACGCCTTCAACGACGAGCCGAACGAGGTTCGCGTGAGCGCGAACCGATTCACGCGGCTCCAATCCCAAGCACTGTCCACGAAGGAGACGGCGACATACTTGCGTCGTGCCATCTCGACCACGTGAGTTGGCTGACACAGCGCGGAAGGAACAACATGGCAGATAGCCTCGACCAGGGCGCACGCAGCTGGCACAAGTCCAGCCGCAGTGCCACGGAGAATGAGTGCGTGGAGTGCGGCGAGTACCCCGCAGGTGCGGCCGCTGACGTTGCAGTCCGCGACACCAAGAGGCAGAAGCGCGGCCCGGTTCTCGGCTTCACCGGCCAGGCGTGGGGCAGCTTCATCGCCGACATCAAGCGAAACGACCGGCTGAGCGGCCGTGCCTTGTAGGGAAGGTCTGGGCAGCATCTGACCTTCCGCCGACAAACACGCGAGGCCCGTCCCCAGGTGAGATGGGGGCGAGCCTCGCTAGTTCGTTCTCTTCGGACACTACCCACTGGCCCCGGCAGTCGCCCGGCGACGCACCGTGCAATCCCGTTTCACGCCGGCCAGCCGCCTCGCCGCCCAGCTCACATCTGGGCCCCGGAGGCAGCGGCTCCGGCACCACCGCAGGTCGGTCGCATGCCGCTGCCTACCGGTAGCAGCGGGTCGGCGTCAGCTACGTCGCCGCCAGCGCCGGCTCTCCTTCGTCCTCGTCGCGAGGGGCATCCGGCGCGGACGCCTCCGGCGACCACACGGCCATGAGCGGGGTGGGTTCCACAAGGAACTGGCGACAGTTGAATAGGCAAGCCCGCCAGTACCAAGGCCGATGAAGCCAGACCGCCGCGCTCCGACTCGAACTGCACGTGCCCAATGGTCACCCTCACCGAACGGACCGTGACTAGGGCCTGCGGGCCCCGGCTTCTTGGGGAGTCGCGCGTGAACTTCGCCTGCTGCTCCACCAGCGTCGCTTGCGTTTTGTCTGCCAACTTTGGAGAAGCTTAGCCATCGAGACTGTGCGAGCGTGCTCGGCTCCCAGCATCCTCTGCCAGCTAGAGACGGCACGCTCGAGCAGGAGAATCGCTTCCGCCGTCTTGCCCGCTTCCCAGTAGATGATGGCGAGATTGCCTCTGCATTCGACGGTCACTGGGTCGTCGGGGCCCAGGACTCGTTCGCGCACGGCAAGGGTGTCCTCCAGCAGCACAATGGCATCAACATGCCTGCGACGACTCTGCGAAGTTGCCAGCCGCTCGGGGGCCAATCTTCGGTCCTGGTGTGGAAAATCCGCCTGAAGTACCGCGAACGCATCCTTGGGGCGGTCGGCAAGGAAGTAGGTCCATGCGAGATCGCGTCTAGCGAGGAGCGTCTTGGGATGGGTGCGGCCCAGCAGCCGCTCGCTATTGGCCGTCAGCCGTTGCCAGTAGGGGAGCGCAGCCGAGCTAAGGGTCAGGGTGCGCCCAGCCCAGCGCAGGAGATGGTGCCCCTCGACCTCCCACAACAAGTCGCCCGTGCATCCGTCGAGGGTGTCGATGTTGGTCCGCAACACGGCCAGCCGTTCGCGGTCGAACGGGGAGAAGGCCTCCCACACCTCAGTCAGTCCGTCGACAGCTGCCTTCACAATGCCCGGCCAGGCGTCATCAGGTGTGTGTTCTCGCACGGCGCGTGCTGTGAGAGCGTGCAGCCGTACAGCACGTGAACCGGCCTGCGCAGTGTCGGTGAGCAAGCCGTACCGGTGTAGGAGCCGTAGTGCTGCGCGCGCCTGGTCGGGGGCGACCTTGGCGGGACCGTCGGCCGGTGATGTGCGGTGCCTGCTGAGGTAGTTGCTTACAGCGTCGCTCACCCACAGCGAATGGGGATGCCCGGCGGGGTCCAGGACAGCGGCCAGGCGCAAAGTGGGGATTGCCAACCCGACGGGCTCGCACGCTTGAGCCACACTCAAGGACAGGAGGAGGGCGGTAGCGACCTGCCGGCCGTATCCCTCGGTGTCTGCCTGGCGTGGGAACAGGTCATCCAGGGTGGCGGCGCTGTGGTTGAAGCGGTTGACGTACTCGGCGCAGGACACGTCCTCGTTGATCATGTACGCAGCGGCGTGCGATAGCGCCAGCGGCAAATAGCCCAGAGACTTGACCAGTGCCTCGACTTGGTCATCCAACAAATGCGTGGCGCGGGCCGAGCTGAGGCGCTCGTGCAGATAGATGCCGGCTTCTTCCGCGCTGTAGGTGTCGATGTTGACCATGGCTCGGCCGCCACCGGACAGCAGAGCGTCATGGCGCCGGGTGGTTGCCAACACTCGGCCGCGACCGTTCACAGATTGCGGGGGCCACCATGGCTGCATGGTCTCGGGGTCCGTGATGTCGTCCAGGACTACGAGCCACGAGCGAGATGTGGTGGCCAACCAGTCGAGAAAGACCTGAGCCAAGTCCTCTGGGCCCTGGGGCAGTTCGGCCTGTGGGGCTTCCACACAGCGCGCAGCATCGGCAAAACGGCCTACGACCTGTTCGGTCTCGCTGGCGTCGACCCACACGACCAACTCGACACCTTCGGTCAGAGCCTGGTGAGCGTAGGCGGCGGCCAGTTGGGTCTTGCCCACGCCACCGCCACCAGAAAGGACCTGGGTCAGAACCACCGTGCCATGCCCTGCGCGTGCCTGGTCGATCCGAGCACGTACCGCGCTCCGGTCCTGAAACGCGGATGCAAGACCTGGCACTGAACCCAACCGGAGCGGCCATCGGAGCGGGTGCCTCGGAGGCGGCGGGGAGACCGTCAGGTGGCTGACGTGGCCGCTGATGGCGACCGCATGCGCGGCTGATGCAGTGGCACTCCCCGACCTTTCGACCAGCACTGCGGCCTCGGCGCCTGCGGCGGAGCCGCCACCACCTCGGTAGCTGTCGACGGCCTGGTCCGATCCCCCCTTGCTGGCCCGGGAGCGGGACGATCTGCCTGCCCGACGCCACCTCATTGCCGATCTCGCCTTCCAGTCAACGCCACGGGCAGTTCTAGCCGGTGTAGTCGATTCCAGTGCCAGCAGTGCTGCCCCGGCCATGGGCGATGGCCTCGCCGGTCCGTTGCGCCCGTGCTGCTCGGTTATCCCCAGTGTCACGACGGCGAATGCCCGTATGCGCCTGACCACCACCAGTCGCCTCGGCCCGGCCAGTTTGGACGACTGCGTCCTGCAGCGCGGCTGTTGGTGGTGCGGCTGGCTGAAGCCACGCCCAAATCAATGCGCCCACCCCCGTGGCCGCCTGAACTGTCGCTCCCACCAGTTGGCCGGTATTTGGCCCCTCAAGCAGCCAGAAGAGCGGGGTCGAGACGGTTCCCGCCACGGCGGCCACTATCACCGTCATCCTCCACCTCGGCGACATGGTCCGTCCCTTCTCTCTCGCCCCGTCCCAACGGTCAGACGATCGGCAGGTATGTAGCAACATGCAGGACGGCCCCTGTGGGAACCGCAGTTCCATGTTCCGGTAAGACAGTCGCCGGGAGGGCGATATCGGTCAGATCGGGGTGTGACCTTCACCCCTCATCGGTGGTGAGCGGGAGTGCCACGACGGCCAACAGTTCCTCCGGATGACCAGCGGCAGTCACTCAGCGGACGGCACCGCACCCGCGCCGAAGACGGCAACGTCTCCGGGACCATGTCCCTCCCGGATCCGTACGGGTCTCACCGGGTGCGGCCAGGCTCTGTGATCCTGCGCTACGTCAACGTCATCTCCGCGACCAGGTCCGGCTCGACGAGGACGACGTCCAGCGGCGCGCGAGTGCTCGAGCCAGACCGCGAACGCATCGACGGTGCCGCCCAGTCAGTGCGTCCACGCGGCCGACGTCGACGGGCTTCGACAGGTCCAAGCAGGTTTACCAAGTCAAATCACAGGTACGGTCAAGGGTCCATCAAGACCATCCCGCCGGAACAAGCGCGACCGACCCCTGACACCTCCAGGCTCTCCATGCATAAAACCTGTTGATACAAAGGCAGTTGGAGGTTGTTCTGGTCATCGGCGACCGACGAGTAGGGTAAAGTTTCGGTCAGCCAGTTGGCCGTGAAGAAACCTTGTGGAGTCTGTGTGCGCCGTGTCTAATGATCAGGCGCTCCGCGAGGTGGACTAGACCAGTCTCGGCGTGAGGGCGCGCAAAAGCGGGGGGAACGCTTCAGCACAGGTACCGCGTCGCCTCCGCCTGCCATGCATCGACATGAGGGGGGCTCATGCGTCTGAGAAAGTTGGGTGTCGCCGCTGCTGCTCTGGCGACCGTTGGATCGGCTCTTCTGTACGGGGCCGGTCCGGCTTCCGCGGACATCATCGGCACGAAATACGTCAGCGACAACTGCGTCTTCGACGGCTGTTCCCAGGGTGACCTGTACATCTACTACCACTCGGTCGCCAACTCCGGGCAAGGCAACCCCTCGGGCAGCTTCGCCCAGTTCTACGGGAACATCTACGATCACGCCTACGCCGACGTGCCGGCCCGAGGCACCAACGTCTTCTGGCGGTACGTGTTCGTGTACTACTCGGGGTACGGCGACGGGTCCGGGCAGCAGGTGAAGAACAACGCGGCCGCGGCCAACAACTGCTCGTCCACGGACGGGTATCGCATCTACTACAACTCCGGTTTCACCGGGCACTCGCAGTCCATTCCGCACTACTTCGGCTGCGGTTCCAGCACCAACCTCGACTCCACGCTGAAGAACAACAATGCATCGTCTCACTTCGCGTAGCAGTGGGCGGGCGCGGCGGCTCGCGGCCCTGGCCGCGGCCGTCGCGGCGGCCTCCGTGTTGACGTCCTGTTCCTCGTCGCCGTCCGCCCCCACGTCCCCGAGCGCAGCGCCCGGAGGATCGTCAGCGATCGGCGCCGACACCTCGAAGTGGCCGAAGGCGGTCACGGACACCGGACTTGTCAAGGGCATGACGCTCCCGCTGCAGCAGTACATGCAGACGTATCAGGACTCCGTGGTGATCGAGCGCGCCGGCCGGAGCCTGGAGACGCAGTGCATGGCCCGGTACGGGTTCACGATGACGTTTCCCCCGGCGGGAGTGAATCCTCCGCCGAACGCGGACGACTCGAACATGCCTCGCCGCTACGGCATCAGCGACCCTGCGGCCGCCGCCAGGTATGGGTATGAGCTGCCGCCGGATTCAGCGGAGCATCCCAAGCCTCCGAAACTGACTCCTGCGGCGACCGCTGTGCTGACCGGACGCAAGGCGCTGGATCCGCGGGCAGAGGAGGCCCCATCCACCTACCAGGGCAAGAAGGTCCCTGAGGGGGGTTGTGAGCAGGAGTCGTTCGACAAGCTGGGGGCGCGTATCGACTTCACTCTGTCGTCTCATCTGGACCACGACAGCCTTGTGAAGTCGCAGGAGGACCCCCGGGTGCAGAAGGCCTTGGCAGCGTGGTCGGCATGCATGAAATCGAAGGGATACACGGTGGCCGACCCGTACGCAGCGGTGAATCTGGCTCCCAGGAGCGGCAGTGGAACCGCCTCGCAAGAGGAGATCACTCTCGCGCTGGCGGACATCGCCTGCAAGACGAAGACGGACCTGGTGCGCATCTGGCACGGCGTCGACGCGGCGATCCAACAACGGCAAGTGGAGCAGAACCAACTCGCGTTGCAGCAGCTCAAGGAGAGGAACACCAAGGCGGTCAAGGCAGCTGAGGCGGCGCTGCGTGACTGAGGAGGCGGACACCACGCCGGAAGCAGGTGACCGGGCGTTTTCGGCCGGTCAGGGGCTGGTCAGGCGTCGCCGGGTGTTGGGTGTGGCGGTGGTGTCGGCCATCGTCGTGTCGGCACTGGGACTGGGGGCATCGCAGGTCATCAAGTCGCCCGCCCAGGCAGCTGCGGACACGGCGGCCCCGCCGCCGAGCCTGCTGACCGCCCCTGTGGAACGGCGCGTGCTGCGGGACTCGGTGATCGTTCGCGGAACGGTGGCCGCATCGCAGACCGTTCAGATCGCACCGTCGGGATCCGGACGAGAGAGCGGCGGAACCCCGGTGATCACCAAGGTCGACGTACGGGCGGGAGATACGTTCCGTCCCGGGCGCCCGTTGCTTGAGGTCTCCGGTCGTCCCGTCATCGCTCTGAAGGGAACGCTGCCGGTCTACCGGGACCTCAAGCCGGGCACCGAGGGCGACGACGTGGCTCAGCTCCAGCAGGCCCTGGCCGGGACTGGTCATCCCGTGGCGGGTGACCGGACCGGCTTCTTCGGGCCGGGCACCAAGGCCGCCCTGAACTCCCTTTACCGTGCCATCGGTTATGACCCGCTGCCCGCCGTCCCGGACAGCGAGAACACGGTGACGAGCGCACAGGACGGCGTGACCGACGCCCGCCGCCACCTGCAGGATGCCCAGTCCGGCAGCAGCCACAGCACCGCCGCTCCGGGACCAGACGGCAAGACCCCGTCGGAAGGCTCAAGCGGCGACCCTTCCGTGGAAGTCAGCCGCGCGCGTGAGGACCTGGACAGGGCCGAGAAGAAACTCGCCGACGCCAAGGCCGTGAGCGGTCCTATGCTCCCTGCTTCTGAAGTGGTGTATGTGAAGGGCTTTCCGGCCCGGGTGGATGAGGTGGAGGGCAGTGTCGGCAGCCAGGTGTCCGGGACCGTGATGACGGTCTCGGCCGGCCGGCTCGTCGTGCGGGGGTTCCTATCCCGCGAGCAGCACACCCTGGTACGGCCCGGGCAGCAGGTGCAGATCCTTTCCGAACTGGACGGCACCACGGCCACGGCCACGGTGCGGTCCGTCGCGGACACGGTGACCCGCTCCCAGGTCGACGGTCAGGGCCAGGACGGGCATTCCGCCCCGGCCGGCGACAGTCCGCAGGGTTTTGCCGTGACGGTGTCACCCGACAAGGCTCTTCCGGTGTCGCTGGACGGACAGGACGTACGGCTGACCATCGAGACTGCCGCCACCAGCGGCGAGGTCCTGGTCGTTCCCGTGACCGCGATATCCGCGGGCGCGGACGGCTCCACCTCGGTAACCGTTGCTGCAGGTGGTGATCGCCGTCGCCGCGTGCCCGTGGTGACGGGGGCGTCCGGCGACGGATACGTGGAGGTACGCCCTGTACAGGGGGCGCGGCTGGGCGTGGGCGAGAAGGTCATCACCGGCATCGGTGGTGCACAGTGACAGCACCGGTGATTGAGCTGCGCGGGACGGCGCTCACCTATCCCGGCCCGCCGCCTGTGTCCGCGCTCCTGCCCTGTGACCTGACAGTGCAGCACGGGGACTTCGTCACGGTCGTCGGCCCGTCAGGGTCGGGGAAGTCGACGTTCCTGAACATCGTGGGCCTGCTGGACTCGCCGACTGAGGGCTGTTACCTCCTCGACGGGATCGACACCGGCCGCCTCGATGACCCCAGCCGTTCGGCGCTGCGCGGGCGACGGGTGGGATTCGTCTTCCAGGCCTTCCATCTGCTGCCCCACCGCAGCGCGCTGGAGAACGTGCAACTCGCCTTCGTCTACCAGCGGGTCCCCCGCCGTGAACGAGCGGAGCGAGCCCGCGAGGCGCTTGAGCGGGTCGGGCTCGGCCACCGCATCCACGCACTTCCCACCACCCTGTCGGGAGGCGAGCGGCAGCGCGTCGCCATCGCCCGCGCCCTGGTGGCACGGCCCGCCCTGCTGCTGTGCGATGAGCCGACCGGCAATCTGGACACCGCCACCGCGGCCCAGGTCCTCGACCTGCTGGAGGAACTGAACGCCGGCGGAGTCACCGTCGTCGTCATCACCCACGACCCCGTGGTCGCCCAGCGTGGCGCCCGCGTTCTGCACATCCGTGACGGAATTCTGCATGACACGGCGCAGGTGCCGTCGTGAAGCCCGGCCCCTTTCGTCCCCTGCGACGCCGGCCCGGACGCCCGGCTGCGGGCACAGTGGAGAAGTCCCGCTTCCACTGGCGGGATGCTGTATCGGAGTCGACCGCGGGTGTCCTGCAGCGACCGGCCCGGGCCGCGTTGACTGCTCTGGGTACCGTGCTGGGGGTCGGGGCGTTCGTCGCCGTCCTCGGCCTGACCGCTACGGCGACCTCGCAGATCGACGGCCGCTTCAGTCGGCTGAGCGCCACCGAGATCACCGTCCACGACGTTGCGCGCAGTCACACCGACTTCGAACCGCTCGCCTTCCCCGAGGATGCCGACCAGCGCGTGGAACGCCTCAACGGGGTCGAGCACGCCGGCGTGCTGTGGCCGGTGCAGCTCGGCAACAGTCAGCAGGTGCGCTCCGCGCCCATCGCCGGCACCGGCGTCAGCAGCCAGATCCAGGTCGTGGCTGCCTCCTCGGGAGCAGTCAGAGCCGCCGAGCCGGCACTGCGCCAGGGACGGCTCTTCGACCGCTGGCACGACCGCACCCGACAGCACGTCGCCCTGCTCGGCGCGGGCATGGCGAACAAACTCGGCATCACCACCCTGGACACCCAGCCCGCGGTCTTCATCGGCGACCAGGCGTTCACCGTCATCGGGATCCTCGGCGACGTACAGCGCAGAGCCGACCTGCTGCTCTCGGTCATCGTCCCCCGCACCACGGCCCAGTCGCTGTGGGGGCCGCCCAAAGACGGGGCTGACATGCTCGTCGCCACCCGGGTGGGAGCCGCCCAGCAGGTGGCCCGCGAGGCACCCGTCGCGCTGCGCCCCGACCATCCCGAATACTTCGAGGCCGTGCCGCCACCCGACCCCAGGAGCCTGCGCAGCGGCGTGAACCACGACCTCGGCCAGCTGTTCCTGCTCCTGGCCTGCGTGTGCCTGGTCATCGGCGCGGTCGGGATCGCCAACACCACGCTGGTGGCCGTCATGGAACGTACCGGCGAGATCGGACTGCGCCGCGCTCTCGGGGCACGTGCCCGGCACGTCCTCACCCAGTTCCTCACCGAATCCGCGGTGCTGGGCACGCTCGGCGGGCTCATCGGCACCTCGCTCGGCGTCCTGGTGGTGGTCGGCGTCTCCACCGTCCGGGACTGGACCCCTGTGGTACAGCCGGACACGGTGATCGCCGCCCCGTTGATCGGACTGGCCACCGGAGTGCTTGCCGGGCTGTACCCGGCATGGCGGGCCGCCCGTATCCAGCCGGTAGAAGCCCTCCGCCGCTAATTCGCCATCCCCCACTCGAGGAAGCCGATGCGCAACAACCGTCGCCCCACCACCGCGCTGGTACTCGCGGCCACCCTCATGGCCGGCGCGGCCGCCTGCGACACGCCCACGCACGCGCCCGCGTCGGACGAGGTCACCGGCACCGCTCACGCATTCCTTTCCGCGTGGCAGAGCGGTGACTTGGACAAAGCCGCCCGGCTGACCACGAACCCCCGCCAGGCCCGGACCGAATTGGCCGCGTACCGGGACGATACCGGTGTCGCCTCCTTGTCACTGACTCCCGAGAGCACCAGCCGTGACACCGTGCCCTTCAATGCGACAGCACGCCTGTCGTACGCCGGCAGCAACGCAACCTGGAAATACAGCTCCAAGCTGACCGTGGTGAGCGACGACACCACGGGCCACCCCCTGGTCTCCTGGCACAGTTACGTGATCAACCCCGCCCTGCCCGACGGCGGCGGCTACCTCTTGCAACCGTTCGCCCGGTCAGATACCCCCGTCACCACGGACCGCAACGGCAAGCTGCTGACCGCCCACGACCACCCAGGCCTGACGCAGATTCTGACGCAACTTCAACACCGCTACGCCGGTACAGGCCAACAAGCTCTGGGTATACGGCTCTCCTCCACTGGCGACAGCGGTGGCGGACGCGTTGTCGCCACCTTGCACGGGGGAAAGAGTGCGCAGGTCCCCACTCGGCTGGACGCTAAGGTGCAGCAGGCCGTGGATACAGCGGCCGCCAAGTATCCCGGTGCATCCGTGGTCGTCATCCGCCCCAGCACCGGTGACGTACTAGCCGCCCGCACCACCGGCACAGACTCCGACCCTACGTTGGAAGGCGTACAAGCCCCAGGACAGGTCTTCGAACTGGTCACCACCGCAGGCCTCCTGGACCACGGCGTGGTCACCTCCAGCACCCCGGCCGGTTGCCCCGCAAGTACCTCCTACGGCGGTCAGACCTTTACCAATCCCGACAACCGGAGCGCCCAGGAGGGCCGGTTCACCGACGTGTTCACTCACGCCTGCGACACCGGTTTCGTCCGGCTGGCCGGCGGACTCACCGGCCAGGATCTCGCCTCCGAGGCACGTGATGTATTCGGCTTGGGACTTGACTGGCAGACCGGTCTGACCACGGCCGACGGCGCCGTACCCGAACTCGACGGTGCCGACAAAGCCGCCGCGGCCATCGGTCGGGGCGAGGTCCGCCTCAACACGCTCAACCTCGCCTCCCTCACCGCCACCATCCAGAGCGGCTCCTTCAAACAGCCCCTCTTCGTCGATCCGAAAACCAGCGGGAAGACACCGGCCCGCGCCCACCGACCCCTGCCCAGCCCGGTCGCGAACGGGCTACGGGCGCTGATGCGCGCGTACGCCGATGCCTCCGGGATCAAAGGTTCCGCGTTCGGAGGAGTCGCCGACCAGTTCGCCGACAGTGACCAGCCCGTCATGGGCTGGTTCACCGCCTACCGCGGCGACCTGGCCGTAGCGGCCACCGTCGCCGAGCAGTCACACCGGCCGGAGACCGCCCAGGCCGTCGTCCGCGCGGTCCTCGACGCCACCGGCTGATCCCCCCGAGGGAAACTCCCGCCCGGCCGTCACCTTTCTTCGTGTCGGCCGTGGGCGGGCCGAGCCGTGCCCAAAAGAGGCACGGGAACCTCAACGAGAAGCGGGATGAACCTCTCTTGAGACCCAGAAGACGAATACACGCGCGCTGGGCCACCCTGGTGACCTGCGCCGCGCTGACCAGCAGCCTCATACAATCCACCACAGCCCTCGCGGCTCCGCACACCCCGCCCGCACAAGGCCACGGCAGACCGGCAGAGTCCGGAGGGGTGGTGGATCCGGACAAGAAGCTGGGCAGGGGCTGGGAAACCAGTACGGACCGCGCCGTGACAGCGGCCGCGGACAGCGACGGGCTGAGGATCCTCGTCGCCGACAGCGCCAAGGCGTATGCGTGGAAGGCGGTCACGAGTCTGAGTGAGCCGGGTCTGCCGGCGGACTCGTGGATCGGCAACCAGTGCGTCATCGACCACGACCACGCCGCTGTCGTCTACGCACCGCGCACCTTCACGAACAAGCCGGACCTGATGCAGGGCGGTGCGTTCGCGGCGATCGTGGACCTTAACTCCGGCACGGTGACGAAGCTGCCATTCACCGCATCACTGGCGTACTTCGACCCCTCCTGCAACCCACAGACGCACACGGCCGCGTTCACCGCGTTCCGTGACATGAACGACCCAGCCGCGACCCGCACCCGCGTCGTGACCGTGAACACCGCCGGCAAGACGCTGAGTGCGTCGGCCACCAAGGGCGAGGTCACCAGCGCCGTGCCCGTCAAGGACGGGGCGGTCGGTGCCCTGGGCCGGCATCTGGTCCACCTCGGCCACAAGGGCAAGGTCCAGGACCTGCTCACGGCCGGAGGCATACCGTTCGACATCCACCCGGTCGACGGCGGGAAGGTGGCCTTCGTCGAGCGCGACGGCAGCAAGCGCGCGCGTGCCCGGGTATGGAGCGCGCAGGGCAAGGCCGCTGTCGTGGCCGACGGCAGGCTCGGTGACCTCGACCTGGTCCGGGGCGGTTCCTCCGACGTGTTCCTCGTCGGGCACCCGTCCGGTGCCGCACACACACTGAGCAGCGGCATCACTCGGATCAACGCCGCCGTGGGCACGGACATCTCCAGCCTGGGCCGACTCGCCGTCAACCCGGTCCTCACCTCAGGGCTGCGCGCGGGCGTCGACCGGATCAAGAACGCCGGAAAGGGCTTCACTGAAACCGAGCCCGAATCGCCGCAGGCAGCGCAGGCACCGGGCATGCTGAAAGCCGCCCCGCCCCTGACGGTGACCTCCACCGCCACGGGCACCGGCACGAGGCTCAGCCAGCAGGTCTCGCCCACGTTGCCAGCCGCCGCGGGAAACGTGCTGTCTCCCGCCCTCGCCTCGGTCCACAAGGCGTCCGCCGCAGCCGGCGCAGGCTCGGGCAAGCATCCGCAGCTGGCACGGACCGCAACGGCGATCGTGTCGCACGACCCGACCGATCCCGACCGCTGGTGCTCCGTCTCCCGCAACGACGTCAACGCGCAGGCGCTGCAGCCGACGCCGAACCAGGTCGAGTGGGCCGTCGACATGGCCGTACGCGGTGACCTGCATGCTAGCTACCTCAACCAGGGTGGATACCGCAACCAGACCGGGATGAGCAGCATCGACCCGCAGGGTCTGTTCCCGCCGCCCACCCTGACCGGAGGCGGCAAGATCCCGGCCAACGTGATGCTCGGCATCATGGCCCAGGAGTCCAACCTGTGGCAGGCCGAATCCGGCTCCATCCCAGGCCAAATGGGCAACCCGCTCGCTGCGGTCGACGGCTACTACGGGCACAAGATCGACCCCGGTAATCCGGACTCGTACTGGAACATCAACTGGGACAAGTCCGACTGCGGCTATGGCGTCGGGCAGGTCACCGACGGCATGCGCCTGGCCGGGCATGAAAAGCCCGGGGAGACGAGCCTGTCGCCGGCCCTGCAGAAGGCCGTCGCCATCGACTACGCGACCAACATCGCCGCGTCGATGAAGATCCTGGCCGACAAGTGGAACGAGGTCCACAAGGACGGACAGAAGATCACCGTCAACAACGACGACCCGTCCTACGTGGAGAACTGGTTCACCGCGGCCTGGAACTACAACCTCGGGTTCAACCCGCCGTCCGACGCCTCGCAGCATGGCGGACACTGGGGCCTCGGCTGGTACAACAACCCCGCCAACCCCATCTACAAGAAGAGTTGGGGCCACCCGTTCATGGACACCTCCGTGGACGGCACCGAGGCCAACCACGACGCGGCACACCCGCAGGACTGGCCGTACGAGGAGAAGGTGATGGGCTGGGCAGCCTGGTCCATCGACACCGGCTACTCCTACGCCACCAACGGCCGCCAGGACTGGCCCGGCGAGTCCGGGTTCTCCTCGGCAGGATTCCGGCCGGCCTGGTGGAACAGCGACGCCGTACGCAGCCAGGTCTCGCCACCGCTGAGCATTTTCTGCAACAGCGACAACAACTGCGACCCGAACACACCGCCGAACTGCGGCACGCAGGAGTGCTACGCACAGTTCTGGTTCAACAAGCCCAACGCCACGTGGAAGACGAACTGCGCCACCGAGTGCGGGCACGAGCTGATCAAATACCAGTCGCTGATCCCGGAGCCGGGGCGCGGCTACCGGCTCAAGAACGGCACTCCGGTCTGCTCCGGGGCGCCCAGCGGAGCGCAGGTGGTGGCCTCGGTACCCAACGGCACGGAGACGTACAGCGACTGCGGGCAGACCACCTCCTCCGGCAGCTTCCAGTTCACGTTTTACGCCGACACCATGGGCACGCACTTCAACGCAAAGGCCGACCTGCACCAGGTCGGGGGCGGCTACGGCGGCCACTTCTGGTACACCCACGCCCGCGACGGCGACCACCTCGGCGGCGACAGCGGAAGCATGACGATCCTCGGTGACTGGAAGCTGAACTCGGCAATCTCCGGCGGCGGAGCCATGGTCTACGCGCACATCCCAGACACGGGTGCGCAGGTGTCCAACGCCTCCTACACGATCGTCACCCCGTTCGGCACGGTCACCAAGACCATCGACCAGGGTGCCAACGCATCCAACAAATGGGTATCGCTGGGCGCCTACAACTTCAAAGACCAGCCGCCGGAGGTGCAGTTGTCCAACGCCACGGCGGACGGCACCGCCGACAAGGACCTGGCCTGGGGGGCAGTCGCCTTCGTACCCGGCGACTTCAGCGGTATACCCAAGGTCAACTTCCCAGCGGAGAACCCTGCCGCTCCGGACGTCGACGACATCGCCGCTCAGAAACCTGACGTCGCCCCGGCACCCACACCCGTAGGCCTAGCCGCCTCACCCAAGAACACCCGACAGGCCATCACAGGCGCTAACACCAACGCGTGCTCCGCGAACAGCGACGGGACCAAGCTGTGCACGGGCCCCTACAAGCCATGGAGCGAACTGCCGAAGAGCCCGGCCAAGAAAGCCCCACCGAAATCCACTCACAGCCTCACTGCAAGCTCCGAGCCGGTTCCCTGGTGCAAGACCGCACCCGGATCCAACTTCCAGTACACACGCACCCAGGGATGCCTGCGCGGCGGCTACGCTCTGTACGTCAGGGACAGCAGTGGTGACGTCATCGGCGGCGGAAACGTCAAGATCGTCCAGGAGATCAAGCTCGAACCCACATCAGGGCAGTTCATCACCTGGACAGAGTTCTCCCTGCCGGACCTGACAGGCGTGCCCTCCGCGACGCTTGACCACTACTTCGAAAACTGCTTTGCCATGACCGACTGCACCGCGTCCCCGCCAAGTGCCTGGAGCGGCAGCACCACCTGGACACAAGGGGACCAGCACACAGCCTCCCGGACCGACACCTACAGCTGGAACAAAGTCGCCGGAGGCCAGGCGACGCTCAACCTGGACTGGAACACCAGCTGGAGTTCCCCCGGAACCTCCGCCACGGCCAACAACGAGTGGAAGGACGACGCTTTCGCCATCCGCTGCGACAATCAGGTCGGCGGAAACACCGGGTGCGTCTTCCCCAAGGTCTCCCCGACCATGTTCCTCAACTCGGCCAAGTACCCGGCCGCCGCAGCTTACTACTGGATTCTGATGGAGAAGCTGGCATCCCACCCGGGAAGCAAGAAATACAACAAGCCACTTCACCGCCTTGCGGATGACACGACCGCGTATGGCAACCGTCAGAAGATGTGCCTCAGTGCGGTAGCCGAGTGGAATCCGAACCCGAACGCGATCGGGAAGAGCTGCGACGAGTACCCCTTCGCCAAGTCGCGTGAAAGCGGCGGCATGACACTGCCATCAGGTAAGGCGTGCGTGCAGATGTACGCGGTGAAGAACCCCAACGGCACCTTCACGCTCAAGCTCGACGAGAACTACGCCTACCCCACATGGAACGAGATCTGCGGACGAGCGGCCATCACGACCACCCAGAACACGGCAGCCGGCGGTGAGCTCGGCCGGTTCACCACAGCGGTGAGACTGTTGGACAACGACGCCTACTACGTCAACACCGGTTTCGAAACCTGCGATCTCAGCCAGGTCTGCAACATCAACTGACCCGATCGCTGACTCAAACAAGCGGCCCGCTGGATGATTCCACATCCAGCGGGCCGCTCCACACCCGTCAGGAGGCTACTCCTGCGCCGATCGAACATTCCACTCAATCATGCGCCCCTCATGCACAGAAGGAGCTCGAGGAATTACCGTTACCGGGGTCAGGGCCTTAACCGCTTTACACAGATCTGCCATCATGAGATCCATACGCGGCCACAACATCCGATACTCGGGATCACCGAACGAAATTTCCCCTACTTCTCCCGAATAATGATACCGATGGTCCACGAACAGCAGGTCACCGGACATATTCTGAGCGAGAGGGACCCACCGGCTGTCGGCGATGCGGCCGACGACCAGATCCTCGTCGCCCTCCTCGCGAGCATCCTCCACCATCGAGACGAGATCTCGATAGGCCCCCAGAATGCTGTCAACGTCCAATAGGCTGTAGCCGAGGAGGAAGGCTCCCGGATCCGTACTGGCGCTACGCATGGTCACGCCGTTATGGAGCCTGAGGATTGTCCTCATGTCCTCGTGGATGGAGAAGCCAAGCCCGTCTTCCAGGCGCTTAATATCGCCCTCCGAACTTCCCGGCAGCAAGGACTCATAGTCTCCGGGAGCGTGCTCGGCCAGCCAGTTCTCGAAGTTACGCCACAGTTGGGCAAGGCCCGGTATTTCGGTCGCCATGACCACTTCTATATCACGTGCACGGTTTCACCGGCCGCGATCGGAGCCTTCTGGGGGGACCGGTCGGTCAGCAAGGTGCCCGGAACGCCGGCCACTCTCGTCTTCAGTGCGCCGATCCTGCGTCTGAGCCCGGTCGACTACACCGGCCGCACCAGGCGTCCTCGCAGTGGCGCGCCAGGACGCGGATCAGAGGAGATGACAGACGGACGCGGCTCCAGGTCGCCGCATGCCCTACCCGAGAGGCTGCGGGCCTCGTTCACCCGCCGCTCATGGATCGCGTTCACTGCGTACGCGGACAACACCGAGGTGCACGACATGAGATGGGGCGGGTAGCCGGGGTTGACCCGGGTGTCCAACGCCTGATGACGGGCCTACCTGCATGACCGTTCCCGGCAACGCCGCGGCGCGTCTGTACGCGGACACCCTGGAGGCCGCGCTGGGCGCCTGGCCCAAGAAGCAACCCTGCCAGACCGTGTGGGGAAGTCCAACAGAGCTTCCCCACGCGGTTTTTGAGTACACATACTCATGCTGTCGGCCGCACGTGGGCTGCATGCTGAGGGCGGACGGGAGGAGACCCACGTTCATGAAGCGGGTCAAGCAGGTCAAGACAGCGCCATTGATGCTTCTGGCGCTGGTGGTGTCCGCGTGCTCGGCGGAGGACCGAGCTGTACCGGAGAAGACTGTCCGCGAACTTGCCGGAAGCCCGGAAGCGGTCAACGCCAGGCAGAAGTCGGAAGCTGGGCTCAGAGAAGCGGTTCAGGCGTACGTCGAGCACACGCCCTTGAAGCTCGGCCTGGTCGTGGTCAGCGACGCCTGCTGGGGCGGAACGGCCAGGGGATGGCTGGAGGCCAGGGACAGCGACCTGTACAAGATCAGCTGCGGTCTGAATGTCACCGCCTACTTCGGCGCCGACCCGAAACACATCGTGCCCGTCCTCGACGGGATCCTCACAGCCGGCGACCGGAACGTACCCGGCATTGAGTTCAACCACGCAGCAGACGAAGCGCTCATCGACTACTACCGGAAACCGTACGACAAACGCAATCCTGAAATACCTTCGCGTGACGCCGTCAGTCAGAGTCTGAAGTGGGATCCGGTACGCGACCGCCAATGGAAACCCAATTTCATCGGCGAACCGACAGGCCCGTGTGAAAATGATCCACCGGTCAAACGGTGTCTGCGCGAACCGTCTTCCGCCACGGTGGCTGCCATCCGCAAACAGTACGGCATGGTGTTCCAGCTCAACCTGGGCACAACCTACTTCAAAATCATGAAGAAGCACTAACCTCGATCTTGCATGAGGGTCCGTCAGCTTGCTGACGGACCCTTTCTGCCTGTTCAAGGCGGGGATTTCTGTCACGTGGGCAGGCTGATGACCCGGCTGTCACGCCGGGTGGGCGCCGGGTTCCACATCGGCGATCGGGGTGTGCTTGGTGTTGGTGGCGAAGCAGGTTAACCGTAGCCCGTCGGCGTCGGTGAAGCTCAACTGAGCACCCGGATGCGGTGCGACGGCAGTCCGTCTCGGGATCGACCGAAGGCCGACTGGTCGGTCTTACCCGGCCCGGTCACCTGGCAGGTTGCAGCGTCCTACGCCTTGTCATCCCTGCCTCGCAGGGATGACAAGACCAAGCGCCCATACCGTGTGGTGAGGGCCCCGGCTGCGGCGGCGACCGACAGTGTCAGTGCGATGAGCAGGTCTGCCACGGAGTTGTCGCCGAGGACTTGCAGGATGCTGAGGGCCGTGCCGAGTGGCAGGCCGAGAATGGTGAGGACGCCGAGGGCCCCACTGATCTGCTGGCTTTCCTGAGTTTGTACGAGTCTGCTGTAGTCGGCGGCTTCAGCGAGGATTTCATGGAATCGGGCTGGGAGCCGGTGCTGATTCTGGAAGGCGAGCAGCAGATCGTTCGCTGCCCCGTGTGCCGTGAGGTGCTGCCGCCAGTAGGTGCTGCGGAAGACAGCGATATTCCTCTCCAGTGCGGCAACCCGGCGTGCCAGCTGTGATGAGTTGAACACCTCGGAGAGTTCGTCGGTGAGTTCGTCGATGTGATCGCGCTGGAGTGCGCCGAGGAGCAGGGCGTCGAGATAGACGGTGCGGGAGTGCAGTGCGGCGAATTCGAAGAAGTCGCCGGCGCCGGTATCGGCCCGGTGGCCGAGGAAGGCTGCCCCTTGACGTAGTACGAGGGCACTCCAGTCTGCCGAGATCCTGACAACGTCCTTGAGCTGGTCGCCGGCAGTCTCTGGGGGCAGGGGAAAGTCGTCCGGAGTGGAGCGTGACGCCAGTTGCCACAGCCAGCGATCCGCGCTTGCAGGCAGCGCCCCTTCCAGGCCGGAGCGGAGGGCTGAGGCCTGCTGTGACGTAGGGGTCATGAAGGCGATGGTGTAGGGCCTGGCTATGGCGAAGGGTGCGTCTGGATTGCGGACGTCGGCGATGCCGGCGAGAAGCCCGGCTGGGTCAAGGGGACCTGCGAGCGGATCGTCGATGGGGCTCGGCCGTCGGCCGGCCAGAGAGCGCAGTACGGGCAGCAGCGGTCTTTCGACGCTCAAGTGCAAGACGGCCAGGGCATGTTCTGGATTGCGAGCTGTGGCCGCGCGGAGAAGTTCCATGCCCAGCAGGTGGAGTCCGTCCTGCTTGACGTCCAGCGGCAGGTGCCAGCGGCGTGGCCGCCCGGGTGCCCCGTAGATCGCGCGGGCGGAGGCAGGGGCGAAGTAGGTGGACCGGGTGCGGGCGTCGGTGCGGCGACTGCCCAGTTCGAAAGGGAACGGACCCTCGGGCCAGTTGGGGACGTGTAACAGCCGCACGGGCAGGATGACGGTCAACTCCTGGCGTGCGCCCGTGACATCCTCAAGCAGCGGAACTTCATGGGGGTTCACCGGTAGTACTCGGCTGGGTCGGGCTGGTCGAGGCGAATGACGAATTCGGCCCGGTCGGGGCTTTCGTTGCTGGCGTGAAAGCGGACGCGTTCGCCTGTGCGGATGGTTCGGAATCCCTCGGTCACGATCTGCCGGTAGTCGAAGCTGTAGTAACGCTCGTCCTCGTCGTCCCGGACGATGTAGGAGCCAAGCGCACCACTTATCCCTCCGCCACTTGGACGCCTGTCCACAATGGTTCCGTGACGCGGCCCGCCTCCGCTCATGCCGTAGTCTCCTCTGCCTGGGACGTGTCGACGTCTTGCACGCACCGGAAGCCGACTGCGTTGCTCGCACCGCGCTTGCGGTAGATGCCCTTGCTGCTGCTCTGCACCGCCCGCATCGGGTTGTCGTAGCTGCCACCGCAGATGACGGCCTCGCCGGGGTCGTCCAGGCTGGTGGATGTCCATTCCCAGCAGTTGCCCACCATGTCGAGGACGCCGAACGGGGAGCGGTTGCCTGGTCGCTCGTCCACGGGGGTCGCCCCGGCTCGGCGCACAGCGTCACCGGCGAAGTCCCGGTACCACGCCTGGTACGTCACCACAGGTCGACCGACCCACGTGTCGGCGCAGTTGACACGGGTACCGTCGGGGGCCTCGCCCCAGGGGAACAGGCGCCCATCGGTGCCGCGCGCAGCGGCCTCCCACTCCAGGGAGGTCGGCAGACGTTTCCCTTCGAACGCGGCGAAGGCGCATGCGCTCCACCAGCTGACGCAGATGGCAGGGTGGGCGTCGTAGCGCGGGTTCTCGTAGTAGTCGGGCTGCCGCAGTCGGTCGGTCCAAGGGCGGTGTGTGACGCCCGCCGGCTGGTCGGGGTGGTCCCACTGCGAGGTGCCGTCCACGTCGAGGGCATCGAGGAAGCGGCGGTAGCGCGCGACGGTCACGGCGTAGCGGTCGAAGCGAACGGGATGCTCGACTCGGCGCATCAGCAGCCGTTCGGGCGGCCCGACCAAGTAGGCTCCGGCAGGCAACACGCAGTCGCCAGTCCCTGGACTGCTGGGCATGCCGGCGAGGAATGCGCGCACCTGCTCGGTGAGGAAGGCGCCGCCCGGAAGATCAGCTGCAAGGTCTCGGTTCGCCCGCTCGGTCAGAAACCTGGCGGCCAGAAGTTCCTGGTAAGCCGTGTGCACGAACGCGACGTGATCGGGCCCAGCGGGCCGCAGCAGCGGAGCAAGGACACAGGCACCGAGATCGAGGCGTCCGTCCTTGAAGGCGTTGGCCCCCAGCTTCCGATGTATGTCGAGGACGGAGAACACGGCGCGGTCGGTGAGGAAGGCATGTCCGAACGCGGTGGGTAACCCCTTTTCCAGGTCGGGTTGACCACTCTCGGCCAGCGTCCGCGTGATGTGAGCGCCCAGGATGTCTGCGAGCGGCTTCCCCGCCGGAAGGTTCAGCGCCTTGGTGAGGCGCTTCTCAAGAGGTGTTGCGTCAGGCTCCGCCAGGCGTACGACATGGAAGTGGGGCACGCGGGAAGGATCCAGGCCGTTCGCGTACATCTGCTCGACCAACTGCTCGGAGCGGCCCGCGCCGCTGTCCAGCAGCTGACGTACCTGCGGCGAGTCCGCGAGGAAGGACACCCGAGAACTCATGACCACAGCCGATTCGGCAGACAGGACGGCCGCCAGATCGGTGAACAGGCGTAGAAAGCCGGCAGAGCTCGGTTCGTCGACACCTTCGTCGACGGCGTCCAGCACGCACAGCGCGGTCCCGGAACGGATGAGGTAGAGGAAGAGGTCGTAAGCACGCGAGCGGTCCGACATCATGGCCGGTGCGAGGAGGCGGGCCGCGTACTCGGAGAACGGCTCGTCCTTCGGTTTGAGACCGAGGTCGAAGTAGAAGCGGAAGCGACGGACCTCGGGGTTGGCAGCCAGCGAGCGCAGAAGCGTGCTCTTGCCGCTCCCCGGACGACCGGTGACCAGCACGTTCGCACTGCCGCACGCCAGGCGAGTCAGGAGCTTCGCCGCATCGCCGGACTGCTCCATGCTCGACTCGCCGGTGTGCGGGTCAATGGTCAGCGCTGCCGCGGCAACAGCAGACCGCGGCTCCCCCTGGTTGCCAGCGGTGGTGAGATCGGCGAGGTGGGTATCGAGATTGACGAGGGTGTCGACGAAGCCGTCGTAACGCACGATCCGGAAGTCCAGACCCAGCATCCGGTGGAGGGCTCCGGGCTCCGCACCGCCGTCGTCGTCCAGGACGACGAACCGCGTGAGCTTGGGTAACCGGGTGCGCAGCAGCTCCCCGTCGCTGGAGGAAAGGACGGTACTCAGGTCGTCGGCGTCCCGAGAGAGCATCAGCTCCACGTACTCCAGGCGCATCCCCGACTCACGGCAGAACAGCTGGTACACGGTGTCCGGGCTGAGGACGAACCGCTTGGCCTGCCGGTAGCCGAGGGTGACGTACAACCCGGCGAGGAACTCGCAGCGGCGGGCCACCTCGGGCGCCATGTCCGGCTCACCGCCAAGGAGCGCCGCGCTCCCGGTGTCGGTGAACCAGACCAGCACGTCGACGAGCCTGCGGACCGCCAGCAGCCCGTCCTCGTCGCTGATGTCGTAGCCGTCGTGGGTGGACCGGTTACGGAGCCGCCGGATGTCGTCGAGCGCGTCCAGAACCGTACTGCTGCGAATGTACGGACGACAGCGCTTGACCAGGTCGTTCAGAGCCTTCGTCGAAGGGTCGCCCTCGACGTCGTGGTGGCGCCACAGCTCCTTGAGCAGCTTCTCGGTCAGTTTCCCGACCAGGGCGACCGCGTTCTCGGGATAGCCGTCGTTGAGGGAGCGTAACGGCCGTTCCAGATCAAGCCCCAGACGATCGGCGATCCGGGAGTGGTCGTCGAGTTCACTCCGCAGGCGTCGCAGCCGTTCGTCGACGATGGCGCTCACAAAGACTCCCCACATCGCCGACCGAGGACAAATGCGAACCGATCGGGAAACGCCAGCACGGGCTCTGGGTGGGCGACGCGCATCTCTTCGATGCCCGTCTCGATCTCGCTGTCGCTGAAGGTGGAGAGCAGGGACATGTAGCGGGCGCGCACCATGCCGAGGAACTTGTCCCGGTCGATGCGCAGCTCATGCTCGACGTAACTGAGGCTGGCTTCCAGCCCAGCAGTGCGCAGATGTCCCTCGATAATGGCCGGGTCCGGCTGCAACTCCTCGAAGCGCGCAAGTGCCGCCTTGAACAGCGGGTACTGGATGGTGGCCGGAAGCATCACCACCAGCAGCCGGCCTCCGGGCGCCAGCCGGTCGGCCAAGCCGCGAAGCGTGTGCTGCTGATTGGCCACGTGGTGCACCGACTCTTTCAGCCACATCGCATCCAACTGCTCGTACGGCAGACGAGTACGCCCTTCGGCGACGTCCTCGGCGGAAGCAACGATCGGCGTCAGGTCGTGCGGAGGCGGCGTGCCGAGCTGACCAAGCATCGCCTCGGAAGGATCGATGCACAGGATGGGATGGCGAGGCTGGAGCTGGTTGGCCACTTCTCTGGCGAACAGGCCCGTGCCGGACCCGATGTCGGCGATCCGGTCCGTCGGGGCGAGCCGCAGCGCCTTGGTGACCTGACCGGACATCCAGGGAACGTAGTGCGGACCATAGACCCAGTGCTCGTCGTACTCTGCTGCCAACTCCTCGTAGTGACCTCGCACATCGCGCCGCTCCACGATCCCCCTCGGTGCCCCACGTGTGTCGCCGGTTGTGCCGCACAAGGCACAGGGCAGGCTATCGCGAGTGCTGACGCCGCAACAGTCCGTAACTGGCCGAGCGGTGCAGTGCCGCTCACGTCATCTGTGACGTTCGCGACCAGCTGCGGTGAGGAGCCGTGGCCCATCTACTTTTTCACGGCTTCGCTGGCGTGCCGCAGCCGTGACCCTGGGCTGATTGTGCCGCGAAGGCTACGAAAGCCTGGCGCTCGGAGACGCTGGCTTGGGAGGCGAGCGCTCGAGTGTGTACAGCGCCGTGCCGGTGGGGCATGGGGCGGTCGTCCAGGACTTGCCATCGTTGATGCCGTTGGCTCCGACGTAGTCGTACGGATCGCGCTGGGGTTGTGACGCGAGGCGTTGGTGTAGGGGCCGTAATAGGCGCGAGGCGGAAGATCGGTTTGCCCCGGCGCGGCCACCGACACGCGCTGGTATTGACCCTGGTTCCACGCCACCACTGACCGATTTCGATCGCCTTTGATACGGGACGAGCCGGGAGTGTCACTGGTCGTAGCTAGAGTGATTGGTGAGGCCTTGGCCTTTTGACCATAGGGGGAGGACGTTGTGCTGCCGAGTGACGCGGGAGCGGGTGGGCAACCGCAATCGTGGATGTCCCGCATGTTCGACGGGATGCAGGACGCCGTCGCCGACCTGGCCACTGAGCTGTCGTCGTTCACGAAGTTCCAGAAGCGGGTCGATGACCTGATCCGTGATCTGAAGGGCTCGGCGGCGGGACAGGGCAAGGTCGGGCAGGAACAACTCGTACGCCACCAACTCGGTGGCGGGGGCGCGGGGTGGGCGGAGGCGGCTGGCCTGTTCACCAAGTACGAGGCCGTGATCAGCGATCTGGAGACCCTGTCGAAGCTGCTCTCCGATTCGATGGAGGGTATGGGCATCGCGGTGCTGGCCTCGCACAAGGGCTACCAGAACATTGACCTGGACATCCGCGACCGCATGGCCGCCATCAGCACGGAGACGACTGAGCATTACGGCGGGAGCTACGACCCCTCTGCCCCGCAGAAGACGCACACGAGCGGCCAAGGCGGTGGCACTGAGGCAAAGGGCAGCCGGCCGCCGACGCAGACAAGCAGCAGCGGCGGCGACGCGGGAGGCACCATCTGATGCGGCACGGTGAGGGCACCCCTTTCGAGGACATGAGGCACGAGCAGATGCTCGCCTGGCTGGACCAGGCGGACCCCGGCACGGTGGAGTCCGCAGCCGACCGGCTGACCGCTGCGGCCAAAGAGATCCACAAGATCGCCGAGGAACTCAAGGTCCGCCCGCAGTGGGTGGAGTGGAAGGGCGCGGGCGCTGACGCCTTCCGCACATGGGCGGGCGACCTGGCCAACTCCACCCTCCGCCTAGGCGACTTCAGCGATGGTGCGGCTAAGTGGCTGCGGGAGGCATCCGCGGCGATCGGGAACGCGCAGGTGTCGATCCCCCGCGACACCCACAGCGCGCAGGCGAACCTCGACGCGGCAACAGCCGCGCGCAACGACCCCGACGCCGCTACCGTCAGTGCCAAGTCCAAGGCCGAGCTGCAGGCATTGGCGGTGCATAAGGAGAGGGTGCGCCTGCAGGCTGCGGCGGAGATGCGGAAGCTGGCCCAGACGTACTCGCATTCGGCCACGCAGATGGATGCGCTGGAAAGGCCCAAGTTTCCACCGCCGCCGAAGGCGCTTCAGCCGAAGGCACGGACAGTCGATGAAAACGTCGTCGCGAGCGGGGGAAGCGGGGCTGGGACGTCCTCATCTGGAGGCGGAGCACCCACGCCTACGGACGTGGGAGGAAGGCACCAGACGGTGCCCGGAGTCCATGAGGCCAGATCTGCCGCAGCCAGTGCTCCCGATGTGCGCGACGGTACCGACCGTGGGACAGTCCACCAGCCGGTGCCTGAGCCCCCAGCCCACGTAGGCACGAAAATCGACGAAACGGTGGTTTCGCCACCGGCACCGACCACACCGACGGCTCCGGGCCCGGTCGACGTGCCGACAGGGGGCCGGGCTGGAGGCGGAACGCCGCCGCCTGTAGGACCTCTTCCTCTGCCCTCAGGCCGCGGTTTCGGCCCGCCAGTGAGGGCTGGAGGCACGGGGCGTGCGTTGACGGGCGGCCGTCCGATGCCCATGCCACGACAGGAGATCTCGGAACCAACGCCGACACGTGGACCAGCCACCGGCGGCACGACCACGCCCAGAGGCCCCGTGGGTCCGGCGCAGCCGGTGACGGGAGGCCGTACTGCGATGCCGGGGCGAGCGGTCGCCGGTGAGGCACCCGGACGTGCGCCCGTCAGCAAGGGCATCATCGGCGGTCGCCCGACCGCACCCACCACGGGGCAGCCGGCCGGCAGGTTGCCGCGGGGTACCGTCGTGGGCGGCGAGACGCCCGTGTCCGGCACGACCGGGCGTGGGTCCACCGGTCGGAGTATGGGCGCTGCTCCCAGAGGGGCGAACCCCGCCCAGGGGCCAGTCTCGGCCGAGCGGCGAGGTGGGTTCCTGCCTGCCGAGAAGGGCATCGTGGGAGGCCGCCCACAGAAGCAGGCGCGTTCGACCGGCCGGCCGTTCAGCCGCACCACGAACCAATCGGGAGGCACGGAGACCCCTGCCGCATCGGCGAACGGCTCCCGGCCGTCCATGTCGCGCCGGAACGGCGAGAAGAGCGAACCGACCCGCAAGCGGGCCGAGCGGCGGAAGAACGGGCGCCCGGAAGACCCCCGATCAGCGCCTCCCGCCACCGACTGACGCCTTCATTCACAGCAGCCCGAATCACGAGAACCACCAGATGCAAGAGGAAGCGGATGCCTGCCGACAGGTTGAGGAACAGCCGTCTCGGGAGCGTTGTCTCCGGAGTCGTGGGTTTGCTGCTGGTGGGCATGACCGCGGTACCCGCCCAGGCAGAGACCATCCGCGAACAGCAGTGGTACCTCACGGCCATGAAGGCCGACCAGATGTGGCGGACGAGCACAGGCAAGGGCATCACAGTCGCGGTCATCGATACGGGCGTTGACGACAGCCTTCCTGACCTCAAGGGACAGGTGCTGCCCGGCCTGAACGAGGCACCGCAGTCGTCCGGGGACGAACACACGAGCTACGACGGTCACGGGACCACGATGGGCCTCCTCATCGCGGGCACCGGCAAGGCGAACGGTGGTAATGGCACCTTCGGTCTCGCACCCGGCGCCAAGATCCTTCCGGTCCGCGTACCGGACCGAGGCTTGGACTCCGACAGATACACCGATGAGTTCAGCAAAGTAGTGAGCCGGGGAATCCGGTACGCCGTCGACTCCGGCGCCCAGGTCATCAACATCTCCATGAGGGCGTACAAAGGCTCTGACGAACTCACGGCTGCCGTGAAGTACGCCCTGAACAAGGGAGCACTGATCTTCGCCGGATCCGGTAATGACGGCACCTCGGAAGTCGAATACCCCGCAGGGACTCCCGGGGTGGTGGCGGTGGGCGCCGTAGGCCGTGACCTCAGCAAGACGAAGGAATCCCAGTACGGCCCGCAGATCGACATGGCCGCCCCCGGCGACGAGATGTACCACGCCTGCCCGAACGGCAAGGACCTCTGCCGCTCCCACGGCACCAGCGACGCCACCGCCCTCGCCTCCGCCAGCGCCGCCCTCATCTGGTCCAAGCACCCGACCTGGACCAACAACCAGGTCCTCCGCGTCATGCTCAACACCGCCGGCGCCCCAACGGACGGCGCCAAGCGCAACGACTCCATCGGCTACGGCATCGTGCGGCCGCGCATCGCCCTGCAGAACCCCGGTGACCCCGGGCCAGCCGATGCCTACCCCCTGCCGGACTTCTCAGCCGCATCCTCAGCGTCGCCCTCTCCCGGCTCTGCCGGTTCCAAGGACTCCGCCTCACAGGCGAAGGATGGCAAAGCGGCGGCCGAAGCTTCCTCCGACACGGGCGGAAGCGACACTCTGTGGGTCGCACTGGGCATCGCAGCTGCGGTACTCATCGGCGGAGTTGTTGCGGCTGTTGCGACAAGGAAGCGTCGCCACTGAGAAGCACGAGTGCGGTTGCTAGCCTGGCAGGCGCACGCCAACCGAGGTGTAACGGGGAGAGAGGGTTTATGTCCGAGTCGGCAGGAGATCGGGACATGGCGCACGGTCATGCCACGCACCCGGTGGGTATGCGGCTCAATCACCTGCAGGACATCCCGGGTGGTGGCGGGCCCGACCTCGCGCACTCTCCGGACGAGAAGAAGGCCGCAGCGGACACTCTCCGCAAGGACATCGAACCGGATACCAAAAAGGCCGGGCAGCAGGCGGACGACGAGACGGGCGCCGTGGTGAAGGCGTTCGATGCGAAGGACGGACACGGCTGGCTCACGTCCACTGCCGTGAGCAAGGCGCACAAAATCTGGGGCGAACAGGTCCAGAACTTTCTGAACCGGCTGGCAGGGGATGAATCAGCCCTCCGGAACAGCAACACCGTGTTGACCGGAACGGACACAGGAGTGGCCGGTACGGCGCGCAAGGTATCCGTGTTCGACACGTACTCACCGCCGCCGAAGCACTGACAGACAGCCGAGCCATCTCGCACGCCACCGAATTCACTGCTTCCAACGGGGACCCATGCCGACCTACCACGAGATCCTGACGACCGACCTGTCCACGCTCACCACGGCCGCCGAACGCTGGGACAGCATGGCAAAGGACTTCAACAAGCAGGAGACCGCGTACCGGCGGGACGTCCACGGCATCACCCTGCGCCCGACGTTCACGGGCGAGAGCCAGCAGGCCGCCAACGCACGATTCGGCGTCAGGCTCACGGAGTTCCAGAGCGCCCAGACCGAGGCCAAGGCGATCGCCTCGCTCCTCCGTGAAACGCACACCCAGTTCGTGAACCTGCGCAAGAAGCTGGAGTCGGCCCGCGACGACGCGATCGCCAAGGGCATGAAGGTATCGGACCAGGGCGTGGTCTCGTACGACACCGAGAAGATGAGCCAGGGCGAACGGATGGCCTACGTGCACAACCCTGAATACCAGGACAGCATCCAAAAGGAAGTCTCCTCCTTCCAGACCCGCATCGACCAGTGCGTGAAGGACGTGGACGACGCCGACAAGGGCGTCGAGGTCGCTTTCACCGCCGTCGTGAAAGGCCCCGACATGGGCGACGGCGCGACCCCCGGCTTCAACGGCAAGGCCCAGGGCGACATCGACAAGTACGAGGCTCAGGAGGCGGACGACATCGCCCGGCGGGTCGCCAAGGGCGAGAAGGTCTCCGCCGCCGACCTCGCCGAACTGCGTCGCGTTTTCCGGGACAACAAGGGGGACAAGGCGTTCAGCCAGACTTTCCTGGACGGGCTGGGGCCGGACGGAACGCTCAAGTTCACGAACAGACTAGAAGACCTGGCGTACTTCGACGACACCAAGAACAGGGGCACCTACCTCGAAATCAACGGCGGCCTTGCGGACTCCCTGGCAGTCGCCACACGAGTGCCGGACTTCAAGGACTCCGAGGGCAGACACCTGCGCTTCGGGACCGCCGCGTACAACGAGGCGTTCCAGGCCTGGACGAAGACCGATGACGCCCGGTTCTACAACAAGTGGCGCGAGGGCCTCCGTTCACAAGGTGACGCCAGTTACGCCCTTGAGGCGGCGGGAAAAAAGAATCTGGTTGGCATGGGGGCCGGCCAGAAAATCCGTGGGTACCAGAGCCTGGCCACGCTCATGCAGCAGGGCCACGGCTACTCGCCCCAGTTCGTAGCCGACGTCACCGACGACATGATCTCCATGGAGAAGAAACATCCGAATGTCTGGGATCTCTATGGAAAGTTCAGTGAGAAGGACGGTGCAGGCTGGTTCGCGAACGATCCCGTTGACGGCGCCCTCGAAGTCATGTCACATACTCCGGAAGGGGCGGCCGGCTATCTCGACCCTGGTACGGCTGCGGGGAAGGAGCGCATGGACTACCTCCTGGGCAATGGCCACGACAGCCGAGACTGGAACATCGTCAACACCACGCACGATCAGGCCAAGGTCGAGGCTCCCGGACCGGATGTACAAGATACCGACGACCGCAAGGGGCTGGGCGACGCCCTGACCGCAGCAGCCACCGGCATCGATCCGCATGGGTCTCGCCCATTGGGCCCGACGTCGCACACGGACGCCAACAACCGGGTGTTCGTGCACGCGCTCGATGTTCTCTCCAAGCAAAGCGACGACATGCCGGCCTCGCTGCGCGACGACATGGCGAAGATCATGACCAATCACGGGCACGAGACGTATGTCGCGATGAGCGATCCGAGCGGCAGGCGGCATCCCGACGTCGGCCCCACACTGAAGGGCGAGCAGGTGATGGAGATAGCCAAGCAGATCTCCCGCAGCGAGAATTCGTACGGCCTGCTGCACCAAGGAATGAACTACGCAATCATGGACGATATCCACAACAGTTCACGGAAGCCGGAAGACACTCTCAGCTCAGCAGGATACGCGGTGGGCTTCATGGAGGACGCTCGATACGCGGCGCTCAAGGATGATCAGCACGACTACACCTGGGACAAGGCGTGGAGTTATCACGTTTCCGGAGGGCTGCTCAATTTGATCCCGGTATATGGAGATGTAGCGCAACGCGGTGCCGACGTGGTCACCAGCGCGTGGATCATGGATGAGCAACAGCATCAAGCAGAGAAACTGACCAGTGATAGTCAGGCGACGTATGAGCTGCGGAAGAACCAACTCAATGCAATCGCCGACCAATGGTACACCGCCAATTCGGACTGGGCCTCCAACCACACTGGGTACTCTCGGGACGATGGCGTGTACAAGCAGATCGCCGGTTTCGCCAATGACGGCGGCTCCCAGTTCCGCGGGTTGGCGGGGATTCACTGATGATGAGGTTTCGTGGGGCCGTGGCGGTTATCCTGTCCGTGACCGTGATGGGAACTGCCGCAGCCTGCAGCAAGGAGTCGATCGCCATTCCGGAAGATTTCTGCCGTGTGCCTGTGCAGACTCTGTCTCCTCTTGTTCCGAATGGTGATTCGCTTAAACAGGACTACACAGCGCTGGAGGCACGCCCCGGCGCAGCATGCAATCTGTGGGTGGACGGTCATAATATCCTGTCCGCCAATTTGATGGTCTCGGATCGCGCCCCAGATCCGACGAATTGGAACGAGGTCGGTACCCAGTACAAGTATGTTGCCCAACGGAAAGTCGCCTTTGCCGGGCATGCCGCGATCGGAAGCGACCACGCCGTTGTCGAGGCGACGTGCAGCACCCACACCGGCTATCTGTCCGTTTCACTCTCCTTCTCCGGCGACCGTGTCGAGGACATTCCCACGGGTTATAAGAAACTTCAACGTTTCGTCGATGATTTCGTCCCGAAGGAAACCAAGAAATTCGGCTGCACAAAGTAGGTCGGAGAAGAAAACCTCATGCCTGGGCGGGGCATGACGACCGGGGCGGTGGCTGCAGCATGGTCGGGTACCGCGTAGAAGCAGCGGTGGGTCAGTCGGCGACTGAAGCTGTGAGGACGTCCAGGAAGACGACCTGGCCGTTGTTGTGCGCGTTCAGCGGATTGCCCGTGGCCTCGATCCGCCGCCGGCCTCCTCAACCCCGCCCACGCCCTGCGCACCGCCCGACGGAGCGACCGTTATCGCGGGTGTCAAGGATTGCGGTGACTGAGCTCTCCGCTTCCAGTCCTCGGCCGCAAACCCTGCACCGAGGGTGGGCCATCCGCGAGGTACCTGTTGGTCAGGCCCCTGTCCGAACTTAAACGGCCTCCACTCGATCGGTTGAGAAATCGACACCTCAGAACCGTCGTCCGATTCGCCATGCCTAACCTGGTGTTAGTCGGCCTCGTGGCCTTCCTACGCTGCTTGCCGGGTCTGGCCTGGCTCCAGCACCAGTGACCTGTAGGTGATAGCCATGCAGAGTCAGAGCCCGATGCGTGAGAACAAGTCAAGGCGTCAGCAAGCCGTCCCCGCCAACTGCTCAACTGCTTCGTGGCGGTACCAACAGTCACAGGGCCGTAGCGATCTGACCTTCTCTGGTTTCGTGCGCACCGGCGCGGGCTGCACGGAGTCATGCATGCATGCCGAGTTAGCCGACATCATCTACGACCTCCTCGTCTGGGCGCACACCGCCCAGCAGAGCGCCACGAAGCGTTCCTGAGTGGATGGGGCGGGAAGCGCCGCATGAATCTGCTGCATGTTGCACGGCCCGGGTGGTCGGCGTCCAGCGTCGTCCGGCATGTGGCTGGCGATCGTGGATGTCGTCGGAGGTGGCCGTGAACGTGGACCTGGCTGCGGGGCTGTCGGATGTGGCGGTGTCGCCGTTCGCCGCGCCGGGCGGGTTGCTGCACGGGGAGGTACGTCTGGCCTGGCTGGGGCGGTGTTCGACACAGGAGCAGCAAGATCCGCGACAGTCGCTTCTGCGGCAGTTCGAGCGGTGCCGGACGGCGCTACCGGTGCCGTGGGTGGTGGTGTGCCACTTCTACGACGTGGAGTCCGGACGGCTCGGGCTGGACCAGCGGGGCCAGGACGGGAGGAGTGCCGAGCGCTTCGATGTGCCCATTGCCCGGGACGGCGGCATCCGGGAGCTGCTGGCCGAAGCCGTGCATCCTCGGCGCCGGTTCGACGCGGTGATCTGCGAGAGCACCGCCCGGGTGGCGCGGCGGATGTTCGAGAGTTTGTCGGTGGAGCGGGCGCTGGAGGAGGCGGGCGTGCCGCTGTTCGCCTGGAACGAGCCGATCAAGATCGGGGGCGGGCGAGCGCAGCAGATCCTGCAGCGCCGGATCAACCAGTCGGTAGCCGAGTACGAGGTCTTCAACGCCCTGGAGACCTCCTGGGGCGGGCTGTGCACCCACGTGCGGGAGGGCTGGAATATCGGCAAGCCCCCCTACGGCTACACGGCCAAGCGCTACCGGCACCCCAACCCGGTCAAGGCTGCCAAGGGCCAGACGAAGTCGCGGCTGGAGCCAGACGGCGCCTGCGCCCGCACCGTCACGCAGATCGCTCACTGGCGCTATCACGACCGGCTTGGCTACGCCGCCATCGTCGATCGCCTCAACGCCGACCCCGTTGAATTCCCGCCGCCGCTGCCGCCCGGTGGCGCCGCACGGGCACGCGGCGCATGGGGCAAATCGGCCGTCGCCGACCTGCTACGCAACCCCAAGTACACCGGCTACCAGGTCTTCAACCGGCGCGCCAGCCGTTCCCGCAACGGCGCTTGCAACGATCCCGCCTTGTGGGTGTGGTCACCTCAGCCAGTGCACGAACCGCTGATCCCCAAGTGGATGCACGACGCGCTCTCCGCGCGCCGACAGGCCAACCAAGGGCTCCGCAGGGCTAACCATCCTCTCAACCTCCATCCACAGGCCCACCGCACCTACGTCCTGCGCGGGATGCTGCTGCACTCCTGTAACCGACGCATGTTCGGCAAACACCGCAAAGGCATCACCTACTACTGCTGCCAGCCTCAGGCCAACAACCGCGGCGTCCCCGATGCCTACGCCGGCCACCCCAAGACCGCCTACGTCCACGAGGACATCCTGATTCAGGCTCTGGCCGCCTTCTACACCGCCCAGTTGCTCCGCCCCGATCAGCCCGAACGGCTGGCCGCCGCAATCGAATGCGCTCAGCGCCGTAGCTCGGCACAGCAACAAGCCGAATGCGACCAGTTGGACCAGTTGCTGGACGACTACACTCGCCGCCAGCACAACCTCCTGCAGCAGGCGCAAAACTGCCCCGCCGACGACCCCTACGCCACTGCCCTTCGCCGCACCTACAACGACCTCGAAGTCCAGCGCACCAACACACTCGCCAGGCTCCACAACTTCACGGCGGCCGACCCCGCCGAAGCGACCGGCGCCATCCCTGGACTCCTCGGCGCCTTGCCCTTCCTCGCGAGTCATCTCGCAGACGCGCCCGAGCAGCTGTTGCGCCGCCTATTTGAGATCACTCAGCTCGTCATCCGCCTGCACCCCGACGGTGATCACGTCTCCTTTCACATCACCCTGCCGGACCACCACCTGGCACCTATCCGAGTCGGGTGGTCCTCATGAGTGAGCCGGCATTCCGTTCATATGCGCCCAGTCCACCGTGCTCGGGGTCTTGCCCACCCGGCGCCAGCGGGTCAGCACCACCCAGCCGTAGTTGTTCGTGCCCGCCACCCGATCCAGCTCCGCATCACTGGGCACCCGTCCGACAGCCAACTGCCGCTGGAAGCACTCCCCCATCGCCTCTCTCGCCGTCACCCCAGACGCCCCAGCCCGATCGCCTCGTGGCAGAGCCTGCTTCTCTCGCTCGCCATCCTCTGTCCCCTCTTGGCTACTCCTGTCCCGTCTCGGCTCCTTTCACGTTCACGCCACCGTCTCGCTCCCTCTAGCTGGACGGCGTCGACGGACCGCGAGCGCTGTCGTCCCGGGCTCTGCGGCCGGGGCGGTATGCCGACATACCCATCGTTGTCGCAGCACAGGGCTGAGGTTGAGGTCCGGCTGACCGCTGGTGCTCGACGGATGGCCCAGCGGGGCCGACCCTCATCGGTGGCCCTTAGTCCGAATGCCGCGGAATGAGACAACTTCCGTCGGCGTTCGAGGTGATGGCGCTACTCTGGCTTGGGGACGATGCACTGTGGGGGGGCATGATGGCAGGTCCGACGCGTGCTCTCTTGGTCGGGGCGGGTTCTTCTTCCCAGTCCGCTCTGCGTCTGCCGCCCGGGGCCGATCGGAATGTCAGCGCGTTAGCCGAGACTCTGACCGATCCGTTGGTCGGGGGGCTGGCGCCGGATCTGTGCCAGATGGTCCGGCCTGCCGCAGAACAGAGCGTGCTGCGCCACATGGCGAAGGCATCCGCTGGTGACGGTGGTCTGATCGTCTACTGGACGGGGCACGCCACCCTCTCCGCCGAAGGCGCGCTCTACTTGGCCCTGCCCGGCTCACTGCCAGGGGACCTGACTACATGGGTGCCAGCACGTCGGGTGACCGAGGCGATGACCGTCCACCGCTCCGCTACGGCAGACCGGCTGTTGATCCTGGACACCTGCTTCTCTTCTTCGACAGGGATCGTCTCCGGGAACTATGACGGACTCGTCCGACGCGCGGTGGAGCGGGTGTCGCGAAGCGGAGTGGCCGTGCTGTCGTCCATGGGCACCACGCCGACCGGATTCGCGGCCAACAGCCATGGTCTTTCAGTCTTCACGCGTCAGCTGATCGCGCAGTTGCAGGGTGGCGCTGATGCCCCATCCGATGGGCTGCGTCTGGAGACGCTGCACCGTCTGCTGGGGACGGAACTCGACCGCAATGGTTACCGGCGTCCCTGCCTGCGGAATGCGGCCGCGTTCCGCAGTCCTCTGGCCGCGGCAACAGGCGCGGCTCTTCAGGAATCCTCCGCGCTACTGCCCGCACGGAAATCTTCCCCTCATCTGACGGCCGACGTGATGCGTTACGCCCTCGCCGTGGCAGGCGCCGTACGCACAGCGGGGACCGCTGAGCAGCCCCTCCATGACGCCCAGAGGGTCTACCAGGCCCTACTGAAAAGCCGTTGCGGGTTCACCGAGCGCAGTTCCACTCTGCTCGATTCCCCGCCCACCTTGCATGCATTGCGCACGAGCCTGGAGAAGATGGCCCGTCAAGGTCGCAACATGCTCCTGGTGTACCTGTCGAGTTCGGGAACAGTGGATGCGGATGCCGATGGTCTCGACCTGCGTCTGGGGCTGGCGGGGCAGGAGAGTGTCTCCGTCAGTGACCTGGTCAGGGATCTGCAACGCGCCCGGGCCGAGCGAGTAACGCTGCTCATCGACGCCTGTCAAGCGCATGCGGTGGGTGAGTCACAACCGGACACCTACGCGGACGATGCGTCTCGTCCGCCATGGGGCAAGCGGCCCGGGTTCACGCAATTGGCGATTACGTGGAGCACTTCAGCCGCTTCGCGCTGGCTTTCGGGGCTCGACCCGGTGGCGCTATCCGCTCAGGAACAGATGCCGCTTTCCTCCGCCTGGTTGACGCACTCGGCTCTGCTCAAGCAGCGCCCGCAGCAGCCTGTCGGCCAGGCTCGCTGGAAGTTCTACTTCCCCGGCCTCGACATCAGCTGTGTCGACGACCAGGGTCCGTTGTCTCCTTGGCTCGCTCTGCCCGCAACGAGCCCGGCATCGGCCGACACAGGCGTAGCGCACTGGCTGCTGTCCGACTTTTCCGCGGCAGTCGCTGTGCCGACCACTGCCGCCCCGGACGAGGAAACCCCCCGGTCCACGGCTGCGGATGAGGTGGTGGAGGAGGCGGCACCGCTATCGAAAGCCCGTCGGCGGCGCGGCCACCGCGCCCGGCTGCGCGTGTTGGACGAGGATCCTGCTGCGGTGGCTGAGGCAGGCGTCCACGTCAGCTTCCGCTATCAACCTCTCGACGAAGAGGGCGAGATCTTGGCGGCGCCGGCAACCGAGGACGTGCCCCTGGATATCACGCTGCGGATCAGGGCCACGTCGGCGACCGTGCAACCGTCGTTGATTCATACCCACCTCACCGATGAACGCGGATCACCCCCCAGCGACTTCCGTGTGGTCCCGGAGTCTCAAGACTCGGTCACCTTGCGCATCGATGTCCTGCGGCGCGCCGACGGGGCCTTGATCCAGCAGTTGAGAACAGTGCTCCCAGCATCCGAGGCGGAGGGTTCCAAGCTCTAGCGATGTCGCAAGAACGTGAACTGGACTACTCGGTAACCGCTGATCCGTACGACTCGCTGCGCGCTCTTCCGCGCCTGCGGTCCGAGGACTGCGAGACGCGGACCATGCTCTTGACCATCGACCTGCGCGACGGCGGGAGGGCATATGACGTCATGGCGTGGGGCGACGCCTTGCCCTTCGACGGCAACGCCCCTTTGCGCGGGGTGATCCAGCGCAACAGGGAGGAGATCGCATCCGAGGTCGGCCGGCTGCTGCGGACCTGGCTGGAGAAGGTGATCCAACATCGAAGACCAGGAACATCTGGCTACACGTTCAACGGGTCCCCGGCAACCGACCTCGGCATGGACGCCGCCAGAACCGCGCTGTCCGACATAGGACTCGGTCTGGCCCGGTCGGGACACGCACTGTTCGAGTTCCTCTTCTCCCGTGGAGACGCGGGGCTCTCGCGCCTGCGTGAAGCAATCTCCGCCGCACTCCGCGCCGGCCCGCAGATCGTCACGATCACCTCCAACGACCTCTTCGTTCCATGGGGAATGCTCTACCTCCCGCCCGACCCGACCACCCGGCTGTTGCAGAAATCGGCGCCCTGGGACTGGAGCGGCTTCCTGGGATACACCCACCTCATAGAGCACACACTCGGATACGTGGAGAACTACCACCCGCTCATCGAGCACGGTACGGAACGCCCCCAGGCAGGGCTTCAGTTCGATCTGCGGATGCAGGACAGCCACGCGCCCGGCACAGGACCGATCGGCACCGTACGGGCCGTCGTCGAAACCCATGCCGACATCACCGAACGCTCCTGCAAGCAGGACCTCGGTGAGGCACTGAGCGACCCGTCCGTCCGCGACCACATCCTGGTCTTCGGAGCCCACGGCTGCGGTGAGCGACAGGACCAGCGAGGCACGACACAGGCTCAGCTCACCCTCACCGATGGCGAGGCCATCTGCAGCTCCGACCTCGAATACTGGCGCAACGCCCGGCAGGAACGGCTGCCCGACCCCCTGTGCTTCATGATGGTCTGCGAGGGAGGCCGCACCAGGACCTTCGTCCACGAGGGGCTCGGCCGCCCGCTGTTCGACCTCGGCGTCGGCTGCCTGATAGGCCCCGAGATAGAGATACCGAAGACCTTCGGCAGCCTGTACACCTGCCGATTCTTCGAAGAGTTCTTCAAGGGCGAGCGCGCCGCTCCCGTCGCGCGCAGCCTCACCCGGGAGTTCCTGACCAAGCACGCCAACCCGCTGGGCCTGGTCTTCACCCTGCTCCGGGGCATCGACAACCGTCTCGTGGACGCGTCCGTGGCAGGCAAGGAGCTGGCATGACAGTCGTGGACCTGCTCGACCTCGACGACAGCGGTCACCTCCTCGACCCCCATCATGGCGACCCGGTTCCCTCCGAACAGGTGCTGGCAGCCATCGAGAAACACCTGCGTCTCCACGACGACACCTCGGACATCTTCCTCTACGTCCACGGATGGCGCACCAACGCCGACAAGGCCGAGCAGGCCGCCACCCGGCTCTTTCAGCTCATGGAGGACCTGTCTGCAGAGCAGCCCGATGCCTACCCGCGCATCAGCCCGTTCCGTCCCCAGTACGTGTGCGTGCGCTGGCCGTCGAGCAGCGCACCGACCAAGGCCGGCTACCGCACCATCCGCGACCGAACGGCCGCCATCGCCCACAGTGGACATGCCTCCCACGTACTGGCTGCCGTCCTGGGCTACTTCAACGAGCGTCGCACCCTGCCCGAAACGGGCCCGGACGTCCTGCGGGGCTCGTACGGGCAATATCTGCACGCCATCGGGCACTCCTTCGGCGGACGCTTCCTGTGCCACGCCATCGAACAGGTCAGCAACCGACTGGCGGACGGACCGGACACGTTCGCCTGGCCATGGAAGTCCGACGCATACCCCTGGACCCTTGACAGCCTCACCGTGTTCCAGATGGCCACCCCCGCCGACGTCTTCACCGCCGGACCCTACGCCCGCCTGCTCGACGACAGCGTCCTCAACGCCCCCGTCACCATGACATTCTCCCCCCACGACCGCGCCCTGGGTCTGTGGCATCGTCAGACGGAAGACGGAAGCAACGGCATCGGCTTCCTGGGGGCGACCGGACCACGGGAGCACCTGCACACCATGTCCCTGCACCGCACCACCGACAGCTACGCCTTTCCCACCAACCGGCTCATCAATGTCGACGCTAGCGCCTACTACCGCAGCTCGCCTTGGCGGATCGAAGGCGCACACTCCGACTACTTCCACCCCGAGTCGGCGCATCTGCTTCTCTCACTGGCCAATCACGCACGCTGACCTCAGCACCCCGCTCGATACCGCCTGGAGCAGGTTCACCAGGCAGTCTCGCGGGTCAGTCGGGGCGAGCGCAGCTGATCCCCGACCGGCGTGTCCCCGTCCGCGTCGGTACATCAGCTCCCGGTGAGCAGGTGCCGGACAACGTATCCGGCGGAGTCAGCCCCGGAGCTGCCGCCTTCGACCAGGGCAGCGACGGCGATGCTGGAGTTGTACACGGTCAGCCAGCCGTGGGTGTGGTCGCCTTCCTCTGCGGTGCCGGTCTTGGCTCCGACGCCGACGCGGCGGTGGTCAGCACGTCCTCGCTTTGCCGCTCCGGAGACCACGTGGCGAGCTTCATCTCGACAGCCGTCGCACGCCAAGCAGGCCCTTCCCGCAGCCGTCGTGAACATACGCCGCCGAGACCGGCTCACCGGAGTGATCCACCCGTACCAGCCTGACCTGGTCGGATGAAATATTCGGTAGCCGCAGCCCGAGAGCTGCCTCCCTGGCCTCCACCTCCGCGCCTCAATGATCTGGATCAACGGCCTCCTTCAGGCAACTGGTTGATCGCAACATCACGCCGGCCACAGCTGGCGTTTGACGGAAGCGCCGTGGCTATCAGCCCCCGGTTGTTTCACCCGTTGCTAACGCTCACGGCAGTTCGCCTACGGCAGACGACCATGACTTGAGACCTGCTCGAACACCATGCCAACGTACGGGTGCTGGCAAAACCCCAGCTCAACAAGAGGAGGATCCAGCGCCAGGGACTGCTAAGCCCGCGCTACCACAATTTCCCGGTTCCACCAATTCCGGACTTCTCCGGATCGTGAGTGCATCAACTCTTCTCACACTGGAGACCGGACATGCACGACCAGATCGCATCCACGCATGAAGCCGCGTTCTTGAACCTGAACAAGGCGGCAGAATACCTTGGCATTTCACCGAACACCCTGTATGTCTGGCGTCACCGGCGGCAGGGTCCGCCGAGCTTCCGCATGGGCCACCGCGTCATGTACAGGATCTCGGCGCTGAATGAGTGGGTCATAGCGCAGGAGCAGGCGGATTCACGTTCCAACGCTGCTCTCAATCCTCTCGCCCAGAAGCCGATGAAGCGCGCCGTACGCACTCCTTGATTGCTGTCCACGAGCCCGAAGTCGGTGCGTCGATCTTTCGGAGTCCCGGCGCCCAATTTCCCACCATGCCACACGACCATACCCAACTGAGTTCATAGGAGAACGTTCCCTTGGCGGGGTACATAGAAGACCGCTGGCTCAAGAAGAAGCCCAACAAGGACACCGGTAAGCGGGAGCGAACTGCTCTCTGGGGTCAAGGCAAGCGCTATCGGGTGAAGGGCATCCCGGGCGTCCGGGACCGCTCGTTCGACACGAGCGAAGACGCGAAGCAGTGGCTCGCCAAGGCGCAGACCGACACCACACGTGGCGAATTCGTCGACCCTCGCGACGGGGCGATCCCCCTCGCCCAGTACATCGAGAAGCACTGGTGGCCGAGCCGATCCGACGAACCGTCGACCGCCGCCCCCATGCGCAGCAAGATCTGGAACCACATCATCCCGTTCCTGGGTACAACCGCGCTCCGGGACATCGACGCTGCCGTGCTGCGCACCTGGAAGGCCCAACTGCTGACACGGGTCGAGGCGTCCACGGCCCAGGTGATCTGGATCCACCTTTCCACGATCCTCGAAGCCGCCGTCGACGACGGCCGCCTGGTCAAGAACCCCTGCAAGGCCCGCCGGACTGTCAAGGCACCCAAACCCGCGAAGAGGAAGGCCAAGGCATGGGCAAGGCCGACCGTGGAAGCCGTCCGGGCGGGCCTCCAGGAGCGATACCGCATCGCGGTGGACCTCGGTGTCGGCCTCGGCCTGCGCCAGGGCGAGGCGTTCGGCCTCGGCGAGGAGGATGTGGACTTCGATGCGGGTGTCGTGCACGTCCGCCGACAGCTGCGGTGGGACTCCAAGGGAAGGCCGTACTTCTGCCTGCCCAAGGGCGGCAAAACGCGAGACGTTCCCCTCTCCCCCAACCTCGCCAAGCGTGTCCGTGACCATCTGCGCCGCTTTCCTTCGGTCGGCTGCACGCTCCCGTGGCGCAACCCTGAGCCGCCGACGACCGAGTTGGAGGCGCGGCAGCGCAAGCCGATCAGCGTCCGGCTGGTCCTGATCACCTCGCAGGGCAATCGCATCAACTACTCGATGTGGAACAGGCTGAGCTGGCGGCCCGCACTCGCGACGGCCGGCGTACTGAAGAAGGTCGGCGAGAAGGTCAGGACGAACGGAGGCCGCAGCCGCCGGTACCCCGTCTACGAACTCTCCAGGGAGGACATGTTCCACGTCCTCCGGCACACGTACGCGAGTACGCAGCTTGAGGCAGGCGAGTCGATCGTGAGCGTGTCGGCGTGGCTCGGGCATGCTTCGCCGCAGACCACACTGACGCACTACGCTCACTTCATGCCCGGGGCGGGCAAGCGGGGCCTCGCCGCCATGGACGAGTGGTTCGGCCAAGATCCACAACCGAATGTCCCTGAGAAGTCCCTGGGCGTCCCACAGGCCCACACTAGGCCATGAAACCGCAGGTGAGGGCAGTGATCGCACACACTGACAACGTGTACGCCGAGTACAAGGAGCCCCTGTACGCCGCTCCCCCGCTGCTCCAGCGCATGGTCGAGGCGGGCCGGCTGGGGCGGAAGACCGGCTCGGGGTTCTACACCTACGCCTGATCGCCCCTGCGTCTGATCACACAGAGCCACCGGTCACGGCCCGGCACCGCACTCGGTGCCGGGCTCTTGTGTTTCACACACCGTGTGCGCGCCGGGCACGCATATGCCCGTCGCACACGCTCCCCACGTGCCCACCAGGCGAGTTGACTCCTCATGCACATGCAACGGATGTGGAGGACCACATCCGGTCACAGAGAGGAATGAAACCGTGACCACCGATTCCGATCATTCCGTGGTCCAGGAGGAACTCGCAGAGTTACGTCGCCGCCTCGACGTGGCCTACGCCCGTGTCGAGGGCGGGCTGGCGCTGCTCACCCACCGCACCAAGGAGACCGCCAAGGAAGTGGACGAGCTGAACTCCCGGATGGTCTCCCTGGAACACGCGCGCTGGCCACTGCCGTCGGTCGCCGCGCTGACGGCCCTCGGAGCCCTCATCGTGACGATCTGGCAGGCGGTGACCCACTAGCCCTCCGCGAGCCTGAGGTGGTGCAGCAGCAGTAACGCGGCCGCCATGTTGGCGGCCGGGACCTCCCCACGGGCGATCAGGTCGGGGACGAGTTTGAGGGGGACCCACTCCCGTCGGTCCGACTCGAAGTCGTCCACGGGATGTCCGACGTACTCACCCCGGTCGGACCAGTAGATGTGGTGCCGGGCGTCGGAGAGGCCGTTGGACGGCTCCACGGTCATGAGGTGGTGCAGGGGTCCCGGCCGCCAGCCGGTCTCCTCCTCCAGTTCCCGGGCGGCCGCCACGGCGATGTCCTCGCCGTCCTCGACGACGCCCGCGGGCAGTTCCCAGCCCCAGCTGTCGGTGATGAAGCGGTGCCGCCACAGCAGCAGCACCTCGTTGGCCTCGTTGACGACGGTCGCCACGGCCACCGGCCGCAGCCGGATCAGGAAGTGGTCGAGATGCCGGCCGTCCGGCAGCGCCACGTCCGCGAGATTGACGCTGAACCAGCGATTTGCATACACCGTTTGTTCGTTCTGTTTCGTCCACTGCACGGTTCTGCCACCTTTCGCCGAGTAAGTGGCAATATCGCAGCAGGGACGAGGTACCCACAGAGGGCCTACAGCGGGACGCGCAGTGCTCCGTCGATGAGTTCGGCGGCCTCGGCGGTGCCGGCCGAGCCGCATCGCGCCAGGTGTTCGCGCACCGCACGCAGCCGGTCGCGCAGCCGCTGGGACTCCATTCCGCGCGCCTGCTCGGCCATCTGCACGGCGGTGGACACGGCCTTGTCGGCCTGCCCCTGGCGCAGTTCGATGGTGCAGAGCATGGCGAGCCGGTGCACCCGCCCCCGGTCGTGGGCGGGGTTGTCGACGGCCGCCACGGCATGCTCGCGGGCCGCGGCGAGTTCACCGAGACTGAGCAGCGCCTCGGCCACCTGCACATTGACCAGACCCGGCTGCACATAACCCGTCTCGTCGGGCTCGTACCCGCGCCGGATCCGGTCCGCGGCCGTCTCCGCGCGCCGGATGGCCGCCAACGCACTGCCGGCGTCGCCGAGATGGGCGTACGCCTTGGCCTGCATCGCGTACAGGTCGGAGGCGAGCGCCGGGGTGATGTGCTTGCCGGCGGCCCGCAGCGCGGCCTCCGCGAAGGCGACGGCCTGCCGGTACTCCCGCATGAACAGCGACTGGTTGACCAGCAGCGCTATCACGTACGCCCCGAGTCCCCGGTCCCCGCTGGCCTTCGCGAGCCGCAGCGCCTGATGGAAGTAGCGCTGGGCGAGCCCGTGGGCGTCGGAGTCGTAGGCGCAGATCCCGGCGATCGCCACCAACCCGCCGGTCGACCGGTGCAGTTGGCGGCCGGTGGCGTCGGTGTAGCTGCCGCGCAGCAGCGGCGCCGCCTCGGCGTTGAGGAAGCCGATGATCCGGGTACGGGTCGCGATGCCGCCGGTCTTGCGGTACATCTGCTCGTAGTGCGTCCGCGCGGCCCGCAGCATCTCGATGTCGGCCGTCGTCACCCGGTGCCGGCCGCCCCGGGAGACGTCGGTGTCCTCGGGCGGATTCTCCCACTCCCACACCGGCATGACCGCCGGCGTTCCGGTGACGGCGGGGGCGCCCAGCACATGGGGCCGCTGCTGTTCGTCCGATCGCCACAGGGCGGTCGCACGCTCCACGAACCCGGACAGCGAGCCGGTGTGCCCGGCGCTCGGCTCCCCGGGGACGCCGAGGCCGATGTCGTCGAGGGTGACGGGGCGGTGCAGCCGGGCCGCCAGGACTTCGCAGATGAGGTCGGGCACCTGGCCCCGCGGCCGCTGTCCCTTCAACCACCGTGCCACGGCGGTGTGTTCGTACCGCAGCGCGAGGCCGCGCCTGCGGCCGGCCTGGTTCACGTGGGCGGCGAGGCCGGCGTGCGAGATCCCCGCCTCGTCCAGGATCGCGTCGAGCAGAGTGTTGGGCTGCATGGGTGCCCCTCCCCGAGGTGGCCCGGTGCGGTTCAGCGTAGTGTGGGCGCTTTCACACGGGGTGTGAACGGAACGCCTGCATCCGGGGTGTGCACGCGGTGTCGCTCAGCGTGTTCTGCCGGTTGACTGGGGTCCCGGCCAAGCCTCCGGCTCCCCCTCGAACATCGGCGGCTTGGCCGGGGTGGCCCCGGGGCCGGTGCACACCGCCGCGCCCCGGTCGTTCCGCAGGACCAGCAGCGCCATGTCGTCCGCCGGCCGTCCCGTGGTGTGCCGCAGGAGGGCCGTGAACAGCGTCCGCAGCACGGCCCGGGGCGTCATCTGCTGCGCGCATACGGCCTCCCGCAGCGCCGCCTGGAGGGAGAAGAAGCGGCCGTCGGCGTCCCGTGCCTCCGCGGCGCCGTCCGTGTACAGGAGGAGCGAGTCGCCGGGCAGGAACCTCCCACAGGAGTGGGCCGCCAGCTGCGCCGGCAGCGGGAACGGGCCGAGAGGCGGCAGCGGGTCGACGCGCGTCAACGGCTCGACGCTCGTGCCGCGGATCCGGTACGGCCAGGGATGGCCGCAGTTGAGGGCGCGCAGTTCGCCGTCCCGGCCGATCTCCAGGAGCAGCACGGTGACGAACTCCTCCGTGACCGGGTGTCCGGTGCGCGCCCGCTCGCCCAGGTGGCGGGCGAGGGCGCGGTCCAACCGGCGCAGGACACGGCCGAGTTCGGGCTCGTCGTGGGCCGCCTCGCGGAAACTGCCGAGGACGGCGGCGACGGTGCCGAGCGCGGCGAGCCCATGCCCTCGTACGTCGCCCATCACCACCCGCACCCCGTACTCGGTGGCGACCGCCTCGTACAGGTCCCCGCCGACCCGGGCACCCCGGTCGGCGGACAGCTGGGCGGCGGCGACGTTCAGCCCGTCGAGACGCGGGGGCAGCGGACGCAGTACGACACTCTGCGCCACGCGCGCCACCCGGCGGGCCTGCCGCAGCTCACGCAGCAGGGTGCGCCGGGCATGGACCATGAGCCCCGTGCCGACGGCGAGGAAGACGGCGCTCGTGGGCAGCGCCGCCCGCCGTGCGGTGGGTGCCCGTGCCTTCATGCGGATCATGCCTCTGGTCCCCCATGGAGTCCCTGACAAGCAGACGGACCGACCCCGAAAGGCCGGTCCGATTCTTTCGAGGCATGGTCCGCACGGACCAGATCACTCCGGATTCCCACCCGAACGAGTGAGCCCCGCGCCCGGTGAGGGGCGCGGGGCTCTGCTCGGGGTCAGCCCCGGAGCACCGCGCCCGTCCGCTCGCCCGCCAGGGCGACCGCCGCGTCCCGCGCGGCCGACGCCTCGTCCACGGTCAGCGTGCGGTCCCCGGCCCGGAAGCGGAGCGCGTACGCCAGCGACTTCTTGCCCTCGCCCAGCTGCTCCGCGTTCTCGTACACGTCGAACAGCCGGATGGATTCGAGCAGTTCACCGGCGCCTTCGGCCAGCGCCGTCTCGACCTGCGCGGCCGGGACGAACTGGTCGACGACCAGGGCGACGTCCTGCGTGGCGACCGGGAAGGTGGAGATGCCCGGCGCCTGCGGGGTGCCGTCGCCGACCGTCTCCAGGGCGTCCAGGTTCAGCTCCGTCGCGCAGGTGCGCTCCGGCAGGCCGAGGGCCTTGAGCACCCGCGGGTGCAGCTCGCCCGCGTGGCCGACGACCCGCTCCGCACCCCCGGCGGCGATCACCAGCTCGGCGCAGCGGCCGGGGTGCCACGGGCCGTACTGGCCCTTGCGCACCACCAGTTCCGCGCCGGCCTCGCGGGCGACGGCACGCGCCGCCTCGACCGCGTCGGCCCAGTCGGCCGGACGGCCCTTGCCCCACCAGCCGGCCTGCTCGCGGGCACCGCTCAGCACCACGGCCACGTGCCGCGGCTGCTCGGGCAGCGCGGCGTTCAGCGCGGCGATCTCCTCGTCGGTCGGCCGCCGGTCGACGGGCAGGTGCGTCGTGGCCGCCTGCTCCTCGCGCGGGTTGAAGACCAGACCGGTCTCGAACAGCGCCAGGTCATGGCTGCCCCGGCCGACGTTGCGGCGCAGCGCGCCGAGCAGGCCCGGCAGCAGCGTCGTACGGAGCGCGGGCTCCTCGTCGCTGAGCGGGTTGACCAGCTTGACGACACGGCGGGCCGGGTCGTCGGCGTCCAGGCCGAGCTGGTCGAAGACCTGCTCGCTGACGAAGGGGTAGTTCGGCGCCTCGACGTAGCCCGCGCCGGCCAGCGCGCGGCCGACCCGGCGGTGCAGCCGCTGCCGGTGGGTCAGGCCCCGGCCCGAGGGGGGCTTGGGCAGCGTGGAGGGCAGGTTCTCATAGCCCTCCAGGCGGATGACCTCCTCGGCGAGGTCGTTCGGGTCGGCGAGGTCGGGCCGCCAGGACGGGACGGTGACGATCAGTTCGTCCTGCCCGTACACGTCGCAGCCGACCTGCTGGAGGCGGCGGACGACCGTCTCGCGGCCGTAACCGACGCCCGCGACCTTGTCCGGGTGGTCGGCCGGGATGGTGATGGTGTGCGGGGCCGAGGGCGCGATGATCTCGGTGACACCGGCCTCCGCCGTACCGCCCGCGAGCAGTACCAGCAGGTCCACCGTGCGCTGCGCGGCGGCCGCGGCGGCCTGCGGGTCGACGCCGCGCTCGAAGCGGCGGGACGCCTCGGTGAGCAGCTTCTGGCGGCGGGAGGTGCGGGCGATCGCGACGGCGTCGAAGTGGGCCGCCTCGATGACCACGTCGGTGGTGGCGTCGACGCGGTTCTCGGTGACCATGGGGGTCCCCCCGGCCCGCGCGGAGCCGAGAGCCTGGGGGAGGTCGGCGATCTCCGTGTTGGCGCCGCCCATGACGCCCGCGAGGCCGATCGGGCCGCGGTCGTCGGTGATGACCAGGTCCTCGGAGTGCAGCGTGCGCTCGACGCCGTCGAGGGTGACGAGCTTCTCGCCCTCCTGGGCGCGGCGCACGCCGATGGTGCCCTGGACCAGGGAGCGGTCGTAGGCGTGCAGCGGCTGGCCCAGCTCCATCATCACGTAGTTCGTGACGTCGACGGCGAGGGAGATCGGCCGCATACCGACCTTCTGGAGCCGGCGCTGGAGCCAGATCGGAGAGCGTGCCTCGGGGCGCAGGCCGGTGACGGTGCGCGCGGTGAAGCGGTCGCAGCCGAAGGGGTCGGTGACCTGGACCGGGTAGCCGTAGGCGTTCGGGGCCGGGACGTCGATCAGGGCGGGGTCGCGCAACGGCAGGCCGTAGGCGATGGCGGCCTCGCGGGCGACGCCGCGGATGGACAGGCAGTCGCCGCGGTTGGCGGTGACGGCGATGTCCAGGACCTCGTCGACCAGTTCCAGCAGCTCGATGGCGTCCTTGCCGACCTCGGTCTCCGGCGGCAGCACGATGATGCCGTGGGTGCCGTCGTCGCCCATGCCCAGCTCGTCGGTGGAGCAGATCATGCCGTGGGACGTCTTGCCGTACGTCTTGCGGGCGGAGATCGAGAAGCCGCCGGGCAGCGTGGCACCGGGCAGGACCACGACGACCTTGTCGCCGACCTGGAAGTTACGGGCGCCGCAGACGATCTCCTGGGGCTCGCCGGTGCCGTTGGCCTGGCCGACGTCGACGGTGCAGAAGCGGATCGGCTTCTTGAAGCCCTCCAGCTCCTCGATGGTCAGCACCTGGCCGACGACCAGCGGGCCCTTGAGGTCGGCGCCGAGCTGCTCGACGGTCTCGACCTCCAGGCCGGCCGAGACCAGCTTCTCCTGGACGTCGCGGCCGGTTTCCGTCGCCGGCAGGTCGACGTACTCCCGCAGCCAAGAAAGCGGGACCCGCATCAGATCTCCATCCCGAACGGCCGGGTGAACCGGACGTCACCCTCGACCATGTCTCGCATGTCCTCGACGTTGTGGCGGAACATCAGCATCCGCTCGATGCCGAACCCGAAGGCGAAGCCGCTGTACTTCTCCGGGTCGACGCCGCAGGCGGTGAGCACCCGCGGGTTGACCATGCCGCAGCCGCCCAGCTCGATCCAGCCCTCGCTGGAGCAGGTGCGGCAGGGCCGGTCGGGGTTGCCGACGGACTCGCCCTTGCAGACGTAGCAGAGCATGTCCATCTCGGCGCTCGGCTCCGTGAAGGGGAAGAAGTTCGGCCGCAGCCGGGTCTTCATGCCCTCGCCGAACAGGGACTGGACCATGTGGTCCAGGGTGCCCTTGAGGTCGGCCATGGTCAGGCCCTCGTCCACGGCGAGCAGCTCGACCTGGTGGAAGACGGGCGTGTGGGTGGCGTCCAGCTCGTCGGTGCGGTAGACGCGGCCGGGGCAGATCACGTAGACCGGCAGGTCGCGCTCCAGCAGGGAGCGGATCTGGACCGGCGAGGTGTGGGTGCGCAGGACGACACCGGACTCGGTGCCGCCGTCCTGGCCCTGGACGAAGAAGGTGTCCTGCTCGCCGCGGGCCGGGTGGTCCGGGCCGATGTTGAGGGCGTCGAAGTTGAACCACTCGGCCTCGACCTGCGGGCCCTCGGCGACCTCGTAGCCCATGGCCACGAAGATGTCCTCGATGCGCTCGGAGAGCGTGGTCAGGGGGTGGCGGGCGCCGGCCGGGACGCGGTCGTACGGCAGCGTGACGTCCACCGACTCCTCGACCAGGACGCGGGCGTCGCGCTCGGCCTCCAGTTCGGCCTGGCGCGCGGCCAGGGCCTTGTTGACGGCGCCGCGGGCCATGCCGACGCGCTTGCCGGCCTCGGCCTTCGCGTGCGGGGGCAGGGCGCCGATCTCGCGGTTGGCGAGGGCCAGCGGGGAGGCGGGGCCGGTGTGGGCGACCTTGGCCTCGTGGAGCGCGTCGAGGGAGTCCGCGGCGGCGAAGGCGGCGAGCGCCTCGTCCCGCATGCGCTCGATCTCTTCCGGTTTCAACGCCTCGACCTCGACAGGGTCGTACGACTTATTGGGTGCCGACATCTCTTCCCGTGCTTCCGATTAGCTGGCGGATGGTCCCCGTCACCGACTCTCGGCGCTGTGCCGGCCGCGTGAAGGACACAAAGGTGCCAAAGGCCGAGTCTAACGGGGCGGAGGTGTACGAAGAGCCCGTGGGCCGCTCCGGCTCTCGTCAGGCGAGGTAGGCCGGGGCCGCCACGGGCAGCGTAAATCGGAACTCGGCGCCGCCGACGGGGGCGCGGCCGACCGTGATGGTGCCGCCGTGGGCCTCGACGATGCCCTTGACGATGTACAGCCCGAGGCCCGTGCCGCCGCGCTTGCTGCCCCGCCAGAAGCGGGTGAAGACGCGGTTCATGGACTCCTCCGGGATGCCGGGACCTTCGTCGCTCACGGTGAGCGACGTGCCGGTCTCCTCGCCGTCGCGCGGGGACGCGCAGGGCGTGACGTCAATGGTGACGGTTCCCTCGCCGTGCCGCACGGCATTTTCGATGAGGTTGCTCAGCACCTGGTCGATCTTGTCGGGGTCGGCCCACAGGGCGGGCAGCGGCTGCTCGATGCGCAGCAGGAACCGGTCGGCGGGCTGGCCGGCCGCGACGTAGGCCTGGATGTGCCGGGAGACGGCGGCCCCGATGTCGACGGGCTGCCGGCGCACCTCCAGCCGTCCGCTGTCGATCCGCGAGATGTCGAGCAGCTCGGCGATGAGCCGGGTGACCCGGTCGGCGTCGGCGTCGACGGTCTCCAGCATCAGCCGCTTCTGGTCGTCGGTGAAGCGCTCCCACTTGGCGAGCAGGGTCGCCGTGAAGCCCTTGACGGAGGTCAGCGGGGAGCGCAGCTCGTGGGCGACCGTCGCGATCAGCTCGGCGTGGCTGCGTTCGGTGCGCCGGCGGGCCTCGGTGTCGCGCAGGGAGACGAGGACGCGCTGGACGGGTCCGAGGGGCTCGGCGCGGATGTAGCGGGCGGAGACCAGCACCTCGCGCCCGCCGGGCAGCAGCAGGTTCCGCTCCGGCTGCCGCACCCGGATGGCCAGCCCGCCGTAGGGGTCGGTGAGCTGCCACCACCGGCGCCCCTCCAGGTCCTCCAACGGCAGCGCCTTCTCCAGGGGCCGGCCGAGGGCGTCGGCGGCGCGCACGGCGGTGATCCGGCCGGCGGCGGCGTTGAAGCAGACGACACGCCCGTGCTCGTCGGCGATGACGAGGCCGTCGGGCAGCTGATCGGGGTCGAGGCCCGTGTGATCGCCGCACGGGGACAGGGCCGCGTCCCGCGCGTCCCGTCCCTCCGGTCCCCCCGGCGCGGTACTCGTGCCGGCCACACTCATCCCCGTACCCCACCTCTCAGACGGCGCAGGGCCCCCGAGCTGGTCACCCTACTAGCTCTCGGTGACGGAGCGGCACCCTCCGGAGGCGCGCTGTGCACGGGCCGACGCGTAGAGACATACGGCGGCGGCCGTGGCGAGGTTCAGGCTCTCGGCCTTTCCGTGGAGGGGGACGCGGACGACGGCGTCGGCGAGGGCGCGGGTCTCCTCCGGCAGGCCCCAGGCCTCGTTCCCGAACACCCAGGCGGTGGGGCCGCCCATGGTGCCCTTGTCCAGCTCCTCGTCGAGGTCCCGGTCCCCGGCGCCGTCGGCGGCGAGGATGCGCACCCCGGCCTCCTGGAGGCCCCGTACGGCCCGCTCGACGGGGACGCCGACGGCGACGGGCAGATGGAAGTGGGAGCCGACGGAGGCGCGTACGGCCTTGGGGTTGTACAGATCGACGGAGGCGTCGGTGAGGATCACGGCGTCGGCGCCGGCGGCGTCGGCGCACCGCAGCACGGTCCCGGCGTTCCCGGGGTCCCGCACGTGGGCGAGCACGGCGACGAGCTTCGGCCGGGCGGCCAGCACGTCCTCGAAGGGGGTGTCCAGGAACCGGCAGACCCCGACCAGCCCCTGCGGGGTCACGGTGGTGGAGATGTCGGCGATGACGTCCTCGGACGCGAGGTGCACCCGGGCGCCCGCGCCGCGCGCCTCCCCGATGATGTCGGCGTACCGCTCGGCGGCCTCGACGGTGGCGAACAGCTCGACGAGCGTGGCGGTGCCGTCGACCCGATGCGCGGCGGCTTCCCTGACGGCCTGCGGTCCCTCCGCGAGGAACAGCCGGTCCTTGCCCCGGAAGTTCCGCTTGGCGAGCCGCCGAGCGGCGGAGACACGTGCGGAGCGGGGGGAGATCAGCTCGGGGGCGGGCGTCATCCTCTTCTTCACCTTCGAGAACGTCTTCTGTTTGTGGCGCCGAGGGCTGCAGCGTCCCGTAAGGGGCGCGGGGAAGTGCGCGAACAACCCCCACCGGGCCGCAGCCGAAAGACGAACGAGGGGGCCCAACAGCAGGACCCGCAAGCCGTACAGCCTGCGGGTCCCTCAGTGAACGTCGGCGAGCCGGCGCGGCGTCAGGCGGCCTTGGGCGCGTTGACGTCCGACGGCAGCGCCTTCTGCGCGACCTCGACGAGCGCCGCGAAGGCGTTCGCGTCGTTCACGGCCAGCTCGGCCAGGATCTTGCGGTCGACCTCGACGTTCGCGGCCTTCAGACCCTGGATGAAGCGGTTGTAGGTGATGCCGTTGGCGCGGGCAGCGGCGTTGATGCGCTGGATCCACAGCTGACGGAAGTCGCCCTTGCGCTTCTTGCGGTCGTTGTAGTTGTAGACCAGCGAGTGGGTGACCTGCTCCTTGGCCTTGCGGTACAGGCGCGAACGCTGACCGCGGTAGCCGGAGGCCTGCTCGAGGATCGCCCGGCGCTTCTTGTGGGCGTTGACTGCCCGCTTGACGCGTGCCACTTGTTAACTCCTTGTAGCGGGGTCGTGGGGGTACTCACACGACCCGGAAACGACTGGGTCCCGGTCCTGACGTACGGCGCTCAGTGGTGGCGAGCGCCGGTCGCGTCACTTGCCGAGAAGCTTCTTGATCTTCGCGGCGTCGCCCGGGGCCATCTCGGCGTTGCCGGTGAGGCGACGCGTGACGCGGGACGACTTGTGCTCGAGCAGGTGGCGCTTGCCGGCGCGCTCGCGGAGCACCTTGCCGGAGCCGGTGATCTTGAAGCGCTTGCTGGCACCGCTGTGCGACTTGTTCTTCGGCATAGCGCCGTTATCTCCTCGTCGGTGGCGCTCCGGTGCCCGGTCGCGAAAACCGGGCACGGTGGAGCGTCGCTCTCTTTATCGGTTACATCCTCGGGGACGCGCGGTGACGCGCATCCCCCGGGGATCACGCCTCGGCGGGCTCCTCGGCGGACGCCTCGGCCTCGGCGGGGTTCTGCGAACGACCGGGGTGGGCCTTCGCCTCCGCCTTGCGGGCTTCCTGCGCCTGGCGAGCCTCGGCCATGGCCTCGGTCTTCTTCTTGTGCGGACCGAGGACCATGATCATGTTGCGGCCGTCCTGCTTCGGGTTCGACTCGACGAAACCGAGGTCCTGGACGTCCTCCGCGAGCCGCTGCAACAGTCGGTAGCCCAGCTCGGGCCGGGACTGCTCGCGACCACGGAACATGATCGTGATCTTGACCTTGTCGCCCTGCTTGAGGAACCGGACGACGTGACCCTTCTTGGTGTCATAGTCGTGCGGGTCGATCTTCGGCCGGAGCTTCATCTCCTTGATGACCGTGTGCGCCTGGTTCTTGCGCGCCTCACGGGCCTTCATGGCCGACTCGTACTTGAACTTCCCGTAGTCCATGAGCTTGCACACGGGCGGACGGGCGTTCGCCGCGACCTCGACCAGGTCCAGGTCGTACTCCTGCGCAAGCTCCAGTGCCTTAGCGAGCGGGACGATGCCCACCTGCTCGCCACTGGGACCGACAAGTCGCACCTCGGGAACGCGAATCCGGTCGTTGATGCGGGGCTCGGCGCTGATGGATCCTCCTCGGTAGCACCACACGGTTGTCTGGCGGACAGCCGCGTATGTCTCTTTTCGTAAGACCTAACCGCGCCGAAGCACAAAAAATGCCCCGGACGATCACAGGCGGGGCTCCACACACAACCGGAGCACCGCCGCGATGCCGCGGGGCGCGCTTCGGACGACTCCATCGTCCGTACGGAACGATGGGGGCCGTCTGACCGGATGACCCGCCGTCCCGGAGGACGGTCAGGTGGGAGAGCGGAGCCTCCACTTGTGGGCTGGGCACCCCGTTGTTCGCAGGGCGGGTCCAGCCGGTCGTTACACAAGGTTAGCAGCCCCGCCGGTGAAGGGCTAATCGGAGGGGTGACGGGCTCGTCGAAGGGTGCGCGGGCGCACCGCTTATCGTGTGGGCATGAGTGAGACCCCTCCTGAGAACCCCGACTTCGACGCGATGACCCGGGACATCGCCGAGGTCCCCGCCGTCGAGGTGATCGTGACGGTCGCCGTCAACCTGATGAGCGCCGCCGCCGTGAAGCTCGGGCTGAGCGAGGAGGGCGAGAAGTACAAGGACCTGGACGAGGCCCGCAAGCTGATCACCGGTCTCGCCGGTCTGCTGGACGCGAGCGCGACCGAGATCAGCTCCTTCCACGCGGCCCCGCTGCGCGACGGTCTGAAGTCGCTCCAGCTGGCGTTCCGCGAGGCGTCGGTCGTCCCCGACGAGCCTGGCCAGGGACCGGGCGAGAAGTACACGGGCCCGGTCTACGGCTGACCTACTCCTTCACGTACAGGGGCTCGCCCGGAGGCGTGGTCCCGGCCGGCAGCAGTGCCAGGTCGAGGCCGCGCACCAGGCGGGCCCTCAGTGTGTCGTCGGCGGCGAGGCGCTCGGCGACCGCACGGGCGGCCTCGGCCGGCACCGCGCCGGGGTCGAGGACGAGGGCGAGGGTGCCGTCGGCCCGGCCGGGCCCGAGATGGGCGCGCAGCACGGCGGGCTCGGCCGCCACGGCCGTGCGCACGGCGTGCCGCACGGCCGGGTCGGCCAGCGGGTCGGTGGTCGTACGGCCCTCGGCGAGGGCGAGCAGCGTGGGACCGGTCAGCTCGAACGGCACCGGTCCGGCGAGGTCCAGCACGACGGTGTCGGCCTTCTCGTGCGCGGCGGCCTGCAGCGCCTGGTGCAGGGGGACGGCGACCGGGCGGGCCTCGGGGTCCCAGCGGGCCAGGGACTCGGTGGAGGTGAAGGCGGGCAGCGCGGTGCGGCCGCCGGCCCTCAGGGTGGGGACGGCCATGTCACTGGTCTTCTCGCGGCGCAGGCCCCTCTCGTCCTCCTCGACCTCGCCCAGCACGGCCACGACCGGTACGAGCAGGCGGGCGCCCTTCAGCGCCACCAGCACGGGCCCGAGGGCGCCGCGGTCCTCGGCCCAGGCGGCGAGCGCGGCGCTCAGCCGGGGGTCGGCGGAGCCGTCGTCGTCGGAGAAGCCGGGGTCGGGAATGTTCTTGTTCGCCACGGTCACCGACCCTATCGGGGGGATGCCGCCGGGCCGGTGCCGGGCCGCCGGCCCCCGCGCTTTCGCCCCCTCACGGGAATCCGAGGCTGCGCTGACGCCCGTCTCACCTCCGTCCCACCGGGCGCACAGGCCACCGCGACCTCGCGGCCAGGGAGTCCCTGAGCCCGCCGTCGCCCGCGCCCGTCCCGGCGCCGACCGCTGCCGTACGCCGGGCTCGCCGTGGTCGCCGCCGTCGCCGGCACGGTCTGTGTGAAGGCGCGGGCGCACCCGGGACCGCGGCCGTATCGTCGTCGGCGGCGCCTTCGGCCTCCTCCTGGGCCGGGGCGGGCGAGGAGGCACTCGGTGACGAAGGCGGCGGTGGACCGGGACGCGCGGCTGCGCGAGGCGATGGCGGCGGTGAGCGTGCCGTCGGGCGCCGAGGTGTCGGTGGCCGTGCTGGCGGTGGACGCCGGCGAGAGCGCCCGGTACGGCGCGGCGGCCTTCGACACGGCGAGCATCGTCAAGGTCGACATCCTGGCCGCGCTGCTGCTCCAGGCGCAGGACGCGGGCCGGCCGCTGACGGGGGCGGAGCGGGCGTACGCCACGAAGATGATCGAGAACAGCGACAACGCGTCCGCGACCGAGCTGTGGCACTCGATCGGGCGGGCGGACGGGCTGGACGCGGCCAACAGGCGCTTCGGGCTGACGGCGACCTCGGGCGGGGACGGTGGGCTGTGGGGGCTGACCCAGACCACGGCGGCCGATCAACTCGCGCTGCTGCGGCAGGTGTTCGGGGACGGCGACGCCGTGCTCGACGCGGCTTCCCGGGGTTGCGTCCAGGACCTGATGGCGTCGGTGGAGGCCGACCAGCGGTGGGGCGTGTCGGCCGCCGGCGACGCCGGCTCCTGTGCGCTGAAGAACGGCTGGCTGCCCCGCGGCACCGCGCAGCTGTGGGACGTGAACAGCATCGGGCGGGTGACGGTGGACGGCTCGGGCTACCTGCTGGCGGTGCTGTCGAAGGGCACCGGGAGCCGGGCGGAGGGCATCGCACTGGTGGAGGCGGCGGCGCGGGCGGCGGTGTCGGCGGCCACGGGCAAGTGAACGGTGCGAACCGGAGATCGCGCCGGTCGCCGTCGCCAAGTGGCCTAGACTCCAGAGGACTTGACGATGAGCAGGCCGGACGACGGCGTCCTTTTCACCTCTTCGGTGTGCGCCTCGGGATCCGGCCGCGGAAGGAGCCCGGTGCTGCCCGTACGCCCGACTCGCCGATCCCTCCTGGCCGGTGGCCTCGCGGTCGCCGCGGCGGCCGCCGTCCCCCTGTCGGTGCCCGCCTCCGCCGAGGCCGCCGGTCTCGTCCCGGTCCGGCTGGCCGGGCCGACCGGCCCAGCGCCGGTGGGCGCGGTGGAGCTGCACCTGGTCGACCCCTCGCGCACCGACCCCTGGTCGGGGCGGCCGCGCGAGGTGATGGTGACCGTGGCGTACCCGGCCGGCGACGTCCGTGACCGCCCGGTGCTGCCCTGGCTGCCGACGGGGGCCGCGCGGGCGCTGAAGGCGCGGTACGGGGGTGCGCTGGACGGTTACGCGCTTCCCGAGACGCACAGCACGGACCGCGCCCCGGCCCGGCCGGGGCGGCGGCCGGTGCTCCTCTACTCGTCGGGCGCCGGCGAGGACCGTACGTTCAACACCCTGGTCGTCGAGGAGCTGGCCTCCTGGGGCTATGTCGTGGTCACCGTCGACCATCCCTACGACTCGGGTGAGGTGGAGTTCCCCGACGGCCGCGTGGTGCTCACCCGCGACGACGGAACCGATGACGCCACCGCGGCGGTCGCGGTGCGCGCCGCCGACCTGAGGTTCGTCCTCGACGCGCTGACCGTCCTCCACCGGGGCGGCAACCCCGACGTCGAACGGCGTCCGCTCCCCCGCGAGCTGCGCGGGACGCTGGATCTCGGGCGGGTCGGGGCCTTCGGGCACTCCCGGGGCGGCGCCGCGTCGGCGGCCGTGATGGACCTGGACGAGCGGGTCCGGGCGGGCATCGACCTGGACGGCGCGCTGTACGGGCCGGTGGTCGGGCGCGGCCTCGACCGGCCGTTCCTGCTGATGGACACGGCGGTCCACGACGGACTGGAGAAGGACCCGACCTGGCCGTCGTTCTGGCGGAACCTGCGCGGCTGGCACCGCTGTCTGCGGCTCGCGGACGCCGAACACCTCTCCTTCACCGACACCGTGGCCATCGCCCCGCAACTGCCCGAGGCGGTGCGGCGACAGTTGCCGGTGGGGACGATCCCCGCCGACCGGGCCGTCGCCGGCGTGCGCGCCGCGGTACGGGCCTTCTTCGACCTGCAGCTGCGCGGACGTCCGGACACCGGGCACCTGCTGCGGGGCTCCTCCCCGCGCTATCCGGAGATCCTGTACATCGCCGGATAGCGGGTCAGGCGGGCTGTCTGCGGCCCCGCCACAGGACGACGCCCGCGACCAGCAGCACCCCTCCGGTGCCGCCGGCCAGCGGGCCCGCCCAGTCCGCGGTGGAGGAGGCGGCCTTGGGGGCGTCCGGGCCGGCGCCGAAGTACTCCTTGCCGTACGACGCCGCGCGCAGGCTCTGCGGCGTGAGCCGGTCGGCCGCCCTCAGCGCGGCCGCCGGGTCGATCATGCCGTAGCCGCGGGAGTCGTCCCGGCCGCCGGCCGGCGGGTCCTCGGCGGTCTCCTCCAGGAGCTTTCTGATCTGGGCGGGGCTCAGGCCGGGATGGGCGGCCTTGATCAGGGCCACCGCTCCCGAGACGAAGGCGGAGGCGGCCGAAGTGCCCCAGCCCTCGTAGTACTTGTGGTCGGGGTCGGCGAGGACCACGTCGACGCCGGGCGCGCTGACCGCCGCGTACCAGCGGCGGGTGGAGAAGGCGGCGCGGGTGCCGTAGCGGTCGACGGCGGTCGCGACGATGACCCCGGGGTAGGCGGCCGGGTAGGAGATGTGGTCGCCCTTCTCGCCGCCGTTGCCGGCCGAGGCGACGACGACCACGCCCTTCTTCAGGGCGTACTGCACGGCCTCGTCCTCGCTCCGCTCCGGGCGCGCGGTGTCCGAGTCGTCGCCGAGGGAGAGGTTGATGACGTCGGCGCCGTGGTCGGCGGCCCAGCGGATGCCGTCGGCGAGGGCGTTGCCGCGCATGGTGCGGGCCTCGGTCCGGGCGGGGTCGCCGTCCTCCAGGATCACCCGGACGGGCAGGACCTTCGCCTCGGGCGCGACGCCCATGACGCCCGCGGAGTTGCCCGGTCCGTGTCCGTGCCCGGCGACGATGCCGGCCATGGCGGTGCCGTGCCGGGCCCACGTGCGCTCGCCCTGCCGGGCGCCGAAGCCGATCATGTCCTGGCCGGGCAGGACGTTGCCGGCGAGGTCGGGATTGCCGGCCTCGACGCCGGTGTCCAGGACGGCGACGGTCACGCCCCGGCCCTTGGTGGTCTGCCAGGCCTCGTCCAGGTGCAGGGCGTCGAGGCCCCACTGCTGGGCGCGGATGCCGTCGGCGCGGGCCGCGCCGGCCGGCAGCAGGGCGACGGCGGCGGCGAGCAGCAGGCTCGCCGCCGCTCCGGCGGATCGCTTCATGAAGGTTTCTCCGTGGCCGTGCCGACGTGCCGGCGCAGGCCCCGTTCGATGCGGTCCTCCAGGCCCTGGGCCTCGTTGCCGAGACCTGCCTGGGCGGGTGCGGTGGTGGCGCTCGGGCTGACGGCGTCGGCGGCGGGCTGGGGCGCGTCGACGGTGCGGCCGTCGGCCCAGCCGGAGACGGCGTAGGCGACGACGGGGGCGTCGGTGAGTACGGAGACGCTCCAGGAGGCGCGCTGTCCGTCGCCGAAGCCGGCCGCGGGGGTGCCGGCGGCGGCGTACGGCCGGGGCATCAGATCGGTGCGCCGGCCCAGGTGTTCGGTGCGGTAGCGGGCGGCGAGCGCGGACATCGCGGCCGGGTCGGCGTCGGTGAACAGCAGTCCGACGGTGGTGACATAGCTCTGGGTAGCGTCGGTGTAGGTGGCGCGCAGCAGCCGCCGGCAGCCGAGCGGGGCGAGGAGCTTGAGGAGCAGCGGGTCGAAGGCGTGGGCGCAGCCGCTGTCCGGGGCCACGGCGATCCTGGTCCAGGTGCGGTCGGCGCCGCCGGGTCCGGCGCCGTTGCCCTGGACGGTGGGCGGGAACAGCTGGTCGACAGGCACGCTGTGCCAGAGCGCGGCGGCGGTGGTGAAATGGTCGGCGCCGGTGTCGTTCCCGCCGTCGCCGGTGAGCCAACTCCCGGTCACGGCGCCGCCGATGAGGCCGAGGCCGAGCACGAGACAGGCGGCAGCGGCGGCGGTGCGGGGGCCCAGCCGGTGCCGCGCCGGCTCGCTGAAGGCCTCGGGCCGCCCGAACGACACGACGGGCCGCGCGGCCGCGCCGGCGCTCCAGGACAGTGCCGGGTCGGGCCCGGCGGCGGACGGGGGCGGCCCGGCGGGATGCGCGGGCACCAGGGGGCTCCAGGCGGTGGCGGTGGCCGCTGCGGTGGGTCGGGCGGGTCCGCCGTTCCCGGTACGGCGCTCAGCGGCCGGTGCGGCGGGCGAGGGAGCGTGTGCGGGCGCGGGTGTGTGTGCGGGGGCCGGACGTGAGCCGGCCGGCGCGGAGCCGAGGCGCTGGGGCTCACGGGATCCGGGGACCGGGCGGAGCCGGGCCGTCTTCGCCGCCGCGGGCTCCGGCGTCGCCGGTTCGGACGCGGGTACGGGACGGAGCCGCGCGGTGGTCTCCGAGGGGCCCTCGGCGGGGGCTCCCGGCCGGCGGGGCCCCGGGCCGGGCCGGTGCGCGGAGCGCGCGGCAGGGCCGGTGGAACCGGTCGGGCCCGCAGAACCCGAGCCGTCCCGCCGCCCCTGGCGCCAGGCACGCGGCGGCGCGTCGGGGAACCGGGCGGAGGCCGGCGGCGGAGGCGGACTCACCGGATCGGCACCCTCCGGCACCACGGGCTTCACCCCGGCCCCGCCCGCCCGGTCCGCACCCGCCCGGTCCCCGGCGGACGGCCGGCCGGCGGGTGGGGTGAACACGGAGGGCTCGTCGTCGTGTTCGTCCGCCGGCACGGCATCCCCCCGCCCCACGGCCCCGGCACCGCCCGGACGCCCCGGACCGGCGTCACCGCTTCGCCGGACGTGGGCGCGGCCGGCGGTGTCCGCCGGCCCCCCGACGCCGGCCGAGGTGCCGGTGCGAGCGGAGACGTCGGTGCCGGCGGAGGCGGAGGCACCGACGGAAGCGGAGTCGCCGGTAACGGCGGAGGTGCCAGGGCGAGCGGCGCTCTCGGAGCCACCGGTACCGGTGGGACGAAGGGTGCCGGCGGCGCTGCCGGTGCCGTCGGAGGAACCGGGACCGCCCGGCGCACCGGTGCCGTCGGAGCGACCGGTGCCGTCGGGTCGGCCCGCCGGAAGCCCGGCACGCGGCGGGACGGACGGGCGCGGCGGGTTCGGCGGGGCGGGGGGAGTGGACGGTCGGGGCGGGACGGGGGCGTGGCGCGCTTCCGTGCTCATGCACCCCCCGTTTCCTCGTGCCCGGGCCGTCGTCGCGTACGCGGGCCGTTCCACTCCTCGGCCGCGCCCGGTGCGCAAAGCTCCGTCCGGGCACGCATACCCGTACGGCCGGACCGGCATCCCGGTTCAGCCGAAGCGGCCGGGGGCGTTCCGCCGTACGTGCGCGTCACTCTACGGGTTGTCCGGGAGAGAGCGGGAACCAGTCCGGGCCCCCGGGGCATCTGCCCGGAACGTCCCCCTACCCTGCGGTAATCCTGTCTGGCAGGCTTCCGTCATGACTGCGCTCGCCGCCGCCCGGGCCCGGTACGACCGGGCCACCGCCCATCTCGACGCTCCTCACGCGATCGTGGATCTGGACGCCTTCGACGCCAACGCGGCGGACCTCGTCCGCCGGGCCGCGGGCAAGCCGGTCCGGGTCGCCAGCAAGTCCGTGCGCTGCCGGGCCCTGCTGGAGCGGGTCCTGGCCCAGGACGGCTTCCAGGGCATCATGTCGTTCACCCTGGCCGAATCGCTGTGGCTCGCGCGGTCCGGGTTCGACGACATCCTGCTCGCCTATCCGTCCGCCGACCGGGCCGGTTTCGCGGAACTGGCCGCCGATCCCAAGCTCGCCGGCGCGGTCACCGTGATGGTGGACGACCCCGCCCACCTCGACCTCATCGACGCCTCCCGCGACGGCGGCCGTGAAGTCGTCCGCGTGTGCCTGGAGTTGGACACCTCGCTGAAGCTGCTGGGGGGCCGGGTGCGGGTCGGGGCCCGGCGTTCCCCGCTGCACTCCCCCGCCCAACTCGCCGACATGGCCCGGTCGGTGGCCCGGCGGCCGGGGTTCCGGCTGGTGGGCGTCATGGCGTACGAGGGTCATGTCGCCGGGGTCGGGGACCGCGTGGCCGGGCGGCCCGTGCGGTCCCGGGCCGTCCGGCTGATGCAGGCGGCGGCCCGCCGGGAGCTGGCCGGGCGCCGCGCCGCGGTCGTGCGCGCGGTGCGGGCCGTCGCCCCCGGCCTGGAGTTCGTCAACGGGGGTGGCACGGGCAGTGTGCAGCACACCGCGGCCGAGGACGCCGTGACCGAGATAGCGGCCGGTTCGGGGCTGTACGTGCCGCGTCTCTTCGACAACTACACGTCGTTCACCGGGCGTCCGGCGGCTCTCTTCGCCCAGCCCGTCGTACGGCGGCCGGGTGTCGGGGTCGTCACCGTGCTCGGTGGCGGGTACCCGGCCTCCGGTGCCGCCGGCCGCGACCGGCTGCCGGTGCCCTACCTTCCGCAGGGGCTGGCGTACGACCCGCAGGAGGGCCCCGGCGAGGTGCAGACCCCGCTGCTCGGCTCGCCCGCCGACGACCTGCTGATCGGCGACAAGGTGTGGTTCCGGCACGCCAAGGCGGGCGAGCTGTGCGAGCGGTTCGCGGCGCTGCACCTGATCGAGGGGGACACGGTCACCGCGACCGTGCCCACCTACCGGGGCGAGGGGCAGACCTTCCTCTGACCGGTGCCCCTACAGCGGCGTGACGTACGCGCCCGCGATCCCGCCGTCCACCAGGAAGTCGGTGGCGTTGACGAAGGAGGAGTCGTCGCTGGCCAGGAAGGCGACGGCGGCGGCGATCTCCTCGGCCTCGGCGAACCGGCCGAGCGGGATGTGCACCAGGCGCCGGGCGGCCCGCTCCGGGTCCTTGGCGAACAGCTCCTGCAGCAGCGGGGTGTTGACCGGGCCGGGGCACAGCGCGTTGACCCGGATGCCCTCCCGTGCGAACTGCACGCCCAGCTCGCGGGACATGGCGAGCACGCCGCCCTTGGAGGCCGTGTACGAGATCTGCGAGGTCGCCGCCCCCATGCGCGCCACGAAGGACGCGGTGTTGATGATGGAGCCCCTGCCCTGGCGCCGCATGTAGGGGATCGCGGCCTTGCAGCACAGGTAGACGGAGGTGAGGTTGACCTCCTGGACTCGCTTCCAGGCCTCCAGGCCGGTCTCCAGGATGGAGTCGTCGTCGGGCGGCGAGATGCCGGCGTTGTTGAAGGCGACGTCGACGCTGCCGTAAGTGTCGTACGCCGTCCTGAACAGCGCCTCGACCTGCTCGGGGTCGGTGACGTCGGTCTTGACGAAGAGTCCGCCGACCTCGTCGGCGACGGCCTTGCCGCGGGCCTCGTCGACGTCCGCGCAGACGACGTGGGCGCCCTCGGAGGCCAGCCGGCGGGCGGTGGCGAGGCCGATGCCGCTGCCGGCTCCGGTGACGACGGCGGTACGGCCGACCAGGCGGCGGCAAACAGATTCTGCGGTCACTGTGCGGGGCCCTCCGTGCTGTGGACGACGTTGCTGAGGAAGACGTTCTTGGTCTCGGTGAAGGCGGTCAGGGCGTCGGGGCCGAGTTCGCGGCCGAGGCCGGACTGCTTGTAGCCGCCGAACGGGGTCCAGTAGCGGACGCTGGAGTGGGAGTTGACGGACAGGTTGCCCGCGCGGACGGCCTGGGACACGCGCAGGGCGCGGCCGAGGTCCCGGGTCCACAGGGAGCCGGACAGTCCGTAGGGGGTGTCGTTGGCGAGGCGGATCGCGTCGGCCTCGTCGGTAAAGGGCAGCAGGACGGCGACGGGTCCGAAGATCTCCTCGCGGGCGGCCCGGCTGTCGTGCCGCTCGCCGGTGAGGACGGTCGGCGGGAACCAGAAGCCGGGGCCGTCCGGGGCGCTGCCGCGCAGGGCGGGGGCGTCCTCGGGGACGTACGCCCGTACCCGCTCCAGCTGCTGGCGGGAGATCAGGGGACCCATCTGGGTCTTGTCGTCGGCGGGGTCGCCCACGACGACGGCGGCCAGCGCGTCCGCGAGGAGGTCCCGGGCCTCCTGGAGGACCGGCTCCTGGACCAGGATGCGGGTGCGGGCGCAGCAGTCCTGGCCGGAGTTGTCCAGGAAGGAGAAGGGGTCGAGGGCGGCCGTGAGGTCGGCGTCGGCGAAGACGATGTTGGGGCTCTTGCCGCCGAGTTCGAGGGTGACCGGCTTGACCAGCGCCGCGCAGCGCTCCATGACCTCGCGGCCGGTGCGGGTGGACCCGGTGAACACGATCTTGGCGACGTCGGGGTGGTCCACCAGGGCGCGTCCGGCGGTGTGGCCGTAACCGGGCAGCACCTGGAAGAGGTGCTCGGGCAGCCCTGCCTGCAGGGCGAGTTCGGCGAGCCGCAGGGCGGTGAGCGGGGTGGTCTCGGCCGGCTTGAGGACGACCGCGTTGCCGGCCGCGAGCGCCGGGAAGGAGCCCCAGGCGGCGATGGGCATCGGGAAGTTCCAGGGGGCGATGACGCCGACCACGCCCAGGGGTTCCTGGAAGGTGATGTTCCAGCCGCCGGGGACCGGGATCTGGCTGCCGAGCAGGCGTTCGGCGCCGCCCGCCGCGTACAGCAGCAGGTCGCGGGCGTTGCCGGCCTCCCAGCGGGCGCCCGCAACCGTGTGCCCGGCCTCGCGGACCTCCAACTGGGCGAGTTCCTCGACGTGGGCGTCGACCACGTCCGCGAAGCGCCGCAGCAGCCGGGCCCGGTCGGCGGGGGCGAGGGCGGCCCACCCGTGCTGGGCGCGCACGGCCCGTGCGACGGCGGCGGCCACGTCCTGCTCGCTCGCGGCGGGGACGGTGGCGAGGACGTCTTCCGTGGCGGGGTTGAGGACCTTCAGCTCATGCGGGTCGGACACGTGATGACCTTTCACAGGCGTTCGAAGGAGCGGCGCAGCTCCCAGTCGGTGACCGCGGCGTCGAAGGCCTCCAGCTCGACGCGCGCCATGTTGCGGTAGTGCGCGACGACCTCGTCGCCGAAGGCGGCCTTGGCCACGGGGCTGTTCTCCCACAGCTCGGCTGCTTCGCGCAGGGTGGTCGGTACGTGCTCGAAGCCCGCGGTGTAGGCGTTGCCGGGGCACGGCTCGGGCAGTTCCAGCTTCTGCTCGATGCCGTACAGGCCCGCGGCTACCAGCCCGGCGACGGCGAGGTAGGGGTTGACGTCGCCGCCGGGCAGCCGGTTCTCGAAGCGCAGGGAGCGGCCGTGGCCGACCACGCGCAGCGCGCAGGTGCGGTTGTCGTGGCCCCAGGCGACGGCGGTGGGGGCGAAGGAGCCGGGCTGGAACCGCTTGTAGGAGTTGATGTTCGGGGCGTAGAGCAGGGAGAAGTCGCGCAGGGCGGCGAGCTGTCCGGCGAGGAAGTGCCGCATGACGTCGGACATGCCGTCGCCGTCGGCCATCGCGTTGTTGCCGTCGGCGTCGGCGAGGGAGAGGTGGATGTGGCAGGAGTTGCCCTCGCGCTCGTTGTACTTGGCCATGAAGGTGAGCGAGACGCCCTCCTGGGCGGCGATCTCCTTGGCGCCGGTCTTGTACAGGGCGTGCTGGTCGCAGGTGACGAGGGCCTCGTCGTAGCGGAAGGCGATCTCGTGCTGGCCGGGGTTGCACTCGCCCTTGGCGGACTCGACGGTCAGGCCCGCGCCGGCCATGTCGTTGCGCAGTCGGCGCAGCAGGGGCTCGATGCGGCCGGTGCCGAGGATGGAGTAGTCGATGTTGTACTGGTTGGCCGGGGTGAGCCCGCGGTAGCCGGCGTCCCAGGCCGCCTCGTAGCTGTCCTTGAAGACGATGAACTCCAGCTCGGTGCCGACCTGCGCGGTGTAGCCGAGGGCGGCGAGCCGGTCCAGCTGGCGGCGCAGGATCTGGCGGGGGGCCGCGGCGACCGGGGAGCCGTCGTTCCAGGCGAGGTCGGCGACGAGCAGGGCGGTGCCGGGGTGCCAGGGGATGCGGCGCAGGGTGGCGGCGTCGGGGCGCATGGCGAAGTCGCCGTAGCCGCGCTCCCAGGAGGACATCGCGTAGCCGTCGACGGTGTTCATCTCGGTGTCGACGGCGAGGAGGTAGTTGCACCCCTCGGTGCCGTGGTGCAGGACCTCGTCCAGGAAGAACCGGGCGGCGAACCGCTTGCCCTGCAGCCGGCCTTGCATGTCGGGGAAGGCCAGGACGACAGTGTCGATCTCACCGCTCGCGACGAGGGCGTGCAGTTCCTCGACGCCGAGCGGGGGTGTGCGGTCTGCCACGGGAGAGCCTCCTTCGGCGCCTTCGCGCTTTTTTCGGCCGGGCCGGGAGCCATAAGGTATTGCTCAGAACCATTGCTTGGGAAGGGGGTACGGCCGGATGTCGTGGGACAGCGATGCGCAAGGGGTGGGCGACCGGCTCGCTCCGGTGCTGCGGCCGGTGCGGGCGGGCAACGGCTTCGAGGAGGCGCTGGAGCAGATCCTCCAGGTCGTACGGCTCGGTCTGGTGCCGGGCGGGGAGCGGCTGCCGGCCGAGCGGGAGCTGGCGGAGCGGCTCGGGATCAGCCGGGTGACGCTGCGCGAGGTGCTGAAGGTGCTCCACGACCAGGGGCTGGTGGAGGCTCGGCGCGGGCGGTACGGCGGGACGTTCGTGCTGCCGCGCGCGGACGCCGGCGGCGAGGACGAGCTGCGGCGGCGGATCGCCGAGACCGACATCGAGGACGTGCTGCGCTTCCGCGAGGTGCTGGAGGTGGGCGCGGCCGGGCTGTGCGCGGCGCACGGGCTGACGGACGAGCAGGCGGACCGGCTGCGCGAGGCACTGGCCCGCACGCACGACGCCCCGCTCGCGGACTACCGGCGCCTGGACACGCTGCTGCACCTGACGCTGGCCGAGCTGTGCGGCTCGCCCTCGCTGACCGCGCAGTACGCGGCGGTGCGGGCGACGGTCAACGATCTGCTCGACTGCATCCCGCTGCTGGTGCGCAACCTGGAGCACTCCCAGCGCCAGCACACCGCGCTGGTGGAGGCGGTGCTGGACGGGGACGCGGACGGCGCGCGGGAGATGATGCGGGAGCACTGCGCGGGCACGGCGGCGCTGCTGCGGGGCTTCCTGACGTAGCGGCGGTGCGGTAAAGGTGTGATGCGAGACCTTTGAACTTCCGGGGAGGGCGGCATGACGACCGTACGACCGCTGATCGGGATCAGCACGTATCTGGAGTCCGGCGCGCGCTGGGGCGTGTGGGAGCTGGAGGCGGTGCTGCTGGCGGCCGGCTATCCGCGGCTGGTGCAGCGGTCCGGCGGGCTGGCCTGCATGCTGCCACCGGACGCGCCCGAGCGCGCGGCGCAGGCGGTGGCGCGGGTTGACGGGCTGGTCATCGCGGGCGGCCCGGACGTGGACCCGGCCCGCTACGGCGCCGAGCGCTCGCCGCGCACCGGGCCGCCCGCGCCGGAGCGGGACGCCTGGGAGCTGGCCCTGATCGAGGCGGCGCTGGCGGCGCGCGTGCCCCTGCTGGGCGTGTGCCGGGGCATGCAGCTGCTGAACGTCGCCCTCGGCGGCACGCTCGTCCAGCACCTCGACGGGCACACCGAGGCGGTCGGCGTCTTCGGCAGCCATCCCGTCAAGCCGGTACCGGGCACGGCTTACGCCGGCATCGTCCCGGAGGAGACCGCCGTCCCCACCTACCACCACCAGGCCGTCGACCGGCTCGGCCGCGGCCTGGTCGCCTCGGCCTACGCGGCGGACGGCACGGTCGAGGCGCTGGAACTGCCGCCGGCCGAGGGCTGGGCGCTCGGGGTGCAGTGGCACCCGGAGATGGGCGAGGACCCCCGGTTGACGCGGGCGTTGGTCACGGCAGCCGCAGCCGCTTCCTGAGCCAGGCCAGCGCCGCGTCGCCCTGGGCCCGCTGGAACGGGCGCAGGGTGGGCAGTCCGGGCGGGGCCGGGGCCAGCGAACCGCGCAGGAAGAAGCCCGTGAGGGCGGCCAGCGCCGCGGTCACCGCGTCCGGGTCGGCGTCCCGGCCCAGGGGGTGCGTGGTGAACACCTCCTCCGGGTCCGGCCCGCCCTGCGCCCGTACGCACGGCAGCAGGACGAGCAGGTCGAACCAGGGCGCGGCGCGCATGGCGTGCGGCCAGTCCACGAAGACCACTGCCCCGTCGGCCGTGAGCAGGACGTTGTCCGCGCGCAGATCGGCGTGGACCAGGGTGTCCCCCGAGGCGCCCTCGGGCCAGCCGGTCTCCAGCGCGGCGAGGAGGGGCAGGTGGCCGGCGGTCCACGCGCCGAGCCGGTCGCGTACGTCACCGGCCTCGCCGTCGAGGAGCCCGCGCCAGCCGCGGAAGGACTCCGCCAGGTCCTCGGCGACGGGCGGGACGTCCAGGGGGCACGGGGTGCCGGTGCGGGCGAGCACGGTCACGGCGTCGAGCACCCGGCGCAGCTCCTCGCGCCGCCAGGGCACGTGCGGCTGACGCCCCGGTACCTCCTCGAAGACCAGCGCCACCCAGGTGCCGTCGTCGTACGTCCCCAGCAGCCGGGGCGCGGGTACGGCGGCGGGCAGCGCGGCGGCGTTGCGGGCCTCCCGGCGGTGCAGGCCGGGGCTGTGCGGATTGGCTGCGCCGCTCACCGCCTTGACGAACCCGGTGCCGCCCGCGGCGGTGCGCACGCGCGCGGCGACGCCGGGTGAGAAACCGCCGTTCTGCGTCACGGCGTGCACGACCGGCGCGCCGAGCGTCTCGCCGACGGCGTGCCGGACGGCGGCCGGGAGTTCCTCCCAGGGCGTACGGACTCCTGCGGCGGGCGGGGCGATGCTGGTCATGCGGATCATGGTGCCGGGGCGGGCTGCGCCGGGCCACGGCTTTTCCGCGCACGGGTGCTGCTGGGTGGTCCGGCGGCGCCGCCGAACTCGGAACCATCCGCCGGGTGACGCGGGGCGTGCCTCGACTTCGTTCGCGTAGGGCGCTGCCCCGTCGCGGCGCAGCCGCACAGCGATACCGCCGTCGGGTTCGGGGCCGTCTGCCGGGTGACGCGGGGCGTGCAGGGGCTGAGGGCGGTGCCCCCGTCGCGGCGCAGCCGCACAGCGATACAGCGCGGCGCACTCACCGAGTCACGGCTACCGCGCGCTCGGCACACCCGGTCGGTGCCGGGACGCGGCACCGTCGGGCTACGGGGCCATCCGCCGGGTGACGCGGGGCGTGCCTCGACTTCGTTCGCGTAGGGCGCTGCCCTGTCGCGGCGCAGCCGCACAGCGGGGTGAGGGCGGTACCCCCGTCGCGGGGCAACCGCACAGCGGTACGCCCCACGCACTCACCGAGTCACGGCTACCGCGCGCTCGGCACGCGCCGCCGTTGCGGACAGGTGCCGCCGCATGCCGAAGACAGCGCGTCAGCCCCGCGTCAGCGACAGCAACTCCCGTGCCGGGCCCGTCGGTCGATGGCCCGTGGGCCAGACCGCGCGCAGGTCGCGGCCGAGCGAGACGCCGTCCACCGGGATGCTGACCAGCCGGCGCATCGCCAGCTCCTCGCCGACCGCCAGCTCGCTGAGGACGGAGGGGCCCGCTCCGCTGACCGCCGATGCCTTGACGGCCGTGGTGGAGGACAGCTCGATCAGCGGGCGGGCCAGGCCGCCGAGTGCCGCGTCCAGGACCTGCCGGGTGCCCGAGCCGCGCTCGCGCAGGATCAGCGGGGTCTCGGCCAGCTCCCGGGCGGTGAGCGGGCGCCGGCGGCGGGTCCAGGGGTGGCCGGGAGCCGTGACGACGATCAGGCAGTCACGGCCGATGACGGCGGAGTCCAGCCCCGTCGGCACCGTCAGGCCCTCCACGAAGCCGAGGTCCGCCTCCCCGGTCTGCAGCAGTTCGGCGACCTTCGCCGAGTTGCCGGCCAGCAGGGACACCGCCGTGTCGGGGCGCTCGGCGTGCAGCGCGAGCAGCCAGCCGGGCAGCAGGTACTCGGCGATGGTCATGCTCGCCGCGACCCGCAGGCGTGAGTCCCGCCGGTCCCGCAGCGCCCGCGCACCCGCGTCGAAGGCGGCCGCCGCCTCCACCACCCGGCGGGCCCAGTCCGTCACCAGGGCGCCGGCGTCGGTGAGCCGGGAACCGCGCGGGGAGCGGTCGACGAGGGCCACGCCCAACTGCCGTTCCATGGAGCGGATCCGGCTGCTGGCGGCGGGCTGGGTGATGCCGACCTCGCGTGCCGCCGCCCCGAGACTGCCGAGCCGGGCCACGGCCAGCAGCAGTTCCAGCGCGGCCAGGTCCGGCACCCGGTGCGCCAGCGGTCCCGTGCGCTCGTGCGGCCTCTCCACCTCGCTCATAAGACCAGCTTATGCCCTGTGAGATCCGTACCCCCTGGTCAGAGGCGCGGTATTCCGGGTGCTGGGCCCGCTCGGGCAGTGCACCAGCGTAAGGAACGGCTCGGACGCGGACCGCTCGGCGAAGAGCTGCTCGCAGCGCCTCGCCCGGCACCCGCGGCGAAGGCCTCCGGGCCGTCGTCGGCGGTGAAGCGGTAGGGCTCGTCGGCGGCACCCCCGTCGGGGTGGCGGGCGTGGATCTGGTCCATGCCGAGGCCAGCCAGGACGTCGCCCGCGAAGGCGTCCCGGCCGAGGACGGTCCAGGGCGGCGCCAGACCTGTACCACCGCCGTCACACGCTCCGCCGGCCCCGGGAGCGCGTCCCAGGCGGCCTCCGCGGCCCCGAGTCGGCGCGGGCGGCGGGGTGCGCCGCACGCGGTGAGCACCCGGGCCGGCTCGCCGAAGGCCTGCGGCACCCCGCGCACCTCGGTGACCAGCACGTCGATCCCCGCCGCGCGCATGGCGTCCAGGTCGGGAGCGAGCGCGACGATCCGGTCGACCCGGGGTTCTTCGTACCGCCGATCCGGGTGACGTCCAGGTCGGCCGGACGGGCGCACCAGGCGGTGGCGCCGGGGAGGGGGGCGGCGACCGCTTCGGTGAGGGACGGGACGAGGGAGACGACCCTCGTCAACGGGACCGGTCCTGCACGGCCTCGATGTGCTCCGCCACCGCCACCACGACCACCCGGGTGTCGGGCACCGTCGCCCGCCACCGGTGCCGCACCCCGCCGGTCAGGTACAGGGTGTCGCCCCGGCCGAGGCGGTACGCGCGCCCCTCGGCCTCGATCTCCACCGCGCCGTCGGCGACGTACATCAGCTCGTCGTTGCGGTGCTGGAACTCGCGGCCCGCCTCGTGGTCGCCGGTGAACTCCGAGGCGTGCAGCTGGTGATGGCCGCGGACCAGGGCGCGGGTGCGCGGCGCGAAGTCGCCCGCGGCGGTCGGCTCGGCGCGCACGACGTCCACGCTGGCGGCCGGGTCGGCGGCGGCGAGCAGTTCGACGGCCGTGGTGCGCAGGGCGTCGGCCAGCTTCTCCAGGGAGGTGCGGCTGGGGCGGGCCCGGTCGTTCTCGACCTGGCTGAGGAAGGGCACGGACAGGCCGCTGCGCTCGGCCACGGCCGCGAGGGTCAGCTCCAGGGCGCGGCGCCGTCGCCGCACGGCCGCGCCCACCCGCACGGGCTGTTGCTCTTTGTGGTCGCCCATCGCTCCGGCTCCCTCCCTCGCTCGTCGTGCCCCGGTGTGTTCTGATGACTTCTCTGCACCCTACGCATGTTCGGCAAACCGTTTCACGCGCCCGCCACATCCCTGTCATGTCCCCGCACCCCACCCTCACGGTTCGCGCCAGTGTGCCGGGGCCGGGGGGCCGCCTGGAGGGGTGCCCCGACCGGGGGCGAACACGCCGGCCAGCTGGGCCGGGAGCCCGCGGCCGGGCCGAGGGGGTTGACGTTCGGTGATTGGCCGGATCCGTCCGGTAGGCGACGGTCCACCCGGATACACACTCCGCACGCGGCCGGTGGAGCCGGAACGCCGGAAGGGGCGGGGGGGGGGCGGCCGCCCCCCCCCCCGCCCCCGGGCCCCCCCCCCCCCGGGGGGGCGGGGGGGGGGCCGCCGCCCCCCCCCCCCCCGGGGGGGGGGGGGGGGGGGCCGG